>NZ_CP020083.1:2046220-2689940 GCF_003431825.1 Blastomonas fulva | reverse complement strand
GCCCTCTGGCACGTCGCGCAGATAGACATGGCCGTCGATCTCGGGCGCATCGGCCTGCGAACGCCCAGTGGCCCCGACCGAGCCGTCTTCCTCGTCAGGCTCGCCGACTTCGTCGATGATCACGGGCAGCGTGCGGCCGACCTTAGCGGCAAGCTTTGCGGCACTGATCGCGGCGGTCTTTTCCATCAGCCGCTGGTAACGCTCTTCCTTGACCTCTTCGGGCACCGGATCGGACAGGTCATTGGCGGCAGCGCCCTCCACCGGCTCGAAGCGGAAGCCGCCGACGCGGTCGAGTTGCGCTTCGTCCAGCCAGTCGAGCAGATACTGGAAGTCTGCCTCGGTCTCGCCGGGAAAGCCGACAACGAACGACGAGCGGATGGTGATATCGGGCGCGATGGTGCGCCACGCCTTGATCCGGTCGAGCACCTTGGCCTCGTTCGCCGGGCGCTTCATCCGCTTGAGCACCGCAGGGGCTGCGTGCTGGAACGGGATATCAAGATAGGGGGTGAGCAGACCTTCGGCCATCAGCGGGATGACATGGTCGACATGCGGGTACGGGTAGACATAATGCAGCCTCACCCAGGGCGCCTTGCCCTCCGGGGTCCGCAGGCCGCCGAGCTCGCGCGCAAGATCGGTCATGTGCGCACGCACCGGACGCCCCTTCCAGTCGCGCGGTTCGTGCCGGGTATCGACGCCATAGGCCGAGGTATCCTGGCTGATCACCAGCAGCTCGCGGGTTCCTGCCGCGACCAGCTTTTCCGCCTCGCGCAGCACCGCATCAATTCGGCGGCTGACGAGGTCGCCGCGCAAGGACGGGATAATGCAGAACGAGCAGCGGTGGTTGCAGCCTTCGGAAATCTTCAGATAGCTATAGTGGCGCGGTGTCAGCTTGATGCCGCCTTCCGGGACCAGATCAATGAAAGCGCCGCGCGCAGGCGGAGCGGCATCGTGGACGGCCTGGACGACATCCTCATACTGATGCGCGCCGGTGACCGCGAGCACATCGGGGAAGCGCGCGCGGATGACATCGGCCTCGTTGCCCATGCAGCCGGTGACGATGACGCGGCCGTTCTCGGCCATCGCCTCGCCGATTGCCTCAAGGCTCTCCTCCTTGGCGCTGTCGAGAAAGCCGCAGGTGTTGACCAGCACGACATCGGCGCCCGCGTAATCGGCGGACATCTGATAGCCCTCGGCGCGCAGCTTGGTTAGGATGCGTTCGGAATCGACCAGCGCCTTGGGGCAGCCAAGCGAGACCATGCCGACTTTCGGCGGGGCGGGAATAGTGATGGGGGTGGTCATGATGGCTGCGGCAGATAGGCGTTTGGCGGCGATTTGTCATCGGAGAAGTGCAGCACCGCCGCCGGTACCCGCACAGCTGCGGTTTCAGTCCTCGACGAACAGCACGCGCCCGACCGCCCATGCCGCGATTGCGCCGGCAAACTGCATGACGACGAACATCGGCACATCGGCAGGGGCAATGCCTGCAAAGCTGTTCGACAGCGACCGTGCCACCGCAATCGCGGGGTTGGCAAAGCTGGTCGAGCTGGTGAACCAATAGCCTGCCACGATATACAGCGCGACAGCGGCTGGCACGTTGTCCGGCCGGTATCGCACACTCCCCAGGATCGTCAGCAACAGGCCGAAGGTCGCGACGAACTCGCCGGTCCAGTTGCCGATCCCGGCGCGCGTTTTGAGAGACATCTGCAGGATCGGCAGGTCGAACATCAGATGGGTCACGAAGATGCCGATGATCCCGCCGGTCAACTGCATGACGACGAACGCCAGCGCCTCGCGCGTGCCGATCTCTCCGCGCAGCCGCATCACCAATGTCACCGCCGGGTTGAAGTGCGCGCCTGAAACCGGGCCGAAAATGGTGATCAGCACATACAGAATCGCGCCGGTGGCCAGCGTGTTGCCGAGCAGCGCGATGGCGACATTGCCCCCGGACAGCGCCTCGGCCATGATCCCGGATCCGACGACACAAGCAAACAACAGCCCGGACCCGAGCCCTTCTGCAATGAGCCTGCGCCCCTGTCGCCCCATGGTCACTCCCCTCGAATCGTCGCCCCGCGATTGGGGCAACGCTGGAGCGATTGCCCCTCGGCTGCAAGCGCGAAGCGCTGCGAAGATCATGCTAAACTTTTTCTGAACCTTTCTGCCCCAGACTTGGCACGATGTTCCTGCGCCCCGGATTCTTGCCCGTTCTGGCCTGTGCTGCTGCCCTGACCATCGCCTCCCCGCAATCGGAGGCGCAGGAGCCGCTGCTGCAATGCGTGCCCTATGCGCGGCAGGTGAGCGGAATCCAGATCTATGGCGACGCGCACAGCTGGTGGCAGCAGGCCGACGGTCGCTATGCCAAGGGACAGCGCCCCGCGCCCGGCGCGGTGATGGCGTTCAAGCCGCATCGCGCGATGCAGCTGGGCCATGTCGCGGCGGTGAGCAAGGTCATCGATTCGCGCCGCGTGTTGCTCGATCACGCCAACTGGTCGCCGATCAACGGCCGCAAGGGCCAGATCGAACGCGACGTTCTGGCCGAGGACGTGTCTGCCGCGAACGACTGGAGCGAAGTGAGGGTGTGGTACACGCCGATCGGCGGGCTGGGCACGACGCGATATCCGGTGCATGGGTTCATCTATCCGCAGGGCCGCGCGCCCCGGCAGCTGCAGACGCCGCCGGTGCAGATCGCCTCGAACGTTGAAGCAACCCGCGAACTTTCGCGCGACGAGCGCAAGGCGCAACGCAAGGCCGAGCGGCTCGCCGAAAAGGAAGCGCGCAAGAAGCTCAAGCAGATCGAAAAGCAGCGCCGAGACTATGCGCGCTATCTCAAGCAGCAGGACAAGGCTCGGCGCGAGACCGTGCGCATGTCACCGCCGCCGCTTCCCGCTCCGCAGGCCGATCCGATCGGCGACCTGATCGGCAGGATTGGCGGCTAGCTCAGCCTGCCTTGGCGACCGGAGCGTCGTCGCCCAGATCCTTGTACCAGGCTTCCACCGGGCCGCTCAGTTTGAGCGTCAGCGGCTGTCCCTTGCGGTCCATGGTCTTGCCGGCCTGGACGCGAATCCAGCCTTCGGAGATCGAGTATTCCTCGACATTGTTCTTCTCGACGCCCTTGAAGCGGATGCCGATGCCGCGCGCGAGCAGATCGCCGTCGAAATGCGGGCTGCGTGGGCTGATCGCCAGACGATCGGGCGGCACATCGCCGCTGGCCGCTGCTGCGGGGGTGGTCTGTTCGGCGGTTTCGGGCGTCTCGGTCATCGCGTGTGTCCAGTCATCATGGGCTTTGCGCGCCCATAGCCAGCCCTAGCGCACATCGCAATAGACCTGCCGGATGATCCCCTGGTCGAGGAGGACGCGGAACAGCGATGCGGCGCTGGCGGGGGTCGAAAGATTGGTGATCTGGCCCCGGTCGTCCACCGCGGCGCTCGCCTGCACCAGCCGCCCGATCGCCACAGGATCGGTGGTGAGCACCCGGCCACGGCGCGGCGTGGATGCGGCGTTGACCCCGACCACCCTACCCTGTTCGTCAAAGGTCGGCCCGCCGCTGATCCCGCCCAGCGCACCATCGGTCGGAGGCAAGCGGTCGCCTTCGGCCCAGGCGAGGATCGGTTCGGCAACTCCGCCAGGGCCACCGCGTTGCGCAAAGGTCTGGCCGATATAGCGCGACACAACGACCGAAGGTTCGCCTGCCGGAAATCCCATATGATAGCCCAGCGCACCCTCTTCGGGCAGATCCTCGGTCAGCGCCAGAGCGAAGCGCGCCTGCGGACCCTGGCGTATCACCGAGACATCGGCCTCGGCGCTTTCGAGGACATCGACCAGCGGATCGATCGCTCCATCGGAGACCATCCCCAACCGGTCGCACCCGTGCGTGACATGCTGCGCGGTCAGCCAGGTCCCGTCGCCATCCACCGCAAAGGCCGTGCCTTGGCTGTCCTGCTGCGGGCCGGGATCGGCAATGACGAAACTCTCGCCGATCTCTGGCATTGGGCGGCGCGGGTTGCGCGGATCAAATTGCTCGACCACCAGCTCGCCGTCCTGCCACTGCGGATCATCACCGCTGAACCAGATCCACAGCAGCACGCCCCCCAACACCCAGGGCAGGCAGCCGCGGCGATTGCTGGTGCGCTTGCTGCTCATGAACACTCCGGATTGTGGGAACCAATGGCGGCATCGCGCATACTCCCAAGGCTAGTGGTTGGGCCACCGGAATCAAGTGCGACGCGACGCTTGCTGGCTCAAAGTCATGTCCAGAGATTCTCATGTCTTCGATGATGACCTAAATGAACAGATGATAACGGTGTTATTAATCAGCCATTCATGTCATCACTTGTGACAAAATTAGACTGTGACAAATCGGCAACGCGTTATCCACATTATCAAATTACTTGGAACCGGGATCACATCCGTTGGTTTGGCAAGCGTCTGAATTAAAAACGCAAGGACGCGAACATATGACTACCCCCATCAAGTTTTCCGCAGTTTCTGCCATCGCCATTGCGATGCTGGCAACCCCTGCCTTCGCCCAGACCGTCAAGGAAGATACCGATTTCGACGGCGTCTATGTCGGCGGCCATTTCGGTTATTCGGCGCAGTCGAGCGATCGCCGTGAGGGCGTGGTGTTCGACACCAACGTCGATGGAGATTTCGGTGACGGAGTGTTTACCACCTCGGGCGCCAACGCATTCGCACCTGGCTTCTGCAAGGGCGCGGCTCAGGCCAACAACGCGGCTGGCGGCTGCCGTCAGGACCAGAACGGCATCGAGTATGGCGTTCGCATCGGCGCCGACAAGCGTTTTGGCAACTTCGTGCTCGGCGCACTGGTCGAAGGCAGCCGTTCGGAAGCCAAGGATTTCACCACCGCATTCAGCAGCACCCCTGCCAACTACACCTTCACGCGTGAACTCGATTACGCCGTGTCTGCCCGTGCCCGCGCAGGCTACACCCCCGGCGGCGGCATCCTGTTCTATGCAACCGGCGGCGCGAGCTATGGTCGCATCGAAAACAGCTTCCAGACCTCGAACGGCGCCAACTCCTTCACGCCGCGCAACGGCAAGGATTGGGCATGGGGCTGGCAGGCCGGTGGCGGCGTCGAAGCCAAGATCGCTCCAAACATGAGCATTGGTCTGGAATATCTCTACAACACCTACACCAACGACGATTACGTCGTGAACGTCGGTCCGGGCACCGCGCCTGCGACCAACCCGTTCCTGCTGGTGTCGGGCCAGACCGACATGCGACGCAGCGATCCGAACTTCGATTTCCACTCGGTCCGCGTCACCACCGCATTCCGTTTCTAATCAGCGGACGATCCTCGCGGATGTGAATTTGCGATGATCCGAAACCTGGCGGGGCGCCCAACGGCGCTCCGCCATTTTTTTATCCGGCGACCGCTGCTGCGTTGAGGCAGGCCAATGCGATCTTGGTCATCGCCAGAAAGGTCGCCGCAGCCACTTCGTTCTCCTCGATCCGTTTCGACAGGTTTCCGATCAGCAGATCGACCGCGCGAAAGGCGATGAGCTGGAGGATCAGCGTGACGCTGCCCCAGATCAGCACGTCCCAGACGTTCACCGAGGCAGCCAGGCAGAACGCCAGCGGCAGCGCGAGGCCGATCGCCGCGCCGCCAAAGGACACGGCCGCCGCCATATTGCCTTCGCGGATCAGTGCGAATTCGCGATGCGGGGTGATCCAGACATACAGCGCCAGCGCCGCGGCCCAGGCCAGCGTCGCCGATCCCAGATGCAGCATGAAGATGGGCAGCCCGGCAAACAGGCTCTGGATTACGGGGGCAGGATCGGTCATGGCGCGAACTGTTGACCCGAAACCGCCGGGCGATCAAGCCTCAACGCCTTGCCCCTGCCAAACTGACCGAGTGCCTCCATGTCCATCTGCATCCTGATCCCCGATGATGCCGACCTCAGCCGGTATGACGACTGGCGTGATCAGGCACGGCAGATAGAGCCGTTGCTGGCGCGCCACGGCAAGTCCGTCGAATGGCGCGCATGGACCGATACGCGGCCGCTGGCGCATGATCTGGTACTCCCGCTGATGGCGTGGGGCTATCATCGCGATCTGCCACGCTGGCATGCGCAGCTCGACAGCTGGCACGGCACACGCTTTCTGAATCCGCTCGAGATACTGCGCTGGAATACCGACAAGCGCTATCTGCTCGAACTCGCTCGCAAGGGCGTCGCCATCGTTCCGACCCGGTTCCATGAGGCGCTGGACGAAGCCGCGCTGGCCGAGGCGCGCAGCCATTTCGCGATCGGCGAGATCGTCATCAAGCCGCCGGTGTCGGCAGGATCTGACCATACCTGGCTGCTGCGCGACGGCGCGCCCTGTCCTGCAGAGGCGCTGGGCCGCACGATGCTGGTGCAGCCAATGATGCCGTGCATCACCAGCGATGGCGAGCTGTCGCTGTTCTACCTGGCGGGAACCCTTGCGCATGCCATCGTCAAGCGCCCCGCCAACGGCGATTTTCGCGTACAGGGGCAGTTCGGCGGGATTTCAACCGCGATCGATCCCCCGGCGGCGGCTCAAACCTTGGCCGCGCAGACCATCGCGGCGGTCGATGGCGATGTGCTCTACGCCCGCGTCGACATGGTCGGCGATGGGCATGGAGGCTATGTGCTGATGGAAATCGAGCTCATTGAACCCTGGCTGTCGCTCGATCGGACCGCCGATGGCGGCGAGGCCTTTGCCGCAGCGATCGCGGCGGCCTGCGCCGCCCCGGCCAGCCACGGTTAAGGTCCGCACCGCCATGCGCGGCTCCGACCTCCAACAGGATACGGCTCCATGACCCTGCCCCTCATTTCTGCACTGATGCTGCTTGCAGCCGCGCAAACCGCATCCGGCGAAGGCGTCGTCCCGCCAGGCGGGCAACCGGCACAGCCCGAGCAGCCGGCGCAGCCCGTCGTGGCAGGACAATCCGGCGAGGCGCCCGCGCAGCCTGCGGGACCCGCAGCTCCGGCGTTCGTGGCGCCGCTCAACGACGAGGCCCGGTTCGAGGCGTGCATGGACATGGCCACCGACGATCCGGCGAGCGGAATCGTCGCGGCGAATGAATGGCTGATCGGCGGGGGCGGCTATTTCGCGCGGCACTGCCTGGGCTTTGCCTATGCCAAGGACGGGCGCTGGGGGGCCGCTGCCGACGCGTTCGTCGCCGCCGCACGCGATGCGGAGCGCGCGCGCGACAACCGCGCTGCGAACCTGTGGACCCAGGCGGGCAACGCCGCGCTCGCCTCGGGTGACGCAGCGCTCGCGCTTACTTATTTCGATGCAGCGATGGCGCGAGGGGTAAGCGAGGGGCTTTTGCTCGGCGAACTGCATCTCGACCGCGCCCGCGCCCTGGTGGTGGCAGGCAAGGCCGAGGAAGCCGAAGCCGCTTTTGCCGAGGCGCACCGGCTGGTGCCCGAAGATCCGCTCGCCTGGTTGCTGTCGGCGACGCTGGCGCGCAGACAGGGCAAGCTCGACCGTGCGCAGGCCGATATCGACATCGCCGCGCGCCTCGCCCCGCGCGATCCCGAAGTGGCGCTGGAGGCGGGCAACATCGCTGCGAGCGCGGGCAAATACGACATCGCCCGGCGCAACTGGACGCAGGCGATCGATATCCGCCCCGACGGCCCGATCGCCAAGACCGCGCGCAACCATCTGACCCAACTCGACGACGCGGAAACTGGGGCCAAGGGCGCCGAGCCAGCCAAGGCGCAGTAAGGACCAGTCACCTCCCCTCCCGCAAGCGGGAGGGGAGAGATTGCCCCAATCAATCCAGGTAGAAGTCCACCGTGGTGACCACGCGGACCTTCTTGTAGGGCGTATCGCTCACGCCCCAGCCGCCGCCGGTGTCGCCATCGCGCGATTCGACCGAGAAATAGCCCTGGGTCGCGCTCTTGATCCCGCCCACGCCGGTGCCGCTGTCCTGAGCGAACTGTTCGGCAGAGGCCCGCGCATCCTTGGTCGCTTCGGCCACCATCTTGGGCTTGATGTCGTTGAGCTTGGTGAAGCTGTAGGCCATGCCTGAGCCTTCCTCGAGCACCACGCCACGCTTGATCAGGTCGAACTGCCGCTTGACCGCCGCCTGTGCCTTCTTGATGTCGTTGGTCCGCAGCGAAAGGCGCTGGCGGATGGTGTAGGTGGTGGTGCCGTAGTTGTTCTGGAACTGCGAGACGTTCGCGCCGGTCGGTTGCAGCGCATCGCCATCAAAGCCCAGATCGGTGAAGAAGCCGCGCAGCGCCTTGGTGTCGGCATCGATATCGTCCTGCGCTGCAGCCAGATTGTCCGCCTGCGCCGAATAGGCGATGGTCCAGGTGGCAAGATCTGCGGTCACATCCTTCTCGGCAAGCCCGCGCACCGTGACCGAGCGATCGGCCTGCTTGGCGCGGAGCAGTCCATCGCCCAGCAGATAGCCGCCTGCGACCATTCCCAACGCCAGGATTCCGGCCCCTGCCAGCAGCACGGTGTTCGCCACCCAGCCGCGTTTGCCCGCGCCGTCCGATTCCCCGCCCTCAACCATTCCCATTGTCCTTTCAATGCCACACGCACCGCCTATATTCGGCAGGTAACCCACCTCACGGCACGACCCATCGATTAGCGTTGCTGCGATGAACCGTGTCTTAACTGCGATGAATTGAGTAGAGTATAATGACGAAATATCTGCACACCATGATCCGAGTCACTGATCCGGAGGCCACCGTCCGGTTTTTCGAGCTGATCGGCCTGAAAGAAACCAAGCGGTTCGACAGCGAGCAGGGCCGGTTCACGCTGATCTTTCTCGCGGCGCCCGGGCAGGAAGGCGTGGCCGAGGTCGAGCTGACCCATAACTGGGACCCGGAGGTGTACACCGGCGGGCGCAATTTCGGGCATCTGGCCTATCGCGTCGAGAACATCTACGAAACCTGCCAGCGGCTGATGGACGCAGGTGTGACGATTAACCGCCCTCCGCGCGATGGCCATATGGCCTTCGTTCGCAGCCCCGACGGCATTTCGGTCGAACTGCTGCAGGAAGGGCATCTGCCGCCTGCCGAACCCTGGGCCTCGATGCCCAACACCGGTGCGTGGTAACGGTCTGGCAACGATGCTGGATCGAGTGTAAACTGACGCCCGGAGTCAGGGGGCGAATGAAAGGATAACGGACGTGCGTACACTTCCAGTTGCACTCGCTCTGGCGGCTATCATCGGCTCGGCGCCGCTGCTCGCTGCTGACAGCCGCCAGGACGAACTGCGCGAGAACACGCTCGCTGCTATCGCCGGGCTGGATGAGCGTGGCCAGAAGATCGCGCGAAATTATCTCAAAGATCGCGTCGCAGGCAAGCCGGTCAGCTGCGTTCCGCGCATGCGGCTCCGCCGCTCGGCGGCTGCCAGCGATGATGTGCTGATGTACGACGACGGCGCGGTCGTTTATGTCAACACGCCGTATCTTGGCTGTCCGCGCGCGCGGGACAATGTGCTGATATCGGTTTCGCCCAGCGCGCAGATGTGCTCGGGCGACATCATCCAAGTGGCCGATGTTCAGGTCGGAATCCCGCTGGCCAGTTGCACGCTCAACCAGTTCGTCCCGTTCCGCAAACCGAAGACAGGCGGCTGACCCGCATACCGCGGGCGCTCAGCCCTTATAGCCGAACGCGTCCCTCGCCATGGCGACCAACACAGGATCGGCGTCTGGCAGGTCCTTCGGCACGCTGGCATCCAGCCGGTCGGCCAGATAGGTCAAAGCGGCGATGCGCGCGGCTTTCTTGTTGTTTCCGTCGAACACCGCCCAGGGTGCCCAGCGCGTGTCAGTCTGCTTGAACATGGCGTGGATTGCCGCGAGATACTCATCGCGCTTGGCGCGGTTGCGAAAGTCTTCCTGCGTCACCTTCCAGCGCTTTTCGGGAACCGACAGGCGGTCGGCGAGCCGTTTGTCCTGGGTCGCCTGGGTGACATGCAGAAACATCTTGATGACCGTGGTGCCGCCATCGACCTGCTGCGCCTCGAACTCGTTGATCTCGTCATAGCCGCGCTTCCAGTCGCGCTCGCTGCAGAAGCCCTCGACCCGTTCGACCAGCACACGGCCGTACCAGGACCGGTCGAACACGCACACCTCGCGGCTGCCGGGCAGCTTCTGCCAGAATCGCCACAGGAAGTGTCTGTCACGCTCATAGGGTGTCGGTGCGCTGATCGGCCAGACCTGGAAGTAACGCGGATCCCATTCGGCGGTCATCCGCTTGATGATGCCGCCCTTGCCCGCCGCATCCCAACCTTCCAGAACGATGATCGCGCGGCGGCCGTGGACGATGTGCCGGGCGTGTGCGTGCGACAGCCGCTCCTGCAGCCCTTTGAGCACTTCGGCATAATCACCGTCGTACGATGCGCCCTTTTCGTAATCGGAAAGCTGGATGCTCATGGACGGCTCCCTGAAAGTCTGTCTTCGCGCGTGGCGTAATCGGCTTCGGCGGCACGGCGCGCGCCGATCCGGTCGAAGGCGGCGACAATCGCGCGCTCGCGCGGCAGCAATGTCTGCGCCTGACGGTAGCGCACCAGCGCTTCATCCAGATCTCCGCGCTGCTCGGCGCACAGCGCCAGGTTGAACACGACCGAGCTTTGGCCCGGCACTTCGCCATCCAGCGCCTGCCAGATATCGCATGCACCCTGGGGGTTGCGCGCGGTGGCCTTGAGCGCATCGCGGAAGCGGCTGGACTGGTCCTTGTCGAGCCCCTTGCGCACCTCGAGCACGCGGATGACATCGCTGCGATAAACCGGCGCGATGTCCAGCCGGACCTCGGCCACGGCGTTGCCGATAAGCGCCGATACGGTGTCCTCGACGCTGCGCGCCGCAGCACGATCGGGGCACCAGACGATCTGGTCGCGCTCCTGCAACTGACGCTGATAGACGATTGCGCCATCATCGACCCGCGCCATGCGCAGCGACGGGTTGAATGTGACGATGCGGCGCTGGCAGCGGATCTTCTGGTTTTCCTCGCGCACGCATTTGTCGTTGTCGTCGCGCTCGACGCAGACCTTTCGGTCCTCCTCTACCGGCTGGTTCTGCACCGCGGCATTGGCGATTCCCGACAGGATAGCATCGGCAGGCGCACTCGATCGCTCGGCCACCACGCGGAAATAGGGTTGGCCGTAGATCGCGAGCTCGGCCAGCATGCCTTCCAGCGCAAACGACAGTTCACGCCCGTCCCTGCCACCGAAGCGTTCCACCACCAGCGATCCGACCCCGGCCGCCGCGGGCGAGCGCGCAGGGTACAGCCCTTCCACCGTGAGCGTTTCGGCCGAGGCGGGCACGGCTGCAAATCCGCTCGCCAGCGCCATTGCTGCAGCCAATGCCCGCGCCGTGACCCCGCGTGAATGCTTACCCCGTTTCACGACACCCCCCATCGCTCGCCATTCCCACTCGTGCATCGATTCCGCTGAAATGTAACATGTTTCTGGGCCAAGTCATGGCCCAATGCTGTGCGCTTCATCACCGCCTTCTGTGTCAGGCAGGGATGCAGCGGACGCCATAGTCCGGAAATTTCGCATCGTCGGTGATGACAACCGCACGCTCGGCAAGGGCCTGAGCGATGATCAGATGATCGAATGGGTCGCGATGATGCAATGGCATGGCTTTGAGCACGCGGAGATGCGCAGGTTTCAGATCAACCATCGCGATGCCCTGATCGAGCAGCGCCTCCATGATGGCAGCACCGCTGTCATCCATCTTGCCGACCCGGTGCTTGACCGAGATCTCCCACGGCGTTGCCAGGCTGACGAGCACCTGGTTGGCCGAATCGGCGATTAACGCGCGCGCGGGTGCACCCAGTCTGGGATTGTCCTGCAGCCACCACAGCAGAATATGGGTGTCGAGCATCAGACGCATCGTCGCAAGCCTTGTCTAGTCGGCAGGCCAGAACTCGTCGTCGTCCTTGCCCTCCATGGCATCGATCAGCCATTGCGGGGTTTCACAGAAATCATCCGTCATCCGGATCTGCCCCCGCAGCGCGCCCGGCTGACGGGGCTTTTTCAGCGGCACGAATTCGCTCACCGGGGGCAGCGAGGGCGCGGCAACGAAGGTCTGCGGCATTTCACGCACTCCGGCTGGCGGCGCCCCGGCAGGAGCATTGCCCGAAGCGACGCCCTGCAGATACGCCTTGACCATGGCCGACAGCGACGTGCCCAGTTCGGCGGCGCGGATTCGCGCCAGCCGATGGGTCTCGTCATCCAGAGCGATGGTCACATTCTTCATGACCAGCGCAGTATCACAGTTTCACAGTTTTCTCAACCTGCGCCCGTGGGACAGAATGTCATCAGCCCTTGGGCGTCTCTGCCACCCGGATGTTGAGCTCGCGCAACTGCTTGAGGCTGACCGGCGACGGTGCGCCCATCATCAGGTCCTCGGCCTTCTGGTTCATCGGGAACAGCACGACCTCACGGATGTTGGGCTCGTCGGCGAGCAGCATCACCATGCGATCGACACCCGGTGCCGAGCCACCATGCGGCGGCGCGCCGAACTTGAACGCGTTGATCATTCCCGAGAAGTTCTTCTCGACATCTTCCTTGCTGTAGCCGGCGATCTCGAACGCCTTGTACATGATGTCGGGACGGTGGTTCCGGATCGCGCCCGAAGACAGTTCGACGCCGTTGCAGACGATGTCGTACTGCCAGGCGAGTATATCGAGCGGGTCCATCGTCTCCAGCGCTTCCATCTCGCCCTGCGGCATCGAGAACGGGTTGTGGCTGAAGTCGATCTTCTTGGCGTCCTCGTCATATTCGAACATCGGGAAGTCGACGATCCAGCAGAACTTGAACACGCCCTGCTCAATCAGGTTCAGCTGCTCCCCCACCCGCGTGCGCGCCGCGCCTGCGAGCTTCGCCGCCTGAAGCTCCTTGCCCGCCGCGAAGAACACGCCATCATTGGGGCCGAGGCCGAGCTCTGCGATCAGCTTGGCGGTGCCTTCCTCGCCATGGTTCTTGGCGATCGGGCCGCCGGGGACACCGTCGCGGATGTTGATGTAGCCGAGACCCGCATGGCCTTCGCCGCGGGCCCAGTCATTCATGTCGTCGAAGAACTTGCGGCTCATCGCGCCGGCGCCGGGAGCGGGGATTGCGCGCACCTTGCCGCCCGAGCCCACGATCTTGTCGAACAGGCCAAAGCCCGATCCCTTGAAGTGGTCGGTCACGTCGCTGATCACCAGCGGGTTGCGCAAGTCGGGCTTGTCCGATCCGTATTTGAGCATGGATTCGCGATAGGGGATGCGCGGGAATGCGCCTTCGGTGACGGCCTTGCCGTTGGCGAACTCGCGGAACACGCCTCCGAGCACGGGCTCCAGCGCCGCGAACACATCGTCCTGCGTCACGAAGCTCATCTCGAGGTCGAGCTGGTAGAATTCGCCCGGGCTGCGGTCGGCACGCGCGTCCTCATCACGGAAGCACGGCGCAATCTGGAAATAGCGGTCGAAGCCCGCGACCATCAGCAGCTGCTTGAACATCTGCGGTGCCTGGGGCAGCGCGTAGAACTTGCCTGGGTGGACGCGGCTGGGAACCAGATAATCGCGCGCGCCTTCGGGCGAAGACGCGGTGAGAATCGGGGTCTGGAATTCGGTAAAGCCCTGGTCGACCATCCGCTTGCGCAAGCTGGCGATGACCTGCGAGCGCAGCATGATGTTGCGGTGCAGGCGTTCGCGGCGCAGATCGAGGAAGCGATAGCGCAGGCGAATATCCTCGGGATATTCCTGCTCACCCGCGACCGGCATCGGCAGCTCTTCGGCAGCCGACTGGACGATCACCTCGCCTGCGCGCACCTCGATCTCGCCGGTCGGCAGGCCCGCGTTCACCGTCTCGGCCGAGCGCGCGACAACCGTACCGGTCACCGTGACGACGCTCTCCACGCGCAGCCGCTCAAGCGCGGCGAACGCGGGGCTGTCGGAATCGGTGACGATCTGGGTCAGGCCGTAATGGTCGCGCAGGTCGATGAAGAGCAGATTGCCATGGTCGCGCTTGCGATGGACCCAGCCCGAAAGGCGGACCTGCTGGCCAACATCGGATGCGCGAAGCGCGGTGCAACTGTGGGTGCGATATGCGTGCATGGAAAACCGTCAATCCTGATCGAGACAAGAGGTGCCAGGGCCCTGCACGGTGCAAGGCAGGCCGATGGTGCGGCTAACACCGCGCCACCGCCATTTTGTCAAGCTTTGTGCGCCCGCCCCACACCCCTTTGCCGCGCGCTGCCCCGTTTCAGATCAGCCCCAGATGCGTCAGGCAATCGCTGCCGAACACGGCAAGATCGCCGGGATCGGGCATCATCCGGCGTTGCGCGGCCCTGAACCGGTGGTAATCCACGCCATAATCATGCGCCACCCGCGCCGCATCCAGGTCATTCGTCTTACCCCAGTGCCGCGTGAAGCGGATGCCCAGCGCATCGAGCCTGGCGACGACCGCGCGATAGCTGCGATGGCTGACATCGCTGCGGGGCCCGTCGAAATCGATGACGACATTGTCGTCGAAACGTGCGGGCGCGAGCAGGCCCGCCGC
The DNA here is from genome assembly GCF_003431825.1 of Blastomonas fulva. Taxonomy (GTDB): domain Bacteria; phylum Pseudomonadota; class Alphaproteobacteria; order Sphingomonadales; family Sphingomonadaceae; genus Blastomonas; species Blastomonas fulva. The sequence continues at coordinate 2,675,447 of NZ_CP020083.1, read as the reverse complement.
GCGCTTCATGAAACGCAGCGTCACCACGGTGCCCCCACCCCCGCTCAGAAACGCCTCGATCAGCGGATCGAATGCCCGTTCGAGATCTGCGCGCGCCATGGTCACCGAGCCGTTGAACAGATTGGCGATCGGGTTGTGCGGCTCGGTGGTGTTACCCCAGGTCGCCACCGCTTCGGGATCGTCGACATCGCGCTGGACGGCATAGCCTGCGCGCATCGCCAGCTGCAGGACATCGGCGCGGAACAGATCGAACCCCGCCATCGCCTTGCCGATCAGCGTCAGCGCATCATAGCCTGCCCCTGCCAGCGGCCGTGGCGGTGGCGGAATCGCAGGGTCGTAGGCGCGGCGGTAGAGCAGTCGCAGCAACGCGTCCTTGTCGAAGGGGTCAAACGGATTGAGAATCACCTGTGCAAAATACGGGTCCTCATCCAGCCCCAGCTCGCGCGAAAACACGCGAAAATCGCCGTCGGCGAGCCGGGTGACGTGTTCACGCGTCAGCCGGGCGCGCTTCTGGATGTTGCGCACCATGTAGATAGGCTCGCATGCGATCACCATCGCGGTGACGAAGCCCATCGCGCCGACCGCGACGAGGCACGCGGCAAACACATCATCGTCGCGCAGGATGGTGCTGCCGGCGTGGGCGACGAAGCCCGGAGTCATCAGCGGTTGCTGCGGCTCCACCCAGAATATGCCCGAGGGCGTGACCACCTGCAGCGCGCGGATATGGTCCTGGATACCACCTGCGCTCAGCACGCTGCCATGCGTGCCGGTGGCCGCCGCACCCGCCAGCGTCTGGCCGTTGCTGGCGCCGCCGGTGACCAGCGACAGACCCATTTCCTCGGCGCTGTCGTTGACTTCGTCGACCGTGGCACCGGCCTGCACCAGCATCAGCCGCGATGCATCCACGCCCGACGCGACATCGTCGCTGTCCAGGCGAAAACAACGGTTGATCCGGCGAGTCTCGACCAGCCAGCCGCCATCGACAATGCAGATCGGCGAAGGCGACCAGCCCGATCCGAGCGGGCGGACATGGATGCCGGCTGCACGCGCCTGCTGCAGCAGTGCCAGCACATCGCGCGCCACCTCGCGCAAGGCGTCGCGCCCGGATTCGGCGGTGCTGTTGGTGAGTTCGACCAGATCGGCAAGGTCGGCGGATTCGGTGCCGTGATAATTGGTCCAGCGCAGCGCGCCATGGCGGTGCGGCGCGGGCATCAGGCCTCCTCCACCGGGCTGTTGCCGGCAAACATGCGGTAATCGATGTTCACCCGGCGGACGATGCCCAAGGTCACCACCGAAAGCAGGATCTGGCCGAAGTTCATCGAGAAGCGCATGTCGTTAATCCCGCGCCCGGCCGGATCGCTGATGCAGGCGCTGCGCCCGGCGCGGGTCGCGAGCCCCCAGGCCAGTATTGTCAACACTTCGCGATCACCTCCCACCGGCCTTGAATTATCAAGAACCAGAAAGGCATCGCCACCTGCAGCCAGCATCTGCCCAATTAGCGTCAAAATGAGAATAATTATGACCACATGATAGACCCACATGACTTGTCCCCCGCGCCCAACGAGGCACGCATTACATGATGGATGGATGGATGTTTGTTCCGATCGGCGTCAGGGACAACTATCCTTGCGCTGATTCATTATGGACCCGCTCGCAGTTTGCGACATTCTTCGCACGCTGTATAGGTTCAACATGCAGATTCACCCACTGATTACCGACACCGATTCCCTCGCGCGGCTATGCACGCGTCTGGCCCAATCCGACTTTGTCGCGGTTGATACCGAGTTCATGCGCGAGAACACCTATTGGCCCGAGCTGTGCCTGGTACAGATCGGCAATCTGGAAGAGGCTGCGGCCATCGATCCCAAGGCACCGGGAATCGATCTGAGCCCGCTGCTAGACCTGCTCACCGAGAATCCCGAGGTCCTCAAGGTCTTCCATGCAGGACCCCAGGACATCGAGATCATCTTCAACCTGACCGGCAAGACACCCACCCCGCTGTTCGACACCCAGGTTGCCGCAATGGCGCTCGGCCAGGCCGAGCAGATAGGCTATGCCAACCTTGTCGAAAGCTGGCTGGGACTGACGGTCGACAAGGGTGCGCGCTTCACCGACTGGTCCCGCAGGCCGCTGGAGGCCCGCCAGATTGATTATGCCATTGGAGATGTCACCCATCTGGCCAAGATCTTCCCCAAGATGCTCGACAAATTGCGCCGCACCGGGCGCGGTGCGTGGCTGGATATCGAGATGGAAAAGCTGGGCGATCCGCGCCAGTACAAGCCCGATCCCGACACTTTATGGCAGCGCATCCGTCCGCCGGGCCGCAGCGCGCAGATCCTCGGCCGCATGCGCGCGCTCGCCTGGTGGCGCGAGACTGAGGCCCAGGACAAGAACCTGCCGCGCGGGCGCATCATGAAGGACGAGACGCTTGCCGACATCGCGGCGCATCCGCCCTCGCACCAGTCCGATCTGGGCAAGGTGCGCGGCCTGTCCGCGGCATGGCGCGAAAACGATATTGGCGCGCGGATGATGGATGCGCTGATCGCCGCGCGTCCGCTCAGCCCGGCGGAAATGCCGCCCAAGAGCCCGCGTGGCCCTGCACTGGGAAAGGAAGGCGCGCTCGTCGCTGACCTGCTCAAGCTGCTGCTCAAGATCCGATCGCGCGAGATCGATGTCGCCGCGCGGCTGCTCGCGCGCAGCGACGATCTGGAAGCGCTGGCGGCGGGTGTGCGCAAGAACCTGCCGATCCTGGAAGGCTGGCGGTTCGAACAGTTCGGCCGCGATGCGCTGGCGCTGGTCGAGGGTCGGATGGCGTTTGCCATCGCCGATGGCCGGATCAAGATGACGCGCACCGAACTTGCGGCAGAAGCCGAGCCGGATGCCGATGCCGCTGTCGCCGCTGCGCTTGCGGAGCAGCCATGACGTCATATCTGCCCACTCTCAAACAGCTGCAATATCTCGTCGCGCTGGAAGAGCATGGTCATTTCGGCAAGGCGGCAGATGCCTGTTACGTGACGCAGTCGACGCTGTCGGCGGGGCTGCGCGAGCTGGAAACGCTGCTGGGCGTGGTGCTGGTCGAACGGACCCGGCGGGTGGTGCGATTCACGCCGCTGGGCAACAAGGTCGTGGCCAAGGCGCACCGTATCCTGCGCGAGGCGGAAGAGCTCTCCGACCTCGTGCGCTCATCGGGCAAGCCGCTGTCGGGCGATCTGCGGATGAGCGTCATCCCCACTATTGCCCCGTTCCTGCTGCCCCGGCTGCTTCCCGGCCTGCGCCGCGAGCAGCCCGAGCTCAAGCTGTTCCTGCGCGAGGAAGTCAGCAGCGCCGCGGTCGAGTCTCTTCATCACGGCCAGGTCGATTGCGTTCTGCTTGCGCTCCCCTTTCCGGCGGGCGATGTCGAGCACGAAACCCTGTTCGTCGATCCGCTCTACGTAGCCTTCCCCAAGGATGACCCGCGCGACCCGCCCGAATTCGTGCGCCCCGAGCTCATCGACGAATCGCGGCTGCTGCTGCTCGAGGATGGCCACTGCCTGAAGGACCACGCGCTTGCCGCGTGCAACCGCCCCGAACTGCGCGCCAGTGCGATGATGTTCGGCACATCGCTGCACACGCTGGTGCAGATGGTCGACAACAAGCTGGGCCTCACATTGCTGCCGCAGATCGCGATCGATGCGGGGATATTGAACAACACCGATATCGTGGCGCGGCCGTTGCTGGCGGATCACGCCTCGCGCGACATTGCGATCATCTGGCGCCGCAACAGCCCCCGCGCCGAGGAGTTCCGGATGCTGGCGGACATCCTGCGCCGTGGCCATGCCGAAGGGAAGTGCGCGGGGTAGGCACCATTTTCTCCCCTACCGCTTGCGGGAGGGGGCAGGTTCAGCTCGCTGAACCGGGGTGGGCCAGACACGAGCACGCTTTTCAGGCCCACCCCGGCTTCGCCTTTGGCTCAGCCACCCCTCCCGCAAGCGGTAGGGGAGAATTTGGGCTAATCCATGTGCTTCAGGCCGACCCGCAGATAATCCCAGCCGGTGACCAATGTCAGGATCGCGGCGGTCCACAATGCGGCGATTCCCAGCTGCTGCATCCACAGATGCTCGGGAAAGCCGCCGGCAAAGATCAGGGTGCCCAGCGCGAGCAGCTGCAGCGTGGTCTTCCATTTGGCCAGCTGCGACACCGGCATCGAGACCTGAAGCCCCGCCAGAAACTCGCGCAGGCCCGATACGGTGATCTCGCGCAGCAGGATGATCAGCGCGGCGATGACGTGCAGCCCGTCGATATCGTTGTTGGCGCACAGGATCAGGATGACCGCCGCCACCATGATCTTGTCGGCAATCGGATCGAGGAAAATGCCCAGCCGCGACACCGCCCCCTGGGCACGTGCCAGATAACCGTCGAAATAATCGGTGATGCCCATCAGGCAATAGACGACAAAGCCCAGCAGATAGCCGGTCGCCCATTCAGGCCACCACAACAGGGCGGCCAGCAGAGGCACGGTCACGATGCGCGAGAGGGTCAATATGTTGGGCAGTGTCAGCATAGGGTGCGAGCCTCTTAACGGCATTTGCGCAGGATGGAAATGGCTTGACCGGCCCGGCATCCATCCCGATACCCCGGCCACGACCTGCCGCTGCCCGGCCACCCGCATCGGGATGGAGCGCAGCGCAAGGTCGGCGGGTTAATCGCAGAGGAATTGACGGCATGGCATCCGCTGGTGCGCTTTTGAACAAGAGGCGCTTTCTCCCCCTGTTCGTGACCCAGCTGCTCGGGGCATTCAACGACAATCTGTACAAGAACGCGATGGTGCTGTTCGTCGTCTACAGCGTGTACAACGACGAAACCGCCGAAACCTGGTTCAGCGCGATTGCGACGGCGGTGTTCATCCTGCCGTTCTTCCTGCTCTCGGCGCTCGCCGGGCAGCTGGCCGATACGCGGGACAAGGCCGCCATCATCCGCATCGTCAAATTCTGCGAAATCATCATCATGCTGGTCGGCGGCACGGGGCTGTACATGGCCTGGGCCGGCATGGCCGTGCACAGCATCGCCATCCCGCTGATGATGCTGGCGCTTTTCGCGATGGGGATCCACTCGACCTTTTTCGGCCCGATCAAATACGCCATCCTGCCGCAGCATCTCAACGATGACGAGGTTCTGGGCGGCACCGGGCTGGTGGAAGCGGGAACCTATATCGCCATCCTGCTGGGCACCATCCTGGCGGGCTGGATCCCGGTGGAGGTCGCCGGCATCGCGGTCGTGATAACCGCGATGATCGGCTACATGACCGGGCGGCAGGTGCCCCCTGCCCCGGCCATGATCGAACGCACCAAGCTCGACTACAACTTCATCCGGGCCTCGATCTCGCTGATCAAGGCGACGATGAAGGTGCGCCGGGTGTTCCTGGCCATTGTCGCGATCAGCTTTTTCTGGACCATCGGCGCGGTGCTGTTCATCCAGTTCCCGCCGCTGGCCAAGAACGTGCTGACCGCGAGCAAGGAGGTCGCCAGCCTGTTCCTGGTGGTGTTCTCGATCGGTGTGGCGATCGGATCGGTTGCGATCAACGCGCTGCTCAAGGGCACCGTCTCGGCGCGCTATTCGCCCGTGTCGGTGATCGTGATGGGGCTGTTCGTGGTCGCCTTCTTCTTCGTCTGCCGCCAGTGGGTGCCCGACACCGCCGGATCGCTGTTCACCGTGGGCGAGTTCATCCGGCACTCCATGGCCATTCCGCTGCTGCTCTCGCTCCTGGGGATCGCTGTGGCAGGCGGCATGTTCGTCGTCCCGCTGTACGCGTTCCTGACCACCACCGTGCACAAGAGCGAGGCTGCACGCACCATCGCGGCCAACAACATCGTCAATTCGGGCGCGATGGTGATCGGCTCGCTGATCGCCATCGGGCTCAGCCTGGCCGGGTTGCAGGTGATTTATCAGCTGCTGCTCAGCGCGGCGATGTGCGTGGTCGCGGCCTGGCTGGGGCATCTGCTGCACAAGGCGAGCCTCGAGCCGCATGGCGACCACGAACTGGACGGTTGAGCGCGAGGCGCGCGCTATTCGACGACGCGCACCAGCTTGCGCTCGAGCGGGGCAAGCACGCCCGACAGCTCGTGCCCGCGCTTGAGCACCGCACCACCTTCGCCGACCAGCGCCCACATGCCCTGCTTGCGGCGCAGCGCAGGACGCTTTTCGATGCGGAATTCAGGCCGCTCGGTGGCCCTGCGAAAGCATGAGAAGATCGCCGCATCGCGGCCCAGCTCGATCGCGTAATCGCGCCACATGCCGGCCGCGACCATGCGTCCGTACAGATCGAGAATGCGGTTGAGTTCCTGCCGGTCAAAGCCGGTCTGGTTAGCCGTTCCGCCGGTCAGCGGAAACAGGGAGACGTTGCCGCCCGGGTTCAAGCCGCGACCTCGGTGTTACGGCTCATGTCAGGCTGCGGTCCCGCTATCGCGATCGGGCCCCTTGAGCTCGGCGCCGCGGACGGCCTTGCGGGCCTCGTCGCGTTCTTCCATCAGCTGGCGGATCCGCTCCTGCATCTGCAGGATCTCGCACTGCAGCAATTCCAGCTTCTGCGTGGACGGGTCGAAGGTCTGGCTGCACGGCGTGCCGTACTGCACGAAGCCGCGCTGCTTTTCCGCCGCATCGACAGGCGTGGGGCGCGCCGGAATGCCGACCATTACCGACCCGGGGGCGACATCACGCGTGACGACGGCGTTCGCACCGATGCGCGCACCCTTGCCGACGGTGAGCGGGCCAAGGATCGCCGCGCCCAGGCTGACGATCACGTCATCCTCGATGGTCGGGTGGCGCTTGCCGCCCACGCCATCGGTGGGGTTGCGCCCGCCCAGCGTCGCGCCCTGATAGATGGTCACATTGTCGCCGATCACCGCGGTCTCGCCGATCACGACAAAGCCGTGGTCGACAAACAGGAAGCGACCGATCTGCGCGCCGGGATGGATATCGATCGCGGTGAGAAAGCGCGAGATGTGGTTGACCAGCCGCGCGAGGAAATAGAGCTCGCCGGTGAACAGCCAGTGCGCGACCCGGTGCAGGCCCAGCGCCAGCACGCCGGGGTACAGCAGAATCTCCCACCGGGATCGGGGGGCGGGATCGCGCGCGCGGATGGAATCCAGATATTCGCTCAATGCGCTGAACATGCGCCGTTCCTTCGCCTGTGGTAGCTGCCTAAATAGAGGATGGTGGGTCAATTTACCAGACCCCGGCCCAATCAACTCAGGCTAAGTCCTGCCCGACGGCCCATGAACTGCGCCAGGCGCCGTAGCCGCCGCTCGACGACCTCGCCGTACAACGCCCGGTCCGCGGGATCGAGCACAAGGTGCAACGCGTCACCAACCCGCTGCAGATGGCTGCGCTTGAGGACATCGTGCGTGCCCGCACCCAGCCGCTGCGCCAGGCGCATCGCCAGTCCCCAACCGATCGCACGTTCCAGCATCTCGGGTGTGGCGACGTGGAAATCGAGCGGGAACGGGCGCGGACCTCCGCCAAAATTGGTATAAAGTGCCTGGCCGATCATTGAGCGTCCGACCACATCGATCCCCACCCAGTTGCCGTGCAGCGCGATCTCGAGCCCACGTTCGGCGCGGAAATCGGGGCTTGCCTGCCACGCAACATCAGACAGATGACACGCCGCCTTGAGCCAGCGCTGCCAGTGCGGCGGGTCCTCGGGGAATATCCGCGAAATCCAGTCGAACAGCGGCTGCGAATCCTCGCCGAAGCGCGACTGGAGCTGGCCGTAGCGGTCCGCCGCCACCAGCAGCGGATCGCGCTGGCGCACGTCGTCGTCCATCCGTGCGTAGAGCAATCCTTCGCGCAGGCCATAGGACGACACGATCAACTCGCTGGGGCTGATATGATCGCGCATCAGCCGCAGCAGCGCGATCGCATCGGGCAATGTCTCGATGCGCGAGGGCGCGAGGCCCGTCGCCTGGCGCACCGCGTCGCGATCCATGGCACGAAACCCGGTGAGCACCGCTTCGGGCCGCGCGATATCGATCCGATACTCGTTGAGCACCCGCAGCGGATAGGCGGTAAGGTGCATGTCCAACCGGGCAAAGGCACGCCATGACCCGCCCACCAGATAGAAGGGCTTGCCCGGATGCTCGCGCAGCCACGCATAGGGCGCGACCATCTTGCGGAAGGCCGAGGCCAGCGTCATGCCATCGCCCTGCCGCACCGCCGCGGCGCGCAGCACGCCCAGCGGCAGCGTCGCGGTTTCCACCACCGTGCCGCTGCTGACCCGTGCAAGGTCGAGGCTGCCGCCCCCCAGATCCCCCACGATGCCGTCGGCGTGCGGGATCGCCGAGAGCACGCCGAACCCGGAGATCCGAGCCTCGTCATCGCCCGACAGGATGATGATATCCAGCCCCAATGCCCGCGCCTTTCGCGTGAACTCGTCGCCGTTGCTGGCATCGCGCACCGCCGCGGTCGCGACGCATACGGTCTCGTCGACATCCATTTCGCGCGCGACGATGCGGAAGCGCTCGAGCGCCTCGATCGCGCGCTTCATCGCGGCGGCATCGATCGTGCCGGTGTCCGCCAGCGACCGACCCAGCCCCGCCATCACCTTCTCGTTGAAGATGAGCGCCGGGTTGCGGCGCGGCCCCGAATAGACGACCAGACGCACCGAGTTCGAACCGATATCGATGATCGCCGTGCGATAGAGATGCGCCGGCTGGTTCTGTTTGCGGATGAAAAAATCCATAAGGGTCCGGTCAATCCTCGCGTGGGGCGCGGCGATGGAGGCTGAGCTTGGGCACCGCATCGCTGTTCTTGAGCGCAGTGCCGCGTCCGGACAGCGACGGGTTTGTCATAAAATAGCGGTGCAGGTTGAACGGCTTGTCGTCGGGACGGATGCGGATGTAGCGGCCATCGCCATCCAGCTCCCAGCTTTGTTCGTTGTCCAGCAGATTGGCGACCATCACCTGTTCGAGCACCTGATCGTGCACCGTCGGGTTCTGGATCGGCAGCATGTATTCCACCCGCCGGTCGAAATTGCGCGGCATCCAGTCGGCCGAACTGATGAACACCTTGGCCCGGTCGTTGGGCAGCGCATCGCCGTTGCCGAACGCCCAGATGCGACTGTGCTCAAGGAAGCGCCCGACCACCGACTTGACGCGGATGTTGTCGGAGAGGCCCGCAACGCCCGGGCGCAGGCAGCAGATACCGCGGATGACCAATTCGATCTGCACGCCCGCGCTGCTCGCGGCATAGAGCTTCTCGATCATCGCCGGATCGACCAGCGAGTTCATCTTGGCCCAGATCGCGCCTTTACGCCCGGCGCGTGCCTCTTCCATTTCATGATCGATCAGCGCGATCAGGTCGCGGCGCATGTCGCGCGGCGACATCGAGAGCAGTTCGAGCTGCTCGGGCTCGACATAGCCGGTGATGTAGTTGAACAATTGCGCCGCATCGCGGCTGGCGCGGGGATCGGCGGTGAAGAAGCTGAGATCCGTGTAGATCCGCGCGGTGACCGGATGGTAGTTGCCGGTGCCGAAGTGGCAATAGGTGCGGAAGCCGTCGGGCTCGCGGCGCACCACCATCGAGATCTTGGCGTGGGTCTTCCACTCGATAAAGCCATAGACCACCTGCACCCCGGCCCGCTCGAGCGCGCTCGCCCAGAGCAGGTTCTGCTCCTCGTCGAAGCGCGCTTTGAGCTCGACCACCGCGGTGACCGACTTGCCGGCCTCTGCCGCCGCGATCAGCGCGTTGATGATCGCGGACTGCTTGCCGGCGCGGTACAGCGTCTGCTTGATCGCCACGACATCTGGGTCTTGCGCTGCCTGTTTGAGGAACGCGATGACCACCTCGAAGCTCTCGTACGGGTGGTGGACGACGATGTCCTTGCTTCTGATCGCTGCAAAGCAATCGCCGTTATGTTCTCGGATTCGTTCAGGAAATCGCGGCGTGAAGGCGGGGAACTTGAGATCGGGCCGGTCCTCTTCGACCAATGCGGCGAGATCGCCGATCCCCAGGAAGCCATCGTCGGACGACTTGTTGCCGCCCTCCTGCAGCAGATTGTCGTCCAGCAGCTCGGCCAGCCCCTTGTCCATCAGCCGCGATGTTTCCAGCCGGATCACCTGCCCGCGCTTGCGCCGTTTCAGCGCATTGCGGAAGTACAGCACCAGATCCTCGGCCTCTTCCTCGACCTCGATATCGCTGTCGCGGATGATGCGGAACAGGCCCGATCCGCGCACATCATAGCCGGGGAAAAGCTTGTCGGCGAAGGCGACGACGATCTTTTCGAGCGCGACATGCCAGCCCTTGTCGCCCGCGATCCGCACGAAGCGCGGCATGGTGGCGGGCAGCATCACGAGTTCGCGCACCGTCTTGCCGTCCGACCGGCGCTTGAGGTCGAATATCAGGCTCAGTCCCTTGTTGGGGATGAACGGAAACGGATGCGCCGGATCGAGCGCCTGTGGGGTGAGCACCGGGAAGATCTGGGTGACGAAATGCTCGCGCAGCCATGCCTTGTTGACGTCGTCGAGATCATCGACATCGGCCTCGACCACGCCATTGGTCGCCAGTTCGGCCCGCAGATCGCTCCAAACCTGTTGCTGCGCGGCATTGAGCCTGTCGACCGCGCGCTCGATTTCGACCAGCTGCTGCGCAGGCGTGCGGCCGTCGGCGGAGCGCTCCTCGACATGCTCTGCCACCTGCCCCACGAGCCCAGCCACGCGCACCATGAAGAACTCGTCGAGATTGTTTCCCGAGATCGACAGGAAGCGCAGCCGCTCGAGTAGGGGGTGGCGCGGATTGCACGCCTCTTCCAGCACCCGGTCGTTGAACGCCAGCCAGCTGAGTTCGCGGTTGAAATAGCGGCGGGCCGATTCGGCAGGATCTGCCGGGCCAGATTGTTCAGTCTGTGTCGGATGAGCCGCCATCGGTTCCTGCCAAGTTTGCCAGTGCGTCGCGCACCAGTCTTTGGCCGATTGGGCGCTGCATTGCCAGCGCCATCTCGTCGATCATGTGCGCCAGCCGGCAGATGGCCGGATAGGATCGCTCGACCCTGAGCGCGGCATAAGCGGCCAGCGCATCGGGCAGCGCAAGCCCTGCCCGCGCCAGCAGCTTCTGCAGCAGCAGTGCGGTCATTTCCTCGTCGGGTGGCGGAATTTCGACCAGCAGCGATGCGCCCAGCCGCGACAGCAGGTCGGGCAGCCGGATGCCCCACTGCGCGGGCGGGAGGGACGCGGCGAACAGCACCGGCGCGCCCTGGGTCTGCGCCCGGTTCCAGGCGTGGAACAGCGTCTCGTCGCTTTCGCCATCGGCATTGTCGATGAAGCAGCCACCCGATCCTGTGACGAACGCGCGGCCGATGGTGGTCTTGCCCGATCCGGGCGGGCCGATCAGCACCGCCGCACCAAAGGGTAGCCGCGTCCAGTCGAACAGCCGGTCGATCGCCTCACGATTCGATTCGGTGACCAGAAAATCGCTGTCGCCATCCGGTCCGGCTGCCGCAAAGGGCAGTACGAACTGGCCCGTCATCGCGTGTTATCCCCCGCCGCCGGGGGCCGCAGCCGGTGCCTGAGCGCGCGAGATGCGCAGCACGCCCGCGCCCTGCTGCACCCGCCAGCCACGGGCTTCGAGCGCGCCGCGCAAGGCGTCGATATCGATGTTGGCGTTGACCTGCATCACCGAGGTACCGCCCAGCGCCAGGCTGGCGGTATTGGCCGACTGAACGCCGGGGATACCACGCACCAGCCGCTCACCCGCCTGCACTGCGGCGACATCGGGGGTGTCGAACTGGATCGAGATGATCTGCGGCCCGCTGGTCAGTCCACCGGCTTCGAGCGGCACGTCCTCGGCCAGGCTTTCGTCGAGCAGTTCCTCGACGATCTCGACCGGCTTTTCGATGATCAGCGACGAATCGGGGCGCAGTTCGCCCGAGCGCACTGCGCCGGCATATATCCGGTCGAGCCGCTGGATCGCCTCGTCGAGCATCGCGTTGAGGCCGTCGCTGTTGCGCGCGCGCAGCGTGAACGATCCCAGCAACCGGCTGTCGGGGCCGAAGCGCGCGGCAAAGCGTCCGGTGATCGGTCCGCCGGGATATTGCCGCTCGACATGTGCAACAGGCACCACGACGTCCGCCCCGCCGAACTGGTCGAGGATCAGCCGCCACCAGGTGCGGCTGCGGCGACCCGACTGCGCGGCGTTGACCAGCAGCGAATCCGCGCCCGATCCATGCGGACGGATGTAATCGACGATGCTTTCTGAGGTGCGATAGCGGGCCCAGGCCGCCTGCCATGGCGTGCGGTTCTCGAACGTCTGCGCCGATCCTCCCGAGACGTAGATCGGAATTACCAGCATCGGTGCCGAGCGCAGAACCGATCCGCTGACGCCGAGCAGTTCCCCTGCGCGCGCGCGATCAAACAGCACGCCCAGTGTCGCGATATAGCGGCGCGGGCCGATCTGTTCATATTCCACCACGATGGCCGAGACGATTCCGTCGAGCACCGAGTCGCTGAGCTTGGGCGCCGCGCCAGAGCGGTTGGTCTGCATCCACAATTTCTGCCAGCCCTTGCGCTGCGCCTCGCGCCACGCGTTCGAGCGAGCCTCTTGCGCATTCTTGCCCGATGCGTCGACCTTTACGCCGCTGACCTCGAAATCGCCGCCGCTGGCAACCGGCGGAATTCCGCGGTCTCCCTCGATCTGGGCGTACACGATCCCCGCCAGCACCAGCAGCAGCGGGAGCAGGATTGCGGCGATCCACGCGCGCGATAGTCTCGGCGCTGGGCGGCTCAGGGTCAGGCTGTTGGTCAAGATATCCTTAGCTTCAATCAACCGTATAAAATGATGATCCCCGGCGCATTGATCGCTGGCGGTGGTTTGGCGGCCCCTTTTGGCGACAATGGCGTGGAAATCCAAGCGAGAAGTCGCTAACCGCTCAGCCCATGACTGACAAGACCGGCGCGACGCCACCTCACGACTCCTACAGCTATGCCCAGGCCGGGGTTTCGATCGCGGCGGGCAACGCACTGGTCAAGGCGATCGGCCCACTCGCCAAGGCGACCGCGCGGCCCGGCGCCAATGCCGAACTTGGCGGATTTGGCGGGTTCTTCGACCTCAAGGCTGCAGGCTTTCGCGATCCGCTGCTGGTCGCGGCCAATGATGGCGTGGGCACCAAGGTCAAGCTCGCCATCGACCACGACCGGCATGATGCGATCGGCATCGATCTGGTGGCGATGTGCGTCAACGATCTGATCGTCCAGGGCGCTGAACCCTTGTTCTTTCTCGATTATTTCGCAACCGGCAAGCTCGACACGGGGATTGCCGAACGCGTCGTCGCCGGGATCGCCGATGGCTGCAAGCTGGCGGGGTGCGCGCTGATCGGCGGCGAGACCGCGGAAATGCCCGGCATGTATGCTCCGGGCGATTACGATCTGGCGGGCTTCTGCGTGGGCGCGGTCGAGCGCGACGAGGTGCTCACCGGCGACAAGGTGAAGCCCGGCGACGTGCTGCTCGGCCTTGCCTCGTCGGGCGTCCATTCCAACGGCTATTCACTGGTGCGTCGTCTGGCGGCGGACAAGGGCTGGAAGATGAACCGCCCTGCCCTGTTCGATCAGGAGGTCTTGCTGATCGACGCGCTGATCGCGCCGACACGAATTTACGTCTCTTCGCTGCTGCCGGTGGTCAAATCGGGCCGCATCGCCGCGATGGCACACATCACCGGCGGCGGACTGCTCGAGAACATTCCGCGCGTGCTGCCCGAAGGCGCGCATGCGCATGTCGATGCCGACGCCTGGGCCCAGCCCCGGCTGATGGCGTTCCTGCAGGCACAAGGGCATATCGAGCCCGAGGAAATGGCGCGCACCTTCAACTGCGGCATCGGCATGGTGCTGGTGGTTGACGAGAGCGACGTCGCCACGGTCATCGCAGATCTCGAGGCAGCGGGCGAAACCGTCTACCGCATCGGTCGGATCGCCGCTGGCGACAAGGGCTCCACGGTCAGCGGTTCGGTCGAGACCTGGAGCGCCAAGGCGGCGTGGAGCGCCACCCATGCGGGGTGAAGCAACCCCTCTCCCCTCCCGCAAGCGGGAGGGGCAGCGCGGCTCGCCGCGCGGGGTGGGCCTGAAATTTGCGCAAGACAGGCCCACCCCGGCCTCGCCTGCGGCTCGTCCACCCCTCCCGCAGGCGGGAGGGGAGAAGTGAAGGCCAAGGTTGCCATCCTGATCTCGGGCAGCGGAACCAATATGGCCGCTTTGCTCTATGCCTCGCGCGCGGCCTCGTGCCCTTATGAGGTCGTTCTGGTCGCATCCAACAATCCCGATGCAGGCGGCTTGAAGCTTGCCGCAGCCGAAGGCGTGCCGACCTTCGCGCTTTCGCACAAGGGCATGGACCGCGAGAGCCATGACGCTGCGATGGATGCAGCGATCCGCGCATCGGGCACCGATCATGTCGCGCTCGCCGGCTATATGCGCATTCTCACCCCCGGCTTCGTGCGCGGGTGGGAGGGGCGGATGCTCAACATCCATCCTTCTCTGCTGCCCAAGTACAAGGGCCTGCACACCCACCAGCGCGCGCTCGATGCGGGCGATGTGCAAGCTGGGTGCAGCGTGCATCTGGTGACCGCAGAGCTCGACGATGGCCCTGTGCTGGGCCAGTGCGCAGTCGCGATCCAGCCCGGCGACACTGCAGACACGCTGGCGGCGCGGGTGCTGATCGCCGAGCACCAGCTTTATGCCCGCACGCTGAGCGATTATGTCAGCCGCGAGGCCGATCCCGACTGGATCGTCGCCAAGGTCGGGGAACTGGCGCTCGCATTGCCCGAGACCGACGCCCGCCCTTCGCACGGCGCACCCGGCTGGCGCGTCGGTGGCGACAAGACCGGAAAGTATTTCGCCTATGTCTCGGTCCATCATCATGGCGAGGAAGCGATCGCGCTGTTGGTCAAGACCAGCGGTGCCGACGAACAGGCAGCACTCGTCGATCAGGATCCGGAGCTGTACTACCTGCCCAAATTCTACGCGCCCTCGGGCTGGATCGCGATCCGCCTCGATACCGGCCGCACCGACTGGGAGCACATCGCCGACTGGCTCGCCCGCAGCTGGCGCAGCGTCGCGCCGAAACGGCTGACGAAGATGATGGATATCGCGGCAGAGTTTTGACGAGCGGGCCATGCGAACTCGCAGGAGACCCGGTTAGGCGGCAGGCGTTGCGCGTACCCCGGCCCACAAACGCCCCAGCATAAGGTCCAACTCCGGCGGATCGAACGGGTCAAGCCCTGAACCCGGATAGAAGGTCATCTCGCCGAACCGCGGTTCGCCTGCGATCTCGTAGAAATCCACGCGGACAAAGTCGAAGCCCTGCCCCAGCGTTTCGGCGGCCTCGATCATCCGGTCCAGCGAAACGGGCGCGGCAGGGTTCGCATCGGCGGTGGGGGACGATATCCGTTGCCAGTCGCGGGTCAACACAAGCCAGCGGTGCCGGGTTTCGCGCTCCAGATGCACCTGGACGCAGGCGACCTTGCCGCCGAAGACGTAGAGCTTGTAATCGACCGGAAGCTGGCCGTCGCTGCCGATGAACGGCTCGACCAGCAGGCCGCGCGGGATGCGGGTATACAGCCACTCATCGAGCCACCGCCCGTATGATTGGCGCATCCACCTTGCGCTGCGGCGGCAGATTGCGTCCCAATCATCGTCGCCCGATCGCACGAAGGCGCGCTGGTTGCAGCCGTGGCGGGACTTGACCACGAACGGGCGCGGCCATGGCGGATTGGCGGGCAGCGTTGTGCCGTGCCACAATGTCGGGGTGATCCAGTGCGCGCCGATCCGGTCGGCGACGAACTGCTTTACGGCAACCTTGTCGGAAAACGCCGCAAGCCGCGGATCTCGGTCGAACAGCTTGCGGTGCTGGACGAACTCGGTGAACGTCGCGGGCCGGGCAATCCGTGGCAGCCGGTGATGCCGCCACAGATAGGTCAGCGCGATCCTGAGCCGTGCGTTCAGCAGCACGGCTCAGCCTCCGCGACGTTCCTTCGCCGATCAGCCGACGATTTCTTCGGGCTTGAAGAAATACGCGATCTCGATCGCTGCGTTCTCGTCGCTGTCCGAACCGTGCACGGTGTTGGCTTCGATGCTCTCGGCCAGTTCCTTGCGGATGGTGCCGGGTTCGGCATTCGCGGGGTTGGTGGCGCCCATGATGTCGCGGTTGCGCTGCATGGCGTCTTCGCCTTCCAGAACCTGCACGACGACAGGGCCGGAGATCATGAAGTCGACCAGTTCAGCGAAGAAGGGACGCTCGCGGTGCACGGCGTAGAAGCCTTCGGCCTGTTCGCGGGTCATGTGGATGCGCTTGGAGGCGACGACGCGCAGGCCGGCGTCTTCCAGCATCTTGGTGACCGCGCCGGTCAGGTTGCGACGGGTGGCGTCGGGCTTGATGATCGAAAAGGTCCGGGTGACGGCCATGATGAAGTGCTCCTGAAGTTTGACGATGGGCACGCGCACGCATGGCGCGATTCGTCGCCGCCCCTAGACGGACCGATTGTGCGCTGCAAGAAAAACCCGCTTTTCCGCCCTGCTCGCAGGGTTCTGAGGGAGCGTCAGCCCTCTCCGGCGATCAGCGTGATCGACGATCCGCTCTCGGCAGGCGCCACCTGAAGGCTGAACGAGCCGCCATCCTTGGTGCCCGAAATGGCACGCATGTCCTGCGTGGTGATCTCGCTTTCGATCTTGAAGCCCTTGGCCTCGACAGCCTTGCGATACCAGGCGACCACGGTGTCGCGGTCGGCACTGCTTTCCATCACCACCATGCCGCCCGACTTGCCATCCGCGTTGGAGGTCATGGTCGAGACGACCTTGGCGCCGGGGTAGACTGCAAGCCCTAGCGGCAGCTTCGCGTCGGTGCCGCCGCTGTCGATGTTGACCGTCGCCGATCCATCTGCGCTGGTGATCTTGATCTCGGACGCATCGCCATCGCCTTCGCGGGTGACCTTGACCTCATTGCCCTCGGCATCGCTGTAGACCGTCTTTTCGCCGCCACAGGCGGTGAGCGCCAGCGTTGCCGTCGCCATCATCAGGAAGTTGCGCATCGTGCTCGTGTCCTTTGTCAGTCGGATTGATCCTGACGCCTGCCGGACGTCTGTTCAACCCATTTGCCTCCATCCTGCTTCCAGTAATGCCTCTCGAGCCCGTCATGTGTGCCCAGCGTCACCCACGCCTTGCGCGCATCGGCGATCGTTGCATCGTTGAACAGCAGGAATGTGCGCGCAAAGGCCAGCGCTTCGTCGCGCCACTGGCCATCGGCCAGCACGACGAAACACGCGCCATTGGCAGCTTCGACGCGATCGGCGAGCAGCAGCGGCTGGACCTGCGGATTGGGTGCATCAATGTCGCCATGCGCCAGAAAGCTCTCGGGCTTGTGCGTCCACAGCGCCTGGCTGAGCGAGGCGCGGTGACCTGCATCGGCCGACACGATCAGCATCCGCTCCCCCAGCGCCAGCGTCCGCGTCGCCAGCACCGGTAGCACCCGCTCGGCGGGATCGCGGGTGAGGTGATAGAAATCGACCTGCATCTGATACCCCCCTAAGCTTGTTCCGTCATTCCCGCGAACGCGGGAATCCCGCCTTTGCTCAACGGCTGCGCATAAGCGGGACCCCCGCTTGCGCGGGGATGACGAGCGATCCTTCCAAACCTGCAGACATAGGCCAGCTAAGACTCAACCTTCAAAGTTATCCGCAATCCACTGATTCAAAAGGCGAACGCCATAGCCGGTTGCACCCTTGTCCCACACCGGGCCGGGCTTGTCGGCCCAGACCATGCCTGCGATATCCAGATGCGCCCATTTGACGCCGGGCTTGATGAACCGCTGCAGGAACTGCGCCGCGGTGATCGATCCGCCGCCGCGCGGGCCGACATTCTTGATGTCGGCGATCGGGCTGTCGATCAGCTTGTCATAGGCCTTGCTCAACGGGAAGCGCCACAGCGGATCGCCCGCCGCCTTGCCCGCCGCGGTCAGCCTGTCAGCCAGGCCGTCGTCGTTGCTGAACAACCCGCCATGCTGGTCGCCCAGCGAGATGATGATCGCGCCGGTCAGCGTCGCCAGATCGACGATGTATTCCGGATCATACTGCTCCTGCGCCCAGTGCAGCGCGTCGCACAGCACCAGACGGCCCTCTGCATCGGTGTTGATCACCTCGATGGTCTGGCCGGACATGCTGGTAACCACGTCGCCGGGGCGCTGCGCGTTGCCATCGGGCATGTTCTCGACCAAGCCGCAGATGCCAATCACGTGCGCCTTGGCCTTGCGCCCGGCCAGCGCCTTCATCGTGCCAGCGACCGCGCCTGCGCCGCCCATATCCCACTTCATGTCTTCCATGCCGGCAGCAGGCTTGATCGATATGCCGCCGGTATCGAAAGTCACGCCCTTGCCGACCAGAACGACGGGCTTGGACTGCGCATCGCCGGTGCCATTCCAGCGCATCGCGATCATCCGGGGCGGCCGCACCGAACCCTGCGACACGCCGAGCAGCGCGCCCATGCCGAGCTTTTCCATCTCGTCCTGGCCCAGCACGGTGATCTCGACGCCCAGCGCCTCGAGCGGCTTGCAGCGTTCGACGAAGCTTTCGGGATAGATGATGTTGGCAGGCTCGGTGACCAGTTCGCGGGTCAGCGCGACACCTGCGGCAATCGCTGCGTGGTCGGTCCAGCCGGCCTGCAGCCCCTTGGGACCACCGATCACGGCGATCTCGCCCAGCGTCACCTTCGACTTGGCAGGAAGCTTGGTGCGGTACTGGTCATGCGACCAGCTGCGCAGGTCCGCGCCGAACAGGAACTGTGCGGCAGCATCGCGGTTGGTGGCGATCGCGCCATGGGTCATGTCCACCGCCAGCGATTCGACGCCCGAACGCTGGTATTTGGCGACCAGCTGGCCGCCGGCTCGCTCCATGTCGGCGCGCGCGCCGGCGCCGGTGCCCACAAGCGCGACCCGCAGCGTCTTGCCGCCCTGGCTGACGAACACGTCGAACACTTCGCCCGCGCCTGCCTCGAACCGTGCCGCCCTTGCGCCATCGCGCACCACCTGGCCAGCATCGAGCGGCAGGTTCAGACTGGCAAGCTCATCCTTGGCAACCGGAAAGGCAACCACGGCATAACTATCGGCAGACGCGTCAAAAACTATCTTCATCAAGGGATCCCCGAGCGGCAGGCGGCGCTGCCTGGTTAATCGATTATGCACCATATCGCCTCTATGCCATGGCTTTGAGGCGGCAGATGGCTGCGCCCGACATATCGGTGCTGCAGCCAGACTTGCAAGCGATAGGACAGGTTCATCGTGTTTGCCAGCATTTGCCGCAGCGTTACACGGGCTGTCGAAAGCGGTTTGCAGTTGCGTCATCGCAGTGCGATAGGGCCGATTCTGGCGAGAGGCCGGTCGACGATTCTTGACCGCGAGCCCCACCGGATAGAGCGATGGATGGACGGCTTGCAGGTTAAACGGGCATATCTTCTGCTGGGATCAGCTTTGCTGACAGCCAATGCGGTGCCTGCCATGGCAGCGGATCAGCAGGTGTGCACGCGCACCAGCTATCTGCTGGGCGAGAACCTGACCTTCAACCGCAAGGACATCGTGCAATATGCCGATGCGCAGGATGATGCCCCCGGCGTCAGCGGCGCGCAGCCCGAGGCCGAGCAGGTGATCGAGTTCACCGCCGACCGGCTGGATTATGACAGCAACGCCGACGTCGTCACCGCGACCGGCAACGTCCTGCTGGTCCGCGCCGACCAGTCACTGGTCGCCGACAGCGTCACCTGGGATCGCAAGTCGGGCGAGGTCCGCGCCAACGGCGAGGTCCAGATCACCGACCCGGAAGGCAACAAGCTCTACGGCGATTCCATCGAGCTTACCGAGACCATCCGCGACGGCGTGATCGAGAACATCCTGGTGGTGCTCGAAGCCGGTGGCCGGATGGTCGCCACCCGCGGCGTGCGCGACGATGGCGTCATCACGCTTGAGAATGCCGCCTATTCCGCCTGTCTGGTCGAAACCCCCACCGGCAAGCCCAAGAACCCGAGCTGGCAGCTGCGCGCGATCAAGGTCGTCTACAACCCCGTCGACAAGCGCGTGCGCTATCAGGGCGCGCGCCTGGAGCTGTTCGGGCTACCGGTGATCCCGATGCCCGGCCTCAGCCACCCGGTTGGCGAAGGCAGCGGCGGCGGCCTGCTGGTTCCCGACATCCGCTTCAGCCAGGCCAATGGCGTGCAGTTGAGCGTGCCCTATTACTTCAACCTTGCGCCCAATCGCGATCTTACGGTGACCGGATCGGTCTTCACCGAGGCGCTGCCGATGGTCAACGCGACCTATCGCGCGCTGACCGATCGCGGCGCGTATCAGATCACCGGCTATGCGACCGCAGGATCGCGCATTCCAGTGGGTGCAGGCGGAATCGCAGCGGACAGCCAGGATGACTTCCGCGGCTATTTCGACGCGACGGGGCGGTTCCAGCTCAGCGAGGCGTGGAGCGTCAGCGGGTCGATCCGGGCAGTCACCGACCGCACGTTCCTGCGGCGTTATGATGTCAGCCGCGACGACCGGCTGCGCTCGACCGTCGAGGCCGAGCGGATCGGCCCCAACAGCTATTTCTCGCTCGCCGGCTGGGCGACGCAGACGCTGCGAGTCAACGATCCGCAGGGCCAGGTGCCCATCGCGCTGCCGGTGGTGGACTGGCGGCTGCGCTTGCCCGAGCAGGTTGCCGGCGGCAAGGTCGAGTTCCAGATCAACACGCTCGCCATCACCCGCACCGCCGGGCAGGACACGCAGCGCGCCTTCGCTCAGGCGCGCTGGGACCTGCGCCGGCTGACCGGGCTTGGACAGGAATTCACGCTGACCGCGCTGGCGCGCGGCGACGTCTATAACAGCAGCGACAACGCGTTGACCAACACGCTGATCTATCGCGGCGAATCCGGGCTGCAGGCGCGCGCCAGCGGATCGGTGGCAGCTGACATGCGCTGGCCTTTCGTCGGCGAGGCTTTTGGCGGCACCCAGGTGCTCAGCCCGCGTGTCCAGGTCGTCGCGACGCCAACGACCGGCAACCTCGAGCTCCCCAACGAGGATTCGCGCGCCGTCGAACTCGAAGATAGCAACCTGTTCGCGCTCAACCGCCTGCCCGGCTATGACCGGTTGGAAGAGGGCGTGCGGGTCGTCTATGGCGTCGAGTGGTCGCTGCAGCGCCCCGGCATGCAGCTGAACGCCGTGGTCGGGCAAAGCTATCGCTTCGATGACGAGCGCGATTTCCTCCCCGAAGGCACCGGGCTGGGCAACCGCACCTCCGATGTCGTCGGACGGTTCGACCTCAAGCTGCGCAACTTCATCCGCTACACCCACCGTTTCCGGCTGGACAAGGACAATCTGGCTGTGCGCCGCAACGAGGTCGACATCACCGTGGGTGGTCGGCAGACCTATGCCCAGATCGGCTATCTGCGCCTCAACCGCGACATCGGCCCCGAGGTCGAGGATCTTGCCGACCGCGAGGAACTGCGCGTGGCAGGCCGCGTCCGCTTGGCGCGCTACTGGTCGGTGTTCGGCGCGGCGGTGGTCGATCTCAGCAATGCCGAGGAAGACCCCCGGTTGCAGTCCGACGGATTCGAACCGATCCGTACGCGGCTGGGCGTCGCGTATGAGAATGACTGCCTGGAACTGGGCGTCACCTGGCGGCGCGACTACATCCCGGTTGGCGATGCGCAGCGCGGCGATACCTTTCTGCTGCGGGTTGCCTTGCGCAACCTTGGCTTTTAAGCCCAAAGGCGATATTCACCGCCCCGCTCATCCACGGTTAACGGAAAGATGGGCACAGGGTCGCTTTTCTCCATTCAGGAAGATATGAGCTTGCACGCATTGAACACCATCGCGATCCGTACCCGTCAGCTGGCGAAAAAGACGCTGTTGCTGTCGCTGATTGCGGGGATCTCCTTGCCCGCAATCGCCCAGACCGTCAGAGACGACGCGGCCCCGCCCGAGACCACGCTCGACGTGCCCGAAGGTCTGACGATCTTCGGCAAGCAGGACCCCAATGTCCGCCGCGCCACCGCCATCGTCAACAGCGAGATCATCACCGGGACCGATATCGACCAGCGTGTCGCGCTAATCCTCGCCGCCAATGATGCCCCCGTTTCCGAAGAGGAGCGCGCGCGGCTGCGGCTGCAGGTGCTGCGCAACCTGATCGACGAGACGCTGCAGATCCAGGAAGCCGCGGCCAACGACATCACCGTGGAAGAGGCGCAGGTCGAGCGCACTTATGCGCAGGTCGCTTCGCAGAACTTCCGCCGCGACACCACCGCGCTGGACAAGTATCTCGACAGCATCGGCTCGTCGTCGCGCTCGCTTAAGCGGCAGATCCGCGGCGAGCTTGCCTGGCAGCGGCTGCTGGGGCGCAACGTCACGCCGTTCATCAACGTGTCCGAAGAGGAAGTGAAAGAGGTCATCGAGCGGCTGAAGGCGTCCAAGGGCACCGAAGAATTCCGCATCGGTGAAATCTATCTGTCGGCCAATTCGCAGAACCGTACCGAAGTCGCCCAGAATGCCACGCGCATCGTCGAACAGCTCCAGCAGGGCGGATCGTTCGTCGCTTATGCCCGCCAGTTCTCCGAAGCCTCGACCGCTGCGGTCGGTGGCGATCTGGGCTGGCTGCAGCTTGGCCAGCTTCCCCCGGCGCTCGCCGTGGTCGCGCGCGACATGCAGGTCGGTCAGCTCGCCGGACCGATCGAGATCCCCGGCGGCTTTTCGCTGATGTATCTTATCGACAAGCGCCAGATCCTCACCGCCAACCCGCGCGATGCGCTGCTGGGGCTCAAGCAGCTTTCGATCGCCTTTGCGCCCGGCACCACCGAGGGTGAAGCGACGCGGCGTGCGTCCGAGTTCGCCTCGGCAACGCGTGCGATCAAGGGCTGCGGCTCTGCCGACGAGATCGCCGCGAAGCTTGGCGCGACGGTGACTAACAACGATCAGGTTCCGGTGCGTGATCTGCCCGCGCCGCTGCAGGATACGCTGATCGCGCTGTCGATCGGCGAGGCGACCCAGCCTTTCGGATCGGTCAAGGATGGCGTGCGCGTGCTGGTGCTGTGCGGCCGTGACGACCCGCAGACCGAGGGCGGCCCCAGCGCCGAACAGCTGATGGCCAATATGGAAGAAGAAAAGGTCAACCGCCGCGCGCAGATTTATCTGCGCGATCTTCGCCGGGACGCGGTGATCGAGTACAATTGATGCTGCCTGCGGACCTTGTCCGGGCGTGAGCGGGTTGCTGGCCATATCCGCCGGTGACCCCGCCGGCATCGGCCCCGAGATCATCGGGAAAAGCTGGCAGGCGCGCGACGAACACGGGTTGACCCCGTTCTTCGCGATCGGCGATCCGCGCGCGTTTGCAGGCGTGTGGAGCGGCCCGATCGCGGTGATCGACACGCCGTCGGATGCGCCCGCGCACTTCGCCACCGCGCTGCCGGTGCTGCCGGTGATCGACAGCGGCGTTGTGGTTCCCGGCCAGCCCGATCTGGATGGTGCGCGCTGTGCGTTGCAGGCGCTGGAGATGGGCGTGGGTCTGGCGCGCGCCGGCACCGCCTGTGCCATCGTCACCGGCCCGATCTCCAAGATCCAGCTGCAGAAGGTCGGCTTCAACTTTCCCGGCCAGACCGAGTTCATCGCCGAAGCCTGCGGCGTGGCGCGGCAGAATGTCGCGATGCTGCTTGCAGGCCCGTCGCTGCGGGTGGTGCCGATCACCGTGCATATCGGCATCGCGCAGGTGCCCGCCGCATTGTCCATTGACCTGATCGTCAACCGCGCGCGCGCCGCCGCCAAGGGCATGGCGCGCAATTTCGGCATCGAAAGCCCACGCCTTGCTATATCGGGGCTCAACCCGCATGCAGGCGAGCAGGGCAGCATGGGAAGCGAAGAGGCCGAGATCATCATTCCCGCCATCGACCAGCTGCGCGCGGAAGGGTTCGATGTCGCAGGGCCGCTGCCCGCCGACACGATGTTCCACGCCGCCGCCCGCGCCCGCTATGATGTCGCCTTGTGCCAGTATCACGACCAGGCGCTGATCCCGGTCAAGGCACTGCACTTCGACGATGCGGTCAACATGACGCTCGGCCTGCCGATCGTGCGCACCTCGCCTGACCATGGCACCGCCTTCGACATCGCCGGCAAGGACCGCGCCAGCCCCAGCTCGATGATCGCCGCGATCCGCATGGCGAGCGCCGCCTGGCAGCACCGCAAGACATACGAAGGCTGATGCGCAATCCCGTGACGGCCCTGCCCCCCTTGCGCGATGTCATCTCGCGCCATGGCCTTGCCGCCAGCAAGGCGCTGGGCCAGAATTTCCTGCTCGACGAGCAATTGCTCGACCGGATAGCCGCAGTTCCGGGCGATCTCGATGGCCAGGATGTGCTCGAAATCGGCCCCGGTCCCGGTGGCCTGACCCGCGCGCTGCTGCGCGCCGGCGCCAGGGTCACCGCGATCGAACGCGATCGCCGCTGCCTTCCCGCGCTTGCCGAACTGGCAGACGCTTTCCCCGGCCAGTTGACGGTGATCGAGGGCGACGCGCTCGAACTGCCGCTGGGCCAGGTGATGCCCGGGCCCTGCCATATCGTCTCCAACCTGCCCTATAATGTCGGCACCGCGCTGTTTGTCGGCTGGCTGGGGGGCAAGGCCTGGCCACCGCAATGGCTCTCTTTGACGCTGATGTTCCAGCGCGAAGTTGCCGACCGCATCGTCGCTGCCACCAACGACGATGCCTATGGCCGCCTCGCCATCCTCAGCCAGTGGCGCTGCCATGCGCGGCTGGCGATGAAGGTCCACCGCAGCGCCTTCACCCCGCCGCCCAAAGTGATGTCGGCGATCGTCCACCTCACCCCGGCGCCGATGCCCGACGGCGTCGCACCGTCGCGGCTCGAGGCACTCACTGCCGCCGCATTCGGCCAGCGCCGCAAGATGCTGCGCCAGAGCCTGAAGGGTCTGCCCGGCGCATTGGCGGCACTCGAAAGCGAGGGCATCGACGCCTCGCGCAGGGCCGAGACCTTGAGCGTGGAGGATTTCGTCCAGGTGACCAAGGCGATGGACGCGGGTTAGGACGCTTCGGCTGCACGACGCCCAGCGCCGCAAATCGATGCAACCCCCTTCCCTTTCCGTGCAGGTAAGCTAGCATTCCCTCCAAACCCGCGCAGCCCGGCATCAGACCTGGGCGCGGCGGAACGGATGAGGAGCTTTGAGATGTACGATCTGATCATTCGCGGCGGCACTATCTATGATGGCCTGGGCGGCGCGCCTTTTGTCGGCGATATCGCGATCAGCGGCGATACCATTGCCGCAGTGGGATCGGTCAGCGGCCCCGCGCGCGAGGAAATCGACGCAAGCGGCCACATCGTCACCCCAGGCTTTGTCGATATCCACACCCATTATGACGGCCAGGCGACTTGGGATGACGTCATGGCGCCTTCGTCCTGGCACGGCGTCACCACCGTGGTCATGGGCAATTGCGGCGTCGGCTTTGCGCCCGCTGCGCCCGACAAACACCAGTGGCTGATCGGCCTGATGGAAGGCGTCGAGGACATTCCGGGCACAGCGCTTGCCGAAGGCATGACCTGGGATTGGGAAAGCTTCCCCGAATATCTCGATTCGCTCGAGAAGCTCCCGCGCACCATCGATATCGGCACCCATGTGCCGCATGGCGCGGTGCGCGCCTATGTGATGGGCGAGCGTGGCGCGCGCAACGAAGAGCCGACCGACGCCGATATCGCCGCGATGTCGCGGATCGTCGAGGACGGTCTGCGCGCAGGGGCACTCGGCTTTTCGTCTTCGCGTACCGTCTTGCACAAGTCGATCGACGGCGAGCTGGTCCCCGGTACCACGGCGACTGCGAAGGAACTGATCGGCATCGGCCGCGCAATGGGCAATGTCGGCTATGGCGTGTTCGAAATGGCGTCCGACCTGGTACCCGAATGGAACGAGTTCGACTGGATGACCGCTTTGTCCAAGGAGACCGGGCTGCCGGTGACCTTCGCCATGCTGCAATCGCCGATGAAGCAGATGACATGGACCGAGCAGATGGCGGCGTGCGAGCAAGCCAACCGCACTGGCGGGAATGTCGTGGCGCAGATTTCACTGCGCGGCACCGGCGTGGTGATGAACTGGCGCGGCACGGTGCACCCGTTCGTCCAGCGCCCCAGCTGGCGCGCGATCGCAGAACTTCCCTGGGATCAGCAGCTCGCAAAGCTCAAGGATCCCGCGTTCAAGGCGCAGTTGCTCGCCGAAGACAATCTGCCCCCGCCCTCGCTCGATATCGCGGCGCTGTTCATGCTGGTGACCGCAGGCTTCGCGCTGCAGTTCGCGATGCACGATGATTTCACCTACGAGCCAACCCGTGATGACAGCATCGCGCTGCAGGCGGACGCTGCAGGCAAGGACGCAGCGGAATTTGCCTATGATGCGCTGATGGCGGATGACGGCAACGGCTTCATCTATCTGCCCATCCTCAACTACCAGGACGGCAATCTCGATTTCATCAAGGGCCTGCTCGAGCGCGACGACACCGTCGTGTCGTTGTCCGATGGCGGCGCGCATTGCGGCACCATCTGCGATGCTGCTGCCCCCACCTTCCTGCTGAGCTACTGGGCGCGCGACCGCAAGGCTGGGACGATCCCGGTGGAGCTGGCGGTCAAGCGCCAGTGCCATGACACGGCACGGCTCTATGGCCTCAACGATCGCGGAGTGCTGCGGCCCGGCTATCTCGCCGACCTCAACATCATCGATTTCGCGGCGCTGCGCCTCAGCCGCCCGTGGCTGGCGTTCGATCTGCCGGCTGGCGGCAAGCGGCTGCTGCAGAAGGCGGACGGCTATGTCGCGACGATCAAGTCGGGCGAGGTCACCTTCCGCAACGGTGAGGTGACCGCCGCGCGCCCGGGCGGGCTGATCCGTGGCCCGCAGAATGTCGAGCAGCGGGTAGCAGCGGAGTAACCCGCCCGGCGCCCGACGATCAGAACGGCTTCACCGTGCCCAGGAAGCATATCCCGGCAATGGTGATCCAGTAGACATAGGCCATCAGGCGGCCATAGCCGATCTCCCGCGCCAGCGCGGCCTCCTGCGCGGGATCGGGGCCCAGCGCCAGCGCCCGGAAACGCGTGGTCCAGCGCCGCATGATCCAGCGCAGCCCCAGCCCGATGCACAAGGTGAAGCCGTAGAGCGTCAGCTTGGCGGCATACCAGCGCATCCCCTCGCTCGCCTCGAAAGGACCATGTCCCAGCAGCGAGGAAATTCCGGAGATGAAGATCGCGGGGATCAGCAGATAGCGGATCGCCTCGTCGGCCTTGGTCAGCCTGATGCCTGTGTCGGTTTCGCGCGCGAAGAACGCCCCCCAGCACAGCCCCAGCCAGCCCGCGACGAACAGCCACATCGCGGTGAGATAGCCACCGCCAAAGGGCTGCAGGCCATAGATATTCCCCATGTGCAGACCCAGCGGCAACAGCAGGATGATCCCCGTGCGCGCCAGGATGTCGATGCGATAGGCGGTTTCCATGTGCCTCCTGCGCTCGTCGAGCGACAGGGCGGGGTTGGTGACATTGTAGCTCGACTGAAAGACGCCCCATTCGCCCCCCAGCCAGTACACCATGGCCAGGATATGCACCCAGCGCAGCACGAGAACTTCTTCTATCACCCTATCCCCCCGATTTGTTTGATTTGCCTCCAGCCCGCCATCAGGGCCGGGTCAGTGCCTCGACCACATCCATGATCGGCGGATCGGGATGCTCCATCGCTTCGACCTCCTGCTGAAAGCCGCGCATGATCCGCGCGATATAGGCGCGCGTCGCCTCGCCGCGTTCGTGCCCGGTGGCGCGGTCGGGGGCATACGCCTCCACATCCTCGCGTCTGAGACTGCCGCCGGCCTCGAGCAGCCGCTCGACCGTATCCAGCCGTTCGCGCGTCGCGGACAGTTCTGATGCCAGCGCCAGCGTCAGCGAATAGAGCCGGTCGACCGCAGGCTCGTCGAAAAATGCGGGGCGGCGGCCCTTGGCGCGCGCGCCCGAGCGCTCGATCCAGTCCCGTCCCTCGGTCATGCCGCCATCTCCTGCGCCCGAGCAGGCTTCCACGCACCATAGGCGTTCCAGATAGCCGCGCGGCCATAATCCTCCGACGCGCCATCGGGCGACGGCGGGAAGATCGACGGATCGACCACCGCGCGCACGCCGACGGAAAACTGCTCCGCCTGATCAAAGCCCGCCTCTTCCATCGCCTGCTCCATGTTCACGCCATGCATCGCCGACCAGAATGGCTCATTGTTGTTGAAGGCGTCCCAGTCGCGCATGAACTGTTCGAACAGCGGCATATCCGGGCCATATTGCGGCTGCTCGACATGCAGCATCAGCCCGCCGGGCTTGAGCACGCGGTACGCCTCGCGAAGGATACGCGGCAACGATGCGGCGGAAAGCTCGTGCAGGAACATCGTGGTCTGCACCCAGTCGAAATGATCGTCGGCAAAGCGCGACAGGTCCTCGCCATTGGCCTGAACGAAGCGGATGTTGCGCACTCCCAGCCCCGCCGCGCGCGCTGCTCCATAGCGCAGGCTGGGCGCGGCGGTGTCGATCGCGGTGACCTCCGCATCGGGATAGCCCTGCGCGATCGGCACCGCATTGTGGCCAATGGTGCACCCGATATCGAGGATCCGCCCGGGTGACCAGCCGGGCCGGTTGGCCTTGGCCCAGGCGACCACCGCCTGCCCGCCGCCATCGTTGAGAGCGCCCAGCGCGCCGCCGGTGGTGGCGAACAGCCCGACATCATAGTTCGCCCCGACCGTGACATCCCCGGGCCGTTCCTCGCCATGATAGCCGCCGGGCTGGCAGTGGATGTCGACGCAGGTCTGATATTCGGGCTGGACGATTCCGGAATCGAGCTCGAGCTGGCCCGAATGCTCGTTGTACTGGCGCGCCTGCGCGTCGAGCGCGTCGAGCTGGCGCAGCACCGCCTGGCGGCCGTTCATCTGCCGCATCTCCATCGAATTGCGCTTGAGCGCCGACCATGTGCGGTGAAACGGATCGCGGTTCATCCCCTCACGTATCTCGTCGCGGTGCTGCGGATCGCGACCGTGCTCCGCGCGAAAGGCGGGCAGCACGCGGGCATCATAGGCCAGCTGGTTGCCCCGCCCCAGCGTGCCGGACACATAGCGGTTGAAGTGGGTCAGGAAATTGAACCGAGCAGCCTCGTCGTGGCTGGTGCGCGGCATCATCGGGTGGCGCATCAGCGCAGTATATGCGGGTGGAAGATCGCTGGTCATCGTGTCGGGCCTTTCCATCGGGCCGGAAGCGGCAGCGCACTCCGGACTTCGGGCTCACCAATATCGTCACGCCCCTTCCCTGCGCCGGGTGCCGGAGGAAGCGATCTGACACGATAATTGTACGGACAACTTTGCGATCGGGATTTGATCCCGGTCAAAATTCGGCCAAGAAAATGATGCGCTGAAACGCCTAGGCGGTACGTCCGCTCCAGTCGCGTACTGCGGCATCCAGCACGGTCATCGGCATCGGCCCGGATGCCAGCACCAGATCATGAAAGCCGCGCACGTCGAAAGCTGAGCCTTGCGCCTTGCGGGCGGTTTCGCGCGCGGCAACGATGGCATTGGCGCCAACCTTGAAGCTGCACGCCTGGCCGGGATAGACCGCGTAGCGGGTGACCTCGCGGTCGGTCGCCTCGGGCTGCTCGCCTGCATTCTCGACCATCCATGCGACCGCCTGGGCCTTGGTCCAGCGGTGGTGGTGCAGCCCGGTATCGACAACGATCCGCGCCGCGCGGAACAGGTTGGACTGCAGATAGCCGATCCGCCCGAAGGGATCGTTCTCATACACTCCCAGTTCGTCGGCGACCTGCTGCGCATAGAGCGCCCAGCCCTCGGTATAGGCCGAAAAGCGCACGATGCGGCGGAACAGCGGCAGCGCGGGCGCATGCGCTAGCGCGCTCGCCTGATAGTGATGCCCCGGAATGCCCTCGTGATGGGTCAATGTCGGCAACCGCCAGGTGACATGCTCGCCGGGATTCTTGAGGTTGAGCGAATAGACCCCGGGCTGGCCAGGCGCGCCTTCGGAATAGAACGCACCCGGAGCGCCCGCCTCGATCGCCGGGGGAATGCGACGCACGACGATCGGATTGATAGTCTGACTGTTGAACGCGCCTGGTAGCAGCGCCTTGATCGTGTCGAGCTGCTGCGTGGCGAGCGCAACCAGCGCGTCGCGCCCGGCATCATCGGCGCTGACCCGGAAGCGCGCGTCGGTATTGAGCGCGGCGATCCGCGCGATCACGCTGCCCTGTATCAGCCCCTGCTTGCGCAACAGCCCGTCGATCTCGGCGGTGATCGCGCGGCATTGCTCCAGACCGATGCGGTGCAGTTCGCCGGGCGATGTATCCACCGTGGTATTTGCTCGCACCGCTGCGGCATAATAGGCCTCGCCGTCAGGCAGCTTCCACACGCCCGCGCGGTCGTCCCCCTGCGGTGCCAGCGCCTCGAGCGCGGCGATCTGGCGGCTGAGCGCGGGCTGGATCTCGTCGCGAAAGACGGCGAAGGCGCGTGCGCTCACATCGCCAAGCTGCTGCGCGCGGATCCGCTTGAGCGCAGGCCCAATCAGCGCGGAATCGCCCGGCGCGCCATCACGCAATCCCTTGATCTGCGCGATGGTGCGCACGAGAACGAAATCGGGCGGGATGACGCCGATCCCGGCATCATGGCGGATGCGCTCGCTTTCCTGATTGATCGCATGCGCAAAGGCCGACAGCCGGCTGAGCCACGCGTCCACATCACCTGCGGTCTCAATGGGGTGACGGCTGCCGATGAAGTCCGGCAACCAGTAATAGGCGCCGTTCATCTGGCTGACGACATAGGGGCTGGGCCGCAGATTGCCGTCGACATAGCCATAACGGCCAAGAAGATCGGCCAGCGTCTCATAGACATAGCGCGCGACGGCATGGTCGAGCCTGGCGCGGGGCGACAGCGCGCTCACATTGATGCTGTCCAGATTGGCAAGCGCCACCTTGATCGCCGCACGATCGGTTGCCCGCGCCGCCATCGAGCGATCGTCGAGCCGGCCGCGCAGCGCCGCATTGGCCCCGACATCGAAATTGCTGCCGGTCGCCTCCTCGGGCGATCGCCGCAGAAAGGCCTCGCTGTGTCTCTGCAACAGCGCGGCAAGCGCGCTATCCGCGCTCAGGCCCTGCGCCAACAGGGCTTCGGGCACGATGCCCGCAAGACCGCTCGCCGCGGCCATTCCCATGAAGCCCCGGCGATCGATCATTGTCCTGCTCCAAAATGCTGTTCGGTCCTGTCCTGGAATAAGCCAAGGGGACGGCCGCGACCAGAGCCGTCCCCTCGGGCGATGTCAGAACTTGTAGCCCAGGCTCGCGCCGAAGACGCGGAACGAAGGCTCGACCTGTACGCCGCTGTAGAACGCCTTTTCATAGGCATTGGCATAGAAATCCGCCTTGAACAGGTTCTCGACGAAGATCACCGCGCGGATGTTTTCGTCCTCGATGCCGAGGCGCAGGTTGACGTTGTGATAGCTGGGGCTTTCGAACGGTTCGCCCGCGACGTTCTGGTAGAGATAATAGAAGGGGTTGGAGATCATCGACGAGCGGAAATTCCATTCCGCGCGCGCAAAGGCCTCGAACCGCTCGCCGATCGGCACGGTATACTGGGTCTGCGCACCCAGCGTCCACTGCGGCGCGTTGGTGAGGTCCTCGCCCGAAATGTCGATGATCACGCCGTCGATCAGCGCATTGGGATAATCGACATATTTGGTCTTGTTGTATCCGACATTGCCGCTGAGATTCCAGTTGTCGGTCAGCCGCGCGTCGAAGCTTGCTTCGATACCATAGCTTTCCGCCGAGGCCGCGTTGGCGATGCCGCTCACCCCGCGCAGCAGCCCCGTGGCCGGATCGATGAACTGGAAGCGGATGGTCTGCTGCACATCCTTCCAGTCCATGTAGAAGGCGGTGATGTCGACCCGCAGACGGTTGTCGAACAGATTGAACTTCGAGCCGAATTCATAGTTCCACAGCGTTTCGGGCGTGAACTCGTTGGTCAGCGCTGCGCTGTTGGTGGTTTGCGTGCCGCCCGACTTGAACCCGCGCGAGGCGGTGGCGAAGAACATGAGATCGGTGTTGGGCTTGTAGGTCAGCGTGAACTTGGGCGACAGATCCTCGAAATCGGCAGCGCGGTCGTTGTTGCCGGTGACGATCGTGTTCGACCGGGTCTGCGAGACGTTGGTGACCTTTTCCCACGAATAGCGCAGGCCCGCGGTGGCGGAGAACTGTTCGGAGAAGTTGACCGTGCCCTGCGCGAAGATCGCGAAATAGCGGCTGGAGCTGTTGCCGTCGGCGCCTGTCACCTCGAGCCCGCTGCAATTGCCCGCCCGTGCAGCAGGACACAACGGGCTGGCCGCGCCGTGGAAGGTGGACTGGTCGCTGACGCCGGTGTCCTTGCCGAGCGACGTGCCGATACTCCAGTCGAACACCTGTGTGCCCGTCGATTGCAGCCGCAGTTCGCCGCTGGTCGACTTGCGGGTGAGCACCAGGTCTTCATAGAAGAAGTCGCGGCTGCCGCCATCGACATCGCCGAAGTTGAACGAATCAGCGACAAGATGCCCACCGACCGCCGTCAGCTCTGCAATGCCGAAATCCCACACCGCGCGGGTGCTGAAATATTCGAACTTGGTGCCGACGCTTTGCGGGCGGTTGAAGTTCACGCGGCTGTTGTTCTGCGGGAAGAAGCCGACGCCATCGGGATCGCCGATCAGCCCGGCGGTCCTGCCATAATAGACCGAGGCCCAGGTGCGGGTGACGAAGCCGGTCGGCACGCCGTTGCGCATGCCCACCTCTTCATCCGAATAATTGTACATGAAATCCCAGGTGAGATCGTCGATCGGAGTGAAGCGCAGCTGGACGCGGCCCGTATAATATTCGCTGTCGTTGCCGCCGCCGATCCGGTTGATGTTGCGGATATTGCCGTCGGACTTCTCGAACTGGCCCGATGCGCGCAACGCGAGGACACCGGGGATGATCGGCACGTTGATCACGCCCTGCGCACGCTTGGTGTCGAAGCTGCTGTACCCGACCTCGAACTCGCCCTCGAACCTGTCGACGGGCTTCTTGGTGATGACGTTGATCGCGCCGCCCACCGCGTTCCGGCCGAAATAGGTGCCCTGCGGCCCGCGCAGGATCTCGATCCGCTCCAGATCGACGATCTGCGGGTTGCTGGTGCCCGCCGCGACGTTGAACTCGTCGACATAGAAGGCGTAGCTCGACTGGCGCACATCGGCAAAGGGGTTGAGCTGGTTCGAGATGCCGCGGATCGCGAGATCCTTGCGGTCGCGCGAACCGTTGGACTGGAAGCTGACATTCGGCGTCATCGCGAAATAGTCTTCGACGCTCTGGATGTTCTGGTTCTTGATCGTCTCGGCGCTGAGCGCGGTGATCGCGATCGGCACATCCTGCAGGCTCTGCTCGCGGCGCTGCGCGGTGACGACGATGTCGTTGGCGCCCACCGATTCCTCAGCCTCCTGGGCATAAGCGGGCATGGCCGAAAGACCTGCGATCAACGCCGTTGCGGCAGCGCTGATGGTGAAACGGCGAGCGCCGCGCGTGCGATAGATGCTGTATGTCATGTCAAAACCCCCTCTTCGCCGGCGGTGATATCCGCCGGTTCCAATGATCCAATCCTCTCCGAAGTCGCAGCTTTAAGGTGTCAGTCCGTCCAGCACTGGGCGTCGAGCGGGTCTTTGCCCGCTTCGAGCGTGTGCCGCACCAGAACGATCGAGGCGATCTTGCCGCCCTTGAGCTCTGCGTGGCCTGCCGCGAGCGAGCAGCCCGTCTTGCCATCGCGCCGCGAGCGGATGACGTGATAGGTGTACACGCGGTCCTTGGCCTCGAAGACATCCTTGAACGGCACGACGATCTCGACATCGCCGCCGCCCGACTGGATCTTCTGGAAATGGGTCGCCCACTGGTCCACGCCGTTGATGACGGTGCGACCTTCGAGCACCAGAGTGGCTTCAGGCGTGAAGAACTTGGAGAAATTTTCGGGCGTATAGGCACCGGGCGTCTTGAACGCCTCGTTCCACCAGATGAACATTTTCGAGACGATATCGGTCGCGGGCTTGTCCTGCGCCATGGCGGGCGTCGCCATGCCAAAGGCGACGACGATGGAGGCGACGAGCAGCGTTTTCTTCACATGAGGCTCCCTGTAATTTTGTTGCTTGATCGGCGACCGATTGACCGTGCCGTTACGTGAAGTGTCCGTCAGTTGAAGCGTTGTTTCAACAACATTGTAAATCCGCTTTCGTTGCGCTGGATGCAAACTAGACGCGATATCGTTGGACTGGCCGAGCCAAACTGCCTCCCACGGAGAAACAGCTGCGTCTTTCAGCGCACTGACAATCTGTTTTTATTCAGTACGTTGTTCGACAGGCCAGTCGGCTTCCCGAGCTTGCCCAAGCCGCCTCAACGCTGGCGATCATCGCGAATCACCTTGCCGCCCTTCATCACGAACCCGATGGTGCGCAGCGCGGCGATGTCGGCGGTGGGGTCGGCATCAAGTGCGACGATGTCGGCATAATAGCCGGCCTTGAGCACACCGACTTCGTTGTCGACGCCCAGCATCCTTGCAGGCTCGATCGTGGCTGCACGCAGCGCCTGTGCGGGTGTCATACCGGCATCGACATAGATCTCCGCCTCGCGCACCGTCGCCGTAGTGCCTTCATTGGGCTCCCAAGGATATTGGTCCGTCCCCAGCGCGATGCTGACGCCTGCGGCAATCGCATCGCGCAGCGACTGGATATGCGCCTTGCCGACCGAATCCACCCGGTCGAGATACCAGGGCGGCGAGCCGATCTTGCGGTAGAATTCCTTGGCGCCGCTCTGCGACACGACGATCGTCGGGATGAACCACACCCCCTTCTGCTTCATCTTCTTGAGCACCGGCGGGGTCAGGAAATAGCCATGCTCGAACGCGTCGATCCCTGCATCGATCGCGACCTCGGACGCGATCGGCGAGCCGGTATGGCCGGTGACCTTGACCCCGTTGCGATGCGCGACCTCGATCGCAGTGGTCAGCTCGGCATCGGTAAAGGGGGATGCCCCGATATCGCCATGCGTGTCGGAAATGCCCCCCGATATGCCCAGCTTGATCCAGGTGGCCCCGGCCCTCACCTGCTCGCGGACGGCGCGCGAGAACTCGGCCGGGCCGTTGACCTCGGTCTTGCCATGCCCGCCGGTGGCGACGATCGAAGATCCTGCTGTGTGGATGCGCGGGCCATCGAACATCCCGGCATCGATCGCGCGCTTGAGCGTGAAATCGACCCCCGCGTCCGATCCGGTCAGGCGGATGGTGGTGACCCCCGAGTGCAGCGACTTCTGCGCGTTGTCGAGCGAGCGCAGCACCATTGAATCGGGGGTTTCGTTGTAGATCCGCGATGCCCCCGGAAGGTTGAGCGCGAGGTGGACATGCATGTTCATCAGCCCGGGGATCAGCCAGCGGCCTTCCATCGGGATCACCCTGGCGCCGGATGGCACGCTGGTCGAAGCGCGCGGCCCGATCGCCTGGATGCGCTCATCCTCGATCACCACCACCGCATCGCGGATCGGCGCCTTGCCGGCGAGATCGACGACCGTGCCGCCGACCAGCGCAATCGTCTCCGCAGAGGCAGGCGAGGCAAGCGTGGCACACAAGGCGGTGAAGGCGAGCAGAGGATATTTCATGGGGCGTCCCTTGTGTGACCGGTTCAGTGCGCGATGGTTTCAGGCGCGGTATCGTTGCGATAGATCACCCCGCCCTTCATCACGAAGTCGAGCGTGCGCAGCGCCGAAATGTCCTTGGTGGGATCGGCTGCGACCGCGACGATATCTGCATATTGGCCGGCGGTGATGCGCCCGACGACCTTGTCGACACCCAGCATCGCCGCCGGACGGATGGTGGCTGCCTGCAGCGCCTGCAGATGCGTCATGCCTGCCTTGTGGTAGAGCTCGGCCTCGGCCACCGTGGCGGTGGTGCCGCCATTGGGCTCGAACGGGAACTGATCAGTCCCCAGCGCGACGTTGACCCCCATGCGGATCGCCTTTTGCAGCACCGCCCAATGGTCCTTGCCGGTCGATGCGACCCGTTCCAGATACCATTCGGGCGAACCGATCTTGCGATAGAACTCATAGGCACCGGGCTGGCTGACCACGATGGTCGGGACCAGCCATGTCCCCTGTTTCTTCATCTCGGTGAGAACCTGATCGTTGAGGTGATAGCCATGCTCGAAGCAGTTCACTCCGAACTTGAGCGCCTGCATCGCCGCCTCGGATGAGCCGTTGTGCGCGGTCACCTTGACGCCGTTGCGATGCGCGACCTCGATGATCGTCGAGAGCTCTGAATCGGTCATCGGCGCGGCGGAGATATCGCCATGGGTGTCCGATATGCCGCCCGAAATCGCGATCTTGATCCAGCTGGCGCCGGCCTTGATCTGCAGCCTCGCCGCCTTGCTCAGCTCGGCGGGGCCGTCGGCCTCGAGCGAGCCATGACCGCCCGTGGGCACGATCAGCTCACCTGCCGATTCGATCCTCGGCCCGATCGCCTGCCCCTTGCCGATGGCGCGCTTGAGCATGAAGTCGAGCCCGCGGTCCTCGGCCGTCAGGCGCACCGTGGTCACCCCGGCGAGCAAAGTGCGGTGCGCGTTCGCCGCCATCCGCAGGATCTGTTCGCCATCCTTCTCGTTCATCAGCTCGGCACCCTCGGCACCGGGTAGCTTCAGCCCGAAATGGACGTGCATGTTCATCAGACCCGGCACCAGCCACTTGGCGTCCATCCGCACGACCTTGGCGGACGGCGGCACCGCGATGCTCGCGGACGGGCCGACGCGCACGATCTTCTCGCCCTCGATCAGCACCACCGCATCGCGGATCGATGCACCGCTGTCGATGTCGACCACCGAGCCGCCGACCAGCGCGGTCATCACGGGCGCATCGGCCCGCGGCTGGGCTGCAACCGGAGTGGCGGCCAGCCCCAGACTTGCGGCAAAGGCAGCCAAGACATGCGGTCGATTCATTTTCGGGACCCTCCATAGGTGTGTGGCGCCAAGCCTGAGGCAATGGCTGTGGAAAACAATGCGCTAGACCGCGCAAATTCATTGCGCCAGACGCAACGTAACGACGATAAGGCTACGCCAAAGACAACGACATGCCTTGCAAATGCCCGGATTACCGCGCTTTTGGCTCTTTCACGGGGTTTTGCACCCTCCCGCCTCTCCGGCTTGCATTATTGCGCTGGTGCGACACGATCAGCAACAAGCGAAAAGCAACTCGGGGACCCGCCATGCACAGTCCGTCTTTCCAACTCTCGCGCCGGACGCTGATCGGCGCGATGGCCGCCAGCACGCTGACGCCGCTGCCCGCTATGGCGCAGGGTTCGTCCGCGTCCCAGGCGTTGCGCGCGTTGCTCGAACGCAGCGAGGCCGCCGATGCCGCGCTCAACCCGCTGCGCGCCGCGCGCACGGGCAAGAGCGCAGGCGCGTTGTTCGTCGATCCGCTGGGCGATGATTACGCCAAGGCGTTGCGCGCCAACAAAGTGGTTGCGCTGGCCGATCTCAAGGCGATCGATCGCACCGGCCTGCCCGCAGCCGATCGCATCGCATATGACGTGTTCGACTATCAGACCCGGCAGACGCTGACCCTGTTCGACAGCGGACTGTTCGAGGTCCAGCGCATGGCGCCGCTCAACCCCTCGTTCGGGCTGCACATCGAGTTCCCCGATTTCCTCTCGAGCGGGGCCGCGCCCTTTGCGACACCTGCGGATTACGACGCGGCGCTGGTGAGGATCGATGGCTTTGTCGGGTACATGGACAGCACGATCGCCCGGCTGAAGCAGGGCCGCGCCCAGGGCTATCTGCAGCCCAAGGTGATCGTCGCCAACGTGCTGGCGCAGGTCGATGCGATGCTGAAGCTGCCGGTGGAGCAGAGCCCGTTCTGGACGGGCATTACCCGCATGCCCGACAGCATTGCAGCCGACGAGCGCAAGCGGATCACCGCGACGTTCCGCGCGGCGGTGGAAGGCAAGGTCTACCCCGCCTATCGCAGCTGGGCGACCTATCTGCGCGACACCTATCTGCCCGATGCGCCCGAAGCGCCGGGGCTGTGGGCGATGAAGGGCGGCGATGCGCTTTATGCCTGGGATCTGGCGCGGCATACCACGACCACGCGCTCGGCCGACGACATCCACCAGCTCGGCCTTTCCGAAGTCGCGCGCATCCGTGCGGAGATGGAGGCGGTGCGCGCCAAGGTCGGCTTCGACGGCGACCTCAAGGCATTCTTCGAGCATGTCCGCACCGACCCGCGCTATTACTGCAAGACGCCGGAAGAGCTGCTCGGCCGGTTCAAGGCGATCGAGGAGCGGATCTGGCCGGCGATCCCGCGGCTGTTCCACGCAAGGCCCAAGGCGCCGTTCGAGGTCCGCCCGCTGCCCGCACTGGGCGACCAGCGCGGCACCGGCTATTACCGCGTCGGCCCGCCCGATGGCGTGTCGCCAGGAATCCTGTTCTTCAACATGTCGATGCTGGGCACCCGGCCGATCCCGACGCTCGAGACGCTGACGTTGCACGAGGGCATTCCGGGCCACCATTTCCAGCTGACGCTCGCGGCCGAGAATGCCGACCTGCCGCCGCTGCTGCGCCACGGCCAGGCGACCGCCTATACCGAAGGCTGGGGGCTGTATGCCGAATCGCTGGGGTCGGAGCTCGGCATGTTCACCGATCCGATGCAGCTGTTCGGACATCTGGACATGGAAATGCTGCGCGCGGTGCGGCTGGTGGTCGATACCGGCATCCATGCCAAGCGCTGGGGTCGGCAGCAGGCGATCGATTATATGCTCGCCAGCACCTCGATGGCACCGCGCGACGTGGTGGTCGAGATCGACCGCTATATCGCCTATCCCGGCCAGGCTTGTTCGTACAAGATCGGCGAGCTGAAATTCCGCGAACTGCGCACTGCCGCCGCCAAGGCGCTGGGCCCGCGCTTCGATATCCGCGACTATCACCATCAGGTTCTCTCCACCGGCGCGCTGCCGATGGACGTGCTCGACGCGAAGATCCGCAGCTGGATCACCGCGGGCGGCGGAAAGGCCTGAGCATGGCGCCTGCTTCCCCGGCGGTTTCACGCCGCCATCGCTGGCTGCTGCTGATCCCGTTCCTCTGGCAGATCGGCGGCATTCCGCTGGTCAACGACATCGCCTGGCGACCGTTCTCGCTGCCCTTCCCGATGGTGTGGCAAATGGCGGGGATCGTGATCACGTCGCTGGTCATCGCCTTCATCTTCTCGATCGACAGCAAGCACCCCGAGTTCGAGGGCCCGGATGATGACACCCCGGCCACGGGAGAAGCCGCATGATCCTCGCGCTGACCTTGGCGGTGGTGCTGGGAACGATGGCGGGCGCGCTGCTTTCGGCGCGGCGGCATGCCAAGGCCAAGACGCTGGCCGACTGGGCAGTAGGCGGGCGCCGCTTTGGCGTGCTGGTGTTCTGGTTCCTGAACGCGGGCGAGATCTACACGACCTTTGCTGTGCTGGGCATATCGGGCTTCGCCTGGGCGCATGGAGCGCCGGCCTATCTTGCGCTGACCTCGGTCTCGCTGTCGGCGACCATCGGCTATTGGCTGATGCCCAACATCTGGAACGCTGGCCGCAGGTTTGCCCTGGTGACCCAGGCGGATTTCTTTGCCAGCCATTACAACGCAACCTGGCTCGGCGTGGTCGTCGGCATCGCCGGGATCGCCGCGCTGGTCGTCTATGTCCAGATCCAGATCGTCGCGCTCAGCCTGATCGTGCGCCTCACTTTGGGGCCAGAGGTCTCGACCATCGCAGCAGCGTTGATCGCCGCGGTGGTGATGCTGGCCTTCGTCTATTTCGCAGGCCTGAGATCCGCTGCGTTTGCCGCCGGGGTCAAGGACGTGCTGATGGTGGTGATCGTGATTTCCCTGTGCATTACCGTTGCCTCAAAGGTCGGTGCCACCTCGATGCTCGATGTCTACCGCCTGGCGCAGGATCAGTATCCCGGCATCGGCCGATTGCCCGGATTGCAGCCCGAGGCCGGTCTCTCGACCATCTGGCTGATGACCGCCGCGCTCAATGTTGCGCTGGGCAACTGGATTTTGCCGCACCTGTTTCAATTGTGTTTTTCCGCCGGGACAGAGGCAACCATCCGGCGCAACGCGATCTGGCAGCCGCTGTATTCCCTGTCCTATTTCTTCATCATCCTGCTGGGGCTGGCCGCGCTGCTTGCAGGCACCCAGCCCGAGGGCGGCGATACCAATGCGGTGCTGCTGCAGTTCGTGTCGGACCGGTACCCGCCCTGGGCGATCGGCATCTTTGCGGGCACCGCGTGCCTGCTCGCGCTGGTTCCGGGATCGGTGCTGCTGCTCACCGCGGGATCGATTTTCAGCCGCAACATCCTGCTGCCGATGATGCCAAGCCTGTCCGACCGCGCCTCGCTGCTCGCCTCGCGGATGTCGATGATCGTGTTTGCCGCGATCGCGGTGTGGCTCACTTTGGGGGGGTCGCGATCACTGGTCGAGATCGGACTATCAGCGTATGCCGCGATCGGCATGCTCGCGCCGGGTGTGTATTTCGCCTTCCTCTGGCCGCGCGTGCATGCCTGGGGCGTGCTGGCGGGGATCGTGGTCGGCTATGCCGCGCTGCTGTTGCCGCAGGCACAGACGCTGTGGAGTGCGCTGCTGCCCGAATGGGATCATGGGCTGGTGGCGATGGCCATCAACGCTGTGGTGACCGCAGCCGTCTGCCTTGTCTGGCCGCGACGCGTAGCGCTTGCAGCGCAGCCTGCCTGAGCCGAAATCTTGGCATCAGCTCCAGCTCTTCAGCCGCGTCTCCAGCACCCCCATCAACCGCGCGGGCGCGCCCTCGAGCTGGCGGCCCAGCCGGTGGATCAGGCTCACCGTGCTGTGCTCGATGGCGTCGTCGAGCAACGGCCGCGCGACCAGACTGCCTTCGTCGAGCTCGGCCAGCGCGGAAATTCGCGGCAGCACGGTCAGCGCGCGCCCGGCCTTGGCGATCTCGCGCATCATCTGGATCGATGTGGTGACCAACCGCGGCTCAAGCCACACCTGCGCGCGCTTTTCGGCGTGGTTCAAGGTGCTGCGGATGCGGAACCCCTGCGGCGGCAGGCACAGATCGAAGCGGCCGAGATCGGCGATGGTCAGCGCCTCCATCGCAGCCGCAGGATGATTGGGCGCGCACAGCACCATCAGCGGTTGTTCCACCGTGCTGCGCGTGCGGATCTTGGGTTCGCTCGTCGTGTGCAGAATCATGCCGATATGCGCCTCGTCGTCGAGCACCATGCGGATGATCTCGGAGCTGGCACAGCTGGTGACGGTGATCGATATCCCCGGATTGCGCCGCTGGAAGCTCTCGATCAGCGCGGTGAACGAGGGTCCGAAGAACCCCTCGCCGATCGCCAGATCAATCCGTCCGGACTTGACCTCGCGCAGTTCCTGGATGCGGTTGAGCAGCGCCTCCCGGTCGGCCATCTGGTTCTTGTGATAATCGAACGCCAGCTGCCCCGCCTCGGTCAGCCGGATCGAGCGACGGCCACGCTCGATCAGCGCGATACCCATCTCGCTTTCCAGCTGCGCGATCTGGCGGCTGATCGATGAGGTGGCGACCCCGATCTTGTCGCTCGCCAGACGCATCGAGCCGAGGTTTGCGGCCTCGTAAAAATAGTGCAGCGCATTGTCCCACATTCTCGCAGTTCCTTGGCAACCGTTGCAAATCTGGAACTCAAAATGCCATTCGTTGCGATAAACGCAACCATTTTCGTATTTTGATGTCCTTGCTGCCAAGGCAGCTTGGCCTATCGGGGTGCTATGCTGTATGTCCGGAACAGGGGAGCCGAATTGATGAACAAAAGATCGCGCGCCAGTTGGCAGGGATATATCCCGGCGATCACCACACCGTTCGATGTGGATCGCAATCTCGATCTCTCCGCGTTGGGCACGCTGCTCGAATGGCTCCACAGTGAAGGGATGCACGGGCTCCTCATCGCCGGGACGACCGGCGAATGGCCCAGCATGTCGCCCGAGGAATGCAAGACGCTGTTCTCGGCGGCAGGCAACCAGCTCGGCGGCAAGCTGCCGCTGCTCGCCGGGTGCACCGCGTTCACCGCCGAGCGAGTGCTGGACCTCGCCGATCACGCCGCAGATAGCGGCTTTGACGGCATCGTGGTGACACCACCGCCGTATTACCGGCCGCTTCCCGACGAGATCTTCGGCTTCTATCGCGACATTTCGGCACGGAGCCGGCTGCCGATCTGCGTGTACAACTGGCCCCCGGGCACCGGCATCGACATGCCGCTCGACCTGCTCAAGCGCATCGCCGGGCTCGACAATGTCGTCGCGATCAAGCAATCTACCAGCGACCTGCGCAAGTTCCTCGACACCTTCTTCGCGCTCAAGGACGAATTGCGCATCTTCGGCCATGCGATGGACGAGCATGGTCTGGCGCTGCTCGAATCGCGCGGCGGCGACGGCACGATGGGCGCCGGCGGCGTGCTGGGGCGGATCCATGCCGATTTCTACAATCATCTGTGGGCAGGCGATATTGCCGCTGCGCGCGAGTGCGGCCGCAAGGACCGGCTGATCCTCGATGCGTGGTACACGCCCGAACTGGTCGGGCGGTTCGGGTCCGGGCCTGCCATCCTCAAGGCTGCGCTCAACGTCCAGGGCCTCCCCGGCGGCTATGTCCGCCCGCCGCTGCAGGACGTATCCGCGCAGGATGTCGAACGAATCCGGGAGACATTGGCCACGCTCGGGCGCATCTAGGATCGATGGAGCGGGCGGACGTAGCAATCATCGGAGGCGGGCTGGTCGGCTGTGCGACGGCCTGGCAGCTCGCGCGCAAGGGCGCCTCGGTGGTGCTGGTCGAGGCCGGTGACATCAATGCGGGCGCCTCGGGCCAGAACGCCGGGTCGCTGCATTTCCAGATTGAGCGCCGCTTTCTCGAAAACGGCGACGCCCTTGCCGAGCAGGGCGCGCAGATCGTCGCGCTCAGCCGCCACGCGGTCATCGACTGGCGGACGATCGAGCAGGAGCTTGGTGCCGATCTGCATGTCGCGATGCACGGCGGGCTGATGGTCGCCGAAACCGCCGAACAGGTCGCGCTGCTCGAGACCAAGGCCGCGCGCGAAAGCCGTGAGGGTTTGGCGGTGCGCACGCTGGATGGCGACGAGGCGCGCGCGATCGCCCCCTATCTCTCGCCCGGCATTCTGGCGGCGAACTTCTCGGCCGATGAGGGGCATGCCGATCCGCGTGCGATCACGCCCGCGCTCGCCGAAGCGATCAAGCGCGAAGGGGCCACGGTTCGCACGGGTACCCGCGTCCAGACGATCGCGCGCGAGGGCGGAAGGTTCGTCATCCGAGGCCACGGGCTTGCCCTGTCCGCCGACCAGCTGCTGGTGGCGGCAGGCGCGTGGAGCGCGGATATCTGCGCGCTGATCAACATTCACATGCCGATCTATCCGGTGGCGCTGCTGATGAACGCCACCGAGCGCGTTCCACCGATGGTGCCGCATCTGGTGCAGCATGTCGGGCGCCGGCTGTCGCTCAAGCAGACACACGCGGGCAATCTGCTGATCGGTGGCGGCTGGCCCTCGCGGCTCGCGCAGACCAGCAACGGCGGGTTCGACCTTTCGGCCAGGGCACAGATGATCCCGGAGTCGCTGATCGGCAATCTGCTGGCGGCGCGCGACGTGGTGCCAGGCGTCACCCGGCTCAACCTGATCCGCAGCTGGACCGGGGTCACCGCTATCACATCCGACCAGCTGCCGATCGTCGGCCCGGTGCCGCGCATGCCCGGGTTGTGGGTCGCGGCAGGGGGATCGGCGTTCACGCTCGGTCTCACCTTTGCGCGGCTGATGGCCGATGCGATGATGGGAGGAGACGCAGACGAGCTGTCGCTGCTTTCTCCGGCAAGGTTCGAGCATTTGAACGGATTCATGGGATGAGCGCCGAGCGGATCACGCAGGATGTCGAGCGCGGCGAGCCGATCGCGATCCTGGTCGACGGCCAGCCGGTCGCGTGCTTTGCCGGCGAGACGGTGGCGACCGCAATGCTCGCGGGCGGGCTCGATGCCTTCCGCACCGACCAGCGTGGCCGCCCGCGCGGGCTGCTGTGCAACATGGGCAGCTGCTACGAATGCCTGGTGACCGATCTCGCCACCGGCCGCCGGGTGCGCGCCTGCCTTGCGCCTGCAGCAGACGGCATGGAGGTCTCCACCCGTGGCTGACCGGATCGAATGCGATGTGGCGATCATCGGCGGAGGACCTGCGGGCCAGGCCGCTGCGTTGGCGCTCGCCGGACGCAGCCTTTCGCTTGTCGTTATCGATGAACAACCCCGGCCGGGCGGGCAAATCCTGCGCCAGCCCCCTGCCCGCATTGCGGTGCGCGGCTGGCTTCAGGAACGCAGCTACCGGCCGCTCAAGCAGCTGCTCGAAAGGTTCCAGGCGCTGGATGGCGTC
The DNA here is from genome assembly GCF_003431825.1 of Blastomonas fulva. GTDB lineage: Bacteria > Pseudomonadota > Alphaproteobacteria > Sphingomonadales > Sphingomonadaceae > Blastomonas > Blastomonas fulva. The sequence goes on along the minus strand of NZ_CP020083.1, from coordinate 2,630,938 downwards.
CAGTGGCTGGGCGGGCATTCGGTGATCGGGCTGCAGAGCGGATCGATCATCGCCATGGGCCCCGATGGCGCCACAACCGTCGCCGCACGGCACATCCTGATCGCTGCGGGATGCCACGACCTGGCCGTGCCGCTTCCCGGCTGGACGTTGCCCGGTGTCTCTGCGGCGGGCGGCATCCAGGCGTTCATCAAGGGACAGCAATTGCTGGTGGGCAAGCGCGTCCTGCTCGCCGGAACGCATCCGCTGCAGTTGATCATCGCCGCGCAGATCGTCGCTGCGGGAGGATCGGTCGCAGCTGTGCTGTTCGCGCAACCGCGCAGCGCGATGATCGCGGCGCTCGCCCGCCATCCGGCAGCAGCCCTGCGCCGCGCCCCCGATCTGCTGGCGACCGCAGGCGCGGTGAAGACGCTGGCGCGGGCGGGAACGCCGGTCCGCTACGGAACCTCGCTCGAGGCGCTGACCGGCACCGATCGCGTCTCGGGGGCGCAGACCAGCGGCGGGGCGATCGACTGCGACGCGGTCGGGCTGTGCTATGGCTTCGTGCCGCAATCTGCGTTGCCGCGCATGGCGGGCGCGCAGATGGCAGCAGCGGGTCCGGCGGGAGGCTGGGCGTGCAAGCACGACGATTTCATGCGCACAACGGTGCCGGGCCTTTTTGCGGCGGGAGAAACCACCGGCGTTGCGGGCGCCGCAGCCGCAGCTGCCGGAGGTGCGCTGGCCGGGATCGGCATCGCGCTCGATCTGGGGCTGATCTCGCCTGACGCTGCCGAAACCGCTGCACGCCAGCTGCGCCGCGACCTCGCCCAGCATCGCGCCTTCGCCGCGCTGCTCGATGATGTTGCCGATCCCACCGCATATCTTCCCGCACCGTCGGCCGACACGATCATCTGCCGCTGCGAGGATGTCGATCAGGCCTCCATCGCCGTCCAACTGGCTCACTGCCAGTCCGCCAACGCGATCAAGCTTGCCACCCGCTGCGGCATGGGCGCGTGCCAGGGGCGCAATTGCGAGCCCAGCTTGCTCAGGATGATCGCCGCTGCCGGGGGACCCGCGCAGGCGGGCTTCACCGCACGCTTTCCGGCGCGCCCGGTGGCGATCGCCGACCTGTTGCCGCCGCAATGACCCGGGGTCGCGATCATTGCGTTGCCGGCAACGACTTTTCCGTGTTCATTGCGTTGCAGGCGCGCACCTTGCGCCGCAATATGGGCCCTCGCAACATGGGGACACGCGCATGACACCAGCACCCGAAAAGCCTGTATTCCTCTCGGTTGACCACATCTCGTGGACCGTCCCGGATCTGGAGGCGGCGCTGGCCTTCTACCGCGACGTCATCGGCGCGGAGGAGCTGTTCCGGATGGGCCCGCTTGATGCCGCCGATATGCCGGTCGATGACCAGGGCATCGACTGGATGGCGAGCCATGTCGGGGTGCCCGGTGCGCGGATGACGCTGGTGATGATGAAGCTCACCGACAACATGAACTTTCAGCTGGTCCAATATGACAAGCCCGACGATCGCCGCACCGACCTGCCGCGCAACTGCGATCGCGGCGGGCATCATCTCGGGCTCAAGGTCGATGATGTCGACAAGGCGCTCGCCTATCTGACCGCTTATGGCTGCACCCCGCTCGAGATCATCCACATCGATGCCGGGCCGCTGGCGGGCAAGAAGAATGTCTATGTGCTCGATCCGTTCGGGCACCAGCTCGAGATCGTCGACTGACACCCGCACCTAAGGAACAGCGCATGACCAACACCAAGATCAACCCCGCCGGAATGTACGACGCTGTCGGCTATGGCTTTTCGCACGCGTCGATCCATTCAGGAGGCCGCACGGTGCACCTTGCCGGACAGGTCGCCTGGGACAAGGACTGCAACTTGGTCGGCGGCGATGATCTTGCCGCGCAGACGCGTCAGGCGCTGGCAAATCTCAAGCAGGTGCTTGCCGAGGTCGGCGCGACGCCAGCGCACATCGTTCGCCTGCGCACCTATATCGTCGGGCATAGCCCCGACAAGCTGGGCCCGGTTCTGGGCGAAGTGGGCGCATTCTATGACGGCGCCACCCCCGCGCCCAACACCGTCATCGGGGTTCAGGCCCTCGCCCTGCCGGACTTTCTGATCGAGATCGAGGCTACTGCGGTCATCGACTGACCGCAGTGCCAGGAGTCAGCGCAGACCCTTGATCTCGTCGTCGCGCCCGGTCATTTCCCAGCGGATCAGCGAGATCGGGATCGATCCTGCCGCGCGGAAGCGGTCGTGGAACGACTTGATGTCGAACGCCTCGCCTTTCTGCATCGCGACATCGGCGAGCAGCTTTTCGAGCTCGACCTTGCCCATATAGTAGCCAATGCCATAGCCCGGCTGGCGCAGGTACAATTCGATATCGAACTGCGCCACGGCATCGCCGGGCTTCATCCATTTGGGCGTGCGCGCGATCAGCGATTCATTGGCCTGCTGCCAGGTCCATTCATTGGCCTGCATCCGGATTTCGGGAATGATCCGCGCCGCGCGCTTGGCGCCCAGGATATAATCGATCTCGCGCGTCTTGGGCCTGTCCTCGAGCATCCCGGCCTGCAGGATCATCTCTTCCATGTAGAACGCCCAGCCTTCATTGCGCAGGCCGTTGACGAAGAACAGCCGCGGCTTTCCACGCACCGGGCGCGTATCGCGCGCGGCCTGGAGCGAATCGAACATATGCCCGGGAAGGTTGTGCGCGCGCAGCGGCAGCCCGTCGCGGAACTCGGCCTGGAAGAAGAAATGGAGGTTGAGCGGCGGGTCGAACAACCCGGGCTTGGAAGGGTCGCGATCGAACGGGAACTGATATGGCCCCTCTTCGGGATCATGCTCGACATAATCGGGGATGGTGACCCAGTCGCCGTCGCGCAGCAGCTTGAGCAGATGCTCGTCCTCGGCCTTGCGCTTGGCATCGAACGCAGCGCGCGTGGTGACGGGATCGGGCATCGGAATCGCCCGGTTGCGGTGCTCCTCGATCTTGAGGAAGGTGAGCTGCCGCTGATATTCGCGCTCGCCGATGGTCTCGACCTGCTCGGGCGTGTACGGCAGCAGCAGCACGTTCTTGAGATACCAGGCATAGTTGTCCTTGCCCACGCCACCATGCGCGGGAAGCCCGGCTTCGATCGATTCGAGCCACGCCTTGAAGTCTGCGGCGGCGGCCTGGGCGCGTTTTGCGGGCTCGACCAGTTCGGGCTGCAGCTTGGCAGCAGACGCCGCCAGCTCGCCGAAGACGTTCATCTCGACCCGCTTCTGCACGATCGCCAACCGCGCGAGATCGCCGCGCGCGTCGGTAAGGCTGGCGCGTGCCTGGCGCAGCGCGCCGGGTACCGCATCGAGCTTGGCCGCCAGCGCCTTGGCCTTGTCGGCAGCGAGCGGAAGCTGGGGAATACCGAAAGCACCGTGCATCTTGGGCCCGAAGCCCAGATTGGTGACGCTGTAGAAGCCAGGGTCGCGCTTCCACGGCTGCATCACGCGGTGCTGGAATTCCAGGCCCCGCATCTCGGCGAGGACCACCATGTAATCGACGCGTTCGCTGACCGGCCAGCGGCTGTCGTCGATCGCCTTCAACCGCGCCTGAAAGCTGCGCAGCCCTTCATATTGCCGCGCCATTGCAGCGGGCGAGTAATCGGGCAGGCCATCGACCATCTCGGGTGCGACAAAGGCGCGGAACTCGTCGTACAGCGCCACCAGATCGGCATGGCTGGCGGACGCAGGCGCAGCTTGCGCCACGGCCGGAAGAGACCCCGCCGTCGCAACCATCGGGAGAGCCAGCAAGGCCGCCATCACACGCATCTTGAGTTTCATCATCTTTCTCCCTGTCGTGACGGCCTGATCGATCGTATCCGTTATAGCGCGTTGAAGAAACGGCTGAGCCGCTCCATCGCCTCGGTCACCCGCGCTTCGGATTCCGATCCGAAGCACACCCGCAAATGGCCCTCCCCGGCAGGACCGTAAAAGCTCCCCGCCTCGACGACGACATGCGCCTCTTTCAGGATCGCCATGGCAATGTCCTGCGAGCTGCGCCCGGTGCCGCTGATGTCGGGAAAGGCATAGATCGTGGCTTCGGGCGCGGCGCAGGTGACACCCGGCATCTGGTTGAGCGCCTGGACGACGATGTCGCGCTTGCGCCGATCGGCCTCGACCATCGCCAGCATCGCATCCTGCGGCCCTTCGACCGCGGCGCGTGCGCCTTCCTGCACGAACACGTTTACGTGGGTCACGTCGGTCATCGCAATGGTGAGGATCGCGGGCATGAGCTTTGCATCGGCGGTGACATAGCCGACGCGCCAGCCATCCATCGAATAGGCCTTGGTGAAAGCAAAGCAGGTGATCGTCCGCTCGCGCATGCCGGGCAGGCTGGCGATGCTGATGTGCTGCGCCTGATCGTAGGTGATGTATTCATAGACCTCGTCCGACAGCACCAGCAGGTCATGCTCGATCGCCAGATCGGCCACGTTCTGCAGCTCGTCGCGGGTATAGACCCTGCCCGTGGGATTGGCGGGGTTGATCAGCACGATCATCCGCGTGCGATCGGTGATCTTCTCGGCGATCTTTTCCTTCGAGATGGCAAAGTTGTTCGCCTTGTCGAGCCCGGCGATCACCACCTTGCCGCCGGCCAGCTCGGTCTTGCCGATGTGCTGCGGATAATACGGATCGAGCAGGATCACCTCGTCGCCCGGATCGATCGCCGCCATGAACGCCGCGAACGAGGCGTGGGTGAGGCCATTGGTGACCAGCACCTCGTCAACGCCGTAATCCAGCTTGTTGAAATCGCGCAGTTTCTTAACCAGCGCCTGGCGGAACGACAGCGTCCCGCGGAAATCGCCATAATGCACGATGCCCGCATCGAGCGCGGCCTTGGTCGCCTGCTTGATGTGATCGGGGGTATCGGCGTGCGGCCGTCCGAACTCCAGATGGATCAGGTCCACCCCCTGCGCATCGAGCTTCGAGGCCTCGTCATACATGCCGAAGCTCTTCTTGGATCCCGACGTCAGGCGTTGTGCTGGCCACTTCATAATCTGTTCTCCGGTGATTCCCATACACGTGAATAATTGTGTGATATACGATATTTCAAGCTTAAAATTTTAGGCTTGAAGCAATTTGCTGCCCGTCATAGGATCACGCCCATCGAGTCTGGACTGGAAAGGGTAGCGCGATGAAGATCGGATGCGTCGGCGGAGGGCCTGCTGGGCTGTATTTCGCGATATCGATGAAACTGCACAATCCCGATCATGTCATCGATGTGTACGAGCGCAACCGTCCGCATGACACCTTTGGCTGGGGCGTCGTCTTTTCCGACCAGACGGTCGACAATCTGATGGCAAACGACCCGGTCAGCGGCGCGACCATCCGCGACGAGTTCACCCATTGGGACGACATCGACGTCCACATCCATGGCGAGTGTATCCGCTCCAGCGGCCATGGCTTTATCGGCATCGGCCGCAAACGCCTGCTCGCGATCCTCCAGCAGCGCGCGCGCGATCTGGGCATCGGCCTGCACTTCGAGCACGAGGCGAGCACCGACCCTGCAGACTGGGCCGAGTTCGACCTCGTCATCGCCGCCGACGGCGCCAATAGCCGCATCCGCACCGCGCATGTCGAGCACTTCGACGTCGACATCCAGGTCAAGAAGAACAAGTTCTTCTGGTTCGGCACCGCCAAGCAGTTCGACGCCTTCACCTTCGCTTTCGAGAAGACCGAGGCGGGCTGGGTCTGGGCGCATGCCTATCGCTTCGACGACCAGCTTTCGACCTTTATCGTCGAGATGGCGCCCGAGACCTGGACCGGTCTTGGCCTCGACACGATGGATCAGCCCGAGGCGATTGCGCTGTGCGAAAAGCTGTTCGCCAAGCACCTGGACGGCAACGCGCTGATGTCCAACGCCACCCATCTGCCCGGACCGCAGGCGTGGCTCAACTTCCGCCGGATCATCACCGGCCAGTGGTCGTACGACAAGTTCGTGCTGCTGGGCGATGCGGCGCACACCGCGCATTTCTCGATCGGATCGGGTACCAAGCTGGCGCTCGAGGACGCGATCAAGCTTGCCGAAGTGCTCAACCGCCCCGGACTGTCGCGCGCCGATGCGCTGGCGGAATATCAGGCCGAACGCAGCATCGAGGTGCTCAAGCTGCAGAACAGCGCGCGCAACTCGACCGAATGGTTCGAGACGCTCGACCGCTATCTGCCGTTCGCGCCGATCCAGTTCACCTATTCGCTGCTCACCCGCTCGCAGCGGGTCAGCCACGAAAATCTGCGGCTGCGCGATCAGGCCTGGCTGGAGGGCGTCGAGCGCTGGTTCCAGACGCAGGCGCCGGGCGGCCGCGACACCGGCGCGCCGCCGATGTTCGCGCCGTTCCGCTTGCGCGAACTCGAGCTTGCCAACCGCATCGTGGTCTCGCCCATGGCGATGTACAGCGCCACCGACGGCACGCCGGGCGACTTCCATTTCGTGCATTATGGCACCCGTGCGCAGGGCGGCGCGGGGCTGGTCTATACCGAGATGACCTGCGTCTCGCCTGAGGGCCGCATCACGCCGGGCTGCCCCGGAATGTACACACCCGAGCATGTCGCCGGTTGGAAGCGGATCACCGACTTCGTCCACCACAACAGCAAGGCCAAGATGTGCCTGCAACTGGGCCATTCGGGCGCCAAGGGATCGACCAAGCTCGGCTGGGAGGGAATGGACGAGCCGCTCGACAGCGGCAACTGGCCGCTGATCGCCGCATCCGACGTTCCCTGGAGCGACGCCAACCAGACCCCTCGCCCGATGACGCGTGCCGACATGGACATAGTGCGCGACCAGTTCGTCGCCGCCACCCGGATGGCGATCGATGCCGGGTTCGACATGGTCGAAATGCACGCCGCGCATGGCTATCTGCTCTCCAGCTTCATCACCCCGATGCAGAACCGGCGCACTGACGAATATGGCGGCAGCCTCGAGAACCGGCTGCGCTTCCCGCTCGAGGTGTTCGCCGCGATGCGCGCGGCATGGCCCTCGCACAAACCGATGTCGGTTCGCATCTCGGCAACCGACTGGATGGGCGACCAGGGCGTCACCCCCGAGGAAGCGGTGCGCATCGCGCAGGCGTTCCACGAGGCAGGCGCGGACCTGATCGACGTGTCGGCAGGCCAGACCTGGGCCGACTGCCAGCCGGTCTATGGCCGCATGTTCCAGACCCCGTTTGCCGACCAGGTGCGCAACGAGGCGCGCGTCTCGACCATGGCGGTGGGCAATATCTACGAGACCGACCACGTTAATTCGATCCTCGCGGCGGGCCGTGCAGACCTTGTCGCCTTGGGCCGTCCGCACATGATCGATCCGATGTGGACCTTGCGCGCGGCGGCGCAGCATGGCTATCGCGGTGTCGTCGTTCCGCCCGCTTATCTGAGCGGCATGGGGCAGCTCGCGCGCAACATGCAGCGCGCGGCGGAGCAGGAAGCGGCACTGAGAGGCTGATATGCGGCTGGAGGGACTTCACGCGGTCGTCACCGGGGGCGGCTCGGGCATCGGCGCCGCCATCGCGCAGGCGCTGGCGCGCGAAGGTGCGCGGCTGACACTCGTCGGGCGGCGGCGCGAGGCGCTGGACGCCATTGCCGCCACTCTGCCCGGCGCCTGTATCGCGCAGGCCGACGTCACCGACCGGGCTGCGGTCGATGCGGCCTTCGCATCCGCCCGCGCCGCGCATGGCCCTATCGCCATCCTCGTCAACAACGCCGGCATCGCGCCCAGCGCACCTTTCGCCAAGGTCACGGCTGAAGCCTGGCGCCAGACGATGGCGGTCAATCTCGACGCGTTGTTCCACTGCTGTCAGGCGGCGCTCCCCGACCTGATCGCAGCTCCATCGGGCCGGATTGTCACCGTCGCATCGACCGCCGGGGTCAAGGGCTATGGCTACACCGCGCCCTATGTCGCCTCCAAGCATGGCGCGATCGGCCTGATGCGCGCGCTTGCCACCGAATTTGCGCACACCGGCCTCACCGCCAACGCGGTGTGCCCGGGCTTTACCGATACCGACATCGTCGGCGATGCCATCGCCAACATCCAGGCCAAGACCGGACGCAGCGCGGATGAGGCGCGCGCGCAGCTCACCCGGTTCAATCCGCAGGGCCGGTTGATCGACCCGGCCGAGGTCGCAGAGGCGGCATTGTGGCTGTGCCTGCCCGCCAGCCGATCGGTCACGGGCCAGGCAATCATGGTCGCCGGTGGAGAAGTGATGTGACAGGCGCGAGCGCAATCCGCGAAAAGCATGACGGCGAGATGGTCGATCGCAGCAATGTCCGGCTGTGGCTGCGGCTGCTGACCTGCACCACGGTGATCGAAAAGCGGCTCAAGCGACGCTTTGCCGACCAGTACGGCATCACCCTGCCCCGTTTCGACGTGATGGCGGCGCTTGATCGCAACCCAGCCGGGATGACGATGGGACAGCTGTCGCAGGAGCTTCTGGTCTCGAACGGCAATGTCACCGGCGTCGTCCAGACGCTGGCGCGCGACAACTACATCAGCATCGCCCCCTCGCCCACCGATGGCCGCGCCTCGATCGTGCGGCTGACCCAGCTCGGCCGCGAATGCTTTTCAGGGATCGCCGAGGCGCATCACGAATGGATCGACATGATGCTTGAGGGGCTGACCCGCGACCAGCGCGCCGCGCTGTACGATCTGCTCGGCGCACTCAAGATCTCGCTGGCCGACGACAAAGGAAAGGAACAGCCATGAACCCCGAGAGCTTTTCGCCTGAGCATTTCAGCTGGCATTTCGCCGATGGCGTCGGGACGGTCACGCTGAACCGCCCCGACCGCAAGAACCCGCTGACCTTTGAAAGCTACGCCGAGCTGCGCGATACCTTCCGCGCGCTGGTCTATGCCACCGACGTCAAGGCGATCATCGTCACCGGCGCGGGCGGCAATTTCTCCTCGGGTGGCGATGTCCATGAGATCATCGGCCCGCTGACCAAGATGGCAATGCCCGAGCTGCTCGCGTTTACCCGGATGACCGGCGATCTGGTCAAGGCGATGCGCGCCTGCCCACAGCCGATCATTGCTGCGATCGACGGCATCTGCGTCGGTGCAGGCGCGATCATGGCGATGGCATCGGACCTGCGGCTGGCCACCCCTGCCACCAAGACCGCGTTCCTGTTCACCCGCGTCGGGCTGGCCGGGTGCGACATGGGTGCATGCGCGATCCTGCCACGGATCATCGGCCAGGGCCGCGCATCCGACCTGCTCTACACCGGGCGGATGATGAGCGCCGAGGAAGGCGAGCGCTGGGGCTTTCACAACCGGCTGGTTGCAGCCGAAGACCTGATCGGCGAGGCGACCAAGCTGGCGCGCTCGATCGCCGCCGGCCCAACCTTTGCGCACGGCATCACCAAGACCCAGCTCGGCATCGAGTGGGCGGTGTCGGTCGAAACCGCAATCGAGATGGAAGCGCAAGCCCAGGCGATCTGCATGGCGACCAACGATTTCCGCCGCGCCTTCGAGGCCTTTGCCGACAAACGCACTCCAGAGTTCAAAGGTGATTGATGGCAGACCGCAGCTTTCTTGACTGGCCGTTCCTTGATGACAGCCATCGCAGCCTGGGCATGGAGCTCGATGCCTGGTGTGCGGCGAACCTTTCCGACGACCACCCGCACGATATCGACGCGGCGTGCCGCGATCTGGTTGCGGCGCTGGGCGCGGCAGGCTGGCTGCGCTATTGCGTCCCGGCTGCCTATGGCGGGGTGCACGAGCAGCTCGACATCCGCTCGCTGGCGCTGATCCGCGAGACGCTGGCGCGCTATTCGGGTCTGGCCGATTTCGCCTTCGCGATGCAGGGCTTGGGTTCGGGGACGATCAGCCTGCTCGGCACCGAAGACCAGAAGCGGCGCTATCTTCCCGACGTCGCTGCCGGTCGCAAGATTGCAGCCTTCGCGCTGACCGAGCCCGAATCCGGATCGGACGTCGCCTCGATGCAAACGACCGCGCGGCGTACCGCCAGCGGCTATGTGATCGACGGTGCCAAGACGTATATCTCCAACGGCGGCATCGCGGACTATTACGTGCTGTTCGCTCGCACCGGCGAGGCACCGGGTGCCAAGGGCGTATCGGCGTTCATCGTCGATGCGGATACCGCAGGACTTGCGGTGACCGAAAGGATCGAGGTCATCGCCCCGCACCCGCTCGCAACGCTGACCTTCACCGACATGGAGCTGCCCGAAACCGCGCTGCTGGGCGAATCGGGCCGGGGCTTTGCCGCTGCGATGGCAACGCTCGATATCTTCCGCACGACCGTGGGCGCAGCGGCGCTGGGCTTTGCCCGCCGCGCGCTCGACGAGGCGACCGCGCGGGTCAAGGTGCGCAAGCTTGGCGCAGGGACTCTCGCCGACAATGCGATCACTCAGTCCAAGCTCGCCGAGATGGTGCTCGATGTCGATACATCGGCGCTATTGATCTATCGCGCCGGATGGCTGCGCGACGTGATGGGGCAGCGCAACACCCGCGAGGCGGCGCTCGCCAAGCTGCACGCCACCGACAGCGCGCAGCAGGTGATCGACAAGGCGGTGCAGATGTTCGGCGGCATGGGCGTCACTGTCGGCGCGCCGGTCGAGGCGCTGTACCGAGAGGTTCGCGCGCTCAGGATCTATGAAGGCGCCTCCGAAGTGCAGAAGGTCGTCATCGCCCGCCAGCATCTCGCGCAAAGCGCGAACTGATGTTCCGCACCACCCTGCCATTGCGCTTTGCGCACTGCGACCCTGCGGGCATTGCCTATTATCCGCGCTATTTCGAGCTGTGCGATGCCGCAATCGAGGACTGGACCGCAGCGGTTCTGGGCATCACCCGGCGCGAGATGCACGTCGACCGCGGGCTCGGCCTGCCGACAGTCACGCTGACGGCAGACTTCGCGGTCCCCAGCCACTTGGGCGACATGCTCGATTTCACCGTCAACGTCACCCGTGTGGGACGCAGTTCGGTCGACCTCAATGTCGATATCGATTGCGCATGCGAGCGCCGCTTTTCGGTGCGCTACACCCAGGTGCTGACCGACCTGGCCGAGGGCACATCGCGCCCGTGGCCGCCTGAATTGCACGAACGCTTGATCAAGGAAAGCGCATGACCGCTCATCAGACCCTGTTGCCCCCCGGCTGGCCCAGGCCGCGCGGCTATGCGAACGGCGTGGCCGCCACCGGGCGGCTGGTGTTCACCGCCGGCGTGGTCGCCTTCGATGCCGACGAGCGCATCGTCGGGGACGATCTGGCCAGCCAGTTCCGTCAGGTGCTGGTCAACACCCTTGCGGTTCTCGCCGAAGCCGGGGCTGGTCCCGAGCACATCGTACGGATGACCTGGTATGTCACCAGCCGCGACGAGTATATCGCCAGCCTTCCCGCCATCGGCGCGGCCTATCGCGAGCTGATCGGCAGGAACTTCCCGGCGATGGCGGTGGTTCAGGTTGCCGGCCTGGTCGAGGCTGACGCCAGGGTCGAGATTGAAACCACCGCGGTCGTTCCCCCCGCCAGCGCGTAATCCTAAGGACAGTGTATCATGCAGAGTTTTGATTGGGCCGACCCGTTCCTGCTCGACGCGCAGCTCGACGAGGACGAGAGGATGATCCGCGATTCGGCGCAGGCCTATGCCCAGGACCGCCTCGCGCCGCGCGCGATCGATGCCTTTGCCCAGGAAACCACGGACCCTGAAATCTTCCGCGAAATGGGCGCGCTCGGCCTGCTCGGCCCGACCATTCCCGAGGTCTATGGCGGGGTCGGCGCATCCTATGTCGCGTACGGTCTTGTCGCGCGCGAGGTCGAGCGAGTCGATTCGGGCTATCGTTCGATGATGAGCGTGCAGTCGAGCCTGGTGATGTACCCGATCTATGCGTTCGGCTCGGAAGAGCAGAAGATGCGCTATCTCCCCCGGCTGGCGAGCGGCGAATATATCGGCTGCTTCGGCCTGACCGAGCCCGATGCGGGCTCCGACCCCGGCGGAATGCGCACCCGCGCTACCAAGATCGATGGCGGCTATCGCATCAGCGGCGCCAAGACCTGGATTTCCAATGCGCCGCTGGCCGATGTCTTCGTCGTGTGGGCCAAGTCGGACGCGCACAATGGCGCGATCCGGGGTTTCGTGCTCGAAAAGGGGATGGACGGCCTGTCCGCTCCCAAGATCGAGGGCAAGCTCAGCCTGCGCACCTCGATCACCGGGATGATCCTGATGGATGAGGTCGAGGTGCCTGATTCCGCGCTGCTGCCCCATGTCGAGGGTCTCAAGGGGCCGTTCTCGTGCCTCAATCGCGCACGCTACGGCATTAGCTGGGGCGCGATCGGCGCGGCAGAATTCTGCTTCCACACCGCGCGGCAATATGGTCTCGATCGGCACCAGTTCGGGCGCCCGCTGGCGGCTACCCAGCTGTTCCAGAACAAGCTCGCCAACATGGAAACCGATATCGCGCTCGCGCTGCAGGCATCCTTGCGCGTCGGCCGTTTGATCGATTCAGACCAGTTTGCGCCCGAGATGATCTCGATCGTCAAGCGCAACAATGTCGACAAGGCGCTGGGAATTGCGCGGATGGCGCGCGACATGCTGGGCGGCAACGGCATAAGCGGCGAATATCAGGTGATGCGCCACGCGATGAACCTGGAGACGGTGAACACCTATGAAGGCACGTACGACGTCCATGCGCTGATCCTGGGCCGCGCGATCACGGGCATTCCTGCCTTCTGATCGCGCGGGCCGGCGCGGCTATTTGACCAGCAGGATACGGCTGTTGGCGGGATAGGCCCATTCCAGCCCGCGTTCGGTCACCACGCCATTATCCTCGAGCGGGATCTTGATCTTTCGCGTCCCCCATTCCGGCACCGGGGTGTAGAGGAACAGCTCGATCGACAGGAAATTGCTGGGCTGAAGCGTATAGGTCATCCGCAGCGGGTTGAAGTCCGCCATTGATGGCCCCGAACCATGCCCGAGATCGCCGACCGAATGGCTGCCGATGACGACATCGGACACCTTGGGATCGGCAACAGGGTCATCATAGCGGCCGAGTGCCAGCCCCGGCGTCTGCGCAACCCGGCTGTTCACCGCGGCGAGCGCATCGCCCGCGGTGATCCCCGGCTTGATCACATCGAGGATCATCCGCCGGATCTCGAGCGCCTTGTCAAACGCGCGCTGCACTCCGGGTGGTGGCGCATTCTCGCCCGCCTTCAGCACATAGGCCATGCGCTTCATGTCGGTATAGGCGGTCAGGAAGTTCACCCCCCAATCCATGGTGATGAGGTCGCCACGCTGGATCACATGATCGCCCGACACCGGGCCGCGCGGACCGGGGCCCAGAATGTAGATACTGGGAATGCCGAAGCTGTTGCCGAGCCCTTCCTTGTGCAGCTGCTCCATCATCCACCAGGCGACATCGCCGGTGGTCGTCTTGCCCGGGGTGATGACCTCGCTCGACAGCGCGCGCTCGGCAATCGTGCGCGAATATTCACCCGCGCGGGCAAAAGCCGCGATCTCGGTGGCGCTGTGGCGCGAGCGGAAATCGGAGACGAGCTTTTCGGCGGACACCAGTCGCGCCGACAGATCGGGGCCCAGCGTCTCCCGCAGCCTTTCGTGCAGCGAATGGCTCAGGCCATCGGCGGTACCGATCTCGCTGGCGATGTTGATGCCGATGCGCCTGGGGTTTCGCTGCGCAACATAGGCCTTGAGTTCGGCAGGCGATTTCCTGACATCGTACAGCGGGCACTGATCGAAAGCGGCGCCGCCAACCCCCATCGCCGCGCGTTCGATGCGCCCCTCTCCGGGATCGGCGAAGACATAATAGCCGATATCGCCGACATAGCCGTCGCCCAGAAGCGCGGCGTTGGGGTCGTCATGCCCCTCGCGCGAGGCGACGATCCACATATCGATACCGTTCTCGCGCATCGCTTGCGGCAGGATCAGGTCGAGCTTGTCCTTGCGAATCTGGCACATCTGCTCCCAACGCTGCCGCGCTTCCTGCGCAATGACGGGGGTGGTGCTTGCCAGAACCAAAGATGCCACCGCCAGCATCCGCAACCCGATACGATCCTTCATCCTGAACCACTCCTTGTTCACGCATCGCCCTGCCCTGCAGGTTGCGCAGCAGACAATCGCGCAATACATCCAACTTCACACGATTTTTGTCAATTTGATTGCGTGGAGCATGACTACGGTGGGCCGATAAGACCGGCGCATTCCCCGCCGTCACGGCATTGTCGTACCGGCTTTCATCTGCTCCAGCCCAACCGAACCGCTTGACTGGCTGGCCCGGGACGGTAGCGGGCTCGCACACAATCAATCGCCGCATCTGTCCATTTTCAATCGTTCGAAAGCGATAACTCAGTGCAAATACATATGTATTCGGCTAATTCGGCTGACATGAACGGTGCACAGCGATGGAACCGCTTGATCAGTTGGGGCTTTTGAGAAACACATGAACGCAAGGTCGAAGACAGCATCGACACAGAAGGAAGGGGAGAACGTGGAAGATCGCGGTGACTATGACCCGAGCAGTCCGACATTCCGCCTGGAAAACTCGCCATTTTACCTGATGGCGCATGCCGATTTCAAATATCACGAAGACATGGACAAGGTGCTGCACAAGCACGGTGTTTCCAAACCGATCTATCGTGTGATGACGGTGCTGCGCGAACATCAGCCGGCGAGTATTGGAACGATTGCCGAGGCGGCGCTGACCAAGCGCTCCACCATCAGCCGGATCATCGACCGGATGATCGAGCAGGGGCTGGTCTCGACCGAATCCAATCCGGAAGACAACCGCATCACAGAGGTAACGCTGACCCCTTCGGGACAGCAGACGCTGCGCAAGCTGACGCCGATCGTCGGACGCCAGTTCTCGCGCGCGATGGTCGGGATCAGCAACCGCGATATCTCGCACCTGCTGCGCACGCTGAAGAAGATCAGCGACAACCTCAGCAAGCTGCCGATCGAATAGCCTCAGCGCTCAGCGCGGCAGCTGTTCGACCACCAGCCTGCCGTCCGCGAGCACATAGCGCACATCGCGCAGATTGCCGAGCGAGGCCAGCGGGTTGGCGCCGAGCACCAGGATGTCGGCGATCTTCCCAGGCTCGATCGTCCCGAGCTTGTCGCCCATCCGCATGATCTGCGCGCCGACCCGGGTAGCCGACGCCAGCACATCGGCGTTGCTCATCCCGGCCTGGCTCAGATAATCGAGCTCGCGAAAATACGCGTCGGGATATCGGGTCTCATTCTCGAACGGGATGTCGGTGCCCACGCCGATCGGCACTCCGGCGCGGTAGGCCTGCGCCACCTTGCCCAGATGCTCCTGCTGGTCGATCACGAAGCGGCGCGAATGCGTGTGATAGAACCCGCCGGTGGGTATGCCTGCGGTCGGATAGCCGCCGGTCAGCAGGTTGTCGAAGGCACCGATCGTCGGCACGAACGCGGTGCCGTGCTTCTTCATCAGCGCAACCGCCTGATCGCTCATCGCCAGCGGATGTTCGAGCGTGTCGACCCCGGCCTCGATCGCCCAGTCGGTATACTGGCCATAGCTGTCGATCGCCACGGGGACACCCAGCGAGTGGGCCTCCTCGATTGCGGCCACGATCTCCTCCCGGTCGGCAGGCGCGCCCAGCTTGACCCAATCGGCCAGCCCGCGAACTTGGCGGCGAACCGCGGTGCGCCACTCCCAGGGGCCGTTGAACCCCTTGCTCGGACCACCCATTGCGGGCTTCTGCCGTCCCGTCGCGGTCGAGGTCACTTCGTCGCCATGCCCTCCGGTGGTGGCGATGATGCTGCCGCTCCACAGCACCCGCGGCCCGCGGATGATGCCGCGATCGACTGCCTCCTTGATGCGCAGCGCGACATCGTCGACCGTCCCGACATCGCGCGCGGCGGTGATCCCGGCTCCGATCAGCTGCTCGGCCAGCGCCACGCCGCGGATCGCCGCCCCCGCAGGGCTGTCCGAATATCTGCCGAAATCGTGGCAGCGCTGCTGGGTGAAGTGGATGTGCAAATCGATCAGGCCGGGCATGATGAAAAGCCCGGTCGCATCGATGATCCGCGCGGCCCCCACAGGCACCGAGACCGATCCGGCCGGGCCGGCCGCGATGATCCGGTCGCCTTGTGTCACCACCACCGCGTTGGCGATTGGCGCACCGCCACGCCCGTCGATCAGCGTTCCGCCTGTCATCACGACGATCGGCTCGTTGCTGCGATCCACCGGCGGGATCGGCAGGCGCCGCGCGTCATCGGTGGTCTCGGGGATCGGAGCAGGCGCGGCAAGGCCGGGCGCAGGCACCACCGCCACCGACAGCATCAGGCCGAGCGAGACGCTCCGTGCCCTGCGCACGAGCCGCACCGGACGACGACGGGAAATTCTGGCCATGGCAACCTCCGAGGGAAATGTGAAAATACATATGAATTAAAGCGCGATTGGCTTGACGATACAAGCTGGATTTGCTTCCTTGCGTCATTCAGGCCGTCAGGCAGATGCTGGCGGCAGCGGGAGCCGAGGTGGAACTGGCACGACCACAGCCAAGTCTGGAAGCGGCACTGAACCAGGCGATGGGACTGGCGCGGTCGGGGCAGCTCGATCAGGCGGAAGCTGTTCTCGACCGTATCCTCACCGCGGCGCCGCGCCAGCCGGACGCGCTTCAGCTCAAGGGTATGGTCGCGCGCCAGCGCGGCGACCAGCAGGCCGCAGCCGATTGTTTTCGTCGCTCGCTTGCGGTCCAGCCAAATCAGCCGCACGTTCTCAACAATCTGGGCAACAGCCTGACCGCGCTGGGTGAGCACCCGGAAGCGGTGCGCGCCTATCAGCAGGCGATCTCGCTCAAGCCCGATTACGCCGATGCCCGGATCAACCTGGCACTGGCGCAGATAGCATCGGATAATCCGCGTCAGGCGGTCACAACCCTCGAACCACTGGTGCGCGCGCTACCGGTGAACGCCCGCGCATGGGCGGTGCTGGGTCAGGCCTACAGCGCGCTTGATGATTACACCCACGCGATCAAGGCCTATCGCGCCGCCTTGCAGCAGCACCCTGACCATGCGCCATGGCTGCACAATCTGGCAGTGGCTCTGCGGCTGGCGGGGCGCGCGCAAGAGGCGCTGCCGCTGCTGCAGACCTGCGCAGACAGGTCCCCGGGCGAAGCACGGATCCACTATAATCTGGGGCATTGCCTACAGGATCTGGGGCGGGCGGACGAGGCAGCCGGCGCCTATCGCCGCGCGCTTGCCCTCACGCCCACCGACGCAGCGGTCCATGATTCGCTCAGCCGCCTGCTGTGGCAGCAGGGCGATACGCTCGGCCACCTCTCCAGCTATCGCGAGGCGCTGGCGGCTGCTCCGGATGACCCCGCGCTGCTCGCTGGCCTTGCCAACCGGCTGACCTTGTCGGGTCGCCACGACGAGGCCGCTGCCTTGCTCGCGGGGCCTGCGGCGCGCGGGATCGGCGGGGCGGACCTGCATTATCGGCATGGCCAGGCGTGCTGGTCTGCAGGGAATGCCGACCAGGCGTTTGCGGCCTTCGACGCGGCGTTGGCGATCGATCCGGGCCATGCGCCCAGCCTGCGCGAATCCGCGCGATGCCTGATCATCGCCGACCGGCTGGCACCCGCGGCCGACCGGCTGGCGCGGCGCCTCGATGATGATCCGTTCGACCAGCAGGCGCTTGCGCTGCAGGGGCTTTCTTGGCGGCTGACTGGTGACCCAAGGGCCGCATGGCTGATCGATCCCGCGCTGATCGGCGCGATACGGCTCATCCCCCCATCGGGCGATGGCGCCGCATTCAACCGCGATCTCGACCGGGCGCTGGACGCGCTGCACACCAGCCGCCAGCATCCGCTCGAACAGACCCTGCGCGGCGGCACCCAGACCACCGACGATCTGTTCAGCCGCGATCTACCCGAACTGCTGGCGGTGCGCGCGATGATCGAGGCCGCGATCGCTCGCCATGTCGCCGCGCTGCCCGACGACCCTTCGCACCCGTTCCTGGCGCGCAAGTCTGAAGGCTTCAGGTTTTCCGGGTCATGGTCGGTCCGGCTGGCGAGCGGCGGCCATCACACCAACCATATCCACCCGGAAGGCTGGATCAGCGCGGTCTATTATGTCGCGGTGCCCGATGCTGTCGGCGATGGGCAAAGCGGCTGGCTGAAGTTAGGCGAGACCGGGCTGCAGCTGGGCGCGCGCGAGCAGATGCTGCACAGCATCCGCCCCGAGCCGGGCCTGCTGGTGCTGTTTCCATCCTATTTCTACCACGGAACCGTTCCGTTTGCCGATGCCGCTCACCGCACCACCATCGCCTTCGATGTCGTTCCGGCGCGCTGAAGCACGCTACGAATAATACTTGCATATGCAAGTTTATAAGTTACCATCCAAGTTCGGGAACAAGGGGATCAGCATGTCACACGCCATTCTTGAGCAGCTCGCAACCGCCGTCGCTTCGGGCACCATCCGCACCGTCGACCTCACACAGACGCTGTCGTCGGATACGCCCACTTTGGTGCTTCCCCCCGAGTTCGGCCAGTGCGCCGCGTTCAGCCAGGAAGAGATCTCGCGCTATGACGAGCGCGGCGTCGCCTGGTACTGGAACAACTTCACCGTCAGCGAGCACACCGGCACGCACTTCGATGCGCCGGTGCACTGGATCACTGGCAAGGACCGCGCCAACAACGCGGTGGATACCGTGCCGCCCGCCGATTTCATCGCGCCTGCCGTGGTGATCGACATATCGCAGCAGTGCGCCGCCGACCCCGATTACCTGCTCACCGTCGCCGATATCGCGGCGTGGGAGGCCGAGCATGGCCGCATTCCTCCGCGCAGCTGGATCATGCTGCGCACCGATTGGTCCAAGCGCGATGTCGATGCCTATACCAACCGCCGCGAAGATGGCGCGCACACGCCGGGGCCATCGGCACAAGCGGTGAAATTCCTGGTCGATGAGCGCGATGCGCATGGCCTCGGCGTCGAGACCATCGGCACCGATGCCGGCCAGGCCCATCTCCTCGAACCCGCTTACCCTGCGCACACCTTGTTCCACGCCGCCGGGCGCTATGGCCTGCAGTGCCTCGAGAACCTCGACCAGTTGCCGCCGACCGGCGCCGTGATCTTCTCCGCGCCGCTCAAGATCAAGGGCGGCTCGGGCAGTCCGCTGCGCGTCCTCGCGCTCGTGGGCGAGTGACGCTGCATGGCCGAACGCTCCTTCAAGGCTGAAGTCGAACGACTCAAGATCGGCGATGGCGAAGTCTTCGAGGGCGAAGGCATCCTGGCCGTCACCAAGGCGTTGCTGCAATCGGGCGTCGCCTATGTCGGCGGCTATCAGGGCTCGCCGATCAGCCATCTGATGGATGTGTTCGCCGATGCGAGCGAGCTGATGGCGGGGCTCGGCGTGCATTTCGAAAGCTCGGCAAGCGAGGCGACAGCGGCCGCGATGCTGGCGGCTTCGGTCAACTATCCTTTGCGCGGTGCGGTCGCCTGGAAATCGGTGGTCGGCACCAACGTGGCCTCCGATGCCCTCTCCAACGTCGCCTCGGGCGGGGTCACCGGCGGCGCGCTGATCATCGTGGGCGAGGATTATGGCGAGGGCTCCTCGATCATGCAGGAGCGCACGCATGCCTTCGCGATGAAGTCGCAAATGTGGCTGATCGATCCGCGACCCAGCCTGCCGGTGCTGGTCGACATGGTCGAACAGGGATTTGCGCTGTCCGAAGCCTCGAACACGCCCGTCATGCTCGAGCTGAGGGTGCGCGCGTGCCACATGACCGGCAGCTTTGTCGCGCGCGACAACCGGCGTCCGCCGCTTACGGTGGCGCAAGCAGCGCAGTCGCCCAACCGCGACACCAGTCGCATCGTGCTGCCCCCCGCCAATTTCCTGCACGAGGTCGAGAAGATCGAAAAGCGTTGGCCGGCAGGGATAAAGTATGTCCAGGACCACCGGCTCAACGAGCATTTCGGGACCGAGCAGGACGACATCGGCATCATTGTGCAGGGCGGGCTGTTCAACTCGCTCAACCGCGCGCTAGAGCTGATCGGGCTGTCTGACGCCTATGGCAACGCCAAGTTGCCGGTCTATGTGCTGAACGTCACCTATCCGCTGATCCCCGACGAGGTACAAGCGTTCTGTGCCGGCAAGCGCGCGGTGCTGATCGTCGAGGAAGGCCAGCCCGAATTCATTGAGCATGAGCTCAACACGCTTGTCCGCCGCGCGAACCTCGACACGCGGATCGCGGGCAAAGACATGCTGCCGCGCTCGGGCGAGTACACCGCCGATGTGATCAGACAGGGCGTCGCGAAGTTCCTGCGCGCGCATGCGCCGGAGCGGGCGCCGGTGGAGGTTGCCGCCGAGGCCCCCGCCCTGCCCCCGACCGCCGTTCCGCAACGCCCCGCAGGCTTTTGCACCGGCTGTCCCGAACGCCCGATCTTCTCCGCGATGAAGCTGGTGCAGAAGGATATCGGCGAACTGCACGTCTCGGCCGATATCGGCTGCCACCTGTTCTCGATCCTTCCCCCGTTCCACATCGGCAACACGACGATGGGCTATGGCCTTGGCACCGCAGGCGCTTCGGCGTTCAAGCCCGAGGGCAAGCGCGCGGTAGCGATCATGGGCGATGGCGGATTCTGGCACAATGGCCTGACATCGGGCATCGGCAATGCGGTGTTCAACCAGGACGACAACCTGACGATCATCGTCGACAACGGTTACTCCGCTGCGACCGGCGGGCAGGACATCCTCTCGTCCAAGGCCAAGACCCCGCAGCGCAGCACCAACAACCCGATCGAGAAGGCGGTGCGGGGCGTCGGCATCACCTGGGCGAAGACCCGGACGCGGACCTATGACGTCGCCGGCATGCGCGATGCGATCCGCGATGCGCTGACGTCGCCCGAAAAGGGCCCCAAGGTGCTGGTCGCGCAGTCCGAATGCCAGCTCAACCGCCAGCGCCGGATCAAGCCGCAGATCGCCAAAGCGATCAAGTCGGGCCAGCGCGTGGTGCGCGAACGCTTCGGCGTCGATCCCGACACCTGCACCGGCGATCACAGCTGCATCCGCCTGTCGGGCTGCCCCTCGCTCACCATCCGCGCCAACCCCGATCCGCTGCGCCAGGACCCTGTCGCGCATGTCGAGAACAGTTGCGTCGGCTGCGGGGTCTGCGGCGAGGTCAGCCATGCCGCGGTGCTCTGCCCGTCTTTCTACAAGGCCGAGGTGATCTCCAACCCCAACCGTGCCGATCGAATCCGCCAGCGCCTGCGTGGCTGGGTGATCGGTGCGCTGCAGCGCCGCTCGGCGCGCCAGATCGCTGCAAGGGCCTTTTGATGAGCACCTCCGGACGCATCTCGATCGCCATTCTCGGCCTTGGCGGCCAGGGCGGCGGCGTGCTCGCCGACTGGATCGTCCAGCTCGGCGCCAACAACGGATATGTGACGCAGGGCACCTCGGTCCCCGGCGTCGCGCAGCGCACGGGTGCCACGGTCTATTATGTCGAGATGATCCCCAGAGGCGGCCCGGCAACACCGCTGCTGGCGCTGATGCCGGTGCCGGGCGATGTCGACATCGTGGTCGCGTCCGAGCTGATGGAGGCCGGGCGCGCGATCCTGCGCGGGTTCGTCACCGATTCCACGGTGCTGATCGGATCGACCCACCGGGTCTACGCGATCGACGAGAAGTCCGCGATGGGCGATGGCCGGGCAAGTGGCGAGAAGATCATCCAGGCGGCGCAAACCCGCGCGGGGCGCTATATCGGCTTCGACATGGACGACGCTGCCGAGCGCGCGGGCAGCGTGATCAGTTCGGTGATGTTCGGCGCCTTGTGCGCCAGCGGCTCCCTGCCCTTTGCTCGCGACGCGTTCGAAGCCGCGATCGTGTCGGGCGGCAAGGCGGTGGATGCCAATCTGCGCGGTTTTGCTGCAGGCTTTGCTGCAGCATTGAGCAACCCCGAAGCCGGGATCGAGGCGCAGCATATCCCCGCTGCGTCGAGCGCTGCGGGCCGCGAACTGCAGTCCCGCATCCATGCTCGGCTGCCGCATGAAGCGCATTATTTCGCAATTGAGGGTGTTCGCCGTCTGATGGACTATCAGGATACGGCGTATGCGGACCTCTATCTCACCAGGCTGGAAAGCCTGGCCGGCAACGCGGATCTGATCGCGGAGGCAGCCCGCCATCTTGCCCTGTGGATGTCGTACGAGGATACGATCCGCGTTGCCGACCTCAAGATACGCGATACCCGTTTCGAGCGGGTGCGCGCGGACGTGAAGGCCGCGGACGATCAGATCGTCCAGCTGACCGAATACATGCACCCGCGCCTCGAAGAGGTCTGCGAGACGCTGCCCGCCGGGTTGGGCCGCGGCATCCTGGCGCGCCCCAGGCTGTCGGCGCTGCTCGGCCGGTTCTTCACCAAGGGGCGGCATGTCGAGACGACCAGCCTTCGCTGGTTCCTGACTTTGTCCATCCTCGCGTCCGGACGGCGCTGGCGGCGCAGCACGCTGCGCTACCAGACCGAACAGGCGCGTATCGACGCGTGGCTTGACCTCGTCCGGAGCGCCGAACCCGAGGCCGCGCTCGAGCTGGTCAAATGCCAGCGGCTGATCAAGGGCTATGGCGACACCTTCGAGCGCGGGCTGCACAATTTCACGCAGATCGTCGAACGCCATCGCGCAGGCGGCCTCACCGCGTCCGGGATCGCCCGGCTGCGCGAGGCGGCATTGGCCGATGAAAAGGGCGATGCGCTGCAGGCCGCGCTCGCCGGCTGACGATCAGCGCGGCGATTGCTGCTGCGCGATCCAGCCGTCGACCTTCTGCTCGAGCAAAGTCATCGGCAGCTGCCCCTGCGCCAGGATCAGATCGTGAAAGGCGCGGATGTCGAACCGATCGCCCAGCGCCTGCTCGGCGCGGCGGCGCAGTTCGATGATCTTGAGTTCACCCACCTTGTATGCCACTGCCCCTGCTGGCGCGCCGATATAGCGCGCAAGCTCGGTATCGATGTTGATGTCGGCAAGCGCGGTATTTTCCTCGAAGCACTTGCGCGCGCGGGCATAGTCCCAGCCCATCACATGGATGCCGGTATCCACCACCATTCGGCAGGCGCGCCACATCTCGGTCGAGAGGCTCCCGAAGCGCTCGTATGCATCGCGATACACCCCCATTTCGTGCCCCAGCCGCTCGGCATACAGCGCCCAGCCCTCGCGAAAGGCCAGCAGGTCGCGCGCTCGGCGGAACGAAGGAAGGTCCGGATTCTCGCTGTTAAGCGCACCGTGCGTATGATGCCCCGGGGCGGCTTCGTGCAGGCTGAGCGCGGGCACTTCGTAAAGCGGACGCTGGTCGAGATGCGAGGTGTTGACGACGAAGGTCCCGGCAAAGCCCTTGGCGAAGTCCCCGCCCCCGCCGCCGCGCGCGGTGGTATAACCCTCCTCCAGATCGCGCGGGACCGGGACGATGGTGAAGGGCTGGCGCGGCAGCACCGAGAAATAGCGCGGCAGCACGCCATCGATCCGCTTGGAGGCCGCAGCGTATTTCTCGATCAGCCCCTCGCGGCTGGTGGCATAGAAGCGCGGATCGGTGCGCAGGAAGTGCAGCCACTCGGCAAAGCTGCCAGCAAAGCCGGTCGATGCTATCACCGTGTCCATCTCGCCGCGAATGCGCTGCACTTCGGATAGGCCTAGCGCGTGGATCTGCTCGGCGGAAAGATCGGTGGTGGTGTAATAGCGCAGAAGAAAGTCGTAATAGGCCCTGCCCCCGGGCACCGCAGCAACGCCCAGATCGGCGCGCGCCTTCGAGCGATAGGTGCGGTCGATATAATCGAGCATCGCGCGCTGGGCGGGGCGGATCTCGCGCTCGATCACACTGTGCGCCTGTGCCATCGCATCGGGGTACGCCTTGAGCGGCACGAGCATCGGGTCTTCGGCCACCGGCACCGCAATCTGGTTCCGCAGCACCGCTGCCGCGACGTCGACCACCACCGCAGGATGCGTCCAGCCGGTCGCGACGCCGCGCTCGAGATTGGCGCGCTGCTGGTCGAAATAGCCGGAAATTCCGCGCATCCGCTCCACCCAGGCAAGCGCCTCGGCCTCGGTGCGCAGATCGAGCGAACGCGCCAGCGAATAGGGCGTGTTGTAGAAGCCCTCGTGCGCGACAAAGGCAAAGCGCCGCTCATCGAAATCGATACCCTCGATCCGCCAGCCGATCAGCTCGCGCAGATAATCGCGGTTGAGCCGGTCTTCGCCGGTCAGTGCCGTGCGATCGAGCGCATCGAGCGCAGCGGCGATCTGTACAAGGCCTGCGCGGCGCGATGCCATCGCGGCCGGGGTCTCATCGGGCCAGCCGGTGCGCGAGCGCGACGGATCGGACCGGCCCGCCTCCATCGGATACTCGGCCGAGAAACGCTCATAGTCGGCGACGAGATCGGGAAAGGTCGGCGGCGTGGCGGCTGCGAGCAGCAATGCTGCGCCGGCCAGTGCCAGCGATCGCACCGGGCGGCCGAGATAGCCTGCAAATTGTCCTGTCATCACGCGACGCCTTTCGTTGAAGATACGGCCGGGGCGATGCTCACGCGCTGGCGGATTGAACTGCCGCGATTTTCGGCTAAACCGCGCTGATGGACGCCTTCATGTCGGGAAACCCCGGCGATTCCGCATTCCGGGTGAAAAGATACCCGTTCTATCTGCTCAACCGGCTGGTGAGCCGGTACAACAGCATCATCGACCAGCGGCTGCGCGCGATCGGCCTCGATATCCCGAGCTGGCGCGTGCTGATGATTCTGGGCGAGCGCTCGCCGCGCGGCGCCCGCGAGATTGCCGAAGCTGCAGTGATCAACCTCTCGACGATGACCCGCATCATCCAGCGCATGTCCGCCGCCGGGCTTGTGACAACCGCGGCCAGCCAGGACGATGCCCGCGTCACGCTGGTGGCGCTGGCGCCATTGGGCGAAAGCCAGCTCGCTCAGGCGCGCCAGGCGACCGCGCCGGTCTATGCCCATCTGATCGAAGGGCTCGACCCGCAGGACTTCGAAAAGCTGATCGTGCTGCTGGACAGTCTTCACGACAACCTCGAACCGCTTGCGCCCAAGGCCGGGTAGGACCGCACCGCTCAATTGGTCAGATACGCCAGCGACATCAGGAACCGCGGCAGCAGCGAGGCTCCGGCGTGGAACCGCACGGGCACGGGCGCGCGTGGCTGCACCGACAGCGCGTCGCGGTCCCCCGTCGCCAGCATCGTCGCCAATTCCGACCCGATCACGGTGTTGGTCGCAATCCCTCGTCCGTTGCAGGCCTGGATGGCGATGGCGTTGTCACCCAGATCGTAGATTTCGGGCAGGAACGAGGTGTTCACCCAGGCAAGGCCATGCCAGAGGAAATCGATCTGCGGCTCGGGCATCACCTTGAAATGCTGCTTCAGCCGCCGCCGCGCCTCGCGGTAACAGGCCCGATCGCCATTGACCATGAACGACATCGGAAAAGCCGAGATCAGATGACCCAGGCCATCGAGCCGCGCGGTGAACAGATAGGGCAACTTGTCGGTGAACGCCCCGCCCCGGGGCAGGATCGCCTGACGCTGGGCGGGATCGAGCGGCATCGACGCGAACTGGAAGACGTTCAGCGGCAGCGAGGTGCGCTGCATCGCCGGATGAAGCGCGGCGTTGCCGCCATTGGCAGCGAGCACCAGCCGCTGCGCCCGCACGGTCCCGATCGGGGTGCGGCACAGCCAGTAGCCGTCCTTGCGTTCGAGCCGCGTGACCGGGCTGTTGCCGAACAGCCGCGCACCGCTGCGCTGAGCCGCCCGCGCAAGGCCGCGCACGAACGCCAGAGGGTTGAGCCCGCCGCCCTCTTCGAAGCGAAGCGCTCCACAATAACGATCCGCGCCGAACAGGGCACGCGCCTGCACGCCCTCGACAAAGCTGACCTTGTGTCCGCGCGTCTGCCACTGCCGCGCGTAGTCGCGCTGCTGAGCGGCCAGCGCATCGGTGTGCGAGGGCGTGTAAAAGCCATCCTGCCGCGCATCGCACTCTATTTCGTGGCGGCGGATGAGGTCGAACACGTGCTGGCCCGATCCGCCGATCATCCGCGTCAGCCGCTCGCCTGCTGCTTCCCCCAGCACCGCCTGGATGCTGTCGGGCGTATGGCGGATATAATCGGGCGCGACGATGCCGCCGCTCTGCCCGGTTGCGCCATCGCCGAACTGTCCTGCCTCGACCAGCGCGACATCGACGCGCTTTTCCGCAAGGTGCAGCGCGGTGGTGACACCGGCAATGCCGCCGCCGATCACCAGCACGTCGACTTCATGCGCGCCCGAAAGGCTCTCGACCTTGGGTGCCGGCCCTGCATTGACCGCCCACACAGGACTGGTCAGGCCGGGCTGACGATCGCGGCGCGATATCGCTTGGTGCTGCATTACCGGTGCGCCAGCAATTCGGCAGGGGTGGCGGTGGACGCGCGAAGGAGAGGGATTCCTCCCGCAATATCCACCGAAGAAGACAAGGTCATGTTGGCGACTATCCTGTTCGCCCGAACGCGGGCGGTGAAAACTTGATGGGATCAGATGGTGGCAGGCTCGCCCTGCGCTTGTCGTCCCGTCCGCCGCGCAACCGCGACGAAGAGCATGACGACGCACAAGGCGACAGGTGTGTTCATGATCATCGGCAGCGACATCTCGTTGTTGCCGACAATCGAGACGGCGATGAAGATCGCTGTCCCCTCCTGCCGCATCAGATGTTCGATGCCGATCGCCACATTCTCGCGACGAGTGAAGCCCGCGAAGCGCACGATGGTCATTACCACCGCCACCATCACCACGTTGAGCGCGACGGTAATCCAGAACAGCGCGCCCAGATTCTGCCGCAGCACGGGCACCTGATCGTAAAGGATCACGCCGAACGAACTGAACAGCACGATGGTGGCGATGTTCTTGAGATAGCGTTTGAACCAGATCGCGAAGTCGGGCTTCCACGCGCGCACCGCAAAGCCGATGGCTGCCGGCAGCACGGTGATCGAGAAGATGTCCCAGAAGAACGAGGCCAGCGGCACGT
The DNA here is from genome assembly GCF_003431825.1 of Blastomonas fulva. GTDB lineage: Bacteria > Pseudomonadota > Alphaproteobacteria > Sphingomonadales > Sphingomonadaceae > Blastomonas > Blastomonas fulva. The sequence continues at coordinate 2,603,954 of NZ_CP020083.1, read as the reverse complement.
TGACGTCCGCCTCAAGCCCCATGAAGTGCAGCAGCGCGAAGTGCGCGTAGAACGGCACGACGAAGATGTAGATCATGCTGAGGATCAGCGTCATCGACATCGACAGTGCAAGGTCGCCCTTGGCCATGTCGGTGAACAGGTTGGAGAGCATTCCGCCCGGCGTGGTCGCCAGCAGCACAAAGCCCACCGCCAGCGCCGCGGTAGGCGCTACGGTCAGCGCCAGCGTGATGCCGATCGCGGGCGGCACGATCAGCATCGAGCACACCCCGAAAATCAGCGCGCGCCGGTTGCGGAACACCTGGCGGAAATCGTCCGCGGTCAGCGACAGCCCCATAGAGGCCATGATCGCGATCAGCGATCCCGGCAGCAGCCAGTTGCCCAGCAACCCCATCAGATCAGCATAGGTCATGCGGTCAGGTCCTCAGGCGGTTTCGAGCGACAGCGTGCAGGCGCCGTTGCGCCGGATGGTGCGGCAATCGGCCTGCGCCTTGGCCAGATCTTCATCCAGGATGCGCGCGCAGACATTGGCCTGGATCCAGCCGAACGGCATCAGCAGGCGCCCTCCGCTGCCATAGAACAGGCCGATGTCGTAGAAGTCACCGGGCGGCAGCCCCTTGGTGCTCCCCGCTGCCAGATAGGCGAGCACGATGTCGCCGCTGTCCGGATAGGATGTCGCATTCTCGGCAGGGATCGCCGGCTGAGCCATGCCTTCAGGCAGCGTGCTGGCAGGCATCGGTACCGAAATCTCGGGCCCCGTCCAGATCGCGTGGATCGCGTCGAAACCTGCCTTGCGTTCGGCAAGGTCCCACAGAAATGCTGCGGAGACGGGCGCAGCATCGTCGAGCAGACGACAGCGTGCGGAGAGCCCGGATTGCGGCTCGACCAGTTTGATGATGCGCATTTCGTCCCCTATTGTCCTGCCACCGTTGCCAGATATTCTTCCTTCTGGAGCGCGATGGGAACGTTGCCATTGAGCCAGAGATAGTCGTGGAAGCGGCGCAGATCGAAAGCCTTGCCTTCGCGCACGCGCGCTTCGGCAAGAAACTCCGCGGTCTGGATCTTGCCGATCTGATAGCTGATCGCCTGTCCCGGCGAGGCGGCGAAGAACGCCGCCTCTTCGTGCGCGGTCTCGCGGTCCATCGGCACCATCGCCTGAAGATAGTCGGCCGCCTGATCGATGGTGAAGGCGCCCGTCGCAAGCTTGACGTCGACCTCGACGCGCAGCGCGCGCAGCCGGGCGAAATTGTAGATCACCTCGCGCGACTTTGGCGCATCGGCCCACAGCCCGGCTTGCAGCATCATCTCTTCGGCATAGAAGCCCGTGCCCTCGTTGGCGCCGCTGTCGTAATAATGGCGGCGCAGCGGATTGGGGTGCTTCCAGCTCAAAGTCAGCTGGAAGAAGTGCCCCGGAACGCCTTCATGCACGATGATCGGCCGCGGATCGCGCGTGATCGAAAGGTTGAAATAGCCTAGGTTCGGCGAAGGCTCGGGCAGGTACACGGTGGCGTTCTGTCCGACGCGGGTCCGGTCGGTGAGATCGAAGGTGCGGCCCAGCCAGCCGATCGGCGCGAGATAGGCGGGGAACGGCAGCGCGTTGTAATGCCCCGCCCACTCCGGCACCGTCAGCAAATTCTTGTCGCGCAGGAACGTGCGCACATCGCGCTCGTCCGATGCCAGCCGCGATGTCACGGCATCGATCGAAGCCCCGATCGGCAGATCGGCAACGCCCGTATTGCGGTTGCGCTCGAGCTCTTCGAACAGCACCGAGCGCGTCCATTCCTGCCGCCCCATCAGCGCGAGCTGATCGGCGGTGTACGGGTAGAGCGCAACCTGGCTGAGGAAATACTGATAGCTCTCGGCGCCGACCGCGGTCTCAGCCGGCAACGCGCCGCGTCGGCCTTCAAGATAGCGGCCGAACGCGGCAAACGCCTTGACCGACCGTTCGACTGCAGCGTTCAGCCGCTTGCGCTGCGCTGCATCGGCATGCGGTTCGAGCCCGCGCGCCATCTGGCGCAGGCTGTCAGGAACGATGGCGATCTGGCCGAGCGCGGCATCGACAAAGGGTCCGCGCATGTCATCGAGATTGGCCTGGCCTGCCGCGAGCACGGCTGGAGCATTGTTCAGCAGACGGATGACCTGCTCGACCCGCGCGCTCTCGACTGGCGGTGGCGGCAGCAGCACCTCAAATACCGGGGTCAGCGCCTGTGCGACATAGAAATGCGGCTGGCGGCGCCATGCCGCGACGTGATCGAGCTCCCAGTTCACCCGGGCAAGCGCCGATCCCATCAGGCGATAATCCACCTTTTCGCTGACCGTCTGCGGCGTGGCGGCCAGGCTCTTCCACCTCGCCTCGAACGCGGCGAGCGTATTGCGCTGTTCGGCCACCGCAGCAGCCGACCAGTCGGGTGTCCATTTGGCGGGCCGAACGATGCGCGGGATGTCGTCGCTGGTCGCAGGCTGGGTTGCCGCGCGCCACGTCCAGAAATCGGCCCCCAACTGCTGCACCTCGGCCTGGGCATGGGCACACGGCGCCGCCGCCAGCGTTGCTGCGCCCACCATCGCGAGAATGGCCCTCCTCAACATCCTATTTCCTGTTCTTGACGTTGCGGTCAAAGAACTCGGCCATCTTCTTGAAGGCAAAGCGCGCCTGGCGCAGATTGTCGCTGGCCCAGGCATGGTTGCCGCCCGGAAGGGTCACCAGTTCGAACATCTGCTCGCGGTCGATCATGCCTTCGGCAAGCGCAATCGTGTCCGAATAGAGCACCACCGGATCGCGCGTGCCATGGATGATCATCAGCGGATCCTCGATTCCCTTGGCCTGGTACAAGGCGGACTGCGCCTCGTACCGCGCGGGCATGTCGGGGCCTTCGTGCGGGCCCATGATCCACATCTGCGCAGGGTAAGCATGCCACACATTGGTCGCAGGCGCACCAGCGATGCCCGCGGCATAGACGCCGGGCTTCTTGGACAGCGACATGATCGTCATCAGCCCGCCATAGCTCGAACCCCACAGCCCGACGCGCCTGGGATCGGCATAGCCCTTCTCGACCAGAAAGCGCACGCCGCTCTCCAGATCGTTGATGTCGGTCTCACCATAGCTGTGAAGCTGGGTCTGGTTGTGATCGCGGCCCTGCCCCCAGGACCCGCGCACGTTGACGTTGAGGACGATATAGCCCTGCGCGACGAAATACTGGTCCAGCCCCCAGGTCGGATGCGCACGCCTGCCGCCCCACTGGTTGCGCACCGCGTCAGAATAGACAGAGCCGACAATCACCGGATACTTCCTGGCCGGGTCGTAATTGGCCGGAAGGCTCAGCCGCGCGACGAGGTTCATTCCATCGACATGGCTGGGGAACTCGACATAGCCGATATTGGCCCATGTCTGCTTGTAGAAGCCCGGCTGCGGCGACTTGGTGACCTGCGCCACCTTGGCGGGCTTTGCCGTGTCGATCAGATACAGCTCGGCCGGTGTCGCGTCGTTGCTGTACCAGTCGGCGATATGGCGGAAATCGGGCGAATAGACCGGCTCGTGCGTTCCCGCCGCCTGTCCGCTGACCTGCTGCACCGCGCCGCCTGCCACTGGCACGCGATAGATCTGGCGGTCTGAGAGATAGGATTTGTTGGCGATGAAATAGATCTGGCCGCGCGCCTGATCGACGTCGAACTCGGCGATTTCCCATTCGCCGCTGGTGATCTGGCGCGGCTTCTCGCCCGCTGCGCGCTGGTGATAGAGGTGCAGCCAGCCATCCCGATCGGTGAGGATGATCAGGCCGTCATCGCCCGGCGCCCACGCCACCTGCCAGTCGGGGCGCAGATGCTTGGGCTCGCGCAGCTGGTAGAACGTCTCGCGCGCACCCGAGGCGACGTCATAGACGTAGATCGTGTGCTCTTTGGCCTGCATGTCCGATCCGCTGACGAACATCCGCTTGCCGTCGCTGGACAGGCCGAAACCCCAGATATGGTGCTTGGGGTCGGGCCGCTCGAACATCTGCGTCTTGCCCGATGCCAGGTCGACGAGGCCGACGCTGGCCTTGCTGGTTTCCTCGCCAGGAAAGGCGCGGATCACGCGGTTGTTCTGCAATCCGCCCTTGGCGTAATAATAGATATCGCGCTCGGGCATCGCGCTGTCGTCGGACTGCTGAAAGGCGATCGCCTTGCCGTCCGCCGACCAGTGATAGTCGTCGATATAGATCTTGGGATCGTCGTTGCCGGCGACGCGCGTTGCAGCCTTGTCGGCGGTGGCCGCGACATCACGCACCCACAGCACGCCGCCCAGTGTCACGCGGTTGCGGCTGTCGGCGGTGTTGCCCGCGATGAACGCCAGGCGGCGGCCATCGGGAGAGACGATCAGCTTGCGGATCGCCTGCTTGTCGGTTTCAACCTTGGCGATCGCGCCATCGGCGGAAACGATATGCAGCGCCCCACCCATGGTGAAAGCAACGCGGCCATTGCCCAGCGCAACCGCCTGCGCGATGCCCTTCTGTTCGGCCTCGGGCTTGCTGTCACGGCCCAGAAACGTCAGCCGGACCTTCTTTCCGGTCCTGGGCGAATAGGACCAGACATCGCGGAAGCTCGCACCTTCGTCGTTCCACAGAAACAGCACCGTGCTGCCGTCGCGCGACCAGCTATAGCCTTCGGGCGAGGTGCCGATCAAGCTCTTGGGCTGGTAGAGATCGTCGATCGACAGCGATGTTCCTGCGACATCCGCGCCGCCATGGATCGGAGCGTGCGGCCAGGGCCGGTCCTGTGCCATCACCGGCGACGACACGCACAGTGCGGCCACGGCAGTGGCCAACCGAAACACACCTGATCCTGTCATGAAACCAACCCCAGCCTGGCTTGTCATTCTCTGCGACCCGCTGGCCGCGGCAGCACGATGCCGCCGCGACCAGCGCGTTACCACTTAAAAGTTGGCCCTGAAGCCCATCGTGAAGCGGCGTCCGATCGCATCGAAGGTTTCCCGCTCGAACAGATAGAACGGGGGATCGCGATCCAGCAGATTGTCGACAGCCCCGAAGAAGCTGAAGCCGTCCGTGACGTCGAGATTGAAGCTGAGATCGACATAATGCACATCGCCGGTTTCCGGACGCGCCAGCCGCGGCAGAGCCACGCCCGAGGCGATGGCACCTGCAATGCGGCCATCGGTGGTCGACTGCAGGAAGCGATGCCGCAGCGAGATCTGCAGATTGTCCAGCGCCCAGGTCAGACGCTGGGTGAAGCGCCAGGTCGGGTTCGCGGTGGTGCAGTTGCCGCCGCCGATATAGCCAGCGCAGTTGACGGGGTTAACCGCCGGGCTGCCCTGGGTAATCGCATCGATGAGATAGCTGCCTGCGAGGAAATAGTTCAGGCTGCTGTTCTCGGTGAGATTGTAGCGATAGTCGAGACGGAAATCGACACCCGAGGTTTCCAACTTGGCGATGTTGGCATTAAGCAGCGGCACATCGATCAGCTGGCCGTCGGGCGTGCGGTTGCGCAGCGGCTGGCAGAAGATGTTGGTCAGCGACAGGTTGGCGTTGCACGCGGTGATCACCGCCTGCAGGCCGCCGCCGAACGAGCCGATCGCCTGATCGATCTTGATGTTGTAATAGTCGATCGTCAGCTGAAGGTTGGGGATGAACGAGGGGCGGATGACAGCACCGACCGACCAGGTGTCCGACGTTTCTTCCTGCAGATTGGGATTGCCGCCGGTGACAGCACGGATCTGCTGGTTTTCCTGCTGGAACACGTTGATCACGCTTGCCGGGACACCCAGAGCGCTGACGCAGAAGTCGCGCTCTGCCGTGGTACGGCCCGCATCGGCGTTGCAGAAGTCGAGAGCCTGCGGCGCGGTGTTGGTGGCACCCGAGAACAGCTCGACCACGTTCGGCGCACGCACAGCACGCTGGTACAGGCCGCGGAACTTCAGCCCCTCGAACGGCGAGTATTCACCGCCGATCTTGTAGGAATAGACCTTGCCTGCGGTCGAGTAATCCGAGTAGCGCGCGCCGCCTTCGAAGGCGAGCAGCTCGAAGCCCGGAGTGTCGGCGAGGATCGGCACATAGATTTCGCCGTAGACCTCGGCGACATCGAACGAACCACCGGTCGGGCTGAGGCCGGCCGAGCGCGACAGCGCCTTGCCCTGCACGTACAGCTGATCGGGATCGAACTGCGAGCTTTCCTTGCGATACTCGGCGCCGACCGAGATGCCGACATCACCAGCGGGCAGCGAGAACAGGCTGCCGGTGATGCTGCCGCCGATCTGCTTCTGCTTGACCGTGGTGATGTTGGTGAGGTCGGTCGAGATATAGTCGATCATCTGCTGCGTCAGCGAGCCGAAGCCGAACGGATTGATCGTGACGCAGCGCGGATCGGCCACCGCGCAATCGAACGGATTGGCGGGGTTGGTGAGGAAGGAGTTGGCGAAGTTGTCGATCAGCACGCCGCCGCCCTGGACGTCGGTGATCTTGTTCTCACCCTGGTTGTAGAACACTTCCCACTTCAGCTGGTCGGTGAGGTTGCCTTTGAGACCCAGCACGAAGCGATAGAAATCGCGTGTCTGGTCGCTGGTGCGGTTGCCGGCATCGAGCAGACGACGGTTGATGTTGACCGGCACCAGATTGTTGCCGTCGCCATCGAGGTTAACCCGCAGGAATTCACGCAGCGAGGGATCGAGATAGGGGTTGCGCAGATCGAGCTGGAAGCCGGGGATGAAGCCCGAGCTGCTCATCGGCACCGCGCCCAGAGTCGAGTTGATCTTGCTCTGGACGTAGGAGCCTTCCCAGAACGCGGTGACCGCGTCGGTCACATCGTAATGGCCAAGCACCGACGCCTGCCAGCGCTGCATCGGCATCTGCAGGTTGGTGAACGGGCGATCGTTGAAACCGTCCGACCCGCGATAGGCGCGCCAGCCTTCAGGCGCGAAGAAGATGCCTGCAGTACCGATCGCGGTACCGGCGCGGTCGCGCAGCCCGACGAGCTGCGGCGAGAAGATCGTGCCCTGCGGGGTCACGCCGTTGCCGGCCGGAACCAGCGTGGGCTGACCGTTGACGATGGCGTCGGCAAGAAACACAGTGGCATGGTCGCGCTTGGCACCGGTGACCTGGGCGCGATCGAAATAGCTGCCATGGAAAACGATGTTGCCGCGACCGTCCGCGAAGTTTCCGCCCGCGGTGAACTCGAGGTTGTAGCGCGCCGCATCGCCTTCATCGGAAATGCCGTAGAAGCCGCCGACTTCAAAGCCTTCGAAATCGTCCTTCATCACGAAGTTGACGACACCGGCCATGGCGTCCGAACCGTACACCGCAGATGCGCCGCCGGTCACGACTTCGATCCGCGACACCAGCGACGGCGGGATCATGTTGAGGTCGACCACGCCGTCCTGCGAGGCGCCGACGACGCGGCGGCCGTTCTGCAGCACCAGCGTGCGCACGGCGCCCAGACCGCGAAGGTTGACCGTGGCTGACAGGTTGCCCGAGTTGGACTGCGCACCCGCACCGGCGACCGCCTGTGGCAGGGCGTTGAGCAGCTGCTCGGATTCGACCGTGACGGAGAGCTTGATTTCCTCTTCGCCGATGACATTCACCGGGCTGTTCGATTCGACATCGGGACGCGGGATACGCGAGCCTGTCACCACGATCGAGCCACCGGCCTCGTCATCTGCCTGGTCCTGCGCGAACGCAGTTCCGGTCACAACCATCGAAAGAAGAAGCGCAGATCCGCACTTCAACGCTGCACGCTGCATTCCAACCCGCCTCATAACCATCTTTGTCACTCCCTGAAATTAACGCCCACCTGCGAAGGTCGGGTAGCCGACATTGATTGCCGATCATTCCCGTGAACAGTTGCGTGATTTTGAGCATATTGTCCGGGCGCCGTCAATCATATGTCTCAAAAAATAATCGAAAACGTCACACCTGCCCTCGCAAACCCTTGCGCTCCGAGCACGCACGAGCCCGTCAATCAGCTCGGAGGTCAATCTATATCATTGGTTATCATGAGTTTTTTGGAGTTAGCGACCCATACTGGCACCGTGCAGGCTGGCACTTGACCGTCTTAAGCGACTACGAGACAAAAGAGGCCAGCGCGGCTGGCAAACCGGACGACTGCACTCTTGACCCGGCGCCCGTCGAGGAACAGTATACTCAAAATCATGCTTTTTTTGTTTCAAATTCATATGTGTGAATGAGTCGCAGGCGGTCGAAAGCAGGGCTGCCGCATATCGTCAAGGAGAAGAGCATTATGCGTATGGCATCCCTCGCAACGATTGCGGTCCTGCTCGCCGCCCAGCCCGGGATCGCCCGGGCCGCAGACGCCTCCGCCGCCCCCCAAGCCGCCGCTTCCGCCGCCACGCCTGCCATCGCCCCGCCCGCCGGTCCGCCCCAGGGTGCGGCCGGCTATGATGCCTTCGTGACTCTGTTCGATCAGTTCAACAGCTGGAAGACGCCCAAGGCAGTCGATGGCATTGTCGATTACAGCCCGGCCACGGTCGCCAGGCGCCGCGCGGAGCTGGCAAGTTTCCAGGCCAGGCTGCCCGATTTTGCGGTCGCAAAGTGGGACCGCCACCAGCAGGTCGATTATCTTGCGGTGCGCGCGCAGATGGATTTGCAGGATTTCACGCTCAACATCACCAAGCCCTGGGCGCGCGATCCGGGGATGTACATCGACGATCTGCAGCGGCTGGCCTATGTCGATCTGCCGCTTGATACCACGGCGCGCGCGCCGTTCCAGGCGCGGCTGAAGAGCATCCCCGCCTATCTCGCGCAGGCACGGATCAACCTGGATTCGGTCGCGGCGGACTATGCAGACCTTGCCATCCACAGCCTGTCCAATGGCGATGGCGTGGGGCATGGCATGCCCTATCGTTCGGTCGAGCCTGCGGGGCTTATCGGCTGGTTCGCAGATCTGCGCGCGCGTGCAGCAACGCAGCAGCCCGACCTGCTCCCCGACATCGATGCCGCGCAGGCTGCGATCGCGGGGTTCCGCGACTGGCTGGTGACCTCGCGCCCAGGGATGACCACCGCTGCCGGGGTGGGCAAGCCCGCATATGACTGGTTCCTGCACCACGTCCGCCTGATGCCTTACACTTCGGACGAGATCGTCACGCTGGCCGAACGCGAGCTCGAGCGCCACTGGGCGAACTATGCGACCGAACGGCACCGCAACCGCAACCTGCCCGAGCTCGAACTGCCCAAGTCTGCCGAAGAATATGAAGCACAGCTTGCCGGCACCGACGCCAAGATCCGCAAATGGCTGAAGGATGAGGAAATCATCACGATCCCCGATTACATCCCGGCGAGCTATCAGGAGGTCGGCTTCAACGCCCCATGGGTGGTGCGCCCCAACGGCCCGATGTTCTGGGAGCAGGTCCAGTTTCGCGATGTCTCACCCGATCATCTGCACGCGACGTTCCCCGGCCACCGCTTCGACGGCATGACCGGCAAGCGCGTCACGCACCCGATCCGCCGCCACATCAACGACAGTGGCCGCACAGAAGGATGGGGCTTCTATCTCGAGGAAAGCGCGGTGCAACTGGGGCTGTTCGATGACCGCCCGCGCACCCGCGAGCTCATCTACATCTTCGGCCTGTTCCGCGCCGCACGCACCATCGGCGACGTCAAGATGCAGCGCAACGAGATGACGGTGGGCCAGGCGATGGAATTCTGGAAGGAATGGACGCCCTATCTCGACGACAACGTCGCGCGGGTCGATGCGGGCATCTATATCCGCCGTCCTCCCGGTTATGGCATGACCTATACCATCGGCTCGATACAGCTGCAGAAGATGCTGGTCGATCGCCGCCGCCAGCTGGGCGAGAAGTTCTCGATCAAGGACTTCCACGACTATCTGATGAACACGGGCCGCCTGCCCGTCTCGCTGCTGCATTACGACCTGACCGGAAATGACGAGGAGGTCCGCAGGCTGTGGACACATGTGCCGCTGGCCAAGGCGATGCAAACAACAGGCGGATAGACGTTTTGGGATGATTTTGCGGCATCGGGGGAACCTTGTCCGGGGGCGTTGGTAAAGCAAGGATACCAGCCCCAACATGAGGATCGATCACGGACATGGCCCCCCCTATGTCGACCGCCAGCGTCAATGGCACCGACCACCCGCTGCCGGGTGATCCCCGCCGCACCCTTCTCGACTGGCTGCGCGAGGACCTGGGCCTGACCGGCACAAAAAAGGGCTGCGACCATGGCCAGTGCGGTGCGTGCACGGTGATCGTCGACGGGCGCCGGATCAATTCCTGCCTCTCGCTCGCGCAGCTCCATGAAGGCGACACCATCGAGACGATCGAGTCGATCGGCAGCGCCGATGCGCTTTCCACGCTGCAAAAGGCATTCGTGACGCATGACGGGTTTCAGTGTGGCTATTGTACTCCCGGGCAGATCTGCTCCGCCAAGGCGCTGATGCAGGAACTGGCCGATGGCTGGGCGAGCGCGGTGACCGACGATGTCGCCACAGTCCCGGACATCAGCCGCGAAGAACTGCGCGAGCGCATGAGCGGCAATCTGTGCCGCTGCGGTGCCTATTCCAACATCATCGCCGCGCTGGAAGAGGTCATCGCCGATCAACCCAAGACCCCGGCAGGTGCAGCATGAGGAGCTTTACGCTGGACCATGCGGGCAGCCCCGCAGAGGCACGCGAAGCGCTGGGCGAAGGCGCCACTGCGATCGCGGGCGGCACCAACCTGATCGATCTGATGAAGCTGCAGATCCAGACGCCCGAGCGGCTGGTCTCGATCCGCCACACCGGAATGGATGCCATCTCCAGCGATGGCGACGGCATCAGCATCGGCGCACTTGTCACCAATGCCGATTGCGCCGCCGACAGCCGGGTCCGCAAGGACTGGTCGCTGCTTGCCAAGGCCATCCTCGCGGGCGCGAGCCCGCAGCTGCGCAACCGTGCAACCACCGGCGGCAATCTGTGCCAGCGCACCCGCTGCGGCTATTTCTACGACACCAGTCAGGCGTGCAACAAGCGCGAGCCGGGCTCTGGCTGCGCCGCGCGCGAGGGCTTCAACCGCATCCATGCGGTGCTGGGCACCAGCGACGCGTGCATCGCCACCTATCCCGGCGATATGGCCGTTGCTATGCTGGCCCTCGACGCCGTTGTGCTCACCGAAGGCCCCGATGGCGCGCGTGAAATCGCGATTGGGGACTTCCACCGCATGCCGGGCGAGGATCCCTCGCGCGACAATGTGCTCCAGCACGGCGAACTGATCACCGCGGTGCGCCTGCCCGCCCCCACCGGCGGGGTGCAGCTTTATCGCAAGGTGCGCGACCGCGCCTCCTACGCCTTTGCTCTGGTATCGGTCGCGGCCGATGTGACGATGGAAGACGGCCGCATTGCACGCTGCGCACTCGCTTTCGGCAGCCTGGGTACGGTCCCGTGGCGCGATCCTGCGGTCGAGCAGATGCTGGTAGGGCAAACCCCATCGCCTGGGCTGTTCGATGAGGCTGCCAAGCTCCTGCTGAAGGATGCGCGCGGTTTTGGCGGCAACGATTTCAAAATTCCCCTCGCCGCGCGCGCGCTTGCCGCAACCCTTCACGAAGCAACAGGGGGCTGATCCGATGCGCCTTTTCAAGACCGACATGTACAACACCCCCGACACACGCAACCTGCTCGACCACACCCGTCAGGGGGTGATCGGCAAGCCGCTCGATCGCCCCGAAGGTCCGCTCAAGGTCAGCGGCAGCGCGACCTATTCGGCCGAGTGGAAATTCGACAACTGCGCCGAAGGCGTACTGGTGCTTTCGACGATTGCGCAGGGGACCGTCGAGACCATCCACAAGCAGCCCGTACTCGATATGCCCGGCGTGCTCGCGGTGCTGGCCGATGAAGCGATGACTCGCCGCTCGACCCAGGGCACTGCAGGCGAAGCGCCGGTGCAGGACGTGCATACGGTCGAATATTTCGCGCAGCCGATTGCGCTGGTGGTCGCGGAAAATTTCGAACAGGCGCGCGATGCCGCGCTGGCGCTCAAGGTCGATTATGCGATCAGCGACGAGCCGATCGCCCTTGATCCCGAAAGCCCCGATGCGGAGGTGGAAGACCCCGCGAACAGCGAGCCGGTCAAGGGTGGCGATCTCGATCAGGCGATGCGCGATGCGGCCTTTGCGGTCGATGTCGAATATGACACGCCCGGCCACGCCAGCGCCGCGATGGAGCCGCATGCCACCATCGCGCAGTGGGACGGCGACCATCTGGTGCTGCACGGCAGCTATCAGATGCTGTCGTACAACGTCAAAGAGATCGCCGATTGCCTGTCGATGTCGCCCAAGAAGGTGCGGATCATCGCCCCTTATGTCGGCGGTGGCTTCGGATCGAAGCTGGGGATCACGCACGAGGCTGTCGCAGCGGCGATCGCCGCCAAGGAACTGCAACGCCCCGTTCGAGTGGTTATGACCCGCCAGCATGTCTTCCAGACGGTGATGCGGCGTTCGGAAACCAGGCAGCGCGTGCGTCTGGCAGCAGATGCCACCGGCAAGCTGATCGGCCTTGGCCATGAGGCGCTGGTCTCCAACCTGCCCGACGAGGATTTTGCCGAGCCGGTCACCCAGGCGACCGAATTTCTCTACAGCGGCGAAAACCGCCTGCTCGAGGTGAAGGTAGCTCGGATCAGCCGGATGACGGCGGGTTCGGTCCGCGCGCCGGGCGAGGCCGTGGGCATGCAGGTGCTCGAGGCAGCGATGGACGAACTGGCCGAAGCGGCCGGGATCGATCCTGTCGAGCTGCGCAAGCGCAACATGCCCGACAAGGTGCCGGTCGAGGGCACGCCCTATTCCTCGCGCATGCTGGCCGAGGCGCTCGATCAGGGAGCATCCGCGTTCGGCTGGGATCAGCGTTACGCCACGCCCTGCCAACGGCGCGAAGGCGAATGGTGGATCGGCATGGGTATGGCCAGCGCTGCACGCGTCAACATGCTCGTCGATGCCGAGGCACGCGTGACGCTGAAAGCAGATGGCACCGCTTTGGTGGAAACCGACCAGACCGATATCGGTACCGGATCCTACGCCATTCTTGGCCAGATCGCAGGCGAGATGCTTGGGCTGCCGATTGATCGGGTGAAGGTCATGCTGGGGGACACCAGCCTGCCTGCAGGCGCGGGATCAGGCGGCAGCTTCGGCGCGATCTCCACCGGTTCTGCCGTGATGCGCGCGTGCGAGGATATCCGCAAGCGGATCGCCAAGGCGCTGGGCTGCGACGCCGAAGATCTCGACATCAAGGATGGCGTGGCGAGCGCAGGCGATGACTCGCGCGCGCTGACCGATTTGCTCGATGGCAAGGATTTCGCGGAAACCGGTTCGATCAAGCCGGGCAAGACCGCCAAGGACTATTCGCAGGCGAGCTATGGCGCGTTCTTCGCCGAGGTCGCGGTCAACGCCTTTACCGGTGAGACGCGGGTGCGGCGGATGACCGGCGCGTTCGGCTTTGGCCGGGTGCTCAATGCCAAGACCGCGCGCTCGCAATGTCTGGGCGGAATGGTCTGGGGCATCGGCAGTGCGCTGACCGAGGAACTCGCCTTTGATCTGCGCGATGGCCATCTGGTAAATCACGACCTTGCCGAATACCACGTCCCCGCGCATGCGGATGTCCCGGCAATCGAGGTGATCCTGCTGGAAGAACGCGATGCTGCGGCAAGCCCGCTCCAGGCGAAGGGTGTGGGGGAGCTTGGCATTTGCGGCGCGGCGGGGTCAATCGCCAACGCGATCTACAATGCCTGCGGGGTGCGCCTGCGCAGTTTCCCGATGACGCTCGACAAGGTCATCGAACAACTGCCCGATCCCTTCGCCAAGGTGGCTTGAGACCGATACACAGCCGGTGCGTCCGAAACGGGCACACCGGCTTTGGCCGCGCCGGTCAGGCGATGTCCTCGACCTTGAGTTTGGGCTGCAGCTCGGCCGCTTCCTTCTCCGCCTTTTTACGGCGATTGAAGACCGTGCGCATGTACTTGCGGTCTGCGTCGGTCAGGATCGCCTCGCTGGCGACGAACTGCTCCTGCTCTTCCTCGGCGATATGGTGCAGATATTCGTGCTTGAGCGCAGCAAAGCGCTCCATCCACTTCTTGCTGCCCATGTCGCGCGCGGCGAGGTCATCGAGCATCTTGTCGATATCCTTGTGCTCGGCCACCGCGTGGCGGGCAAATTCGGTGGTTTCGGGATTGCGCAGCACGGTGGACCACAAGGCCTGCTCTTCGGCCGCAGCGTGGGATTTCAGCTCGAGCACCAGCTCCTGGAACAGCCGCGCGCGATCATCCCCCTTGCGATCGGTCGCCTCGATCATCGCCAGCAACGCCCGGTGACGGTCATGATCCTCGATCAGCCGCCCGAACACATCGGGCAGGCCGCGCAGATCGGTCTCGGGGGTCTGGCCGATGCGAGCGGGAACATCGGGCGCGATCGCCTTGGCCTTGTCGATCGCCTTGGTCTTGGCCTTGGCATCGCTCGATGATCTGACCGTGGAACTCTTGGGAGACTTGGCTTTCTTGCCGGCCATGACATGGCTCCTCAGATGGGGTGACGAACGTCGAAAGCCTGCCGCAACTGAATGCACGAAAACCCCAAGGCCGTTTGACGGGCCATGGGGCTTGTGTCGCGAGATACCATGCGGGCAGGCAACGCGGCCAGTTTAAGCCTCGCTGCCCTGCCTGCAAGCTGTGTTTACCAGCTGGGCTGGCCCTTGCGCGCCTGGCGCTTCTTGAGATAGCGCGATGCGAGCCAGCCGCCGGTCGCTGCCACTACCATCCCGCCCGGACCAAGCCGCCGCGCAACGGTGGCTGCGGCCAGACCGACAAGCGCGCCCTGTCCTTCGCTGATGCCGGGGGTGCGCTCGGCAATCTTCTTGCCAACCACTGCGGAAATAATCTTGCCGAACATATTGGGCCTCATCGTTGTGTGTTGTGGGGTTTCCAACGTGCACCGCGCCAAACCGTTCCCGCTCGGCATCCACCTGCCGGGTGTCACACCTCGGCTGGCAGCCAAACGCGCTGGACGGACCCCAGGGCCCCGTCCAACGGTCAATAGTTCCACTGCGCCTGGACGCGGAGCAGTTCGCCCTCAGCCTGGCCGAAGCGGCGCTCATCGGCTTCCCGGCGCGACGCCCATCCATAGGTTACCGTAAGCTCCAGCGCCGGTGTGGGCAGGAATTCGAGCCCCAGTTCGAGCTCCTCGGTTTCCAGCCGCGGCGAGTTGATTGCGCCCTTGAAACCGCCGCGATAATATTGCCAGCGCGCAAACGGATAGAACGGGCCGAGCGGCGAGCGGCGTACGCGGCCCATCGCCTGGACATAGCCGCCGCGCAGCGAACGGGTTTCGATCTGCTGCGTGGCGGGATCGAACTGCGGCCCCCTGCCCCAGTTCCACTCCGCCTGCAGGCCGAAGGGCTGCGGGTACAGGATCGCATGCACGCCGATGCGGTTGTCGGCATAACTCACCGGGCTGAGCCCGCCTGTGCGCTGCTCGATCTCAATGCGGTTGCGCATCATCGATCCGCCCAGTTCGAGCACCTGTCCATCGAGCCCCAACCCGTCGAGCTCGAACGGCCATGTGGCGAGCGCCACGATCATGACATTGTCGTTGGTCTCGGTGCGGTTGAGCCCCTGGCCGTTGAAGGCGCCGAGGCCAAACGCGCCGTAATTGCCGAACAGCTTCTGCCCGTCCTCGGTCAGCCTGTCCCAGATGCGCTGGACATGCGGCGGCGTATAATAAGCGACAACGCCAAGGTCGCGCTCGCCGGGTGCCGCGCTGTTGATAGCATCGGTGCGGTCGAGCGCCAGCCGGTTGGATGAGGACTGCATGTTCTCCCAGCCATAGGGAATCTTCGACTGGCCCAGCCTGATTCGGAAGCTCTTGTCACCGGTGGGGAAGACATCGGCATAGGCATCGCGCAGCTGCGCAAAGCCCTCGCGCCGTTCGCCCACCGACTGGTTGGATACGGCGGTCGCGAAATCGGGCTGCAGATAGAGCGACAGATAGTCGTTCACATCGCCCTGCAGGATCAGGCGAACCCGGCGCAGGCTGAAATTGCCCTCGTCGCGGATCCCGCTATCGCCGATCGACCGCAACCGCGACAGCCCGGCAGGCGCGACATCATCGCCGGAGACGATCTCGTTGATCCGCATCTGGGTATAGCCGCGCAGCATCAGCTTTTCGTACCAGCGCTTGCCGCCGCGCGAGGTCGATGCGGTCTGTACCGGCGGGCTTTGAGGTGTGCCTGCTGCCGGGGGCGCTGCCGCCGCCGCTATGGCTTGCGAGGATGGCGCCGGGTTTGCGGGCGAAGCCTGCTGCGCCAGCACCACAGGGTTCTGTGGCTGCGACGGGGCTGCAGATGCCGCCGTCTGCTGCGCCGCCTGCAATTGCGCGACCATTGCTTTCAATTCGTCAATCTGGCGCTGGAGATCGGCGATCACACCGGCCTGATCCGCCGCCGCTGGAACAGGCGCGCCTTGTGCCAGAGCGGGCGCAGCCATGGTGGCGAGCATGGTTGCAGCCAGCAATTTGGTGGAAATGCCACCTGGAACAAACGACATGAAAATGCGCCTTCGAAGGTTACCAGCCAGGCAAGCCCGGCCAGGACCGCTGCCTTTGTGTCAGTTCTGTGTCACTTATGTGACGGTTTGCGCCCCCTCTATCAGGATGCACGGGAACAACAAGCGCATTGAAGGCATGCTTGCGGCAAGACGCAGGCCGGTGCTGCAGCCGTCGCGGCTGCGCGCCCGCTCGGCTGTCACGGGCAAGGCGCTATGCGGCGTGACCCTGCCGCCCGTGCGCTTCCATCGCGCGCGATCGGCGCCAGACAAGGACCAGCCCCGACCCGGCGGCCACGATCACCGGCGCGATCTTCATCAGCGTCGAGGCCGGGGTGCTGCTCGCCGCTGCCTATATGCTGACGCGGCGGCTGTGGCTGGGCATCGGCTTTCATATCTCGTGGAACTACACCCAGTCTGCCGTCTTCTCCGGAGTGGTCTCAGGCAGCGTCGCCGATCCGGGGTTGTTCAAGACGGTGATGACCGGTCCGGATCTGCTCACCGGTGGAAGTTTTGGCCTGGAAGCCTCGCTGATCGCATGCCTGTTGTGCACCACCGCCGGAACCATTCTGGTGATGAGGGCGGTGCGCCGCGGGCAGGTTATGCAGCCCTTCTGGAGCCGTACCCAGCCGGAAATCGCGACCTCTGCCGAGCGGTCGTTGATCGAGCAGCCACCCGCCTGACGGGACTTCCCCAGAACAAAGCGGCTCGGACGGAAACTCAAGGTTCACTGCCGCTGATGCGAAATGGTGCGCCCGACAGGATTCGAACCTGTGGCCCCCAGATTAGGAATCTGATGCTCTATCCTGCTGAGCTACGGGCGCGCCGATGGGGTGTTTAGCCAGCGATGCAGGTCAGCGCAATTGCGTTTGCTGATCGGCGTGCACCCGGCGGCCTCAATTCTGCGCCTCGGGCGGGACAACCGGGAACGGCAGCGGAGCGACCGCGACGCCTTCCTCGATCAATGCGGCCGCCTCTTCGGGCGCGGCCTGGCCGTGGATTGGGGCGTGGTCCTCCTCGCCATAATGCATCGCGCGCGCGCGATCGGCAAAATCGCCGCCGACCCAGGTCGACTGGCTCAGCGCCCGGGCCTGTGCCTGGGCGAGCGCCTGCAGCACCGCACGCATCTTGGCCGCATCCACCGGCGGGGCAGCATTGCTGACTGCGACCGGCGCGGGCGATGACGGCACTCCGTCTGCGGTGTCGACCCTGGCGGGCGCAGAGACCAGTTGCTGGTTGCCCTTGGCGTTGAGCCGCGGCGCCATCACCGCCTTGGCGACATCGGTCGATCCGCAAAAGGCGCAGGCGACGAGCCCGCGCGTTCGCTGGTCCTCATAGGCCTGGCTCGAGGCGAACCAGACCTCGAACACATGGTCGTTGGTGCATTTCAAGTCGAAGACGATCATGCGACGATCGCCTCCCCCACAGGCCGGCGGTTGGCAATCACGGGCACCCGGCCACGCACCTCGGCGATCCGCTCGAGCGGGAGGTCGACGAACGCCAGGCCCGGCGCCTCGCCCATGTCGAGCAGGACATCGCCCCAGGGATCGACCACCAGGCTGTGGCCGTACGTGCTGCGCCCATCGCCATGGGTGCCCGTCTGCGCCGCTGCGACCACAAAGCAGGCGCTTTCAATCGCCCGTGCTCGCAGCAGTACATGCCAGTGCGCTTCTCCCGTGGGTACGGTGAATGCGGCGGGCACCGCGACAATGTCTGCCCCTGCCCGGCTGAGCGCCGCATAGACCGCGGGAAAGCGGATGTCATAGCAGATCGACAGGCCCAGCACCGCCTCTGGCAATTGCACCGCAACCGCCCGCTCGCCGCCTGCATAGACCGAGGATTCGCGCCAGCTCTCGCCCGAGGCCAGATCGACATCGAACAGATGGATCTTGTCGTAGCGCGCGGCGATGTTGCCATTCGGCGCGATAACGAAGGCACGATTGCGCCACTTGTCGGCGTCGGCTTCACCCCTCACCGCAAGCGAACCCAGATGCACCCAGATCCCGGCGATGGCAGCGGCGGCGCGGACCATGCCAAGCACGTAATCCTCCTCCTCGGGCCGGATATTGTCCGCTGCGCGGGCGCGGTTGCGATCGAGCATGTTCGACATTTCGGGCGTGAACAGGATTTTGGCACCGCCCGCCTTTGCCTGCGCCACAGCCTCGGTAAGCACGGCAACATTGTCGAGCGGATCGAAGCCCGCGTTCATCTGGAGAACCGCGATTTTCATGTGCGCGTCAAAGGCCCAGCAGCGGATCGAGCTTTCCGGCACGGTCGAGCGCGGCAAGATCGTCGGACCCGCCGATATGGTTGCCATCAATGAAGATCTGCGGGACGGTCATCCGGCCGCCTGCCCGGCGGATCATTTCCGCCCGCGGTTCGCCGCCCATCGAGATCTCGACTTCCTCGAACTCGACGCCCTTGGCGCCCAGCAGCGATTTGGCCCGGTAGCAATAGGGGCAGGTGAACTTGGTGTAGATTTCGATCTTGGCCATGTTTCCATCCTTGGCTCCATATTTGGGGCAATTTCGCACAAATGCAACAGTTGTGGCGCGCAAGCGTCGCTGCCGTCACGGCGTATCCGCTTCGTCGCCCTCGCGCAGCACGCGGGCCCAGCAGAAGATTGTCACGCGCGCCGCACCTGCCTTTTTGAGCAGGCGAACACAGGCATTGGCGGTGGCGCCGGTGGTGTAGACATCGTCGATCAGCAGCACGTGCCTGCCTGCGATGCGGTCACGCCGGCCGGCGGGGATGTCGAACACCCCGCGAACTGCCACCGCGCGCTGCTGCCGGGTCATGCCCTTGAGCGGCGGAGTGGCGCGGGTGCGGCGGAGCACGTCGGTTTCGATCTTCAGGCTGCGCTTGGCCGCCAGCGCACGCGCGATCAGGATCGACTGGTTGAAGCCACGCCGCCACAGCCGCCAGCGGTGCAGCGGTACGGGCACCAGCACCACATCGCTGCCATCGGCAGGCAGATGCCGCTCCAGATGCTTTGCCACCAGCCGGGCCAGCCCGATCTTGCCGCCATGTTTGAGCCGCAGCACGATCGAGCGCGACAGATCGTCGTACAGCACCGCCGCCTTGATGCCATCATGCAGCGGCGGGTGCGCAAGACATTCGGCGCACACCAGATCATCGTCGCGGCCTTGCGCAAAGGGCTTGCCGCACGAGGTGCAGGCAGGCGCGCTGATGAAGCGCAACGCGTTCCAGCAATCGCCGCAAAACTGCAGGTCGTCCTCCACCAGCACCCCGCAGCCGGGGCAGCGCGGCGGCAGCACCAGATCGACCAGAGGTTTGAGGACAGAGACGGCAAGGCTCATCCCCCCTTGTCGCGCAGGCCATGCCCCGGCACAAGGCCGCGATGAGCGACGATACAGCCCCCCGCATCCTGTTTTCCTACCCCCGACGGCGGCTGGCGATGGCGCGTGGGTTGCAACTGGCGGCGCGTCATGGCGGCGCGTTCCTCGCCGAGCATATGGCCGACGAGATCGTCGAGCGGCTGGGCTGGGTCAACCGCACCTTTGCCGATGCACTGGTGATCGGCCACGCGCCCGCGATGCTGCTGGCGGCGCTCGACGCGCGCGGGGTGAAGGTGACGCTTGCCGGACCGATCGGCCCGCATGTGATGTGCGACGAAGATGCCCTGCCCTTTGAGCCCGCGTCGTTCGATCTGGTGATCGCGATCGGCACGCTCGACAGCGTCAACGACCTTCCCGGCGCACTGATCCAGATCAACCGAAGCCTGCGCCCCGACGGGTTGATGATGGCCGCGCTGATCGGCGCAGGCTCGCTGCCGCGACTCAAGGCGGCGATGCTTGCGGCAGATGAGGCGACCGGGCGCGGGGTCGCGGCGCATATCCATCCGCAGATCGATGTCCGCGCGGCGGGCGATCTGCTCCAGCGCGCGCGCTTTGCGATGCCAGTGGCGGACAGCGACACGCTGATCGTGCGCTACTCCGCGCTGCCCGCTTTGGTGCGCGACCTGCGGTGTCATGGCTGGACCAATGTGCTGGCGACTGGCGCGCCGCCGGTCAGCAGGACGGGCCTGATCGCCGCGCTGCAGGCCTTCGCCGAGGCGGCAGAGCCCGACGGCAAGACGCCGGAGCGGTTCGAGATCGTGTATCTGAGCGGCTGGGCCCCCTCGCCAGACCAGCCCAAGCCTGCGCGCCGGGGCAGCGCGACGACCTCGCTTGCGGGCGTGCTGGACAAATCGGCCAGGCGCTAAGCGGTTTGCAGCATCGCAGCGCTGGTGCTAAAACAGTACCACAAGGAGTTATCGACATGATCCAGCATCACCGCTGAGGCGGCATGACCACTGCGTGGTGGCTCAGGCACAAATACTGGCCCATCACTTCCACGATCATATCGGAAACATACATGCAAAAACTGACAGGTAAATTGTGCGTCATCACCGGCGCGGCACGGGGCATTGGTGCGGCTATCGCACGGAGATTTCAGCAGGAAGGCGCCTCGGTCGTCGTCACCGACATCGATGAGCAGGCCGGGGCTGCGCTCGCCTCTGACATCGGCGCTAGGTTCATCAGGCTCGACGTCGCCAGCGAAGCCGACTGGGCCGCGCTTCAGAAAGAGGTCCCGGCGGCGGATGTCGTGGTCAACAACGCCGGGATTACAGGCTTCGAGCATGGGCCGGTGCCGCACGATCCCGAACATGCCACTCTTGAAGACTGGCGCGCGGTGCACCGCGTCAACCTCGACGGCACGTTCCTGGGGTGCCGCTATGCGATCGGCGCGATGAAGGGCAAGGGCACGGGATCGATCATCAACATCTCGTCGCGCTCGGGTCTGGTGGGCATTCCGCTCGCGGCGGCTTATGCCTCGTCCAAGGCCGCGATCCGCAACCACAGCAAGAGCGTCGCGCTGTATTGTGCGCAGCAGGGCTGGCAGATCCGCTGCAACTCGATCCATCCGGCAGCCATCCTCACCCCGATGTGGGAGACGATGCTGGGCGACGGCCCCGACCGCGCCGAGCGAATGGCCGCAATGGTTGCCGATACGCCGTTGAAGCGTTTCGGCACCGTGGAGGAGGTCGCCGCGATCGCCGCGATGCTGGCCGCCGATGACTGCGCTTATGTCACCGGCAGCGAGTTCAACATCGATGGCGGACTGCTGGCAGGGTCGGCGGCATCGCCCGGATAGCGGCCGATCGCGCCGCCCTCACACCGTGGGCAGCACATAGTCCTTGAACTGGTCGCGCAGCGCGGTCTTGAGCAGTTTGCCGGTGGCGCTGTGCGGCAGTTCTTCGACGAAGACGATATCGTCGGGCAGCCACCATTTGGCGACGTGCTGCGCCAGATGGTCCTGGATCGCCTGCTTGCTGGGGCTGGTTCCGGGCTTGGGGACGACCAGCAGCAGCGGACGCTCGTCCCATTTGGGGTGCGGCATGCCGATCGCGGCGGCCTCGGCAACATCCGGCATGCCCACGGCCGCGTTTTCCAGATCTACCGAGCTGATCCATTCGCCGCCCGACTTGATCACGTCCTTGGCGCGGTCGGTGATCTGCATGACGCCATCGGGGTGAATGACCGAGACGTCGCCGGTGTCGAACCAGCCGTCCTCGGTCAGCGCGTCGCTCTCCGCCTTGAAATAGCGCTTGATGATCCACGGACCCTTGATCTGCAGCCGGCCGCTGGACTTGCCATCGCGGGGCAAGATATTGCCGTCCTCGTCCACCACGCGCAGCTCGACGCCAAAGGGCACCCGGCCCTGCTTGGTGACGAGGTCGAGCTGTGCCTCGAAATCGAGATCTTCCCAGTCGGGCGAAGGCGCACCCATGGTGCCGATCGGCGAGGTTTCCGTCATTCCCCAGGCGTGGTTCATCCGCGCGCCCATCTTCATGATCCGCTCGCACATCGCGCGCGGTGCGGCCGAGCCGCCGATGGTGACGACCTGCAGATATTCGGGCTTCTTGCCGGTGCTGTCGATATGCTGGAACATCGCCAGCCATACAGTCGGCACGCCTGCGGAATGGGTGACCTTCTCGGAGTTCATCAGGTCGCACAGGATCGCAGGATCGTTGACCGCAGAGAACACGAACTTGATCCCCGCAGCCGCGCCCGCAAACGGCAGGCCCCATGCAGCGGCGTGGAACATCGGCACCACCGGCAGCGCCACCGACTGCGGCGAGAGCGAGAATACCGCCGGCTGCATTTCGGCGAGCGCGTGGATCACCGTCGAGCGGTGCTCGTACAGCACGCCCTTGGGGTTGCCCGTGGTTCCCGAGGTATAGCACAGCATGCACGGCTCGCGCTCCGAGCCTTCATGCCAGCGATAGTCCGCAT
This sequence comes from Blastomonas fulva, assembly GCF_003431825.1. GTDB lineage: Bacteria > Pseudomonadota > Alphaproteobacteria > Sphingomonadales > Sphingomonadaceae > Blastomonas > Blastomonas fulva. The sequence goes on along the minus strand of NZ_CP020083.1, from coordinate 2,581,148 downwards.
CGCCGGTGTCGAGCAGCGCCTCGAAGCCTTGAGCGGAGGATCCAGCGGGCGGGTCAAAGCAGACATAATGCTCGATCGTGGTCCAGCGGTCCTTCATCTTGTCGACGATCGGCTGGAACGCCGCGTCATAGCACAGCACCTTGTCCTCGGCGTGGTTGGCGATGTACTCGAGCTGCTCCTCGAACAGCCGCGGGTTGATGGTGTGGATCACCCCGCCCATCCCGATCGCGCCATACCAGGCGACCAGATGGCGACTGTGGTTCATCGCCAGCGTGGCGACGCGGTCGCCGGGCTGCAGGCCCAGCGCGACCAGCGCGCTCGCCAGCCGGCGCGCATCGTGGGCGATGCCTGCCCAGTGGGTACGGGTCTGCTTGCCATCGGCCCAATGGCTGACAATTTCGCGCTTGCCGCTTTCGCGCTCGGCATGGTCGAGCAGCCGCATCACGCGCAGCTCATAATCCTGCATTCCGCCAACAATCATCCGACTCTCCTGACCCATGGCCCCCTTGCGGGGCGCAATTGTATGGCGATCAGAAAGCCCGAAGCGGAGCCCAAGTCAACTCACGAGGCGCAGGTCGGGGCGCTGGGTGGCAAAGGATTCGACATTGCGCACCGCAATCCCATCGAGCGCGCGCAGCGCCTCGATCGTCTCGGCATCCAGCCGGAAGCGATTGCCGAGCTTGACCGGCATCACCCGCCCCTGCCCCATGATCAGCCGAGCGTGGAGTTCGTCCTGGCCGCCGCCGGGTTCGCCCACCAGTTGCGAGAGCTGCCCCAGCGCCTCGGGTCGCAGCACGTCGATGCTCGCGCGGTGGCGGAAGGTCACCTTGATCTCGTCGAGCGGACGTGCGCGGCGGATGGTGGCGCGCGGCGCCTGGTCCTCGCTCGACCGGTCGAACTCGAGCTCGATCAGCAGACAGGCGGACTGGCTCGCCCATTCGGGCATGGCTGCGACGATGTCGTCATCGAAAGAGCTTGCCGAAAACTGCCCGCTTTCGTCCGACAGGTCGACCATGACAAAGGCGTTGCCACGCTTGCTCTGGCGCCGGTTGCAGCCTTCCACCAGCGCGGCGACCTTGGCGGTCTTGCGCTCGCCGACGCGGACATCCATCGTCTCGACGACCTGCTGATAGGGCCGTGCGCCCTGCGATCGCGCGGTTGCAGCAAACTCTGTCACCGGGTGCGCGGAGAAGAAGAAGCCGAACGCGTCGCGCTCCGCGGTCATCCGCTCGCCCATCGCCCAAGGTTTGGATGCGGGCAACCGCAGCGACTGGCCGGGCTGCTGGACATCGCCGAACAGACCGCCCTGCCCGCTGGTGCGCTGGCGATGCGCGTCCGCTGCAACCGCCAGCACCATGTCTGCGCCGCCATGCACCGAAGCGCGTTCGATCTCGAAACCGTCAAAGGCGCCTGCTGCGGCCAGGCTTTCGATCTGGCGCTTGTTGAGCTGGCCCGGATCGACCCGGTCGGCAAAGTCGCCCAGCGACGCGAACGGACCGCTCGCGATGCGCGTCGCGACCACGCCCTCCATCGCCTTTTCGCCGACGTTCTTGAGACCCGCAAGCGCATAGCGCACCGCCAGGCCCTCGGGCGTTTCCTCGACCGAGAACTCGGCCTCGCTGGCGTTGATGCACGGCGGCAGGCAGGCAACGCCCATCCGCCGCATGTCATCGACGAAGATGTTGAGCTTTTCGCTCTGGTGCATGTCGAAACACATCGATGCCGCGAAGAACTCGTGCGGGTAATGCGCCTTGAGCCACGCGGTTTGGTAAGCCAGCAGTGCATAGGCCGCCGCATGGCTCTTGTTGAAGCCATAGCCTGCGAACTTGTCGATCAAGTCGAACAGCTCGTTGGCCTTCTTGGTGTCGATATTGTTGCGGCCCGCGCCCTCGACAAACCGGCCACGCTGCTGGTCCATCTCCGCCTTGATCTTCTTGCCCATCGCGCGGCGCAAAAGGTCGGCATCGCCGAGCGAATAGCCCGCGAGCACCTGGGCTGCCTGCATCACCTGTTCCTGATAGACGATGATGCCGTAGGTTTCCTTGAGGATATCCTCAAGCAAGGGGTGCGGATACGTGATCGTCTCGCGCCCGTTCTTGCGCGCACCGAAGCTGGGGATATTGTCCATCGGACCCGGGCGATAGAGCGAGACCAGCGCGATGATGTCACCGAACGCGGTCGGCTTCACCTGCGCCAGCGTGCGGCGCATGCCTTCGGATTCCAGCTGGAACACGCCGACGGTATCGCCGCGCTTGAGCAGCTCGTACACCCCTGCATCGTCCCAGGGCAGCGTGCTCAGATCGACCTTGATGCCGCGCTTTTCCAGCATCTCGGTCGCCTTGTGCAGCACCGACAGCGTCTTGAGGCCCAGGAAGTCGAACTTCACAAGGCCAGCGGTCTCGACATACTTCATGTCGAACTGGGTGACCGGCATGTCCGAACGCGGGTCGCGATACAGCGGCACCAGTTGCGCCAGCGGACGGTCGCCGATGACGACGCCGGCGGCGTGGGTAGAGCTGTGCCGTGGCAGGCCCTCGAGCTGCATCGCAAGGTCGAACAGCCGTTTGACCTCGGCATCGTCGCGATACTGATGGCGCAGCTCCTCGACGCCTGCCAGCGCGCGATCCAGCTTCCACGGATCGGTCGGGTGGTTGGGTACCAATTTGCACAGCCCGTCGATGCGGCCATAGCCCATCTGCAGCACACGCCCCGTGTCGCGCAGCACCGCGCGCGCCTTCAATTTTCCGAAGGTGATGATCTGCGCCACGTGGTCGCGGCCGTATTTGGCCTGGACATAGCGGATCACCTCGCCACGACGGGTTTCGCAGAAGTCGATATCGAAGTCGGGCATGGAAACGCGTTCGGGGTTCAAAAAACGCTCGAACAGCAGCCCCAGCCGGATCGGGTCAAGATCGGTGATGGTCAGCGCCCAGGCGACGACCGAGCCCGCGCCCGATCCACGTCCCGGACCCACCGGGATGTTGTGATCCTTGGCCCATTTGATGAAGTCGGCAACGATTAGGAAGTAGCCCGGGAAACCCATGCCGACGATGACGTTGACCTCGAACTCCAGCCGTTCGAAATACGCCTTGCGCTCTTCCTCGCTCTGGTCGGTATAGGTCGATAGCCGCATCTCCAGCCCGGCGAACGCATCCGCTCGCAGCTGCGCCGCCTCGCCCTCGAGATCACCTGCAAGGCTGGGCAGGATCGGCTTGCGCTTGGGCGGCGCAAAGGCGCAGCGCTGCGCGACGACCAAAGTGTTGACCAAAGCCTCGGGCAGATCGCTGAACAGCTCGCGCATCATCGGCGCGGACTTGATCCACGCCTCGGGCGAGCTGCGTTCACGGTTGGCCGCGCCGACATATTCGCCACGCGCAATGCACAGCATCGCATCATGCGCGGCGTGGAAGCCGGGGTCCGAATAGCAGGCGGGGTTGGTGGCGACGAGCGGCAGGCCGCGCGCGTAAGCAAGGTCAAGCAATGCGGTTTCTGCCAGCGTCTCGATCTCCTCGCCGCGGCGGCACAATTCGACATACAGCCGGTCGCCAAAAAGCGTCTGCAAGCGGTCGCAATAGGCCTTGGCGGCATCGGTCTGCCCAGCGGCGAGCAGCCGCACCAGCGCGCCCTCGCCCGCGCCGGTCAGCGCGATCACGCCATCAGTGCGGCCTTCGAGCCGTTCGAACGGAACGTGCGCGGGAAGCTCGAGCGGGCGGTCGAGATGCGCGTGCGACACCAGATCGCACAGATTGTCGTATCCAGCGGCGTTCTGCGCATAGAGCGCCAGCCAGTCGAGCACCGGCGCAGAGCCTGCAACATCGGGCCTCGCCACGCACAGCAACGTTCCGATGATCGGCTGGATGCCGCTTTCCATGCAGCCATCGGCAAACGGCATGCCCGCATACAACCCGTTGCGGTCGGCCAGAGCGATCGCGGGAAAGCCGCGCGCATGTGCGGTCTTGGCGATCGCCTTGGGCTCGATCGCGCCTTCAAGCATGGTGTATGCCGAGAAGACGCGAAGCGGGACGAAGGGTTCATAAGCCATGGTTGGACGCTACCTTCAGGCCCGTGATTCGGGAACGGGTGCCCCTCACTCGCCGGTGGATAAATCCTGCGCGGCAATCTTGCGCCGCACGTCGCGGACGGTGGACCAGATGCCGTAAAGGATCAACGCGCCGAGGAAGAACCATACCCACAGCGGGATATCCTTGCCGACGATCGCCAGATAGACATAGGCCGAGACGAAGCACGCGCCGGCGCACATCACCGGCAGCAGCGTCGGCTTGCCCGCGCGCGCATTGCGCACCAGCCAGGCGATGCTGGCGAGGAACAGCGGAATCGCGCCGACATAGATCGACGCGAAGATCCACGGATTGACGCCATATTGCGCCCCCAGTTCGTTCGCCCAGGTGCTGATGGCTTCGATCATCTCGTTACTTCCCTCGTCACTAGCTCGTCACCCCCGCGCACGCGGGGGTCCCGCTTCAGCGGACCGGTCCCACAATAGCGGGATTCCCGTTTTCGCGGGAATGACGAAAAAGCATAGCAGGAAATTCGCCTTTGAAGCGTTTCCGGTTACAGAAGCTTCTCGATATCCGCCTTCAGCTGCTCGGGCTTGATCATCGAGCCATAACGCGCGACGACGTTGCCCTTGCGGTCGATCAGGAACTTGGTGAAGTTCCACTTGATCGCCCGGCTGCCCATGAGGCCTGCCTGCTGGCTCTTGAGATACTTCCACAACGGATCGGCCTCTTCTCCGTTCACGGCGATCTTGGCCGACAGCGGGAAGGTGACGTCATAGGTCAGCGAGCAGAAATTCTTGATCTCTTCGGCGTCGCCGGGTTCCTGCGCGCCGAACTGGTTGCACGGATAGCCCAGCACCTCGAACCCGCGATCGCCCAGATCGCGGTGCAGCGCCTCGAGACCTTCATATTGCGGCGTGAAGCCGCATTTGGACGCAGTGTTGACGATCAGTAGCACCTTGCCGGCATAGTCGGACAGCGGCCTGGTGCTGCCATCGGGCAGCGGCATATTGTATTCAAAAACGGTCATGCGATCCTTCCATCGTGCAGGCGGACAACCCGGTCCATGCGCGTGGCCAGTCTTTCGTTATGGGTGGCCACCAAAGCCGCGCTGCCTTCTTCCCTTACAAGATGGAGGAACTCCGCGAACACTATGTCGGCGGTCGCCTCGTCCAGATTTCCGGTCGGTTCGTCGGCCAGAACCACCTTCGGGCGGTTGGCCAGTGCCCGGGCGACGGCAACCCGTTGCTGTTCGCCGCCCGAAAGCTGGCTGGGGCGATGGTCCAGCCGTTGCCCCAGACCCAGCCGCGAGAGCAGCTGGTCGGCACGTTCTGCAGCCTCGTCGCGGGTCTTGCCCATGATCAGCTGCGGCAGCACGACGTTCTCGCGCGCGGTGAAATCGGGCAGCAGATGGTGGAACTGGTAGATGAACCCCAACGCGGTCTTGCGAAGCAGCGTGCGACCGTTGCTCGACAGGTTGGCAGCCTCTTCGCCCGCGATGCGGATCGAACCGGTAAAGCCCCCTTCGAGCAGACCGACCGCCTGCAGCATAGTGGACTTGCCCGAGCCCGAAGGCCCCAGCAACCCGACGATCTCGCCCGGCTGCACCGCCAGGTCGATGCCCTTGAGCACGTCGATGGTGACCCCGCCTTGCGCAAAGCTGCGGCGGACGTCGGTGAGATGGATGACCGCATCACTCATAACGCAACACCTGCACAGGATCAGTTCCCGAAGCCTTGAGCGCCGGGTAGAGCGTGGCGAGGAAGCTGAAGATCATCGCCATCGCGGTGATGCCCAGCACCTCCATCGGATCGGTGCGGCTGGGCAGCTCGGTGAGGAAGCGGATCGACGGGTCCCACAGCTCCTGCCCGGTGACAAGCTGCACGAACATCACGATGCTCTGGCGGAAATAGAGGAAGACAAAGCCCAGCCCCAATCCGGCAAGCGTGCCCAGCGATCCGATGATCAGCCCGACGGTGATGAATATCTTGAGCAGCGACTTTCGGCTCGCCCCCATGGTGCGCAGGATCGCGATGTCGCGGGTCTTGGCGCGAACCAGCATGATCAGCGACGACAATATGTTGAACACGGCCACCAGGATGATGATCGACAGCACGATGAACATCGCCACCCGCTCGACCGCGAGCGCCTCGAACAAGGAGGCATTGATCGTGCGCCAGTCGGAGATGATCGCCTGTCCGCGCAAACGCTCCGCCAGAGGAGCGAGAATCTGACTGACCTCGTCGGCATCGCGGGTAGTGACCTCGATCATCCCCACCTGATCGCCCAGCAGCAGCAGCAGCTGCGCATCGCGCATCGGCATGATCACGAACGCCTTGTCGTAATCATACACGCCGATCTCGACGATCGCGGCGACCTCGTAGAGAATTTCGCGCGGGACCGTGCCAAACGGTGTCGAGCGGCCCGCCGGGTTGATGATGGTGATGCTGTCGCCAATGCGGACGCCCAGGTTCTGCGCCAGCCGCGATCCGATCGCGACCTTCGATGCGCCCGCCTTGAGCGCGCTCACCGAGCCCAATATGGTCTTGTCCTTGAGCGCGGCGATGTCCGGCGCATCGGTGCCGCGCACCAGGATCGCCTCGACCCGGCCTTCGTAGTTGACCAGCAGCGGCTGCTCGATCAGCGGCGATGCCGCCACGACGCCATCCATCTTGCGGGTTTCGGCGAGGATCTCCTGCCAGTTCTTTAGCCGTCCGCCATAGCCCTGCACCACCGCATGGCCGTTGAGCCCCACGATCTTGTCGAGCAGTTCGGCGCGAAAGCCGTTCATCACGCTCATCACGATGATAAGCGCCGCGACGCCCAGCATGACGGCGATAAGGCTGATCCCGGCAACCAGGAAAATGAACGCTTCTCCGCGCCCTGGCAGCAGATAGCGTTTGGCGATCGTCCATTCGAATGTGGACAGCATAGACGTGAACCGGACCTTTCGGATGGCTGGCATGACCGGGTCGGATGCCGTTGCGACAGGGCTATGGCTCTAGCCAGCCCATTGGGAACTGACAATGCCGGATGATCCGCATGCCTGTTGCACAATGAACACAGAATGGACCAAAAATGGAGGCAAGCCGCGAATAACCCTAGCGTCGGCCGCCGCATTACGGAATCATGACAACGCGGATCAAGCGGCTACGGCCATGGGTTCGGGGATAGTTTCCGTCGTTTTGGGGAAAGCGGCGGTTACCAGGGTCCAAACGTTGCGATCATGGCGAAACCGCCATCTGCGCGCGACACAATGGATCTGATAAAGAGCGTCCGGGTCTTGGGGGCCGGACGCTCTTTTTTCGTCTGCAGCCCGCGTGCCGCGCCTGCCCTGTCGGCGGATCGACCGACAAAAAATCCATCTTGAAACCGCCTCGCGATATCCTAAATTTGCGATGTGAGCCACGCCGACAGGGTGGCTCACTGTTACCGAGGCGCCACAGACATGGGCTTCAAAACTATGAAATCGCTTATAAAGGATTTTGAAGATGAACCGTTTCGACTTTACCCCTTATCGCCGCACGACCGTTGGCTTCGACCGGCTGTTCGACTTGCTGGAAAATCAGGCGCGGGCCGCGCAGGGCGATAACTACCCGCCGTTCAACATCGAGCGCAACAGCGACGACGCCTATCGCGTCACCATTGCGGTCGCCGGATTCAAGGCTGACGAGATCGACATCACCGCGCAGCAGAACCTGCTGGTGGTATCGGGTCGCAAGGCTGCGGAGACCGAATCGCGCGGCAACTTCCTCCACATGGGCATCGCCAACCGCAACTTCGAACGCCGTTTTGAGCTGGCCGATTTTGTCCGGGTCAGCGATGCGGGTCTCGAAGACGGCCTGCTGACCATCGATCTGGTCCGCGAAGTGCCCGAGGCGATGAAGCCCAAGAAGATCACGATCAGCAGCGGAACGCCCAAGCTGTCCGTGGTTGAGGGCGCCAGCCAGGAAGACGGAGACAGCAAGGCGGCGTGACGCCGCAGCGTTTCCGCTTAAAAGGGTAGACTGCAACGGGGTGGGTCGGCAACGGCCCACCCTTTTTGCATGGAGCGACCTTTCTCCCTTCCCGCACGCGATAGGGGAGAGGGAATCCCCCCCAAACAGAAGAGGGCGAGCCCTTTCGGGCCCGCCCTCCGCGCCCGCTCAGGACGCTGTTTTTCCCGGAGGCGGGATTGGCCGGGTCGCATTTACCGCACCCATCCCCGGAAAAAATCGGTATCTGGTCACCCCGCGCCACTGGGACGCGGGGTTTTCTCCGGGGCCGGGTTCGGCCGGGTCGCATGGACCTTGCCCAACCCCGGAAAACTCAAAAACTCTCTGCAGGCAGGACGGTCACGCGGCTTCGGATATCTCCAGCAACGTCTCGCGATCCACGATCTTCACCCTGCCCTGCTCCAGCTCAATCAACCCGGCGTCGGACCAGGCGGACAGCTGACGATTAATCTGTTCTCGTGACAAACCCGCGAACGTCCCCAATTCGCTCTGGCTCAGGTCCAGCTTGAGTTTGCCCTCATTGGCTCCCGATACCATCAGTCGCAGCAGATAGCGCGCCAGCCTGGGTCCGGAGGTGAACGCCCGGTCCGCCTCGATCACGTCGTTCGCCTGTCGCAACCGCTTGGCCATCACCCGCAGCATCCGCCGCGGCATCGCGACATGGCGCTCGGCGATTTCCTCGAAGGCCGGGCGCGAGAGCGACAAGGCGGTCAGTTCGGTCAGCGCCTCGATCGACGCGGTTCTCGGCCCACCATCCAGAAATGCGATCTCGCCGATCACATAGCCCGGTTCTGCATAATCCAGCACAATCTCGTGGCCGTTGCTTGCGACCATGCTGACCCGGGCAAATCCGGTCAGGATGATCAGCAAATTGTCGCCATCATCCCCCTGGCCCATGATCTCCTGGCCTTTGCGATAGCGCACGAAGTGGCCACGCAGGATGATGTCGGAAAGCTCGTCGGTTTCGCAATCGGCAAACAGGCTGTGGCTGGCCAGCAGTTCGGCAAGCTCGTTGGCGTGCATGTTTGGCTATACCCCTTCCTTTCTGTCCGCGATCAGAACCGTCGAGCAACTTTGCTTCAACCAGCCCTTCGCCGCTGACAGATTTCGTTTCCCACGAATCGCATTACGCCGCTGTGCGCTAACGCACAACACTGTCAAATAGAGTAAAAACTAGATTTAGCGGTGTGGTAAATTGGGGCAAAACGCCGTCGGCACGGGGTGGACCGCGCCCCGAGCCCATTCACGATGCCAAGCACATTGACGATGGTCGAGACGAGCCGGAAGCGCCGCCGCGCGCGGCCCGGAGTTCAGACGAGGCGACTTTGCGCCACGGCCGCTTCGATGAAGCTGGCGAACAGCGGGTGCGGATCGAACGGCTTGCTCTTGAGCTCGGGGTGATACTGCACCCCTACGAACCAGCTGTGGTCGGGCCGCTCGACGATCTCGGGCAGCACGCCATCGGGCGACATGCCCGAAAACACCAGACCACCCTTTTCGAGACGGTCATGATAGGCGGTGTTGACCTCGTAGCGGTGCCGGTGGCGCTCGCTGATCATGTCGCTGCCATAGATGCCCCGCACCCGGCTATTGCCCGAAAGCCTGGCCGGAAACGCGCCCAGCCGCATCGTGCCGCCAAGGTCACCCTCGGCACTGCGCTTCTGCAGACCCGATTCGCCCATCCATTCGGTGATCAGGCCGACAATCGGTTCGTCGGTCGAGCCGAACTCGGTGGTGGATGCAGCGGCAATTCCCGACGTGTTGCGCGCCGCCTCGATGCACGCCATCTGCATGCCCAGGCAAATGCCGAAGAACGGCACGTCACGTTCGCGCGCAAAGCGGACCGAGGATATCTTTCCTTCGCTGCCGCGCTCGCCAAAGCCGCCGGGCACCAGGATGCCGTGCATCGGCTCGAGGACGGCTGCGAGTTCGTCATCGGGCAGCTTTTCGAACAGCTCGGCATCGAGCCATTTGACGTGGACCTTCACCCGGTTGGCAAGGCCGCCATGGACCAGCGCCTCGTGCAGCGACTTGTACGCATCCTGCAGGCCGACATATTTGCCGACCACGCCGATCGTCACCTCGCCTTCGGGATGCTCGTGGCGTTCCATGATGTCGGTCCAGCGCGACAGATCGGGCTCGGGTGCGTCATGGATGCCGAATGCACGTAGCACCTCGTCGTCGAGGCCCTCGGCGTGATACTGGGTGGGCACCGCATAGATGCTCTTGGCGTCCAGCGCGGGGATCACCGCTTCCTTGCGGACGTTGCAGAACAAGGCGATCTTGGCGCGGTCCGAATCGGGTAGCGGCTTTTCGCAGCGGCACAGCAGGATATCGGGCTGGATGCCCAGCGAGGTCAGTTCGCGCACGCTGTGCTGGGTCGGCTTGGTCTTCAACTCGCCCGCAGCCGCGATATACGGCACCAGCGTCACGTGAACGAAGATGCTGTTCTCGCGGCCAATGTCGTTGCGCAGCTGGCGGATCGCCTCGATGAAGGGCAGGCTTTCGATATCGCCGACGGTGCCGCCGATCTCGCACAATACGAAATCGAGATCCTCGGTTTCGGCCTGCGCGAACTCCTTGATCGCATCGGTGACGTGCGGGATGACCTGCACGGTGGCACCCAGATAGTCGCCGCGGCGCTCGCGCTGGATGATCGTCTGGTAGATCCGTCCCGAGGTGACGTTGTCCGACTGGCGCGCCGAAACGCCGGTGAAGCGCTCGTAATGGCCAAGGTCGAGATCAGTCTCCGCGCCGTCATCGGTGACGTAAACCTCGCCGTGCTGATACGGCGACATCGTGCCCGGATCGACGTTGAGATACGGATCGAACTTGCGGATGCGCACGCGGTATCCGCGTGCCTGGAGGAGAGCGCCAAGGCTGGCGGCCATGAGGCCCTTGCCAAGCGATGAAACCACGCCGCCGGTGATGAAAATGAAACGCGCCATGGGAGCAACCCGTTAGCCGTTCACGCGCAAGGCTGACAAGCGCGCGAATCCGCATGAAAAACAAAAAACTGTGCACATGCCGCCGATATGCGGCGAGCAGATCAGTTGGCGGGGGCCTCGCCTGCAGGGGCAGGAGCGGTCTGGGCCGGCGCAGGGGCTGCAGGAGCGGCCTCGGCGGGCGCGGAATTCTGCGCGCCTGCGGCCGACAGCGGGTCGCTGCTGGCCGGCATTCCGGGGGCTGCCTGGCCGGGGGTGACCGGGCCGGGCGCTGCCAGCGGATCGGCCAAAGGTGCCGCTGCGCCGCGCTGCAGCGAAGTGTCGATATCGCCGGTCGAGTGCATGTTGGCCGCCATCACCGCGAGCACGATGCTGAGCACCACGAACAAGGTCGCAAGGATCGCGGTCATCCGGGTAAGCAGATCGCCCGCGCCGCGCGCAGACATCAGGCCGTTGGGACTTCCGCCCACGCCCAGCGCGCCGCCTTCGGAACGCTGCATCAGGATGACACCCACCATCGCGGCCGCAATGAGCGTCTGCACGATGGTGATGAACAGGAAAATCGACGACATGAACGGTTAGACCCAGATAAAAGGAAAACTATTGGCGCGCACATAGCGACTAGACCTCGCCAGCGCAACCAGCGCTGGCCAAGGCTGTTGCGGAGCGCCGGCACGACCAGCGCGACGCATCCCATCAGCGCGGGGCAGCCTGGATGATCGGCAGGAAGGTCTCCGCCTTGAGGCTGGCCCCGCCGACCAGCGCACCGCCGACATCGGGGATCGCCAGAATTTCTACTGCATTGCCAGGGTTGACCGATCCGCCATACAGGATGCGGACGCCTGCGCCCGCAGCGCCCAGCCTGTCGGTCAACGTCGCACGCAGCGCGGCGTGCATCGCGGCGATATCGTCCGCCACCGGGACCCGGCCCGTGCCGATCGCCCAGACCGGCTCATAGGCGACCGAAAGCCAATCGCCCGAGGTCGATGCAGGCAAGGATGCCGCCAGCTGGCCGGTGACGATGGCGATCGCATTGCCGGAATCGCGTTCCTCCAGCGTCTCGCCGACACACAGGATCGCCCCCATGCCCGCCTCATGCAGGGCGCCCGCCTTGGCAGCGACATCGGCATCGCTCTCGCCCTGGTCGGCGCGGCGCTCGGAATGGCCGACGATCGAAAAGCTCGCGCCCGCCTCCTTGATCATCGTTGCCGACAGGCACCCGGTGTGCGCCCCCGACGCCTTGGCGTGGCAATCCTGCGCGCCGATGCCGATGCCACCAGCAGCTTGCGCAAACGCCGCGATCAGCGTTGAAGGCGGGCAGATGCCGACATCGACCGCGCTATCGCTGCCAGCCGCGTCGGCAATCGCCTTCAAAATCGCGATATCGGCCTGCGTGCCGTTCATCTTCCAGTTGCCGACGATATAGGATTTGTGCTGCGTCACGCTGAGCTGTCCCCCGATGTGCCATTTGCCATTTATGGCCGGCGGCTAGCAAATCGCACGGGGCTTGACCAGTGGCGGATGCGGCGCGCCAGGCGAAGGGTTGAAGCCTGCGACAAAGCCCCCTAAAGCTCGCGCGCGTTTTCACGAGGTGCGGCCATCCGGCAGCGCCACTCATTGCGGGCTTCTCGATGATCAGCTTCTTCCGTTCCTTCTTCCAGTCCAAGATCGGCCTGGCGATCAGCTTCATCTTTCTGGCGCTGATCGCGGTGGCGTTTGCCGCGTCCGATGTCACCGGCGGGGCGACCTTTGGCGGGGTCAGCAGCGAAAGCGTTGCAGAGATCGACGGCGACGGCATCGGCACGGCGGAGTTCTCCTCCACCGTGAGCAACGCCTTCAACCAGTTCCGCCAGCAGAACCCCCAGCTCGACATGGCGGCGTTCGAGGCGCAGGGCGGCATCGACAGCATCCTGGAACAGATGGTCGGCAGCTATGCCGCATCGGCATTCGGCCAGAGCATCGGGCTGGGCGCCAGCAAGCGACTGGTGGATAGCGAAATCGCCGGAATCCAGGCATTCAAGGGCGCAGATGGCCGCTTCGACGAGACGCTGTTCCGCAACGCGCTGGCCCAGCAGGGGCTGACCGAGGCACGGGTTCGCCTCGATATCGAACGCGGCTTGCTGAGCGATCAGCTGATGATCCCCGCGACCTTCGGCTCCAAAATGGCGTCGCAGATGGCGCTGCCTTATGCCGGACTGATCCTGGAGGGCCGTGAAGGCAACATCGCCTTTGTCCCGTCTGCCGCCTTCGCGCCCAAGACGGCGCCCAGCGAAGCGCAGTTGCAGAGCTTCTTCTCGCGCAATGGCGCGCGCTACCGCATTCCAGAGCGCCGCGTGCTGCGCTATGCCACCTTCATCACCGATCGTTTCCGCGACCAGGTGAAGGTCACCGATGCGGAAATCGCCGCGCTTTACAAGACGCGCTCGGCAGAATTCGCCGCGACCGAAAAGCGCGACCTTGAACAGCTGATCGTCCCCACCGAGGCTGCCGCCAAGGCGATTGCCGCCAAGATCAACGGTGGCGCCAGCATGGCGGCTGCTGCCAAGGATGCGGGCCTTGCGCCGGTCGACCTTGGCCTGCGATCGAAGGAAGAGCTGACCCGCGATGCATCGCCTGCGGTCGCCAATGCCGTGTTCGCCGCCGCATCGGGCAAGGTCGCGACGCCTGCCAAATCGGCGCTGGGCTGGCACGTGGTCCGCATCGACAGCATCTCGGCGATTGCCGGACGCAGCCTGGCACAGGTCCGCGCCACGCTGGAAAACGAGATTGCGCAGGAGAAACTGCGCCAGACGGTTGCGGATTTCACCGCCAATCTGGAAGACCGGATCGCCGATGGCGCCTCGCTTGCGGACATCGCCAAGGACGAGAAGCTTACCCTGGAAGTGAGCCCCGAGCTGCTTGCCAACGGCCAGTCGCCCAGCCGCCCGGACTTTGCCCCGATCGGCGCCTATCAGGCGATGCTGCCGGTGGCGTTCGGACTTGAAGAGGATGCCGGCCCCCAGCTTGTCGAGGTCCAGCAGGGCAAGGAATTCGCGATCTTCGAGGTGCAGGACATCAAGCGCGCCGCGCCGCCGCCGCTGGCCAGCATCCGCGAGCGCGTCGCACGCGACTGGGCCCTTGCGCAGGGCCTTTCGTCGGCCAAGAAACTCGCCGACAGCATCGCCAAGTCGTCGCGCACCAGCGCCGATCTTGCAAAGGCGGTGACCGGCGCGAAGGTGCCGTTGCCCGGGATCGAGCAGATTGCCACAAACCGCCAGACGATCATGCAGCAGCAGGGCCGCGTGCCGCCGCCGGTGGCCCTGCTGTTCAGCATGGCTGAAGGCACCACCAAGGTGCTCGAGGGACCCAACCGCACTGGATGGTTCATCGTGCATCTGAGCAAGATCAACCGTGGCGATGCCAGCAAGGTGCCTGAGCTGCTGCAGGCCACCCGCACCCAGCTGGGTCAGGTCGTCGCCGACGAATATGGCCAGCAGCTGATGGCCGCGATGAAGGCCACGACCAATGTGAAGCGCAATCCGGCGGCGATCAAGCGCGTCAAGGATCAGCTCACCGGCCGCACCCGAGAGAATTGATGGCTGGCACGGCAAGCCACAATGTCGAACCCGCCACGCAGGCGCTGGCCTCTGGCCGATCGGCGCTGATCTGGCGGCGGCGCATCGCCGATACCGAAACCCCGGTGTCGGCAGCGCTCAAGCTGATCGAGCCCGAACGCGGCGATTTCCTGCTCGAATCGGTCGAGGGCGGAGAGACGCGCGCAAGGCACAGCTTTGTCGGCATCGCCCCCGATCTGGTGTTCCGCGCCTCGGGCGAAAGCGCCGAGATCAACCCCGCCTGGGCCACCGACCGGACCGCGTTCGCGCCCTGCGCTGAAGGATCTCTGCAGGCGCTGCGCACGCTGGCCGGACGATGCCGGATGGACGTGCCTCCCGAGCTGCCGCGCGCGCTGGCGTTTCTGGTGGGCTATTTCGGCTATGAAACTATCGGGCTGGTCGAGACATTGCCGCGCGCGCCGCAGTCCGCGCTTGCGCTGCCCGACATGCTGTTCGTGCGCCCCACGGTGCTGCTGATCTTCGATCGGCTGAAGGACGAACTGTTCCTGATCGCACCGGTCTGGGCCGAAGGCGATGTCGATCCCGCACGCCTGATCGCGGCCGCCGAAGACCGGCTCGATGCTGCCGAGCGCGCGCTGCAGGCGGCGCTGCCTGCGCCCTCGCGCGACCCCGCAGCTGACCCGCAGGCGCTTGTCCCCTCCCCGGTGCTGGCACCGGGTGCCTATGGCGAGATGGTGCTCAAGGCCAAGGATTACATCGAGGCGGGCGATGTGTTCCAGGTGGTGCTCGCGCAGCGCTTTACAGCGCCGTTCACGCTTCCGCCGATCGAGCTCTACCGCGCGCTGCGCCGGGTGAACCCCTCGCCCTTCCTCTATTTCCTCGACCTTCCCGGGCTCGCACTGATCGGGTCGAGCCCCGAAATCCTGGTCCGGGTGCGCGATGGCGAGGTCACCATCCGTCCGATCGCCGGTACCCGCCCGCGCGGCAAGACGCCTGCCGAAGACATCGAGAACCGCACCAGCCTGCTCGCCGACCCCAAGGAGCTCGCCGAGCACCAGATGCTGCTCGATCTCGGGCGCAACGATGTGGGGCGGGTCGCCAAAGCGGGCACGGTGCGGGTCACCGACAGCTTCACGGTCGAGCAGTACAGCCATGTGATGCACATCGTCAGCAACGTGGTAGGCGAACTCGTGGACAACCGCGATGCCATCGATGCGCTGTTCGCAGGGTTCCCGGCAGGCACGGTCAGCGGCGCGCCCAAGGTGCGCGCGTGCGAGATCATTGCCTCATTGGAGCCCGAGACGCGCGGCGCATATGCGGGCGGCGTCGGCTATTTCGCCCCCGATGGCTCGGTCGACAGCTGCATTGTCCTGCGCACCGCGATTGTCCGCGATGGCACGATGCATGTCCAGGCGGGCGCAGGCATCGTCGCCGACAGCGTTCCCGAATATGAACAGCGCGAATGCGAAGCCAAGGCCGGCGCCCTGTTCGCCGCCGCGCGCGAAGCCCTGCGGCTAGCCAGCGAAGCAGGATACGGCCAATGATCCTTGTCATCGATAACTACGACAGCTTCACCTACAACCTGGTCCATTACCTGATGGAGCTGGGTGCCGACGTGCGCGTCGAGCGCAACGATGCGCTTACTGCGCGCGAGGCGATTGCGACCAACGCGCAGGCGTTCCTGATCTCGCCCGGCCCCTGCACCCCCAACGAGGCGGGGATCTCGCTCGATCTGGTCGCGGCGTGTGCAGATGCCGGAAAGCCGCTGCTCGGTGTGTGCCTGGGCCACCAGGCGATCGGCCAGCATTTCGGCGGTGAGGTGATCCGCGGCGGGCTGATGCACGGCAAGACCTCGCCGGTGGTGCACGATGACAGCGGGATGTTCAAAGGCCTGCCCTCGCCCTTCCAGGCGACGCGCTATCACTCCTTGGTGGTGCCCGAAGCCAGCCTGCCACCCGAGCTGCACGTCAATGCGCGGGTCGCGGTGACCGATGGCTCGACACCGCATGTCATGGGCTTTGCCCACGCGACCCTTCCGATCCATGGCGTCCAGTTCCACCCGGAGAGCATCGCGACGCAGTTCGGCCACCGGATGCTCGCCAATTTCATGACGATCGCCGGGCTGGATGTCCGCCCGATGCGCGCGGAGCTGCTCGCATGACCCGCCTGCCCGACACCATCCATCCGCTGAGCCGCGACGCCGCTGCCGAGGCCTTCACCGCGATCCTCGACGGGACGGTCGATGACGAGGCGATCGCGCAGTTTCTGATCGCATTGTCCGAGCGCGGCGAGACCGCGATCGAGATCGCCGCCGCCGCGCAGGCACTGCGCGACCGGATGATCCCCATCGCCGCGCCTGCAGGTGCGGTCGACGTGTGCGGCACCGGCGGCGATGGCCACCACAGCCTCAACGTCTCGACCGCCGTCTCGCTGGTCGTCGCCGCCTGCGACGTGCCCGTCGCCAAGCACGGCAATCGCGCCGCCTCGTCCAAGGCGGGCGCCGCCGATACGCTCGAGGCTTTGGGGATGGACATGACAGCCGCAGGAGCAACGGCTGAGCAATCGTTGGCCGAGATCGGCATCTGCTTCCTGTTCGCGGTCAACCACCACCCCGCAATGCGGCGCATCCAGCCGATCCGACAGAAGATCGGCAAGCGCACGATCTTCAACCTGATGGGACCGCTCGCCAACCCGGCGCGGGTCAGGCGCCAGCTGATCGGCATCGCGCGCCCCGGTTATGTGCACGTCTATGCCGAAGCGCTCGAGATGCTGGGCACCGAACATTCGCTGATCGTATCGGGCGACGAAGGGCTCGACGAGCTGTCGCTGGCTGGCGGCAACGAGGTCGCCGATATCGGCGCGGACGGCGTGATCATGAAGCGCTGGCAGGCGAGCGACGCCGAACTGCCGGTGCACCCGATCGAAGCAATCCGCGGCGGCGATGCGGCGTTCAACGCTGCGGCGCTGCGCCGCCTGCTGCAGGGCGAAAGCGGAGCCTACCGCGATGCGGTGCTGTTCAACGCAGCCGCCGCGCTGCTGATCGCGGGCGAGGTCGACACGCTGGCCGACGGCGCCGAAGAGGCGGCTGAAGCGATCGACAAGGGGCTGGCCAACGCCCTGCTCGACTGCTGGATTGATTTTACGAAAGCCGCGGCATGAACAAGCTGGAAGAAATCTGCTCGGTCAAGGGAATCGAGGTCGAACGCCGCAAGGGCCTTGCCTCGCTGGCCGAGATGGAGCGCCGCGCGGCCGACGCGACAGCGCCGCGTGGCTTTGCCAGGGCGCTGGTGGAAATGTCGCAAGACGGTTTCGGCCTGATCGCCGAGATCAAGCGTGCCAGCCCATCCAAGGGCCTGATCCGCGCCGATTTCGACCCGGCAGCGCATGCCGCGGCCTATCAGGCGGGCGGCGCTGCCTGCCTGTCGGTGCTCACCGATGTGCCGTATTTCGAAGGGCATGACGATTTCCTGCTCGCCGCGCGTGCCGCCTGCGACCTGCCCTGCCTGCGCAAGGACTTCATGGTCGATGTCTGGCAGGTCGCCGAAAGCCGCGCGCTGGGCGCTGATGCGGTGCTGATCATCGTTGCCGCATTGGACGACGCGACGATGGCGGATATCGAGACCGCCGCGCTCGACCTTGGCATGGACGTGCTGGTCGAGGTGCACGACGAGAACGAGCTGGAACGCGCCCTCAGGCTACGCTCGCCGCTCATCGGGGTCAACAACCGCGACCTGCGCAGCTTCGAGACCGATATCGCCAACACCGAGCGGCTGGTGAAGCTGATCCCCGAAGGTTACATCCCCGTATCGGAAAGCGGCATCTACACGCACGAGGATTGCGTGCGGCTGAGCCAACATGGCGTGCGCAGCTTTCTGGTCGGGGAATCGCTGATGCGGCAGGACGATATCACCCACGCAACGCGGCTGCTGCTCACCGGATCGGCGGACTGATGGCCGACCTCACCCATCTCGACGCCAGCGGAGCGGCGCACATGGTGGACGTCTCCGCCAAGGCCGACACCGTGCGCGAGGCGGTGGCCGAAGGCATCATCAGCATGGCGCCCGAGGTGATCGCCGCGATCCGCGCGGGCGACATCAAGAAGGGCGACGTGCTGGGCACCGCGCGCATCGCTGGCATCATGGCGGCCAAGCAGACCAGCAGCCTGATTCCGCTGTGCCACCCGCTGCCGATCAGCAGCGTGTCGGTAGAGTTCGAATATACGGGCGCCGGCGTCCGCGTGGAAACCCGCGTGCGCACTTCGGGCAAGACCGGGGTGGAGATGGAGGCGTTGACTGCCGCCAGCATCGCGCTGCTCACCATCTACGACATGGCCAAGGCGCTGGACAAGGGCATGGTTATCGGCCCCGTCCGTCTGCTCGCCAAGAGCGGCGGCAAATCGGGCGACTGGATCGCGCCCTGATGGCGGGCGGCCTGATCGCGCTGGCCGAGGCACAGAAGCGGCTGCTCGCGCTCGCCACCACAAAGCCTGCCAACTCGGTCGGATTGCTCGAGGCGAACGGCCATATCCTCGCCGAACCACTGGTTGCCTGGCGCAGCCAGCCGGCAGCCGACCTGTCCGCGATGGATGGCTATGCCGTGCGCGCCGTCGACCTGCCCGGCCCATGGACGGTCATCGGCGAAAGCGCCGCCGGGCGGCCTTTCGATGGCGCGATGGGCGCAGGCGAAGCGATACGCATCTCCACCGGCGCGATCGTCCCTGCCGATGCCGATGCGGTGGTGGTGCAGGAAGACACTGGCATCGATGGCGCCACGCTGACCCTGACCGGCGACGGACCCGCGCGACCCGGTGCACACATTCGCCGCGCGGGGCATGATTTTGCCGAAGGTGCGCTGCTCGCTGCGGCGGGCACGCGGGTCGACGCTCGGCTGATCGCGCTGGCGGCGATGGCAGGGCACGGCACGCTCAGCGTTCACGCGCCCGTGCGCGTGACGATCCTGAGCACCGGCGACGAGCTGGTCGCGCCCGGCACTCCGCTGCCCAGCCCCGCGCACATCCCGGCCAGCAACGGCATCATGCTCTCGGCCATGCTGCAGGGGCTTCCGGTGGACATCACCATGCCGCCGCTGCTGCCCGACCGGCTCGATATCATCGCAGCGGCGCTCGCCGACCACCGCGACGCCGATATCATCGTCACCACCGGCGGCGCCTCGGTAGGCGACCACGACCTCATCCAGCCCGCACTGCTCCAGAGCGGCGGAACGCTCGATTTCTGGCGGATCGCGATGCGCCCGGGCAAGCCGGTGATGGTCGGGAGGATGGGCGATGCCATCGTGCTGGGCCTGCCGGGCAATCCGGTGTCGTGCTATGTCACCGCGCTGCTGCTGCTGCTTCCGCTGGTCAGGACCTTCGCCGGATATCAGTACGTTCTGCCTGATATCTCGCAAGCCAGGGCCGGCACCACCTTCCCCGCAAACGGCACCCGCCAGGACTTCATGCGCGCGCAGATCGATGGCGGGCGGCTGTTCCCGGTATCGAGCCAGGACAGCGGCGCGCTGTCCTCCTTGCATGCCGCCGATGCGCTGGTCGTTCGCGCCGCGCACCAGCCTGAAGCCGCGCCCGGCGACCTTCTCGACTATATTGCGCTTCGCTCCGGGGCGTAACACAAGGTCTTGACCTGACCGGCTTTGTTTCGTAATTGTTCCGTATTCGTTCGACCGCCGACCCACCGGCGCAGAAAGGAACATTCAGCATGCTGACCCGCAAACAACACGATCTGATCCGCTTCATCCAGGTACGGCTGGAGGAAGACGGCATTTCCCCCTCGTTCGAGGAGATGAAGGAAGCGCTGGATCTCAAGTCGAAGTCGGGTGTCCACCGGCTGGTCAGTGCGCTGGAGGAACGCGGTTTCATCCGCCGCCTGCCGAACCGTGCGCGCGCGCTCGAAATCCTCAAGCTGCCCGAAGCGAGCGTCAAGCCGCGCGCCAAGGAGCTGGCCGCGGCCGCCGCTGCCAAGACCGATGCGGCCAAGAGCAACATCGTCAGTATGGACGCAGTCCGCAAGGCGCAGCCGCCGGTCGCTGCCAACAACAATGTGCTGGAAATCCCGCTGCATGGCCGGATCGCTGCAGGCGCACCGATCGAAGCGTTCGAGGGCACCGAAATCCTTCCCGTGCCCGCCGCACTGCTGGGCAGCGGCGAGCATTATGCGCTCGAGGTGTCGGGCGATTCGATGATCGAGGCAGGGATTCTCGATGGCGATTTCGCGCTGATCCTGCGCACGGAATCGGCGCGCGATGGCGAGATCGTGGTGGCGCTGGTCCGCGGCGAGGAAGCAACGCTCAAATATCTGCGCCGCGAAAACGGCCGCATCCGGCTCGATCCGGCCAATGCTTCCTATGATCCGCAATATTATGCGCCGCACGAAGTGCAGGTGCAGGGCAAGCTTGCAGGCCTGCTGCGCCGCTATCACTGACCAGCCTTGCCGATCCGATGCCGCATGGCACGGATCGGCCGGATGCCGGCCTCGCTGACGAGCACTGCACGGCACCCGCGCCACCTTGGAGGTTGACAGGGCCAGCACCGGGCTGTCCCGTTTTCTCTACAGTCCCAGGCGCAAGAAATCGCTTTTCATTTGGAATACTGCTGTCCAAGCTGCCCAGGTCTGCGATCGAGAACCGGGGGGCCCCTATGATCAAAGCTGCAGTGGCACTGGCGAGCGGTATCGGTCTGTTTCTGGGGGCACCAGCCCATGCCGCACCCGATCGCACCAGGCTGGACGCCCTGATCACGCAGTTCGAGGCCGCCGATGCCAATAGCGATGTCGAGGGTTATCGCAAGATCGCCGACCAGACCCTCGCCGAGGCACGGCGGCTCTATCCTGCCGGCCATCCCGAGATCGCCGCACGCGCGCTGTACGTCGCCCAGGCGCTGGCTGCTTCGGGCGAGATGGATCCGGCCAAAGCCGAGGTCGACAGGATCATCCCCGTGCTTGCGGGCGCGCAGGGATACAAGGCGGACTGGCGCAATGCGCTCAGCCTGCGCGCCTATATCCTCAACTTCAAGGGCGATCATGCCGGTGCGCTGGCGATCAACGAACAGCTCGCCGCCGAATATGCCAGCGATCCGTCAAGCCAGGGCATTCGCGACCATGCCGTAACGCTGTCGAACCTGGCAGCGTCGTATCTCGAACATGGCCGTCTCGATGACGCGCTCGCGCGCAATGCCGAGGCGATCCGCATTGGCCTCGCGCTGGATCCCGTCCCTCAGGACGTCGCCATCTGGAGCGCCAACCGGGTCGTCTATTTCTATTCCGCCGGGCGCACCGAAGACGCCATCGTCACCGCGCAGGAAGGTATCGCGCAAGCAGGCGGCGCCCTCGGCACCGATCACCCGGCGATGGCCAACCTCTACGCCAATCTCGGCGCGATACTCATGCGGATCAACCGTCCGCACGATGCCATGGCGCCGATCCGGCAGGCCTATGAACTGATCGAAAAGGCCAATGGCGGCCCCAACCAGAACAGTGCGACGATGCGGACGCAGTTCGCCCAGGCGCTGGTGCGGGCCGGGCAGCACAAGGATGCCCTCGCCTTTCTCGATTATGCCACGCCGATCATCGATGCCCAATTGGGCGCGCAGAGCGACCGGTCGCTGGTGGCCCGCGATACGCGGCTGGTCGCGCTGATCGCGCTCGGCCAGGGTGCGCAGGCCGAAGCGCTGGCCAGGGAGCTGCTGGCGGTGCGCGATGCGCGGCTGCCCGATGGCCACAGGGACCGCGCCAATACGCGCGACAATCTCGCCAAGGCCGCCTTCTCGATCGAGAATTGGGCAACCGCGCGCGATGCAGCCGCGCAGGCCGTGGACTTGCGCAGCAAGGCGCTCTCCCCCGACCATCCCGATCTGCTGCTGTCTCGGGCATTTCTGCTGCGCGTGGAGGACCGCGGCGACTTGCGCCCGGCAACCGAGCTCGTCGCCGAGGCGCGCCAGGTTTTCGAGGCGCTGACCTTGAACGCGCAGCTTGCCCGCGGGTCCGCCCAGGCAGAGCGCCAGCGGCCCGCTTATGGCTGGCTGGCAGAGGTGTTCGCGCGGCGCGGTGCGGCAGACGATGCCTTCCGCGCTCAGCAATGGGCGGCGCGCACCGCGCTCGACGACATGCTGGCGATCGCGGCGAGCGAGCTTTCCGCCAAGGCAGACCCCCAGCTTGCCAGCCTGCTGGTGCGGCGCCGCGAACTGGTGGCGGCGCGCCAGGGGCTGGAGGCGCGGATCGATGCCAATGGCGGGCGCCCAGATCCGAAGTTCGATCTGGCGGGCGTTTCGAACGATCTGGCCGGAAACCGCAGCGAGATCGCTGCACTCGATGCCGGACTGACCCCCGAGCAGCGCAACAGCCTGATGTTTGCCCCCGCCAGCTTGGAGGACATTCAGGCGACCGGCGAGCGGGGCGACGTCAGCATCATGATAACCGATATCGGCGACAGCTGGCTGGTGACCGCGCTGGATGCCGGACGCGTGCTGCAGACCCTTGTCGGCGCCGATGCTCCGGTGGACGCGCTCGTCGCGCAGCTGCGCGCCGTGGCTGATCCGACGGGCGATGGCGTGCTCGACCGGGCCGCATCGTCGCAGCTGTTTGCAGCGCTTTTCCCGGGCGAAACCGCAGCGCTGGTGCGCTCGGCGCGTCAGCTTTACGTGACCGCCAACGGCTCGCTGGGGTCCCTGCCCTTCGGCTTGCTGTCGGCCGATCGCGCCGGCCGTGGGTTGCTCATGGAGAAATCGACCATAGTGCGGCGGGTGGGCGTGCCACGCGGCCGGACGGCGGCCTTCGCGCCCACCGGCAACACACTCATCGCCTTTGGCGGCGTAAAAGGCGCGCCCGCGCGAACCTTGATGGCGATGCGCTCGGCGAGCACCGCAAGGACGATTGCCGATCTGCCCGACCTGCCCGATTCACGCCGCGAACTGGCCGCGCTTGGCCAGGCGATCGGCACCGGGTCTGCGCAGCTTCTGGTCGGCGATGACGCCACCGAAGAGGCATTACGCCGCGCCACTGTCCCGCCCGGCGCGGTGCTGGCCTTTGCCACCCATGGCCTGCTTTCTGGCGAGCTCGACGGGTTGAGCGAACCCGCGCTGCTGCTGTCGCCCGCAGGCAACGACGACGGCTTGCTCAAGCCCAGCGAGATCGGTGCGATGAACCTGCCTGCCGGGCTGGTGATCCTGTCGGCGTGCAACACCGCAGCAACCAGCTCGACCGATCGCCCGCAGCTGGCAGGGCTGGTCCAGGGCTTCTTCCTCGCCGGGGCCGAGCGCGTGCTGGCAAGCCATTGGCCGGTGCGCGATGATGTCGCCCGGCGGCTGTCGGTCAGCACCGTGCGCGGCATGAACAACCGCCTGGCGCCGGCCGAGGCACTGCGCCGCGCGATCGGCCAAGTCCGCAAGGGATCGGACGGCGAACCGGCAATTGACAAGCCCGCGCTGTGGGCGGTGTTCGAGCTGTTCGAAGCCAATTGAAGGACAGAGCGGGCTTTCGGTAAGCATCAGCAAGATCACGCAATTCAATCACCGCCCAACGCTGTTGGTCGCCAAGATTGACTCAAAGCGCGATCAGGCGCGCGCATTCCCATTCGGTGGTGTGGTGCTCGACCGAACTTAGAGCCTCGCGCCTGCAAGATCAGCGCCTTCGCGCAAAGCCTTGAGTTTCTTGGCGGTCACCAGCGGGTCGATCTTCCCATAGCCTGCAAAGGTGCCGAACCCGCAATCGGTGCTGCCGATGATACGGTCTGCGCCGACAATGCCGGCGAAACGCGCCAGCCGCTGCGCAATCAGTTCGGGGTGCTCGACATAATTCGAGCAGGTGTCGATGACCCCGGGGGCCAGCCGCTTGTCGCTGGGGATTTTCGCATCGCGCCACACCGTCCATTCATGTTCGTGCCGGGGGTTGGCCCCTTCGAACAGGATGGTGGCCGGGCGCGCGGCGAGCACGATGTCGACCACGCGCTCGAGCGGGATATCGTGATCGTGCGGACCTTCGTAATTGCCCCAGCAGATGTGCATGCGCATCCGCTCGGGCGGGATGTTGGCGGTGGCAGCGTTCAGCGCCTCGACATTGGCGGCAGCGACCTTGAGGAACTCGTCCTCGGACAGGTCCTGATAGCCGGTATGGCGCGACATCGCCAGATCGGGGCAGTCGAGCTGCAGGTCAAACCCGGCGCCCACGATCGTCTCATATTCCTCGCGCATGGCATCGGCGAGATCGGCCAGATACGCCTCGTGGCTGGGATAGTGGCGGTTGACCTGGAAGGCGGTGATCAGCCCGGGGGAAGCCGCGTTCATGAAACCACGCACGCCTGGCGCATGTGCATCCATCGCGGCACGAAAGCGGCGGATATCGTCGTGCAGCGGCTCGAGCGATACCAGCCTCACCGGACCGATGCACGAGGCACGAACGAATTCCTGACTGCCCATGATCGCGGAGAGCCTGCGCGCCAGATCGGGCACTTCGGCCAGATCTGCGGCCGGCTTGCGATCGACGTGCCCGCCAAAGCCCGACAGCCGCTCTATCATGTAGGTCGAATAGCCGACCTTGCCCATTTCGCCGTCGCTGACGATGTCGACTCCACATTCGCGCTGGCAGGCGACCGAGCGATTTACCGCATCGGACACCGCAGTGTCGAACGCGGCAACATCATAGGGTTCGCCTGCATCGCGCGCGAGCAGCAAAGCGGTCAGCTCGGGTCCACGCGGCATCGATCCGACATGGGTTGTGGCGATATAGGTCAATTTAGCCCTCCTGATAACTTTTCACGGCCTCTGAGCTCGCTCCTTCGCCCATTTGGAGGGACCACACAAAGTGATAGCAGCGATCCAATACGATCAGTCCTGTTGATATGTGAGAGAGGCCGTTGCCGGGCCGAAACGCGGCATCTGCGCTGCCTTGGGATCGGCAGTGCGAAGGGTGGCCCTGATCGGGCTAGGAGATAATATCTCGGAAATCGACGCGGCGCCGAAAAATGTATCGGCCCTGGACACGGATGGTATGGAGGATCTTGCACATGAGATATCGCCTTGTATCGGGCGTCTGTGCTGGTGGGATGTGTAGTGGTCGCGTGATCGAAAAACCCATCAGCCCATACTTACAGGCTGATTTCCCTGGGTTTTAGAGATAAAATGGTCGGGGAGACAGGATTCGAACCTGCGACCCTCTGCTCCCAAAGCAGACGCGCTACCAGGCTGCGCCACTCCCCGATCCTGGATCGACCCGGCCATGGTGTCCGCGAGGGCGGGCATCTGGGACGGATTTTCGCAATGTGCCGGTGAGTGGGCTTGCCCCAGGGTCACCTTCGACATTGCAAGGCCAGTGCTAACCGGCCTGCCGATCAGGGTGTCTAGCCCGTTGCGACGGGATTGCAAGCCATGAAACGCCTCCACCGGGAGATTGCGATGCGGGCGCCGCGTGTGGTCCGGGATGGCTATTGCAAAGCCGTGACGGCTGCCGACTATCTGGCCTTGGCAGCGATCGCTTCGATCTCGATCAGATAATGCGGACCGGCGAGTCCTGCCACCTGCACGGTCGATCGCGCGACCAGATTTGGGTTCTGGCTGGTGCCGAAGAATGCGCGGTACCCTGCGTTGAAACCGGCAAAGTCCATCTTGCCGCCGAGCGCGGGATCGCCGACCACGAACACGGTGAGCTTGACCACGTCGGACATCGCATAGCCTCGGTCCGCCAGCGCCTTTTCGATCTTGCAAAAGGTGCTGATCGTCTGGGTGCGGGTATCACCATAGGCTTCGATGCTGTCGGTGCGCGCAGGGTCGATCGGATCGGCGAGCTGGCCGCTGAGCATCAGGATCTCCGCACCCGGCGGGATCGTCACCCCGTTCAGAATGATCGCAGGTGGCGGATTGGGATGGCGGATGATCGGCTGGGCTTGCGCGGCGCCGGCACATGCCAGCAACAGGAGCGTCAAAAGCGGCAGATGACGAATCAAGCGGCGATCCTTTCTTCCTGAACCGAGGGCGCAACGCAACGCGGCGCGCAGCAGCAATCACCAGCGCAATAGCAGACGAAGACGGTGCCCCGCCAGCCCGGGCTCGCCTGCAATCGCTCGCGGCCCATTCGGCGCGCAACGGCGATGATGAGGATAAGGTGGAAAATGGTGGGCCCGGAGGGACTCGAACCCCCGACCTAGCCGTTATGAGCGGCCAGCTCTAACCAACTGAGCTACAGGCCCGTCCCGGCTGTGCCTCTGGCGCGGTTAGCCCAGCCCAGGGCGGCAATGCAAGCGGGAAAAGCGCAGTCTTCCAAAAGGCCGGCAGGCGGCGGCTTCAGCGCAGTATGGCAGCATCGATATCGCCAATGCAGGTCGGCTTGACGTCGCGCGATGCCAGATACGACAGCACCTGATGCCACCAGTCGAAAAACGCCTCCACATCCGCAGGCTCGCGAACATAGGGCGTGTGGCCTGCGCGCAGCGAGGGCGAGTGGAACGAGAAATTGAGGATCGGCAGACCATCGTCGAGCGCGATGTCGATCCCGCGGATCACCTCGGTGACCGAAATGCCTTCTGGCGTCAGCGAGATGCGTTCGAGCAACCGCCCGCGGGCCATCAGCGACTTGGTGAGACCCGCCATCTGCGCGAACGGGAAAATCGGTCCCTGGCGGCGCAGCAGCCCCCAATAGACCGACGTCACCGGCAGCTCGACGATGTCCAGCCGCCGATCCAGCCAATAGGGCTCAAGCGGATAATGCGAAAAGTCCGGGCCCTCGGCCTTGCTGTAATCGAAATTGGCGCGCACCGAGGTATCGAACCGCACACCTGCCTCGCGCAGCAGATTGAGCGTCTCGGGGCCGATGCCATAGCGCCCGGCGCGATAGGCGATCGGCTGCTTGCCGGTTACCTCGGCGATCGCATCGCGCAGTCGGTAGAATTTTGCACGTTCCAGCTCGGGCGGCAGGTTGCCGGCATAAGTATTGCGCTGGGTCACCTCTTCGTCGAACGGCGGATTGACCCAGGGATGCAGCTGAATGCCGACCTCGGCGCGCCCTTCGCGAACCAGCGCGCCATAGATTTCCTTGCCGCGCGGGTCCGAAATGATCGGCCAATCCACCAGATACAAAGGCGTTACGCCATATTGTTCGCACAGTGTCTGAAAATCGGTGATCGCCTCGATCGCGTCCAGAGAATAGCCTTCGCGCTGGATCGGGCGGGTCCAGTCGAACTCTTCCTCGACATCGATGGTGACAAGATAGCGCTGCCCGAAACCTGGCGCGAACTGGACGAAGTCGTCCTTGCCCGGCAATCTTGCAAAGGTCATTCAGCCAGCCCTGGTTTCACAGCGTCGCAGTCACCAAGGCCGTGCCCCCCTGGCCCCGCGCCCTGGCGCGCCCCGGAAACCTAGGAACGCGCGGCTTCTGCGCTAATCCGCGTGCAAGGCAAGGTCAAGCACAGAGCATCGGCCTCCACAGCGAGCTCGCCGCCCTGTGCAGCCAGAAGATTGCGCACCAGCCTGAGACAAAACCCCAGACCCAGCAGCGGGCCGCCATCGTCATGCCCTGCCGAAGCCCGGTCGACATCGAACAGCTGATCCCGGTTGAGGGCGGCGAGCGAGCGGGGGCGGCTGAAGCGCAGATCCAGCGCGTCTGCATGCTGGGCGAACGAAAGCGTGAGCACCTCATCCGGCGCGCAGCAGCCGATCAGCGCTGCGGCGAGCCGGGGCACGATGCGGTCGATCGCCTGGGGCGACACCGCGATTACCGCGCCTGCGGGCAATGCGCCGATCTCCAGCCTGGTGCCTGCATGGTCGAGCAACGGCTGGACCCGCCCGATCAGCCGGTCGACCAGATCGCCCGGAGCGACCTGTCCGGCGGGATCATCCAGCGCGTTGCGATCGAGCCGCAGCGCAGTATCGAGATCGTCAAAGCCGCTCAGCAGCTGGCGTGCGTCCTGGCGGATGCGCAGCGCCATGTCCCTGTATTCTGCAGCCACCGGACCGAACAGCTGCTGTTCGATGATCTCGGAAAAGCCCATGATCGCGTTCAGCGGCGTGCGCAGTTCGTGGACGATCTGGCGCAGACCATCGCGTCCGGCGAGCATCGCGCCATCGTCCTGGGGCCCTGCGCTTTCCCACGCCATCGGGCGGCGGACCATGCCATTATAGCCGATGAAGCGCCCGCTGGCGCGATCGAACACCGGGTCGGCATCAATGCGCCACTCGCCCGACAGGCCCGCAGCACCGCCCAGATTGGCGCGGCCGCCGCGCACCGGCATCCGGCGGCTGAACGCGGTCGCGACCGCAGCATCGACTCCGCGGAACCCGGCCATCGCCGGAAGCGCGAGCGAAAGGCCGTAGACCGCGCCCAGCGCGACACCGCTGGCGCTGGCAATCGCGCCGTCGACACCGGTCGAAAAACGGAACTCCTCGGGGGTAACACTCTCCGGCGCAACGGCGAGCGGCTCGTTGGCGGCAGAACGGTCATCGTCCTGCGTCGCATCGCGGGACATAGCATCGCCCGTGATCGCATCGGCCTGGATGGCATCGCCCTGCACCGCATGGCCCAGCCGATTCCAGTCGGGCACCGCGGTGGCTGGACGATCTTCCATCGCCTGCTTGAAGCGCACTTCCTGCAGCGCCTCGATCCGCTTGACGATCTCCCCGATGCTCTGCGGCCCGCCGCTTTCGGGCGCGGTGGCAACGTTGGCGACGCTGGCCAAGGCCTCGATAGGCAAAGGTTCATCGGGCTGCAGCGCATCTGCGATCGGCGCGGCCGCTTCGGCTGTCGGCTCGGTGGAGATGACATCGGCTGATGGCAGGTCGGCGGTCGGCACCGGATCGGAAGCGATGGGTTCGGCAACGCCGCTCTGCGCCTCCGGTTCAGCTAAGGCGACCTGCGCCGCCGCATCGGGCAGCGCGGTATCGTACAGCCCCAGTTGATCGAGCAAGGCACGGGTGCGCGCGCCTAAATCGCGGCGGTGACGCAGAAAGCCGCGCGCGCGCGTCGGCAATGCGGGAACCAGCGCGGCCCATTGGCTGTCGGTCAGCCGAGCCGCACGGATGGCAGCGCTGGCGATCTGCGGGGTTTCCGCCGCCAGATACTGGACCAGCACCGGCGATACCAGCCGCCCCGACAGGCACTGCACCGTCAGAAGGCGATCCGATTCACTCACCGCGCTGCGCAGACTGTGGATACGCGCCAGACCCAGGGCATGGCGTTCGTCAGCAGCGCTTGCGCCGATCTGGCCCAGAATGTCCACCAGCTGCCGATATTGCGCCACCGCAGCCGCTCCGCCGGGGACGTCACCGGCGAGAACTGTGGTCAGGCGATCATCGAAATGCATAACTACCCATAATCCCAGCACGGCGTGCGAATGAGGCCAAGACCGGGCGCGCGTGCGCCTGCCGATACCGATCGCGAGACAAGAGGGATAGCCAGTCAGGGGCCGTGGCGGAAGTGGGCTTTTTTCCACGTCGCAATGTGGGACAATTGCGTTAGAGAACAATTATATTATATGGAGGCATCGTCTTGTTGCGGAAAATTTCCACAAAAGACCATTCTTCCCGGTGGTTCGGTGTGTCGCGGCTCAAATCAGGCCAACCCGCTCCGGTCCGCACGGCATGGCAGGGGATAAAAAGTGTCAAGTCTGGACCAAATCGATCGACAGTTGCTGACCAGACTGCAGGATGAAGGTCGCATCACCAATGTCGAACTGGCCAGCCGCGTCGGCCTGACCGCCCCGCCCTGCCTTCGCCGTGTACGCGCGCTGGAAGAAGCTGGTATCATCCGGGGCTATCACGCCGATATCGACTTCATTCTCAAGATCGTAGCGCGCGATCTTCAGGAGTTTCAGGCGTTCCTGACCTCCAAGCTGACCCCGGCTGCCAACGTTGCCAGCGTGAAGACCTCGCTGACCATCCGTACGTCCAAACAGCAGCCCGGCGTTCCGCTCGACGAATAAGCCGCCGGCTTCAAGCACAAAAAAGCGGGCCGGGATGCTCTCCCGGCCCGCTTTTTTTGAACCCAGAGGCCTTGATCAGGCGGCAGGAGCCGCCGCTGCACCCGCACCCGACTTCTGGTCGATGTAAACCGCCCACAGCTTGGCGATCGGCGCGCGCACGCCGGTCACGCTGGTCAGCGTCTGGCGCGCGGGAGCGTATTTGCCCTGTGCGACCTGCGCGATGGCCTGAACCATCATGGCGCGTTCCTTGTCTTCGACGTTCTTGGTCAGCGCGAGCGCCGCCAGTTCCTCGGCTTCGGCATACTGCTTGTTGGCGAGCAGCGCGTCTGCGGTCGCAAGCGTCACGGTGGCGGTTGCCTTGCCGCGCGAATCGCGAATCGAATCGGGCAGCGTCGCGACATATTCGGCGCGGCTGTTGCCGGCCAAGGTAGCCTGCTCCTTGAAGAACGCATCGCTGGCGGACACAACGCCCGCAGCCTTGCCTTCCTCGATCAACGCAAGCACTTCGGTCGGACGACGCGCTGCGCCTGCCGCTTCGATATACTCACGATAGTCATTGGCACTGGAGAGCCCACCCGCCATGCGCAGCAGACGCATCGCGTCCAGGCTCTGGTCGCTGGTGAAGTTGCGGTTGTCGCTCTGCATCGCGCGAACGACCTCGTTCCAGGCCTTGTTGCCGGTGTCCGCCTTCAGCAGCAGCTGTGCCCAGACCGTGCTGTCGCTCTTGGTGGCGCGCGCAATCTGAAAACCGCGCTTGGCCCAGCTGGGCGCATACTGCTTGTCACCTGCCAGCTGCGCTTCCACAGCGCGCTGCAGATAGGGCAGGCCCTGCGCGGCCAGCGGCGAATTGGCGGCATCGATGCTACGACCGCCCGACTTGGCGATCGCTTCGCCGAAGTGCGCTTCAGCAAGCTGGAACAGGTTCACCGGGTTGTTCTGTCCCGCCTGGACCGCAGCGGTCAGATAGGTGCGGGCACGACTGAAGTCATTGCCGACCAGCGCCTTCTCGCCGAGGAAGCTGTTGAAGGTACGCGCTTCGGATTCGGTGGACTTGCCCGAGGCCAGCGCTTCTTCGATGCCCTTTTCCTGCATCGCCTGGTTTTCGGTCTTTAGGCCGATCTGCAGCTTCATCTTGCCGGCGAGGTACTTTTCGTCCGCGCTGGTCGCAACAGCAGCGGCTTCGGTCAGCTTGGCGTCGGCGGTGACGAAGTCGTTGGCGCCAAAGGCGGTCTGCGATTCACCGAACGCCTTACGGAAGGGAGCGCTCAGCTCCATCTGGGGGGCTTCTTCCTTGCCCTTCTTCTGCTTCTTCTGGGCCAGCGCGCCTTCGACCGGCAGAGCGAGCGAAACAGCAGTGGTCGCAGCCAGAGCCAGCGCGAGAGCCATGGGGAAACGGGAAATGCGACGCATATTATCCTCCGAACTAAATCCCGGTTATGCACATGCCGGGCGTGATCACCCTTTTGCCGGGGCGTTAATGAAGCCGTCCTTAATGAGTCTGGCTGAAACGAACAACCGGGCTTTGGGGTTCCGCCGCAAAAAGCGGCGCGATGGCGGTGCGAAACGGCGTCGCGATACGGTGGGTGCGCTGCGAACGGCTTGGCAACGCCCCGCCTGCTGGGCTATGCGCGGGTGGGTATGATCATCCTGCTTTCCCCCGCAAAATCCCTGGATTTCGATTCGCCACCCCCCGCCGTCGACCCGAGCCCGATCCGGTTCGAGGCCGAGGCCGAGCGGCTGGTGCGATCGGCTGCACGGCTGACCAAGGCGCGGCTCAAGCAGATCATGCCGGTTTCCGATGCGCTGATCGATCTGAACTATGGCCGGTATCGCGGTTTTTACGATCAGCCCGAGCGCCCGGCCGCCTTTGCCTTCAACGGCGATGTCTATTCCGGCCTTGCCGCGCGCAGCCTTGAAGAACCGGCTCTGGCCTTTGCGCAGGACCATGTGCGCATCCTTTCCGGGCTCTACGGCTTATTGAGGCCGCTTGATAATATTCGGCCCTATCGCCTTGAAATGGGTACGAGATGGGCGCCACGTCACCCCTCTCTGGTGTCGTACTGGGGCGACCGGATTGCTGCGGCGGTTGCCGATGACCTTGCCGCCAGCGGAAGCGACACGGTGGTCAATCTGGCTAGCCAGGAGTATTTCGCTGCAGCCGACAAGGGGCTGAAAAAGCGCGGAATCAGGGTGGTGACCGCCGACTTCCGCCAGCAGGGCCCGGATGGCCCGCGCTTCATCAGCTTCGAGGCCAAGCGGGCGCGCGGGCTGGCGGCACGGTTCCTGTGCGAGAACCGCCATGACGATGCAGAGGCGCTCAAGGGCTTCGATACCGATGGCTACCGCTTCGACCCGGAAACCAGCGACGAGGCCGTGTGGCGGTTCATCCGCGCATGAGCGATTGTACCGTGATCATTGGAGCGTCGGGCGGGATCGGCGCGGCGCTGATGCGCGAGACACAGGCACGCGGTGCGCATGTCGTTGCACTAGCCCGCAGCTTTGACGGCGTGGCGCATATCGACCTCGAGGACGAACCCAGCATAGCGGCAGCGGCCGAGCACATCCGCGCTCAGGGCCTGATCCCCAGCCGGGTGATCGTCGCCACCGGACTGCTGCATGCTGATCGCAAGGGGCCGGAAAAGAGCCTCAAGGACATCGACCCTGCCTGGATGGCGCGCAACTTCGCGGTCAACACCATCGGCCCGGCGCTGGTCGCCAAGCATTTCGTGCCGCTGATGCCGCGCAAGGCCCCTGCCCTGTTCGCTGCGATCGGCGCGCGGGTGGGCAGCATCTCCGACAACCGACTGGGTGGCTGGTACGGCTATCGCGCCGCCAAGGCCGCGCTGCATATGACCATCCGCAACATCGCCATCGAATGGGGGCGCCGCAACGACCAGTCGATCTGCGTCGCACTGCACCCCGGGACCGTCGATACCGGCCTCAGCAAGCCGTTCCAGGGCAATGTGGCAGAGGGCCGGCTGTTCGATGCGGCCTATAGCGCCGCATGCCTGACAGACGTGCTGGACGGCCTTCAAGCGGCCGATTCGGGCGGGATATTCGCCTGGGATGGCACGGCCATTCAGCCCTAGCCGCTGTTGCCACCCAAGCTGCTGATTTTCCTGTTGAAAAATCCGGTCGGAAAGCCCGCAAAAGCTGGCATTTTCGCCCCCCTTCGCCTAGAGCCAAGCCGAGACGCAAAAGCGTCACAAAGGCATAAAAGGCGCATGGAATGAACGACGAAACCGCAGCAGCGGAACCCACCGAAATCGAACGCATCGACATCGTCGATGAGATGCGGTCCAGCTATCTGGACTATGCGATGTCGGTCATCGTCAGCCGCGCCCTGCCCGATGTTCGCGATGGCCTCAAGCCCGTCCACCGCCGCATCCTTTACGCCAGCCACGAAGGCGGCTTCGTCGCGGGCAAGCCCTATCGCAAGTCGGCCAAGATCGTCGGTGACGTGATGGGTAACTATCACCCGCACGGCGACAGCTCGATCTACATGGCATTGGCGCGCATGTCGCAGGATTGGGCGATGCGGGTTCCGCTGATCGACGGCCAGGGCAACTTCGGCTCGATGGACCCCGATGCCCCGGCATCGATGCGATATACCGAAGCAAGGTTGAGCAAAGTCGCGCTCAAGCTTCTGGAAGATATCGAAAAAGATACCGTCGATTTTATTCCCAACTATGACGGATCTCGCCAGGAGCCGCAGGTTCTACCCGCGCGTTTCCCCAATCTGCTGGTCAATGGCGCAGGCGGCATCGCCGTCGGCATGGCGACCAACATTCCGCCGCACAATCTGGGCGAGGTCATCGACGGGTGCCTGGCATGGATCGAGAACCCGATGATCGAGCTCGATGATCTGATGAAGATCATCCCGGGTCCGGATTTCCCGACCGCCCCGCTGATCCTAGGCCAATCGGGCGCCCGCGCGGCGTACCAGAAGGGGCGCGGATCGATCATCATGCGTGCGCGCCACACGATCGAAGAGGGTCGCGGCGACCGCCGTTCGATCGTCCTTACCTCGATCCCCTATCAGGTCGGCAAGAACGCGCTGGTCGAGACGATCGCCGAGGCCGCCAAGGGCAAGGAAGCGCGGATCGAGGGCGTCAGCGACATCCGCGACGAATCCAACCGTCTGGGCGTGCGCATCGTCATCGACCTCAAGCGCGATGCCTCGCCCGAGGTCGTGCTCAACCAGATCTGGCGCTACAGCCCCGCACAGTCGAGCTTTCCCGCCAACATGCTCGCCATTCGTGGCGGCCGTCCCGAGGTGCTCGGCCTCAAGGACATCATCGAGGCGTTCGTCCAGTTCCGCGAGCAGGTCATCACCCGCCGCACCAAGTTCGAGCTCGCCAAGGCACGCGACCGCGCGCACATCTTGCTCGGGCTGGTGGTTGCGGTCACCAACATGGACGAGGTGGTAAAGATCATCCGCAGCTCCGCCTCGCCCGCCGAGGCCCGCGCCCGACTGCTGGCACGCGAATGGCCGATCGGCGAGATCGCACAGTACATCAAGCTGGTCGAGGCGATCGAGGGTGAGCTGGAAGGCGACATCTACCGCCTGAGCGACCTTCAGGTCCGCGCGATCCTGGATCTGCGCCTCCACCGCCTGACCGCGCTGGGCCGCGACGAGATCGGCAACGAACTGAGCGCGCTCGCGCTGGCGATCGAGGAGTATCTCGCGATCCTCAGCGATCGCGCGAAGCTTTACGAGGTGCTCAAGGAAGAGCTTATCGCGGTGCGCGACGAGTTCGCCACCCCGCGCCTGTCGGTGATCGCGCCTGCCTGGGACGGCATCGAGGACGAAGACCTGATCGAGCGCGAGGAGATGGTCGTCACCGTCACCCTGCAGGGCTATATCAAGCGCACCCCGCTCGACGCGTTCCGCTCGCAGGCACGCGGCGGCAAGGGCCGCTCGGGCATGGCGACCAAGGACGAGGATGCCGTCACCAGCATGTTCGTGACCTCCACGCACACGCCGGTGCTGTTCTTCTCCACGCACGGCAAGGTCTATCGCAAGAAGGTGTGGCGCCTGCCCGAAGGCGGCCCGGCGACGCGCGGACGCCCGATGATCAACCTCCTGCCGCTGGCGCAGGGCGAGACCATTCAGACCGTGCTGCCACTGCCCGAGGACGAGAGCACCTGGGCCGATCTGCACGTGATGTTTGCTACCGCCAACGGCACCGTGCGGCGCAACTCGATGGACGCTTTCACCAACGTGCCCACCAACGGCAAGATCGCGATGCGCTTCGACGAAGGATCGGATGACCGGCTGATCGGTGTTGCGCTGCTGACCGAGGGCGACGACGTGCTGCTGGCGACGCGCCAGGGCAAGGCGATCCGCTTTGCAGCCACCGACGTGCGCGAGTTCCAGAGCCGCACCTCGACCGGGGTGCGCGGCATGACGTTGCGGGAGGGCGACGAGGTCATTTCACTGTCGATTCTCTCGGGCTTTGAAGCCTCCACCGAGGAGCGCGACAATTACCTGCGCGCGGCCCCGTGGAAGGGCAACGAGGCCGAGCCGACACTGTCGCCCGAGCGGGTCAAGGAGTTCGCGGACGCCGAGCAGTTCCTGCTCACCGTCTGCGCCAACGGCTATGGAAAATTGTCCTCCGCCTATGACTATCGCCGCACCAATCGCGGTGGCCAGGGGATCACCAACATCGACAATATCGGTCGCAACGGGCCGGTTCTGGCGAGCTTCCCCGCGCATCAGAGCGACCAGCTGATGCTGGTAACCGATCAGGCCAAGCTCATCCGCCTCAGCCTCTCGACGATGCGCGTCATCGGGCGCAATTCGGCAGGTGTGAGACTGTTCAACGTGGCCGATAACGAGCACGTCGTGAGCGCGGCGCGGATTGCCGAAGAAGAGGCCGCCGAGGATGTCGCCGGCGAACCGGACGACACGACCGAAACCGCAGAATAAGCGTCAGGGCTTTGCCACGATGTGATCGCGAAACCAGCGGGCGACCTCGTCTTCGGACAGGTCGCCCGCGGCAACCGCCAGCGTCATCACGACCAGTTCTGCCTCGGTGATCGCGAACTGGACGTCGTTGAGCAGCAGGAAGGTCAACGCCACAACCGCCGCCGTGCGCTTGTTTCCATCGCTGAACGGGTGATTGCGTGCCAGCCCGAAGGCATAGGCAGCCGCAAGGTCAGCCGCATCCGGGTTGCCATAAGCGGCAAGGTTCAACGGCCGACCCAGCGCGCTTTCGACCAGCGCCAGATCACGAATGCCGCTCAGCCCGCCATGTTCGGCGATCTGCTCGTCATGCAGCGCAAGAACGACATCCTGCCGCAGCCAGACCCAGTCCGGCATCTCACTTGGCCAGTTCACGCAAGGCGTTGCGATAACGGCCCATCACGTCGCGAGCCGTTGCCATCTGCTTGTCGAAGTCGGGATCGGCAGATTTGAGCGCGATGCCATCAGCCTGCTTGACCACCGACACCTCATCCCCCTGCGCCAAGTTGAGGTGCGCGAGAATATCCTTGGGCAGGATGACGCCGGTCGAGTTGCCGATCTTGATGAGCTTAAGGGGCTTGTTCATACGGATGTTATAACACTAGCCTCCGCTGGCTTCAAGTCGGCACCCGCGGGTCCTTGTGGCGCAGCGTCTGGATCACCCCGGTGCAGATCAGGAACTGGCCGAAGTAATACAAGGGCCAGATCAGCCACTCGGGCAGCACCGATCCCTCAAGCGGTCCGAACCGCGCGAAGATCAGCAGGTCGGACGCCACGAACATCAGTGCACCGGTGCCGACGCGATAGCGCGGAAAGTCGCTGGTCCATGCCATCGCCGCCATGACGGAGAGGAACAGGGTATAGACGGCTATGCCGGTCGCGCCCGATCGGTCGATCGGCAGCGCCCATGCGATCAGCACCACTGCAGGTACCAGCAATATCGCGAACGCCCGCTGGCTGATCGTCACGGTGGGACGCCGGTGCCGCGCATAGAGCGCGATTGCAACGATATGCCCCAGCAGAAAGGCGATCGCTCCGTAGATGAGGTCGATCTCGATCAGCATGTCGCCGATGGCGCCCAGCGCCATGACGCCGGCGATCAGCCAACCATCGAGCGAATGGTGCCGGACGGACGCGAAGATGGCCAGAAACCCGACGCCAAGACCCTTCCACAGCATCAGGTACAGGCCGGGAATGGGCGCATCGCTGACGAAATAATAGCTGATCGCCGCAACCAGGCTGAGCAGCAGCCACGGCCGCGATTCCACCAATGCGCGTTTGACGACCATATGCCCCTGCCCTTCTGTTCTTGCCAAGCTGATGGCATTGTTCGCATCGCTCGCGCAAGCGGTGCAACGCACCCTGTGCAAAACCAGTCCGCCGCGCTATTTGCTCGAGCATGAGCAACACACACACCTTCGAACATCAGATTCACATCATCGGCGGCGGGCTCGCCGGGTCCGAGGCGGCATGGCAGCTGGCCGAGGCCGGCATCAAGGTGCGGCTGTCGGAAATGCGCGGCGGCGGCGACATGACGCCCGCGCACCAGACCGATGGCCTGGCCGAACTCGTCTGCTCGAACAGCTTCCGCTCGGATGATGCCGACCGCAATGCCGTGGGCCTGCTGCACCAGGAAATGCGCACTTTGGGGTCACTGATCATGGCGTCGGCGGAAAAGGCCAAGGTGCCTGCAGGATCGGCGCTGGCGGTGGATCGCGACATCTTCTCTGCTGCGGTCACCGAGGCGCTCAGCAACCATCCCAACATCCAGATCGTGCGCGAACGCATCGACAGCCTGCCGGAAAGCGGCCCGACGATCGTCGCCACGGGCCCGCTTACTGCAATGACGCTGGCACAATCGATCGGTGCTGCGACCGGAGAGGATGCGCTCGCGTTCTTCGATGCCATTGCCCCGATCATCCACCGCGACAGCATCGACATGGACATCTGCTGGATGGCGAGCCGCTGGGACAAGGTTGGCCCGGAAGGCGACGGCAAGGACTATATCAACTGCCCGATGGACAAAGAGCAGTATCTTGCCTTCCACCAGGGACTGATGGACGGCGACAAGACCGAGTTCAAGGAATGGGAGAAGGACACCCCCTATTTCGAGGGCTGCATGCCGATCGAGGTCATGGCGTCGCGCGGGGTGGAAACGCTGCGTTTCGGTCCGATGAAGCCGGTCGGGCTAGACAATCCGCGCACCGGGCGCTGGCCCTATGCGGTGGTGCAGTTGCGGCAGGACAACAAATTGGGCACGTTGTGGAATATGGTCGGCTTTCAGACCAAGCTCAAGCACGGCGCGCAGGTCGAGCTGTTCCGCACCATACCGGGCCTGGAAAAGGCCGAGTTCGCGCGGCTGGGCGGGTTGCACCGCAACACCTTCATCAACTCGCCGCGGCTGCTCGACGAACAGCTGCGCCTCAAGGCTGCGCCGCACATCCGCTTTGCCGGGCAGATGACGGGTTGCGAGGGCTATGTCGAAAGCGCCAGCATCGGGCTGATCGCGGGGCGCTTTGCCGCTGCCGAACTGCAGGGCCGGGTGCTTGACGCGCCGCCGGTCACCACCGCGCTGGGCGCCTTGCTGGGGCACATCACCGGGGGCGCGGATGCCAGCGACTTCCAGCCGATGAACGTCAATTTCGGCCTGTTCCCGCCGCCCGAGGGCAAGGTGCACAAGAAGCAGCGCAAGGAGGCCTACACCTCGCGCGCGCGTGCCGACCTGCAAAGCTGGATCAACGGCGAACCGGTTGCGATCGCAGCAGAATAATCAGCATTTGCAACGCGCTACAGGCCGTTTGGGCTTCGTCGTGGCAAACTCCTGAGCCGACAGGCGGCCGTTGCCATCGGCATCGGCCGTGGCAAAGCGGTCGGACGTGGCGACCGCCCATTCCTCGAAGGTGAGCAGGTTGTTGCCATCCTTGTCGAGAGCCTTGAACGCCTTGGTGCGGCTGGCGAGCAGTTCTTCGCGGGTGATGATCCGGTCGCCATTGCGGTCATAGCGGGCAAAGCGGCGCTCCTCGCGGGTCATCTCGGTGGCCTCGGGGGGCGCGGGGCCACGCATCGTCCCGGGATCGGCGATGGGCAGCGCGGTGTCCACAGGCTCGGGCGGCGGCGCTGCGATGCTGGCCAGATCATCGTCCTGCTGCTGCGCACGGATGATGAAGAAGCCGCCGATCACCAGCGCGATCGCAGCCAGACCGCCAAACAGGAAGCGCATTGCCAATCCCCCCGCCAATATCCGGCGAGGGCCCTGTCCCGTCAGCGCTCCCTCAGCGCCCGGTCAGACCATGCCAGACCAGCCCCAGGAACACGCCGGGGCCACCCCAGGGACGATCCATCTGGCCCTGCGCAAAGTCAAGCCGCACCGCCCGCGCGATCATCGAGATGGGACGCAGTTTGCGCGGCAGCCTCGGTGAAGCGAGCGTCGGATCGCCCGCCGCCTTGACGGCAGCGTCCAGCGCAGGTGTGCGGCGGTGAAAGCGCGCCATGTCCCACAGAGCCCAGGCCTTGCCGATCCCTGCCAGATCGTCCCGGCTCACCATCGGCGCGAGGGGTTGAAAGGCGGCGATCAGCGCGCCACGGCCTTCTGCGAATTCTGCCACCGCGGCTCCATCCTCGAGCTCCAGCGCCGCCTCCCAGCCGCGGATCACCGGGCCAAGCGCGGATTGCAGGTCGAGCCCTTGCGCCTCTAGCGGCAGCAGCGCCGCCAGCACCGGATTGGCCGATGGCCGCTCGCTGGCAGGCTTGCCAATGACGTCATGCCACCACTGCAGGCGTATCTGCGCCAGCATCGCTTCGCGCGCCTGCAGCACGATCCCGGCGATCTGCGCATCGAAGGCGAACAGCGCCTGGCACCAGACCCGCATCTGCGCATCGCCATAGCTGCTGGCGAGCGTGACAAGGGGTGAAACGGGGGGTTTGGGCGCCTGCATGAGGGGCGCGATCCACCAAAAGCCGCGCCGGATCAAGGTAAAGATCGCGGTAACCACGTCCCTTTGAAGGCTGCTTACCATTGCGCGCGTAGAAGGCCCGATACGTGACAGGGGCATTTACCAACCATGACGATCCGTACCACCGATACTCAGCATCGCCATGACGCCATTGCGACGCGCAAGGGCGCGGACCAGACCGCTGCCCGGCGCCCGTGGCTCAACCGCCTGCTCGCATCGAAGCGCGGCAACGTGCTGCCCATCGTGGCGGCCAGCATCCTGCCGATGGCCGCGATGATCGGCGGCGCGGTCGACATGAGCCGCGCCTATATGGTCAAGTCGCGCATCCAGCAGGCCTGCGATGCGGGCGTGCTCGCCGGACGCCGCGCGATGCAGCAGAGCAGCTATTCGGACGCCGCCAAGGCGCAGGCGCAGGACTTCTTCGACATCAACTTCAAGGCGGGCTACAACGACTCCCACTCGGTCACCTTCAACACGTCCAATCCGAGCGGCACCAGCAAGGTGCTGGGTTCGGCCTCCACGGTCATGCCCACCGCGATCATGGGGATGTTCGGCAAGAAGACGATCCCGATCGACGTGACCTGCGAAGCGGAGCTCAACCTCAGCAACTCGGACGTCACCTTCGTGCTCGACGTGACCGGATCGATGAACGACAGCATTCCCGTCGGCGGCGGCGGTTCGATCGTCAAGATCACCGCGCTGCGCAACTCGGTGATGAGCTTCTACGACACGCTTGCCAATGCCGCCACCGGCAGCCTGGCGCGCATCCGCTATGCGTTCGTCCCCTATTCGACCAACGTCAATGTCGGTGAGATCCTGTATGACACCAACTCGACCTGGCTGAACGGTGGCAACGCTGCCGACAGCTGGAGCTATCAGTCGCGTCGTCCGATCTGGCGCACGACCACCGTCGACTGTCAGGTGTTCGGAGGCAACCAGTCCTTTGCCTGCCCCAATCGCTGGCACAACACTGTCTCGGGCGGCGGCACCAACATCACCCGCCAGCAGTGCACGACTTATGGCAACAACGCCGACGGATCGGGCTTCGGCTTCACGCCCAACCCGACGGGCAATCCGACCGCGCCGGTAACATCGGGCACGTCCACGACGACGGTGTCATTCGAGCGTTACAGCTGGGGCGGGGACGCGCCCGGCTGGAGCGGCTCGAGCACGAAGCAGTGTGTCCGCAGGCGGACCACCCAGGTCGACTCCTCGGTTGCCGTGGGCGGCGCGACGCTGATTTATGTCTATGAGCAGCGCACCTACCCCACCTTCGACTTCGTGCGGTCGATCAAGACCGCCAACCCTGCGGTGCCGACGCCCAGCGACGGGAACGGCGGAACCAGCCGCTGGACCGGCTGCATCGAGGAACGCGACACGATTGCCGGCGCTCCGATCGCCTATGGCGCTGGCGGCATCACCGTCAACGGCAGCACCAACGCGCACGATCTCAACATCGATGCGGTCCCCAACAGTGCAGCCACCAGATGGCGCCCCTATTGGGAGCAGGTCTATTGGCTGCGTGACGGGGGCCGCTCGACCGCCTGCCCGACCAAGGCAAGCCTTCTGTCGACCATGGCGCGCGCCGATGTGCAGACTTATGTCAACTCGCTGGTGGCCGTTGGCGGCACCTATCACGATGTCGGTCTGCTCTGGGGTGCGCGCATTGCATCGCCCCAGGGGATCTTCTCGTCGAACGTCAACGCGTCGCCGGGCAATGGCGGATCGGTGGGTCGCCATCTGATCTTCATGACCGATGGCGAGCTGACCAGCTATGATTTCGTCGCCAGCATGTATGGCACCGAGATGCTGGACCAGCGCGTCACCGGCGGCAGCAACGACCCCACGCAGCTGGAACGCCAGCGGCAGCGCTATCTGGCGATCTGCGAGGCGATCAAGGCCAAGGGCATCCGCCTGTGGGTGATCGCCTTCGGCACCACGCTGACCACCGACCTGCAAACCTGCGCCAGCTCGGGCAGTTCATTCACCGCGGAAAACAGCACCAAGCTGAACACCGCGTTCCAGAACATCGCCAAGCAGATTTCCGAACTGAGGTTGACCAAGTGATGGCCCTGCCCGTCTTCATGAAGCGCATTCGCCAGGACCGGCGCGGGGTTTCCGCGACCGAGTTCGGGCTGATCGCGCCCACCTTCATCATGATGCTGCTGGGTGTGTTCGACATGGGCTACAACGTCTATGCCAGCGCCATCCTCGACGGCGCGGTGCAGAAGGCGGGGCGCGATTCCGCGCTGGAGACGGGTGCCAATGCCGTCGGGACGCTCGATGCCAAGGTGAAGGAAAACCTGGGCCCGCTCGGCACCGGGGCGGTGTTCTCGTATGAACGGCGCAACTATCGCGACTTCGCCAAGGTCGGCCTGCCCGAGGACTTCGAGGACAAGAACAGCAATTCTGTCCGCGATGCCGGCGAATGCTTCACCGATGAAAACGCCAATGGCACTTGGGATGCGGATCTGGGCAAGGACGGCGTCGGCGGAGCGCGCGACGTCGTGCTGTACACCGTGCGCATGAACTATCAGCGCAAGTTTCCGCTCTACAACCTGATCGGGATGAGCAGCCAGGCGACGATCGCCTCGGCCACCGTTTTGCGCAACCAGCCTTATGCCGACCAGGCCTCTGAAACCACGCAGGTGATTTGCACATGAACGCTGCCCATCCTCAGCCCTTGCCGGCACCCCGTCCCGAAAAGCGCGGCCTTCTGGCGCGCGGCAGGCAGTTTGCCCGCAAGCTGCGTCGTGACCGTTCGGGAATGGCGCTGATCGAGTTCGCCTTCACCCTGCCGCTGTTCACCGGGCTGGGCTTCTACGGCATCGAGATCTCCAATCTCGCGATCACGCAGATGAAGATGAGCCAGATTGCGCTCAACATGGCCGACAACGCCTCACGCATCGGCACGCTGAACGCCAATCTGGGCGCCAAGGTGATCTCCGAGCAGCAGATCAACGACGTGTTCCAGGCAGCCGCGCTGCAGGCGGGCGCTGCAGGCCTGTATCAGGATGGCCGCACGATCCTCTCCAGCCTCGAGCTCAATGCCAATGGTGGCCAGACGATCATGTGGCAGCGCTGCAAGGGCATGGACTTCGAGGATTCGAATTACGGCGCGCAAGGCACCGGTGCCACCGGCACCAGCTTCCAGGGCATGGGTCCTGCAGGCGACAAGATCCAGGCGACGTCCGGCACGGCGGTGATGTTCGTCGAGCTGCACTACACTTATCACCCGTTGTTCGGCAGCATGTTCATGGAAGACCGCGAGCTGTATCAGGAGGCCGCCTATACGGTGCGCGACAGCCGCGAGATCGGCAAGGAACCCGGCAACAACGTGTCTGCAAGTCGCAAGTCGACCTGCGACAAATACGATGCGATCCTGCCGCAGACATCCGATGCGGATATCGCAGCGGCGCAAGCG
Source organism: Blastomonas fulva (assembly GCF_003431825.1). Classification (GTDB taxonomy): domain Bacteria; phylum Pseudomonadota; class Alphaproteobacteria; order Sphingomonadales; family Sphingomonadaceae; genus Blastomonas; species Blastomonas fulva. The sequence continues at coordinate 2,537,381 of NZ_CP020083.1, read as the reverse complement.
GCGCTCGCCGCTGGCGGCGGGGACGGTGATGACGACGATGACGACGACGAGGATGAAGGACTGCCGGGCTATAGCGGCGGCAACAACCCCACCAATCCCGACAAGGGGCTGTGCGTCGCGGGTCTGATCTGCACCAAGACCTGAGCGTGGCCGGGCCTCACGACCCGGCCACCCCCTGTCATCCCTTGTAGCAGACTTTTTTGACCGCCTTGATCACGCGGGCGCTGTCGACCAGCGCCAGCTTCTCCAGGTTCGCGGCATAAGGCAGCGGCACGTCCTCGTTGGTGACGCGCAGCACCGGGGCATCGAGATCGTCAAAGCCCTGCTCCATCGCCACCGCCATGATTTCGCTGGAGATCGAGCAGACCGGCCAGCCTTCCTCGACCACCACCATGCGGTTGGTCTTCTTCAGGCTTTCGAGAACGGTTGCGGTATCGAGCGGACGCAGCGTGCGCAGATCGATGACCTCGGCCTCGATGCCTTCGGCTGCCAGCTTGTCCGCGGCGTCGAGCGCGACGGCGACCCCGATCGAATAGCTGACGATGGTGACGTCTGCACCCGCGCGCATGATCCGCGCCTTGCCGATCGGCAGGACATGGTCCTCCAGATCGGGGACATCGAAGCTGCGGCCATAGACCAGCTCGTTTTCAAGGAACACCACCGGGTCCTCGGTGCGGATCGCGGCTTTCAGCAAGCCCTTGGCATCGGCTGAATCATACGGCGCGATCACGATCAGGCCGGGAACGCTGGCATACCACGGGCCGAAGTTCTGGCTGTGCTGCGCGCCCACACGGCTGGCCGCGCCATTGGGTCCGCGGAACACCACCGGGCAGCGCATCTGCCCGCCCGACATATAATTGGTCTTGGCCGCCGAGTTGATGATGTGGTCGATCGCCTGCATCGCGAAGTTGAAGGTCATGAACTCGATGACTGGACGCAGGCCGCCCATCGCCGCGCCCGCCCCGATACCGGCAAAGCCGTATTCGGTGATCGGGGTATCGATGACGCGGCGCGCGCCGAACTCCTCGAGCAATCCTTGGGTGACCTTGTAAGCGCCTTGATATTCGGCGACTTCCTCGCCCATCACGAACACGCGGTCGTCGCGGCGCATTTCCTCGGCCATCGCATCGCGCAGCGCTTCACGCACCGTGGTCGAGACCATCTTGGTGCCTTCTGGCACGGCAGGATCGCTGACCGCAGCGCGCTTGGGCGTTTCGGGGACGATCTTGGCGTCCTCGCTCGGCGCTTCGGCCTTTGCGGGCTCGGGGGCGGGTTCGGCAGCGGCAGCGGGCGCTGGCGAAGGCGTAGAGGCATCCTCCCCCTCGGCAGCGATCATCGCGATGACCGCACCCACCTTCACATTGTCGGTGCCCTCGGCGATCAGGATCTTGGTGATCGTGCCTTCGTCGACCGCCTCGAATTCCATCGTCGCCTTGTCGGTCTCGATTTCGGCAAGGATGTCACCAGAGGCAACGGTGTCGCCTTCCTTGACCAGCCATTTGGCCAGCGTGCCTTCCTCCATGGTCGGGGAAAGCGCGGGCATTTTCAGTTCGATGGCCATCAATATTGCTCCACCAGCACATCGGTATACAGGTCGGACGGGTCCGGCTCGGGCGAGGTTTCGGCAAAGTCTGCCGCCTCGCTCACCAGCTTTCGGATGTCCTTGTCGATCGTCTTCATCGCGTCTTCGGAAACGCCCATCTTGAGCAGTTCCGCCTTGGCCGCCTCGATCGGATCGGAATTGTCCTTCATGTTCTGCACTTCCTCGCGGCTGCGATACTTGGCAGGGTCCGACATCGAGTGCCCGCGATAGCGATAGGTCTTGAGCTCCATCAGCAGCGGACCATTGCCGCCGCGGACATATTCGAGCGCCGCCTCGGCCGCGCCGCGCACTTCGAGCACGTCCATGCCGTTGACCTGCATGCCGGGGATGCGGAACGAGTCACCGCGACGATAGAATTCGGTCTCTGCGCTGCTGCGCGACACCTTGGTGCCCATGGCATAGCCGTTGTTCTCGATCACGAAGATGATCGGCAGCTTCCACAGGGCTGCCATGTTGAAGCTTTCATAGACCTGGCCCTGGTTGGCCGCGCCATCGCCGAAATAGGCCATGCACACGCCGCCATCCTCGGTGTACTTGTGACCGAAGGCCAGGCCCGCACCCAGCGCAACCTGCGCGCCGACGATGCCGTGGCCACCATAGAATTTGTGCTCGGTCGAGAACATGTGCATCGAGCCGCCCTTGCCGCGCGAAATGCCCGCGCCGCGCCCGGTGAGCTCGGCCATGATAACCTTGGGATCGATACCATAAGCCAGCATATGGCCATGGTCGCGATAGCCGGTGATCACGCTGTCCTTCCCCGGCGTCAGCGCCGATTGCAGGCCGACCGCGACCGCTTCCTGGCCGATGTACAGGTGGCAGAATCCGCCGATCAGGCCCAGGCCATACAGCTGTCCGGCGCGCTCTTCGAAGCGGCGGATCAGCAGCATTTCCTTGTAGAAATGCAGCAGCTCGTCGGCGGTCGCTTCATGCCGCTGCGGATCGCGCGGGCGGGGGTGGTTGCTCCCCTCTTCGGGAAGCACTGCCGACTTCGCCTTGGCGGCAGGCGCATCGGCATCTGCGGACTTGGCGGGAGCTTTTGCGGGTGGTTTGCGAACGGGCTTTGCAGCGGGTGTCTTGACCAAGACGGGAAACCTTTCACGATTGGGATCGGTGCCGTGAGGCGGGGAGGAAACGACCGCAGCGGGTATAGAAGCAAGCACGCGGTTTACGCAACGGCCTAGGCGGGTTTTGCGCAATAATCCCGCAGCATGGCCGCGGTGGCCGGGCCGTCTATTTCAGCGGAACGATGATCTCGTCGGGATGCGCGACATTGAGATCGCGGCGCACCAGTTCGCTCACCAGATCGGGGTCGACCGCGCGCGGATCGAGCAGCTTCACCCGATTGCGCAGCGCGTCGCGCTGGTCGCGCAGGCGGGCAAGCTCCACCTTCTGCACCTCGAGCCGCTGGCGATAATCGCCCCAGGCGAGCACGCCCGTCGGCCCGAGCAGCGCATACCCCGCGATCACCAGCAAGGCGACGAGCGAGATGCCCGGCGCAATGGCTTGCTTTGCTGGTTTGATGACGGGTTTACGTTGCGGCATTAACCCTATGAATCACAATTGATTCGGGCTGACAAGCCGAAACCGCCTTCCCGAATCAAATATGCGATCAATAGAAGTCAAGATCAGCGAAAGATCGCTGCCCCGGCATAATGGGCGCTGGCACCCAGCTCTTCTTCGATGCGGATCAGCTGGTTGTACTTGGCAAGCCGGTCCGAGCGGGCAAGCGAGCCGGTCTTGATCTGGCCGCAGTTGGTGGCGACCGCCAGATCGGCGATCGTCGCGTCCTCGGTCTCGCCCGAACGGTGCGACATCACCGCGGTATAGCCCGCCCGGTGCGCCATGCTGACGGCTTCGAGCGTCTCGGTGAGCGTGCCGATCTGGTTGACCTTGACCAGCAGGCTGTTGGCCAGGCCCTTTTCGATGCCCATCGCCAGCCGCTCGGGGTTGGTGACGAACAGATCGTCGCCGACCAGCTGGACCTTGTTGCCCAGCAATTCGGTGACCGCGAGCCAGCCTTCGAAATCGTCCTCGCTCATGCCGTCCTCGATCGAGCGGATCGGATATTCGTCGCACAGCTTGCCAAGATAGTCCGCCATTTCGGTGGGGCTAAGCGAAAGGCCTTCGCCGCTGATCTCGTACTTGCCGTTGCGGAAAAATTCGGTCGCGGCGCAATCGAGCGCCAGCACGACGTTCTCGCCGGGCTTGAAGCCTGCCTTTTCGACCGACGCCATGATGAAGTCGAGTGCGGCACGGGTCGAGGCGAGGTTGGGGGCAAAGCCGCCCTCGTCGCCGACCGCGGTCGCCAGGCCCTTCTCATGCAGACCCTTCTTGAGCGTGTGGAAGATTTCCGATCCCCAGCGCACGGCCTCGGCCAGGCTATCCGCGCCGACCGGCATGATCATGAATTCCTGAAAATCGATCGGGTTGTCGGCATGCTCGCCGCCATTGATGATGTTCATCATCGGCACCGGCAGCACATGCGCCGAGACGCCGCCGACATAGCTGTACAGCGGCAGGCCGCGTGCATCGGCTGCGGCCTTGGCGACCGCGAGGCTGACACCCAGGATCGCGTTGGCGCCCAGCCGCGACTTGTTTTCGGTGCCATCCAGGCCGATCATCGCCATGTCGATGTCACGCTGGTCTTCTGCGTCGAGCCCGACGATCGCCTCGAAGATCTCGCTGTTGACCATGTCGACCGCCTGGGTGACGCCCTTGCCCAGATACATCGCCATGTCGCCATCGCGCTTCTCGACTGCCTCATAGGCTCCGGTTGATGCGCCCGAGGGCACCCCTGCCCGGCCAAAGCTGCCGTCTTCGAGCAGCACATCGACTTCGACCGTGGGGTTGCCGCGGCTGTCGAGAATCTGGCGGGCGTGGATATCCATGATCGCGGTCATAAGCGGCACTCTTTCGGGTCTGGCAGGTGGATGGAATGGCGCACCCTCTAGGGCTTGGAGGGCCCGTTGGCAACCATCCGGACGCACCTTGGCGCCTCCATGCTGCAAACGCGAAAACGCTTGAAAATGTGCACGGACTGGCCAGAATAGTGCAAGGGCAAGCGGAACCGCGGCAACGCCTCATGCGTCTGCTGCAAAGCTTGAGGAGGAATATATGTCCGAAGAAGAAATCAAGGCCGCTGCCCCGACCGAGGCTGCGCCCAAAAAGCCGCGCACCAAAAAGGCAACCAGCCCCACAGATGGCTCCGCCACGACCGCTGCACCCAAGCGCAAGACGACGGCCACGCCAACCGAGGCCATCGCTCCTGCCGTGGCGACCGGAACCGCGCTTGCGGTCACGACCGCGCCCGAAACCGCTTCGTCCGACACCAGCGCGCTGGGCGCCGCTGCAGCCAAGGTGAATGCCATGATCCCCGACAACATGACCGACAAGGCCCGCGAAGTGGCGACCGACGTCAAGGACAAGGCCAGCGACGCCGTGCATGGCCTGGCGCGCATCATCAGCGACAGCGCCGGGGCGATCGACGACAATATCGGCCCCAAATATGGCGATTATGCGCGCACTGCGGCGCAATCGGTCAGCGAAGCTGCCGATCGTCTGCGCGCCAAGCCTGTGGATGAGATCGCCGAGGATACGCGCGAATTCGTGCGGACCAAGCCTGCGGCCGCTCTGGGCATCGCGGCGGTGGTCAGCCTGATGCTCGCCAAGCTTGTCGGATCGGTCTTTGGCGGCAAGAAGCGCTGACCGCACGTCCGGCGCCGATTGAACCCAAATTGATGACCACCATTCCCAATTCCGCGCCTGGGTCCAGTGCGCCTGCATCTGCTGTCGCTCCGGACACAGGTGCAGGTGATGACACGGGGGCCCGGGACGCGAGCGAACCCACTGTCAAACCCGGAATGATCGACCAGCTGCGCGGACTGTACGCCGATGGCCGCGAGATGATCGATGCCGAAATCGGCTTTCAGAAGGCGCGGATGTCGGCAGCCGGCCGGCAGATCCGCACCATAGCGCTGCTCGGCGTCGTCGGGCTGATCCTGATCAGTTGCGCGCTCATCGCGCTGGTGGTGGGGACGATGATCGCACTCATCCCGATCCTGGGCGCATGGGGTGCGATGGGAGCCACCGTTGCAGGCAGTCTGGTGCTGGCGGCATTGTGCTTCTGGCTGGCGGCGGGCCGCGTCGGCAAGGTGAGCGCATTGTTCGCCGCTGACCCCGAAGCCGAAACCACCGCCACGGCTGCGGAGGGTCACGCATGACAGAGCAGATGCAGGCCGCGCAAAGCCCTGACGAGCATGAACCCAGCCTAGCGGAAGTTGCCGCACGCAGGGTGGCCGCGCGCACTCAGTGGCAAAAGGCGCTCGCCCGCGCCAAGGAGCGCTTCACGCCGGCGAACGTTGCCGACGAAGCGATAGACACCGCCGCCAACACCATCGGCGGCGCTGCGGACAAGGCGGCGGGATTCGCTTGGGCGCATCGCGGCAAGCTGGCACTGGCGGGACTTCTGGGCGGGCTGTTTTACGGCCGCAAGCCCATCGCCAAGGCTACCGAGCCGCTGGTCGGCAAGGCCAGGGCGTCGATCGGCAAGGCGCGCGAGACGTTGCTCAGCCGCAAGAAGCCCTGATCGCAGCTACGCGCGTCAGGGCTGGAAAATCGTTCCAGATGCGACTAAGGCGCACCGCTATCACGCGGTGGCCGCCAAGGCCCCGGTGAAGGAGAGGATGCCGCCCGGCATCCAGTTCATCGGTCATGGGACGCACAATTCAATGAGCAAACTTCATCTCGTCATGGGCGGACGCGTCAGCGATCCGCAAACCCTCGATTTCTGCGAACTCGACAACATGGATCTTGTCGGTGTCTATCCCGATTATGCCAGCGCCGAAGAAGCCTGGCGCAGCAACGCTCAGCGCACGGTCGATGACGCCGAGATGCGCTATGTCATCGTGCACCTGCACCGGCTGCTCGATCCGGAAACCCCCGAACAGGCCTGATCGCCCGTCGTTTAGCCCCCGCACTCGCCGTGTTACGGAATGTCGCGACGCGGCCTGCGCGGGCGATGGCTCTGCGCCAGAGGCACGGCCAGTGCCAGACCGGCGGCAAACCCGCCGATATGCGCCCAAATGGCGATGCCGAGAGCGGTTCCTGCAAAGGCGAGCTGGCTGAGCAGGTTGATGCCGATCCACGCGGCTGCCAGCCACGCAATGTGCACGACCAGGCCCGGCACCGGTCCGATGGCCTTTGGCTTGCGCCGGGCAAACAGCAGGAAATAGGCGGCGAGCAGCGCAGAGATGGCTCCGCTTGCGCCCACCACCGGCGTTGTCGAGAGCGGATCGACGGCGTAATGCATCGCCGCCGCCCCGACGATCCCTGAGGCATAGAGCAGCACGAACCGCCCTGTGCCGAGCGCCGCCTCGATCATGCGGCCGACCACCACCAGCACCAGCATGTTCATCGCCAGGTGTAAAAGCCCGGCGTGCAGGAATGCAGAGGTCACCGGGGTCAGCCACACGGGGACAACCCAGGGGTAATCCAGCGGCAGCGCGCTCGTATGGCCGTGCAGGCTGTCGGACAGCCGCGCCGCCCAGAACCCGCCTTCAACCTGAAAGCGTTCGGTCCAGCCGGTCAGAAAGCCTGCAAGCCAAACCAGCACATTGGCAATCACCAGCGCGTTGGTCGCCGCGCCGCGCGGCAGATTGGGCATGTGTCAGATGAACTCGATCTTCGACACGACATAGAACTTGTCGCCCGAAGGCACGCTGACCTCGACCTCGTCGTCGAGCAGGCGGCCGATCAGCGCGCGGCCCAGCGGGCTGGAATAGCTGATCTTGCCTTTGCGCGCGTCGGCTTCTGCTTCACCGACGATCTGGTATTTCACCGGCTTGTCGTCTTCGTCGAGCAGCGTCACGGTCGCGCCGAACACGACCTTGTTGCCCGAAAGCGTGGTCGGATCGATGATCTGTGCGCGGCTCAATTTGCCTTCCAGGTCGGCGATGGTCGCCTCGACCTGGCCCTGACGCTCCTTGGCGGCATGATATTCGGCGTTCTCGGAAAGATCGCCATGCGCGCGCGCTTCCTCGATCGCCTCGACGATCAGGGGGCGCTCTTCCTTGAGCAACTTCAGCTCGCGCGAAAGCTTTTCATATCCTTCTGCCAGCATGGGCAGCTTATCGACGGTTGCCATTCGGCATATCCCTTCTTCTGTGGCCGAGCCTGGCCCATCACCCGACAAATAAAGCCCTTCACGGCCCCGCAACGGGACCGCACAAGGTTAACGACTTGTCGGGGGGCTCAAGCGTCAGGCCGTATATAATAAGCCTGAAGCGGCTTTACTTCAAGGCTGCTCTTGGCGAGCGAGGCCATCGCCCGCACCGCTGCGACGCTGGCCGCGGCGGTGGTGAAGTACGGAATCTTGCCGCTGAGCGCGCTCGCGCGGATCGATTGCGAATCCTTCAGGCTCTGCCAGCCTTCGGTGGTGTTGAAGATCAGCGCGATCTGGCCGTCCTTGATCCGGTCGACGATGTGCGGACGTCCCTGCGCCACCTTGTTGACCTCGGTTACCGCCACGGCGTTGTCCTTAAGATAACGCGCGGTGCCGCCGGTGGCGACCACGTCCATGCCCAGAGCGATCAGGCCGCGCGCGGCCTCGAGGATCACCGGCTTGTCGCCATCCTTGACCGAAATGAACACGGTGCCGTTGGTCGGCAGCGTCAGACCCGCGCCGATCTGCGCCTTGGCAAAGGCGGTGGCAAAGTCCTTGTCGATGCCCATCACCTCGCCGGTCGACTTCATCTCGGGGCTCAGCACCGGATCGACCCCGGCAAAGCGCGCCCAGGGGAACACCGCTTCCTTGACCGCCATGTGGTCGATGTTGCGATCGATCACCGGCAGGTCGGCCAGCATCTCGCCCGCCATCACCCGCGCGGCATATTTGGCCACCGGCTGGCCGATCGCCTTGGCGACGAAGGGTACTGTGCGGCTGGCACGCGGATTGACCTCGATCAGATAGACCTGGCCTTCCTTGACCGCGAACTGGATGTTCATCAGTCCGCGGACCTTGAGGCCCTCGGCCAGCGCGCGGGTCTGACGTTCCATTTCGGCGATGAGGTCATCGGACAGACTGTAGGGGGGAAGCGAGCAAGCGCTGTCGCCCGAGTGCACGCCTGCTTCCTCGATATGCTGCATGATCCCGGCGATCGCGACATCGCGGCCGTCGCAGATCGCATCGACATCGACCTCGATCGCATCGCGCAGATACTGGTCGATCAGCACCGGACTGTCGCCGGACACCTGCACGGCCGTCGCGATATAGGATTCGAGCTGCGCCTGACCGTCGACGATCTCCATCGCCCGGCCGCCCAGCACGTAGGATGGCCGGATCAGCACCGGATAGCCGATGCGGCTCGCCACTGCGATCGCCTCTTCGCGGCTGCGCGCAATGCCGTTCATCGGCTGCTTCAGGCCAAGCTTGTCGACCAATTTGGCAAAGCGCTCGCGGTCTTCGGCAAGGTCGATCGCGTCGGGCGATGTGCCGAGGATCGGGATGCCCGCATCCTCGAGCGCCTGCGCCAGCTTGAGCGGGGTCTGCCCGCCGAACTGGACAATGACGCCGACGAGTTCGCCGTTCGAGCGTTCGACGTCGAGGATCTCGAGCACGTCCTCTGCGGTCAGCGGCTCGAAATACAGCCGGTCCGAGGTATCGTAATCGGTGCTCACCGTTTCCGGATTGCAGTTGATCATGATCGTCTCATAGCCCGCGTCGCCCAACGCGAAGCACGCATGGCAGCAGCAGTAATCGAACTCGATCCCCTGGCCGATGCGGTTGGGTCCGCCACCCAGGATCACGATCTTGCGGCGATTGGTCGGCTGGCTCTCGCACTCGGGCTCGCCAAAGCTGGGCGCCTCATAGGTGGAATACATATACGGCGTCTTCGCCTCGAACTCCGCCGCGCAGGTGTCGATCCGCTTGAACACGGGGCGCACGCCGAGCTTGTGCCGCAAGGCGCGCACTTCCTGCTCGGTCACGCCGCCGGTCATCGCAACCACGGCATCGCGCACAAGGCCCGATCCGCGCGCGATGGCGTGGCTCATGCCGGGCCGCAGATGCGCCGACTTGAGCGCCAGATAGGCGAGACGCTTGTCCGAAAAGCCCATCGACTTCAGCCGCCGCATGCCCACCGCATCGCGCGGCAGGCCATCTGCGAGCACTTCGTTCTCGGCATCGACGATCTGCTTGATCTGCTCGAGGAACCAGGGGTCGTATTTCGCGACCGCGTGGACCTGCTCGACGGTCATGCCCTCGCGCAGCGCCTGCGCCGCGATCAGCAGCCGGTCGGGGGTCGCCTGGCTCAGTTCCGCAACGATATCGTCGTGCGGCGCGCCGACGAGGTGGTCGACCATATTGAAGCCGCTCAGGCCCGTTTCCAGCCCGCGCAGCGCCTTCTGCACCGATTCCTGGAAGTTGCGGCCGATCGCCATCACCTCCCCCACCGATTTCATCGCGGTGCCGAGCAGCGGGCTTGCACCCTTGAACTTCTCGAACGCGAACCGGGGGATCTTGGTGACGACATAGTCGATCGTCGGCTCGAAGCTGGCGGGCGTCGCACCGGTGATGTCGTTGGTGATCTCGTCGAGCGTGTAGCCCACGGCGAGCTTGGCCGCGACCTTGGCGATCGGGAAGCCGGTCGCCTTCGACGCCAAAGCCGAGGAGCGCGACACGCGCGGGTTCATCTCGATGACGATCAGGCGGCCGTCCTTGGGATTGACCGCGAACTGGACGTTCGACCCGCCCGTTTCCACGCCGATCTCGCGCAGCACCGCGATGCTGGCGGAGCGCATGATCTGATATTCCTTGTCGGTCAGCGTCAGCGCGGGCGCCACGGTGATGCTGTCACCGGTGTGCACGCCCATCGGATCGACATTCTCGATCGAGCAGATGATGATGGCGTTGTCGTTCTTGTCGCGCACAACCTCCATCTCGTACTCTTTCCAGCCGAGCAGCGATTCCTCGATCAGCACCTCGGTTGTCGGCGAGGCATCGAGCCCGCCGGTGACGATCTGCACGAACTCGTCGCGATTGTATGCGATACCGCCGCCAGTGCCGCCCATGGTGAAGCTGGGGCGGATGATCGAGGGAAGGCCTGTGCGTTCGAGCACGGCGAGGGCTTCGTCGATCGTGTGCGCAATGCCCGAGCGCGCCGATTCCAGCCCGATCTTGTCCATCGCGTCGCGGAACTTCAGCCGATCCTCGGCCTTGTCGATCGCTTCGGCCTTGGCGCCGATCAGCTCGACGTCGTATTTCTCGAGCGTGCCATCCGCGTCGAGCGCCAGCGCGGTGTTGAGCGCGGTCTGCCCGCCCATCGTCGGTAGCACCACCAGCTTCTCGTTCGGGCGCTCGGCGCGCTCCTTGGCGATAATCTTGGCGACGATCTCGGGCGTGATCGGCTCGACATAGGTCGCATCGGCCATGTCGGGATCGGTCATGATCGTGGCGGGGTTGGAATTGACCAGAATGATCCGGTAGCCCTCCTCCTTCAACGCCTTGCACGCCTGCGTGCCCGAATAATCGAACTCGCACGCCTGGCCGATGATGATCGGGCCTGCGCCGATGATCAGGATGCTGTTAATATCGGTGCGCTTGGGCATTGTTGTTGTGCTCTCTTTAAAGGCTTTGTTTCATCTGGGGGAGGCGGCGACCGGACGTTTCTTCAGTGCATCGTGCCGGACTGCGCTTCGCAGCCCCAGCCGTCATATTCGACATCGAACAGCATCTCGATCTGCAGACAGGTGCGGGTCAGGTCCTTGATCGACTGCGCATCGACCGCCTGGAACCGCTCGAAGAACAGATACGGCTCGCCGCCTTCTGCATCCTCCTCGCGGTCGAGCTCGGTCAGCCCGAAAGTGTTCGCGGCTTCGGACAGGCGCTGCAGGTTTTCCTCCGACCCTCGGAAGCTCACATCGACCGCGCGCTTGACGCTCGCCCGGTCACCATTGGCCGCCAGATTGCGCAGCACGTCCTGATCGGCCACCCACTCCTGCTCCATGCGGGCAGGATCGACCTTGGGGAGTTTCATGCTCATGCCACACCTGCGGGGGACTTGAGGCCGCCAACGAATGTCTCGAACAGATAGAAGCTGTCCTGCGGCCCGGGCGAGGCTTCGGGGTGGTATTGCACTCCGAAAGCGCGCTTGTCGGTGAAGGCGATGCCGCAGTTGCTGCCGTCGAAGAGCGAGACGTGGGTTTCGATGACGTTGGCGGGCAAGGTCGCAGCATCCACCGCAAAGCCGTGGTTCATGCTGGTGATCTCGACCACACCGGTTTCGAGCCTTTTGACCGGATGGTTGGCGCCGCGATGGCCTTGGTGCATCTTCATCGTGCGCGCACCTGCGGCAAGGCCCAGCAGCTGATGGCCGAGGCAGATGCCGAAGATCGGCACGTCGCGCTCGAGCAGCGCCTGGATCACGGGCACGGCATACACGCCGGTTGCCGCCGGATCGCCCGGACCGTTGGAGAGGAACACGCCATCGGGCTGAAGTGCGGTGATTGCATCGACCGGCGTCTGCGCAGGCACGATGGTGACGCGCGCGCCGGCCTGCACCAGCGATCGGAAGATGTTGTGCTTGGCACCGTAATCGATCGCGACGACATGCGGGCGGTCGCCCTCGCCGGCGCCGGCATAGCCCTGCCCCAAAGTCCAGATGCCGCCCTGCCAGTCGCGGGTGTCGGCACCGGTGACCTCGATCGCCAGATCCATGCCCTCGAGCCCGGCCCAGCCCTGCGCCTGTGCGAGCAGCGCGGGCATGTCGAACACGCCGTCGGGCGCGTGCGCGATCACCGCATTGGGCGCGCCTGCCTCACGGATGCGGCGGGTGAGCGCGCGAGTGTCGATGCCTGAAATGCCGATCTGGCCGTTCGCCTCAAGCCACTGCGTGAAATGCTGGGCGGAACGGAAGCTGCTGGGATTGGTCACGTCCTCGCGCACGATGCAGCCCAGCGCGCGGGGCACGTCGGCTTCGACATCTTCTGCATTCGCGCCGACATTGCCGATATGCGGGAAGGTGAAGGTGATGATCTGCCCGGCATAGCTCGGGTCGGTCAGGATTTCCTGATAGCCGGTGATCGAGGTGTTGAAGCAGACCTCGCCTGCCTTGGCTCCGGCAGCACCAAAGCCCCTGCCCCAGATCGCCGTACCATCGGCCAGAAGCAGCAATCCGGTCGCGCCTTGGGGCTGAGCGGAGGTGGTGGCGTGCGCCATGGATCGTTTTCCTTGTGTTGCGTTGAGTCGCAAATGGGCCGGGCCGCAGACTATTGCAGGTTCGGGCGGGGCCAAAGCCCCGTTCACGCCCCCTGCCGGAAAGCGGCCAAATTGGCGGGTCACTAGGCTTAGCGGGCTTGTACGGTCAATCTATGAAAAACATTTTTATGCGGCTAGGCTGGTCGCTTGTTCCAAAATTCACCGGAAAGGATGCGCTCGCATGATTCGCGATTCGCTTAAGGCTGCGCAGGTTGCGGCAATGAAGGGGGGCGACAAGCCCCGCACCGCGGCGGTCCGCCTGATCCTCGCCAAGATCAAGGACCGCGATATCGAGCTGCGTACTTCGTCGGCGACCATCGATGACGACGCGATGGTCACCGAGGTGCTGCAGAAGATGATCAAGCAGCGCCGCGAATCGATTGCGATGTACGAACAGGGTGGCCGCGCCGAGCTCGCTGCGCAGGAAGCATCCGAGGTCGCGATCATCGAGGAGTTCCTCCCCGCGCAGCTGGACGAGACCGCCGCGCGCGCCGCGATCGCTGCCGTGGTTGCCGAAACCGGTGCATCCAGCCTGAAGGACATGGGCAAGGTGATGGCCGAAGTGAAGGCCCGCCACGCCAGCGAGATCGACATGAGCAAGGCCAGCGGCTGGGTGAAGGAAGCTCTGGCGGGCTAACCGGAACGCACATGACCCTCACCCCGCAATGGCTGGACGAGTTGCGCTCGCGCATCACGCTGTCGACCCTGATCGGGCGGCACGTGAAGGTCCAGCGCGCGGGGCGGGAGTACAAGGCCTGCTGTCCGTTCCACAACGAGAAGACCCCCAGCTTCACGATCAACGACGAAAAGGGCTTCTATCATTGCTTTGGTTGCGGAGCCCATGGCGATGCGATCCGGTTCATGACCGATCATCAGGGGCTGGGCTTCATGGATGCGGTCAAGGAGCTCGCCTCCGAGGCCGGGATGGCCGTCCCCGCCCCCGATCCGCGCGCGGCGCAGGCGGCAGTTGCCCGGGCGTCGCTGCACGATGTCTGCCAGGCAGCGCAGGACTGGTTTGCAGCCCAGCTTGGCAGCGCTTTGGGCGAGCAGGCGCGGGCCTATCTGAAAGCGCGCGGGCTGACGGCAGAGACGATCCAGCGCTTCGGCATCGGCTTTGCGCCAGACAGCCGCACCGGGATCAAGTCCGCGCTGGGATCGATCGACGAGGATCTGCTGATCGAGGCCGGGCTGCTGATCAAGGTCGACGACAAGCCGAGCTATGATCGCTTTCGGGGACGGATCATGATCCCGATCCGCGATCCGCGCGGGCGGGTGATCGCGTTCGGGGGGCGCATCCTCGGCCAGGGCGAACCCAAATACCTCAACTCTCCCGACACGCCGTTGTTCGACAAGGGGCGCACGCTCTACAACCTGCACCTGGCCGCGCCCGCCTCGCGCCAGAGCGGGCGCGTGGTGGTGGTCGAGGGTTATATGGACGTGATCGCGCTGGCCCAGGCCGGCTTTGGCGAGTGCGTCGCGCCGCTCGGCACCGCGCTCACCGAACACCAGATCGAGCGGCTGTGGAAGATGGTCGACCGGCCCCTGCTGTGCTTCGATGGCGACAGCGCAGGTCAGAAGGCCGCGATGCGCGCGGCGTCGCGTGCGCTGCCGCTGCTCAGGCCGGGCCTGTCGCTCGGCTTCGTATCGCTGCCTGCGGGCCAGGACCCGGACGATCTGGTGCGCGCATCGGGCCCGGGCGCCTTCACCGCCTGCATCGATCGCGCAACCGGGCTGCTCGATCACCTGTGGACGCATGAACTGAACGCCGCGCCGCTGACCAGCCCTGAGGCACGCGCGGGGCTCAAGGCACGGCTCAACGCGCATGCCGACACGATCGCGGATGGCGACATCAAGGCGCTGTACCGCCGCGAGATCGGCCAGCGCTTTTCGGACATGTTCTTCGGCGCGAGCCAGCCCCAGACGCCCGGCGCTGCCTTCCGCCCCGGCGCCAAGGGCCAAAAGGGCTGGCAGCGCCGCGATGAACCCGTACCGCCCAGCGAGGAACTGCGCGAATTCAGCCGCCAGCCGATGAGCGACCTCATCCTGCGCGGCGTCCTGCACGGCCTGCTTCATCGCCCGGCGCTGCTGATGCGTCACTCCGAGGCGCTGAGCGAGTTTGTCGGACTTGCAGAAGGCTGGGCCGATCTGCTCGACGCGATGCTCGATGCAAGCCACGCGCATTCCATTCAGCCCGATGACGCGGCGGAAACTCTTGATACGGCACGCCTTATGACCATATTGCAGGACAAGGGCATGGCAGACACGATCGACAGGCTGAAATCGGGTGGCAGGCCGCCATTTTCGTTCTGCACTGCGGTGCAGGCGGAGAAAGACGAGGCGCGCGAAATCCGCATCGCGGGAGATTTTGCAGAAGCGATCGAAGTGATGACCACGCGCCCCCGGCTGGTGGCGGCCTTGAGTGAGGTAACCCGGCGGTTCGAAGCCGATCTGGCGGAAAATGATTCGGGTGATGGATTGTTTTTGGAGCAGCAACAGCTAAGGGCAAGAAAGCAGCAGTTTGACCAGCGCCTGATAGAATTAACGGAACGGAGTGCATAACCGGCGATACAGTCGTCCACACTCCGGGTGATACAGGGCCGCTTGAGCTCAGACGCAAAACATTTGTATCGGCCAATCGCGGCCTGATATGACGCAAATTATCTCCGCAGCCGCTCGCAGGCCGCGGCGACACAGGTGACAGGAATTACGGAATTGGCAAGCAAGGCACCGAAAGACAGCAAAGCCGACACCACGGATGCACCGCTGATCGATCTGAACGAAGCCTCGGTCAAGAAGCTGCTCTCGCGCGCCAAGAAGCGCGGCTACATCACCTATGACGAGCTGAACGAGGCGCTGCCGCAGGACCAGATGTCGTCCGAGCAGATCGAGGACGTGATGTCCGCGATCTCGGAGATGGGCGTCAACATCGTCGAGAACGACGAGGAAGCGGGCGAAGAACAGCCGGCGGACGATAACGACACACCCGACGACGGTTCGGAACAGCTCAACATCTCTCCTGAAAAGAAGAAGGAGACGATGGACCGCACCGATGACCCGGTGCGCATGTACCTGCGCGAAATGGGCGCGGTGGAGCTGCTCAGCCGCGAGGGCGAAATCGCCATCGCCAAGCGCATCGAGGCCGGCCGCGACACGATGATCCTGGGGCTGTGCGAAAGCCCGATTACCTTCCACGCCATCATCGAATGGTCGACCGCGCTCAACGACGGCGAAATGCAGCTGCGCGAGATTCTCGATCTCGATGCGATGCTGTCGAAAGAGCCCGCGCCCGAAAGCCTGTCCGAGGACGGCGAGGACGATGGCGAGATCAGCGACGACGAAGACGATCTGACCGAGCGCCGCACCCGCCGTCCCGATGACGACGAGGAAGAGGACAACACGCTCAGCCTCGCGCAGATGGAAGCGCAGCTGAAACCCGCCGCGCTCGAGAAGTTCGCGCTGATCACCTCGCTGTTCCGCAAGTTCGAGAAAATCCAGCGCGATCGCCTCAACGCGCTCAGCATCGGCGACGATTTCCCGTCGGCCAAGGAAAAGAGCTATCAGAAGCTGCGCGAGGACCTGACCGCCGAGGTTGAGTCGGTGCAGTTCCACGCCAACAAGATCGAATATCTGGTTGACCAGCTCTATGCCTTCAACCGCCGCCTGACTGCTCTGGGCGGCCAGATGCTGCGCCTTGCCGAGCGCCACAAGGTGCCGCGCAAGGACTTCCTCGACCGCTATCTCGGCCACGAGATGGACGAGGCGTGGCTGGAAACCATGGCGGGCGTCGACAAGAAATGGGCGGCCTTCGTCAGCAACGAAGCAGGCGCGGTTGACCGCATCCGCGCGGAAATCAGCGACATCGCTGCCGCCACCGGCATGAGCCTCAACGAGTTCCGCCGCATCGTCAACATGGTGCAGAAGGGCGAGCGCGAGGCGCGGATCGCCAAGAAGGAAATGGTCGAGGCGAACCTGCGTCTCGTGATCTCGATCGCCAAGAAATACACCAACCGCGGCCTGCAGTTCCTCGACCTCATCCAGGAGGGCAATATCGGCCTGATGAAGGCGGTGGACAAGTTCGAGTATCGCCGCGGCTACAAGTTCTCGACCTATGCGACCTGGTGGATCCGTCAGGCGATCACCCGCTCGATCGCGGATCAGGCGCGCACCATCCGCATTCCGGTGCACATGATCGAGACGATCAACAAGCTGGTGCGCACCAGCCGCCAGTTCCTGCACGAGCAGGGCCGCGAACCCACGCCTGAAGAAATGGCCGAGCGCCTCTCTATGCCGCTCGAAAAGGTCCGCAAGGTGATGAAGATCGCCAAGGAGCCGATCTCCCTCGAAACGCCGATCGGCGATGAGGAAGACAGCCACCTGGGCGATTTCATCGAGGACAAGAATGCGATCATCCCGGTGGATGCGGCGATTCAGGCAAACCTCAAGGAAACCGTCACGCGGGTTCTTGCGAGCCTGACCCCGCGCGAGGAACGCGTGCTTCGCATGCGCTTCGGCATCGGCATGAACACCGATCACACGCTTGAAGAGGTCGGCCAGCAGTTCTCGGTCACCCGCGAACGTATCCGGCAGATCGAGGCGAAGGCGCTGCGCAAGCTGAAGCACCCGAGCCGGTCGCGGAAGATGCGGTCGTTCCTGGATCAGTAAGCCCCAACCCAGGGCGGGCGTCGCGGCAATGGGTTTTACCCGGTTTCGGCTCGGTCATCGAGGGCCTAGGATGTCTGCCACCCGCGTTTGAGCGCCAATGGTTTGGGTAATTCGCACGGCATTACGTGTGGAACCCGGATAGCCTAGTTCTGCAAGCCATAGCTCAGGAGCGCGTTCTTCGCGTTGGCATAATTGGGGTCGAGGGCCAGCGAGCGGCGGAAATAGGACACTGCTTCGCTGTAGCTCGGATCGGTCCCCTCGCCATTGGCGTACATCACCCCGACATTGTAGCAGGCTGATGCGCGCCCGAGTTCGCACGATCTGGTGAACAGTGCCTTGGCCTTGACCATGTCCGTCGGCAGAATCTTCTTCTTCGAATAGAACAACGCGAGATCGTGGCAGCCGCTCGGCTCTCCACCCGTGCACGCCTTGTCGTAAAGCGCCGCTGCTTTCTGGAAATCCTGCGGCAGAAGGTCGCCTTCGACGTGGAGCCGGGCGAAATTGTAGCATGACTTCATATGGCCGGCGTCGCAACCCTTGGTGTACAGCGCCTCCACGCTGTTCGCATCCCGTTCGAGCACGGTGCCTTCGGTGTGCATAACGGCAAGATCGAAGCATCCTCTGGGCTGATCGATGGTACATGCCCTGTCAAGCAACCGCTTGCCCTGCGCGACATCTGGCTCGACGCCGTCTCCGTCGACATAGATGCGTCCAGCATGGTAGCAGCCCGAGCCGATGTCGCCGTCGCAGGCCTTCGCAAAGAATGCGGCAGCCTTTACCCTGTCCTCCTTGACCATTTCGCCATTGTCATACGCAGTAGCGGCGTTGTGGCAGGAAACGGCATCGCCCTGGTCACAGTGCGTGATCCACGCGAGCAATTCTTCCGGTTCCTTCATACTGGCACGTTGTTCGTCTTGCGCTGCCGGTGCGGATACAAGAGATACTGCAATGATCGCTTGCCAAAGTCCGTCCAGCACTGGTTGAATCATGGCATGTACTCCTTGGCATCAGTGGTTTTTCCTTACAGCGTAGATCGCCACATTTGTGCAAGCGAAGATTTTCGTTCCGCCAACCAATCCGGCCTATGCCGCATCTGTCCAGGACATACCTACGGCTATAGGACAACATCGGGCTGCCAGGCGGCGGCCCGGGCATCACATCACCCCCGCAACGGCCACACCAGTTGCCGCACATAGCCTTCCGGCACCTCCAGCCCTTGCACGCCATAGCCGCTCGGCCAGCGGTCCTTGGGCATGTGTTCGGTGCCGAACCAGCGGTCGATCATCGGCAGATGGACCGCAAAGTTGGTGTCGCGCGCCTCGGGCTCGATCGCGTGGTGCCAGTGGTGAAAGCGCGGCATCGCGACCCAGCGTTCGAGCCACGGGCTACGCGGCGCAAAGTTGGCGTGGATGAAGACCGCGTGCAGCGACACGAAGCCGAGATAGGCGTAGACCGCGACTTGCTCGAACCCCAGCGTCACGATCGGCAGCAGAACCAGTGCGCGCGTCGCGACGACATCGACCAGATGCAGCCGTGATCCGGCGATCCAGTCCATCGTCGTCACCGAGTGGTGCACGCGGTGGAAGCGCCACAGCAATGGCACGGCGTGGAACGCGCGGTGGACGGCATATTGCGCAAGGTCCGCGACCAGAACGACGGCCAGAAACTGTACCACCAAGGGGGCCATCTGGACCCATGCCTGCGCCGGCGCGATCGCCAGCGCCTGGCCGACCTGGGTCGCGGGGATCAGCACCAGCAGCGACATCAGTTGCACCAGAGCATGGCTCATGAAGAAGTAGCTCGCGTCGGTCAGCCAGCCACGCCGGAACGGCCCCTGCTGGCGCCTCAGCGCAAACGCGCGCTCGAGCGGCACAAACACCGCCGCGGTGGTCAACACGCCGAGCACGAACCAGTCGAGCCCGACATAGACCGGGCTCGCAGGCGCTTCAGGGATCGCGACCCCGCCCGCTCCCAGCGCCAGTGCAATCCCAGCAAGTGCGAGGCCGGCAAGCCCCAACGCCTTGCGCCGCCGCAACAGCATCGACAGCGCGGCGAGCAGCAGCGTTGCGAAGATTCCCGCATCGATCGCGGTGCGCACCAACCCCAGCGGGTATCGGCCGCGCAGTTCGGGCAGTGTCAGCCAGTGCGGGAAATGCAGGCACAGCACCGCCGCCACGCTCAGCAAACCCAGCACGATGCCCAGCACACCGCTCACCCATCCGCTACCGAAACGGCGCGGGGCCTGGTCTGCAAAGATGCGGGTCAGCCATTGCTCTGCGGTCATGGGTGCGGAGGATGGCAACGATTGGCGAAGATATGGTTGATGACGCAAAAACCGGGGGCTGTCGCCTCTGCAGCCCAAGCAGCGGTCAGGCCACTCTGGATTGCGGTTCCCCTGAATGCGCGTCCGCCCCCGCCTCATCGTCGCCTGCTGCCATCAGCCAGGCTTCGGCTTTATCGGGATCGGTGAAATATTGCGCGTCGCGGCTGGAAGTGGCGCGCAGCAACTGCATTCGCGCCAGCGACAGCGCGACAACGAAGGCAAGCTTGCGCGATCGATGGCGCGAATCAGCCAACACACCGCCAAATGCCTTCACGATGTCCTGCTGCTGGATCTTCATGTCGCGCACATCAACCAAAGTGACATGCTCGTTTGGGCCGCACGTCAACTTGTCGTGGGCTGCGTTGCGTGCAGCGATGTACGCCTCGACATCCGTCGGCTCGAAGAAGCCCGCGAGATAGTGTCGAACGATATTGCCTACCGGATCGACTTCGACTTTGTAGATCGCATCCATGCCGCGACGTTAATCGGGACGAGTGAAAATTTGGTAAGCGCGCTCAATACAGCCGGAACGCCGACACCGCGTCCCACGCCGCTTCGTCCGGCGCGGTGAGCGCGTCCAGATGATCCGGCGGCGCGCTCGCATCATCAACCCATTCGCGCAACGCCGGGCCGCCGTTGATGACATCGATCGCAAGTTTGCCCAGCTCGTATTCGTACGGGAAGTCGCGCCACAGCGGGTAGTCGGGATAGAGGCTGCGGATGGCCTTGAAGGCGAGCGCCTGGACGCGCCAGGGGCGGAAACTGGCGTGGTCGTAGAACGCGCCCTCGGCGTGGATGTGCACGCCGTGGCACAGCTGGCCGACATGCTTGTGGAAGGTTGGCTCGAACCAGATTTCGCGCAGGGCGCAGCCGGTGAGCCAGTGCGGGGCGATGGCGCGCATCCTGTCGATGACCGCGCGCGCGTCGATATCGGGCGCTCCAAAGATCTCGAGCGGGCGGGTCGTCCCCCTGCCCTCGCTCAACGTCGTGCCTTCGAGCATCACCGTGCCCGCATAAGCGCGCGCCATGTTGACGTTTGGGGCATTGGGGCTGGGGTTGATCCAGATGCGGCTGTCGGGCCAGCCGAAGCCTGGCGCGGCATCGGGTTGCCAGCCGGCCATCTCGATCACCCGATAATCGACATCAAGGCCATAATGACGGATGAACCAGTGGCCCATCTCGCCCAGCGTGAGACCATGCCGCATCGGCATCGGCCCTGCGCCGACAAAGCTCTCCCAGCCCTCGCGCAGGGTCAGCCCCTCGACCGGGCGCCCGGCAGGGTTGGGCCGATCGAGCACCCAGACCGATTTGCCCTCTTTCGCCGCGGCTTCGAGCATGTAGAGCAAGGTCGTGACGAAGGTGTAGATCCGGCAGCCCAGGTCCTGCAGGTCGATCAGCACGACATCGAAGGTGCCCATCATCTGCCCCGTCGGGCGACGGACCTCGCCATAGAGGCTGAACACCGGAATGCCGTGCACCGGATCGGTAAAGTCCGGGCTTTCCACCATATTGTCCTGCTTGTCGCCGCGCAGCCCGTGCTGCGGGCCGAACGCGGCGGTCAGGCGGATATCGTCGAGCCCGGCCAGCGCGTCGAGCGAATGCGTCAGGTCCGCGGTAACCGACGCAGGATGCGCGACCAAAGCAACACGCTTGCCGTGCAGCGGTTTGCGCAAGTCTGGTTCAGCCAGAAGACGATCGATACCGAAGAGCATGGGGCCTCGCGCGCTGCTTGAATTGGGTGCGGGTTCTTTAGCCCAGCCGCGCGGCAAAACAATCCGCGTGGTGAAAATCGGGTTTTCCGGGAGGGTGCGCGAGCGACCAGTAAGATTTGCTGCCGTCCTTCGCCTCGATCACCGCAGTGATCGCCAGCCGCCAGGGCGCAGGGCCGAGCAGCGCTTCGAGCCCGGTAAGGTCGAGCGTGGCCTGCCAATGGTTGGAGGCGGTGCGCGCGATCTGAGGCGGCGCAGTCAGATCAAGGTCGCGCATACCGATGCGATAGTCGTCAAACCCGTAGGCTGCCCAGGCACCCGAGGGCGAGAGGTTGAACTCGGCATAACCGCTTCCGGTGCCTGACCCGATGAACGCCTCGAAGCAGCTGGTCTGCCAGAGGTTATCCGCGCGGCCGACCGCAGGCGCGGGCCACAGGATCGTGTGGAAGGGATCGGAGACGCGGACTTCGAGCGTCAGCAGCTCGACATCGAGCGTCCAGCCGACGGCGACCTCGACGCTGTCAGGGGGCGGACAATCGGGATGGGGGACAAGAATGGGCGACTTCATGGCCCCAACTTCGCGGACATTGCCCGTTTATTCAAGAACCATCCCCGTCATTCCCGCGTGCGCGGGGGTGACGAAAGAGGGCATGGCTTGGCGACATGCGCATATGCTGGTAGACTGACGCAAACGTAAAGTTCGCGCGCCAGCCCATGGCGCAGGAGATGGATCGCAATGGCCCTGGTGAAAGCCGCCAACCCCGCGCAGATATTCGGCCGCGACAGCTTTCGCGAGCTCACCGCCGTGTCGCGCTGGAAGGGGCTCGCATTGGTCGCGCATGCTTGGGGCGTGATCATCGCGCTCGCATGGGGGGCTGCGTATCTGGGCACATGGTGGGCGTGGATGATCGCGGTGCTACTGATCGGTGGTCGGCAGCTCGGCCTCGCCATCCTGATGCACGAGGGCGCGCACGGCCTGCTGCACCCCAACCGCGCGATCAACAACTGGGTCGGCCAGTGGGTCACCGGGGTGCCGATGGGCACCGATCTGCACGCCTATCGCACCTATCACCTGACCCACCACCGCTATACGCAGCAGCCCGAGGACCCAGACCTGTCACTGTCAGCGCCCTTCCCCACCACCCGCGCCAGCATGCTGCGCAAGGTGTTCCGCGATCTGACAGGGCAGACGTTCCTGAAACAGCGCAGCGCGCAGGTGATGATGGCGCTGAAGGGGTTTGGCCCGGGCGCAAAAGAGCAGAATTTGTTCGTGGGCAAGGTGGTGCTGCGCTTCCTCGGCGCGCAGGTGGTGCTGCTGGCGCTGTCGTTCGCGACTGGCCTGGGCGTAACGCCATATCTGGTGTGGCTGATCGCGCTGGCGACCACGTTCCAGCTTTACCTCCGCATCCGCAACATTGCCGAGCACGCCTGCACGGCCACAGGCAGCGAGGACCCGTTCACGCATGCGCGAACAACGCATGCCAACTGGTTAGAGCGCGCGACGGTGGCACCATATTGGGTGAACTTCCACAGCGAGCACCACCTGTTCATGGGAGTGCCCTGCTATAACCTGCCGCGCGCGCACCGCATGCTGGTCGAGGGCGGCCATGCCGGCCGGATGACCATTGCGCCAGGCTATATCGAGGTCATGCGGCAGGTGATCATTCCATCACCTGCCGCACAAGCTCATTGATCAGACAAGTTGATCAGACGGTTTCGGACTGCGCTTCAGCAGCCGCCTTGACAGCCATCGCGATCGCCGCATTGAAGGCCGGAAGGTCATCGGGGTTGCGGCTGGTGATCAGGTTGCCGTCGATAGCGACTTCCTGATCGACGACATTCGCACCGGCGTTCTTGAGATCGGTGCGGATCGAACCGTAGCTGGTCATGGTCTTCCCCTTGGCGAGTCCCGCCTCGATCAGCAGCCAAGGCGCATGACAGACGGCGGCGATCGGCTTGCCGGCGTCTGCGAATTCCTTGATCAGCGCCATCGCTGTCTCGTTGGCGCGCAGCAGATCGGGGTTGATCTGGCCGCCCGGCAGGACCAGCGCGTCATAGTCGGCTGCCTTGGCACCATCGAGCGGCGCATCGACCGAGACGCTCTTGCCCCAGTCGTCACCCTTCCAGCCGCGGATCTCGCCGCTTTCGGGCGAGACGACATGGACGGTGGCGCCCGCGCCGCGCAGGGCGTCACGAGGTTCGATCAGCTCGGACTGTTCAAAGCCGTGGGTCGAAAGGATGCAGATCGTGCGACCGGTAAGATCGGGAAGCGACATGGGGTATTCTCCGTTGTTGGGGGTATGTCACCCCTACGGATCACCCGGCGTGCGCGTTCCATGGCGGCGGCGTCCGGTCGCGCATTACAGCCACTTCGCCCGTTTGAAGCGGACATACAGCGTCAGGCAAATCATTGTCATCACGCCCAGAATTGCGAAGTAGCCATAGCGCCAGCGCAGTTCGGGCATGATATCGAAGTTCATGCCATAGATCCCCGCGATCGCGGTCGGCACCGCCAGGATCGCCGCCCAGGCGGCAAGCTGGCGGGTGATCGCTCCCTGGCGCTGCTGCTCGAGCAGGCCGCTGGTCTCGATCACCGATGTCAGCGTGTCACGCAGCCCCGCCACGCGGTAGTCGGCGCGCCGCACATGGTCGTGCAGATCGCGGAAATAGGGCACCATGTCGCCATCGATCTGCGGCAGGCTGAGGTTCATGCAGCGCGCGGCGACATCCTGCATCGGGCCCAGCACACGCTGCAGCCGGAACAGGTCGCGGCGCAGAGAAAAGACCGCGCTCGTCTGCTCGCGATCAAGAAACGCGTCGAGCGCGCGATCCTCCATCGCCAGCACACGGTCCTCGAGCACGTCGATGACATCAAGATAGCTGTCGACGATGAAATCGAGGATGGCGTGCAGCACAAAATCGGCGCCATGCGCCAGCATCCAGGGTGTTGCCTCCAGCTGGGTACGGACCGGGCTATGGTCGCGCATCGACCCGTGCCGCACGGTGACTATGAAATGCTTCCCCATGAAGATCGCGGTGTTGCCGTAGGTGATGCGGGTCTTGGCGGCCTCGTCATCGTCAAGATGGACAGTGCGCGCCACCGCGAACAGGTGATCGCCGAACGCCTCGATCTTGGGCAGATGCCGGTGGTCGAGCGCATCCTCGACCGCCAGCGGATGCAGCTTCAGCTGCTCCTCGATCGGCGCCAGTTCATTCTCGGTCGGTTCGTGCAGGCCGATCCACAGCAATTCGCCCGCTGCGGGAACAGGCAGTGGCTGCGCCAGATCGACATCGGTCAGCTTGACACCATCGCGGTACAGGCGCGCCGCAATGACGGTCATCCGGCGATGACCTTGACCCATTCAGAGTTGATCCAGCCCGATTTGCAAGGCCCGGCATAGACCCTGTCCGCGCTTACCGGAGAGCCGACCTTGCAATCCGCATCGGGCTCGCGGGTATAGATGATGCCGATCGCGTCGCTGGCATCATCGCTGTCGCACATCCACACCCGCTCGCCATCGGACAGAAAGTCGATCGCGTCTGGCGAGGTGTCATCGGCGGGGAACACCATGATCGCTCCCTCGCCTGCACCTGTTATCTCGCCCAGCGCGCAGGGGTCCAGCCCGTCATCGGCCTTGAGCATCACCGGGCGGTTTGCCCCGACGAACGGCGGCTGGGCCAGCGATCCTGTTTGCGGCTGGGCAAGGAACTGGGCCTGAGCCAGCGACCCGGTAACCAGCGCAAGCAGAGCAGTACCCGCAATCATCGCCTTCATGTCGTTTCCCCTAAGCAACGCTATCCAGCGCCTGCGCGATCAGCGTGCGGGTGTTGGCGATGCCGTACAGCGCGATGAAGCTGCCCATACGCGGGCCCTGCTCGCTGCCCAGCAGCGTCTCGTACAGCGCCTTGAACCAGTCGCGCAAGTTGCCGAAGCCGAACGCCTCGTCCTTGCCGATGGCGTAGACGATGTTCTGGATGTCCTCGGCGGTCGCATCTTCGGACAGCGCGGCCAGCTCTGCATCGAGCGTCCTGAGCGCATCGACCTCCGCGCCCACTGGCGCGCGGCGCTTGAGCGTCGGCGCGACGAAATCGCGTCCATAGTTCACCGCGTTGTCGATGAGGCTGTCGAGCTCGGGATGCGTCTGGGGCGACACGCCGGGCGCGTACTTCTGCACGAAGCCCCATACCAGATCCTTGTCGTCCATGCCGGGCAGGCTGACGACATTGAGCAGCAGCCCGAAGCTGACCGGCGGACTGCCCTCGGGCACCTCGCCTGCATGGATGTGGTGCGCGGGATTGCCCAGGCGCTTGTCGGCGTCCTGGTTGTGCCAGCTGTCACGGAACTGGAAATACTCGTCCACCGCGCGAGGAACAACAGAGAGCGACAGCTGCTTGGCCGCCTTGGGCTCGCGATAGATATAGAACGCCAGGCTGTTCTCGCTGCCATAGCGCAGCCACTCGTCGATCGACAGGCCGTTGCCCTTGGACTTGGAGATCTTCTCGCCCTTTTCGTCGAGGAACATCTCGTAGATCATGCCCTCGGGCTTCTGGCCGCCCAGCACGCGTGCGATCTTGCCCGACTGCACGCCGCTGTCGGTCAGGTCCTTGCCGTACATCTCGTAATCGACGCCCAGTGCCACCCAGCGCATCGCCCAGTCGACCTTCCACTGCAGCTTGGCGCCGCCGCCCAGGATCGACTGCTCGATGGTCTCGCCCTCGTCGACGAAGCGCACGATCCCGGCTTCGGCATCGACCACCTCGACCGGCACCTGCAGCACCACGCCCGACTTGGCGCTGATCGGCATTACCGGCGAATAGGTCGCCGCACGCTCTGCCCGCAACGTCGGCAGCATGATGTCGAGGATCGCCTGATAGTTGCGCAGCACCCCGCGCAGAGCCTCGTCGAAATGCCCGCCCTGATAGCGCTCGGTCGACGACACGAACTCGTAATCGAACCCGAACTGGTCGAGGAATGCGCGCAGCATCGCGTTGTTGTGATGCGCGAAGCTTTCGAACTTGCCGAACGGATCGGGGATCTGGGTGAGCGGCTTGCCCAGGTGCTCGCGCAGCATGTCCGGATTGGGCACGTTGTCGGGCACCTTGCGCAGGCCGTCCATGTCATCGCTGAACGCCACAAGACGCGTCGGCGCGCCGCCCGTCAGGGTTTCGTAAGCCCGGCGGACGAGCGTGGTGCGGAACACCTCCTGGAACGTGCCGATATGCGGCAGGCCCGAGGGGCCGTAGCCGGTTTCGAACAGCACCGGGCCCGCGCTCTCCGGCTTGCCGTCGCGATAGCGTTTGATCAGCTTGCGCGCTTCCTCGAACGGCCATGCCTTGGATCGCAGTGCTGCCTCGTGATACGCGCTCACGTGTGTTTCCTTTTCGTTCCGATGCCGCCATAAGGGCGGGTGATGACCGCTTCCCTAAACTTTCCAGCCCTGCATGCAAGCCATAGCGCGATCTGGTTCGCAGCTCCCGGCAAGCCTGCGGTGCGCATTTCCAAGGGCGAGGCAATCGGCCGCGCCGCCGAGACCCCGCTGATCATGCTGAACGCGCCTTTGGTGGCGCAGCGGCTGGGGTACCCCGAGCTCTCCGGGCTCGACCTGCTCGAGCTGTTCGCGTTCGTGCATCCGGCGCAGTTCATGGTGCCCACGCCGATGGGTCTGGCTCGGGCGCTCAAACTGCCTCTCCCGACACTTGCCCCGGTCCCCCGCGAAGGCGGGGGACCATCTCCTGAGTTTTCGGGATTGCTGGGGGGTGGTGACGTAGGGCGCGCAGACGCAAACCTGTTCGATCCCAGTACCGACCGCTCCAACCGCAACCCTTCGGAGATGGACCCCAGCCTTCGCGGGGGATCCGAACTTGGTGATGACGAAGGGTTGCAGGACTCCGCTATCCCCGCTTTGCTCCATGCAGCCACCCAAGCCCTGTTCGCCACGCTCGAAAACCCCGCGTGGCACGAGCGTGAAGGCGCATGGTCATCGCTACAGGCGCTGGCCAAATTGCGCTGGCCATGGGCAGGGGCAGCAGCAAAGCATCTGAAAGCTCCCGAAAAGGCCGAGCGTTGGCTGTTCAGCCGGTTGCCCGAATGGGAAGAACAGCCGCCCCGCGCGCAGCCCCGGCAGGTGAGCTTGAGCGAGGACGCGGTCGAGGCGCAGCTTGAGGGGCTCACCGGCACCGGGGCCGAGCGGCGCGAGGGGCAGCGACAGTTCGCGCGGACCGCCGCGCACATCTTCGCGCCGCGCGAACGCAAGTCGGAGCCGCACATGCTGCTGGCGGAGGCCGGCACCGGGATCGGCAAGACCCTCGGCTATCTCGCCCCCGCCTCGCTCTGGTCGCAAGCCGCGGGCGGCACGGTGTGGATATCGACCTACACCAAGGCGCTGCAACGCCAGCTGTCGCGCGAGACCGAGCGCATCTACGGCAACGAGGCCGCGTTCCGCAAACGCGTGGTCATCCGCAAGGGCCGCGAGAATTACCTGTGCCTGCTCAACCTCGAGGACGCGCTGCAGGGCGGCTTCCAGGGGCGTGCGGCGGTGCTGGCGCAGCTGGTCGCGCGCTGGGCGGCGTACAGCCGTGATGGCGACATGATCGGCGGCGATCTGCCCGGCTGGCTGGTCACATTGTTCCGCCGCGCAGGAGTCACCGCGCTCACCGACCGGCGCGGCGAGTGCGTCTATGCCGGCTGTCCGCATTATCGCAAATGCTTCATCGAGCACGCCGCGCGCGCCAGCCAGCATGCCGATCTGGTCATCGCCAACCACGCGCTGGTGATGGTCAACGCCGCGCGGGCGCGCGAGCAGCAGGGTCGCCCGACGCGGATCATCTTCGACGAAGGCCATCATCTCCACGATGCCGCAGATTCGATGTTCGCGGTCGCGCTGACGGGCCAGGAAACGGTCGAGATGCGGCGCTGGATCATGGGCCCCGAAGGCAAGTCGCGCGGGCGCAGGCGGGGCCTGGCCGCGAGGCTCTCCGACGTCGCCTCCTATGACGAACTCGGCGGTCGCGCGATCGAGGCGGCCCGGATCGCAGCCGAGGCACTCCCCGGCGAGGGCTGGCTGGCACGCATCCGCGAGGGCGCAGCCTCGGGCGAGATCGAGCTGCTGCTCGCCGCCATTCGGGGCACGGTTTACGCGCGAGACGAAAGTGGCGGCGAGGATGCGGGCTATGGGCTGGAGACCGAACTTGCAGAGCTCGACGGGCCGCTGATCGCCGCCGCGCTGGAGGCGGCGCGCGCGATCGATGCGCTGCACAATCCGCTGGTGGCGCTGGGGCGGCGGCTCGAGGCGCTGATCGAGGACGGCCCCGACTGGCTCGACGGCCCGGCGCGCGCGCGGATCGAGGGGGCGCTGGCATCGCTCGGCTGGCGGATCGACCTGCTCGCGGCATGGGCGTCATTGCTCGGGCGCATCGGCGGGCCTGCCGACCCCGATTTCGTCGACTGGCTGGCACTCGACCGGTTCGAGGGTCGCGAATACGACATGGGGCTGCATCGTCGCTGGCTGGACCCCGGCAAGCCGCTCGCCGAGGCGGTGATCAAGCCCTCGCACGGCGTGCTGGTGACGTCTGCGACGCTCAAGGCCGGGGACGACTGGACGCCTGCCCTCACCCGATCGGGCGCGGTGCATCTGGAAAAACCGCCCGAGATGTTCGAGGCGCGCAGCCCGTTCGATTATGCCAACCAGGCCGAGGTGCTGATCGTTACCGATGTGCGGCGCGGCGACATGGCAGCGCTGGCGGGAGCCTATGGGCGGCTGATCGAGGCGGCGGGTGGCGGCGCGCTGGGGCTGTTTACCGCGATCCGGCGGCTGCGCAGCGTCCACGGGCGTATCGCCGACCGGCTCGCGCAATCGGGTCTGCCGCTATATGCGCAGCATGTCGATCCGATGGAGACGGGCACGCTCGTCGATATCTTCCGCGACGATCCGCGCGCATCGCTGCTGGGCACCGACAGTCTGCGCGACGGCGTCGATGTGCCGGGCCATTCGCTGCGGCTGGTGATCATGGAAGGCGTGCCCTGGCCCAAGCCCGACATCCTGCACCGCGCGCGCAAGGCGGCGGGCGGCGGCACGCAATATGACGACATGATCATCCGGGCACGGCTCGCCCAGGCGTTCGGGAGGCTGATCCGGCGGGCGGACGATCGCGGGCGCTTCGTGATGCTGTCCTCGGCCTTCCCCTCGCGCCTGCTCAGCGCGTTTCCCGCCGGCACGCCGGTGCGACGGGTAACGCTTTCGGAAGCTTTACAAGCGGTGCAATCTGGCGTTTCTGCGCAACCGATGTCGGGCGCACGAATCGATCCCGTGACGGGATCCGGGGGAGAGACGCGATGAAGAAGCTGACCTTGCTGAGGCACGCGAAATCCGACTGGCTGGACCGGTCTTTGCGCGATTTCGACCGCCCGTTGAACGCCCGCGGCCTGCGCGGAGCCCGGGCGATGGGGCTGTACGCCGCGGAGAAGGGCATGGTGTTCGACGCGGTTGTCGCCTCGCCCGCGGTGCGGGTCACCGAGACGATCGATCATTTCGAGACCGCTTATGGCCACACGCTCAACCCCGATTGGGACCGGCGCATCTATCTCGCTTCTTCGGTGACGCTGATCGACGTCTTGCGCGGCGTGCCCGATACCGCCGGCCATGTGCTGATGGTCGGCCACAACCCGGGGCTCGAGGACCTGGTGTTCGATCTGGTCGCAGATGACGGTTCGAGCCCGCTGCGCGATGTGGTCGAGGAGAAGTTCCCGACGGCAGCGCTGGCGGTGATGGATATCGCCATCGATCGCTGGTCCGATCTCGACAACCGCTCGGCAAAGCTGGTGGAAGTCACCCGGCCGCGCGATCTTGATCCCGATCTTGGTCCACAGGACGACGATTGACCGCTCTGCCGTGACGACTGCGACCCTGCCCGAAACGATCCTGCGCCGCGCCACGCCGCAAGACGCGCCCAAGCTGGCGCTGCTGGGTGCCACAACGTTTCTCACCGCCTTTGCCGCCGATCATCCCGGCCAGGCGTTGGTCGATCACTGTGCGCATGAGCACGGGGTGAAGCGGTATGCCGATTGGCTCGCAAATCCCGATTATGCCTTCTGGATGATCGAAACCCCTCTGGGAGCGCCGCTCGGCTATGCCATGCTGTGCCCGCCCGAGATCGACATCACGCCCGATCCGGGCGCACTCGAACTCAAGCGCATCTACACGCTGCCGGGCTGGCAGGGCGCAGGCATGGGGCGCAGGCTGATCGAGGCGGTGATTGCCGAGGCGAAGGCGCGCGGTGCACCGTCGCTGTATCTGTGCGTCTACACGGTCAACGTGGCCGCGCAGCGTTTCTATGCGCGGTTCGGTTTCGAGAAGGTCGGGCAGCAGAAGTTCATGACCGGCGACGTGCCGTTCACAGACTGGATCCTGCGCAAGCCGCTAGGCTGATGCTCAGGCGGCTTCCAGCGCGGCGGCAAGCCGGTCGCGTATGGTGCGCAGCGCGGACAGATCGATCGATGGCTGCGGCGCAGGCGTAGCGGGTTCGCTGGCCGAGGCCACGGTCTTGTCTCCAGCCTCCGCCGCCAGCAGCTGCCGCGCACCGCGCACCGTGAACCCCTCATGGTTGAGCAGCTGGTCGATGCGGCGCAGCATGACAACATCCTGCGCGCGGTAATATCGCCGTCCGCCGGCGCGTTTCAAAGGTTTGAGAACATCGAACTGCGCTTCCCAATAGCGCAGGATATGCGGCTTCACGCCCAGTTCGGCCGAAACCTCGCCGATGGTGCGCATCGCGCCATCGGCCTTGGCCACGGCTTCAGTCACTGGACATGATCCTTTCCTTCATGATCTGGCTGGCGCGGAAGGTGAGAACACGGCGAGGGGTGATCGGCACTTCGACGCCGGTTTTGGGATTACGCCCCACGCGCTCGCCCTTGTCGCGGAGCAGAAAGGTGCCGAAACCGGAGATCTTGACGTTCTCGCCGCGCTCGAGCGCATCGGTCATGTGGTTGAGAACGGATTCGACCATCTGGGCGGCATCGGCGCGCGAAAGACCGATCTGGTGATTGATCGTGTCGGCCAGATCAGCCCTGGTCAGAGTACCAATCGATCGCATACCGCATTCTCCTCACCCGTATATGGGGGGAAGATAACGCAACTGCATTAACAAGGCAAACCGGCCCATCCCTAAAACAACGTAAATTGAGCCAATTGGGAGCAAAATATGACGCGAGGTTAATAACGGATCACCGCAGCGCCCCAGGTCAGCCCGCCACCCATGGCTTCCAGCACCATCAGGTCGCCGCGCCGGATGCGGCCGTCGCGCACCGCAGTGTCGAGCGCCAGCGGGACCGAGGCGGCGGAGGTGTTGGCGTGCTGGTCGACGGTGATCACCACCTTTTCGGGCGGCAGGCCCAGCTTGCGCGCGGTGGCATCGAGGATGCGGGCATTGGCCTGGTGCGGCACCACCCAGTCGATATCGGCGCTGGTGAGGCCCAACGGCTTCATCACCTGCTCCATCACCTCGGCCAGATTGACCACGGCGTGGCGGAACACTTCGCGTCCGCGCATCCGCACCTTGCCGACGGTGCCGGTGGTGGAAGGTCCGCCATCGACATACAGCAGATCATGATGGCGGCCATCGGAATGCAATTGCGTGGCCAGAATGCCGCGCGGAGCGGTATCGCCCTCGGCGGCGGTTTCCAGCCCCAGCACCACGGCGCCCGCGCCATCGCCGAACAGCACGCAGGTGCCACGGTCTTCCCAGTCGAGAATGCGGCTGAAGGTTTCCGCGCCAATCACCAGCGCGCGGCGCGCCATGCCGGTGCGCAGCATGCTGTCGGCGACGCTCAGGGCATAGAGGAAGCCCGAACAGACCGCCGCGACATCGAAGGCGATACCGCCCACCATGCCGATTGCCGCCTGAACCTTGGTCGCGGTGGCGGGAAAGGTGTGGTCGGGCGTCGCGGTGGCCAGCACGATGAGGTCGACATCCGAGCCCTGCAGACCGGCAGCATCAAGCGCAGCGCGCGCAGCGCCGATCGCCAGCGTCGAAGTGGTCTCGTCCGGCCCTGCGAGATAGCGGAACTTGATCCCGGTACGCTCGGTGATCCAGTCGTCCGAGGTGTCGACGGTCTCGGCCAGTTCGGCGTTGGATACCCGCCGCGCAGGCAGCTGAGATCCCGTGCCCAGGATGACACAGCGTTCGGCCGGGGTCTGTTGGGTCATTTCGGTGATTCGCCCGATCCGTTGGTGCTTGCGCCGTTGCTGGCGATGGCGCTGGTATCGAAGTCCTTCAGGACATCGCCGATCCGCTGGGTGATGTTGTCTTCCACCAGGCGCGCCGCGACTTCCACCGCATTGGCCACGCCCTTGATGCTGGCCGAGCCATGGCTTTTGACGACCACGCCGTTGAGCCCCAGAAAAACCGCGCCGTTGTGGTTGTTGGGATCGAGGTGATGCCGCAGCAGATCGGTCGCGGGGCGCGAGATCAGGAAGCCGATCTTCGAGCGCAGCGACGACTGGAAGCTCCGCTTGAGCAGGTCGGTCACGAAGCGCGCGGTGCCCTCGAGCGACTTGAGCGCGATGTTGCCCGAAAAGCCGTCGGTCACCAGGACATCGATATCGCCGCGCGAAATCTTGTCCGCTTCGGTAAAGCCCTGGAAATCCATCGGCAGGTGTGTGGCGGTGCGCAGCGCGGCAGCGGCATCGCGCAGCGCATCGGTGCCCTTGGAATCCTCGGTGCCGATGTTGAGCAGCCGGGTGCGCGGCTTTTCGAAGCCGAAGATGATCTGCGAATAGACAGCGCCCATGACCGCGAACTGGACCAGATTGCGGGCATCGCAATCGGTGTTGGCGCCCAGATCCAGCATCACCAGATCTGTGTCTTCCAGCGTGGGCAGCAACGCGGCGAGCGCGGGCCGGTCGATCCCCGGCATGGTGCGCAGGGCAAGCTTGGCCATCGCCATCAGCGCACCGGTGTTGCCGGCGCTGACCGCAGCGCCGACCTCGCCCGACTTCACGGCCTGGATCGCCAGGCCCATGGATGAATTCTTGGATTTCCGCAGCGCCTGGCTCGGCTTGTCCTCGCCCCGCACGACCTCGTCGGTGTGCAGGATTTCGGACGCAGCGCGCAAATTGGGGTGGTTGTCCAGCCCCGCCTTGATCTGCTTTTCATCCCCGACCAGCAAGAAGGTAAAGCGCTCGTGCCTATGGCGTGCCTCTGCAGCACCCCCCAGCATCACGCGCACGCCTTCATCACCGCCCATCGCATCAATCGCGATCCGCGGCTTCATTGGCACCGGTTAATCCCCCTGAAAAAGTGCAAAGGCCGTCTGATCTGGATCAGGCGACTGCAAGCACCTCACGGCCGTTATAATGGCCGCATGCGCCGCAAACATGGTGCGGGCGCTTCAGTTCACCACAGTTAGAGCATTCGCTGAACGCATCGACGGTCAGCGAATCGTGGCTGCGACGCATGCCGCGCTTGGAGGGTGAGGTTTTTCTTTTAGGAACAGCCATGGCAGGATCTGCTTACCTTATCTGCTTGTCTATCAATGCGATAATGCCATGTTTTCCGAAGCAGGCGCGTCTAGCGCAGTCTGCCGGTGGAGCAACAAAGCCCATTCGCGTGCGAAGGCGGGGCTATAGCGAAAATCTCGTGCGTTGCAAGCATTGTCACGCTAGGCCCGCCGCACAATTTGCCGCGCTTTCCTTGCGGCGAGACTTGAGGGGAGCCTATCACATGAACCTGCCGCTGACACTGACCATGGCCGCTGCCGCCGGACTGATCAACATCTGGCTCGCTATCCGCATCGGCCAGGTGCGCACCAGCCAGAAGGTGAGCGTGGGCGATGGCGGCAACGAGTTCGTGATCCGCCGCATGCGCGCGCAGGCCAATTTCGTCGAGTTCACCCCCTTCGTGCTGATCCTGATCGCCGGCCTCGAAGCCTCGGGCTTTGCCGCGACCTGGATGTGGGTGGTAGGCGTTATCTACATGATCGGACGGCTTGCGCACGGCCTGGGCATGGATGGCGGCGCGTTCAAGCTGGGCCGCATGATCGGCACGCTGACCACGTTGCTGACGCTGCTCGGGCTGTCGGGCTATGCGGTTTATGTGGCGAGCGTGCTGCCGGTGGCGTGAGCGATTTCCCCACCCGCTCCAAAAGCTCCCCTCCCTCTGAGGGAGGGGCTGGGGGTGGGTAGGCCGTTACAGAAAAGCCGTCCGCCCTATACCGCCGCCACCCACCCCTAACCCCTCCCTGACCAGGGAGGGGAACGCGCAAAGCGCTAGGGATTCGGCTTTACGCCAGCACGTGATCCGCAACGAACCCGTTGCGCTGGCGCTCGAAGCCGAAGTTGCTGGTCGGACCGTGCCCCGGAACGAACACCGTCTCGTTGCCCAGCGGCCACAGCTTCTGCGTGATCGAATCGATCAGGTCCTGGTGGTTGCCGCGCGGAAAGTCGGTGCGGCCGATCGATCCCTGGAAGATCACGTCGCCGACGATCGCCAGCTTCGATGGCGCGTGGTGGAAGACAATGTGCCCCGGCGTGTGCCCCGGGCAATGGATGACATCGAGCACCAGATTGCCGACCGTGACGGTATCGCCATCCTTGAGCCAGCGATCAGGCTCGAACACCGCGCCTGCGATCCCGTAATTGCGGCCGTCATCGTCCAACCGCGAGATCCAGAACCGGTCTTCCTCGTGCGGCCCCTCGATGGTCAGGCCTAGCTCCTTCGCCAGCGTGCCGGTCTCGCCGCAATGGTCGATATGGCCATGCGTCACCAGCAACTTTTCCAGCGTCACCCCGGCCTGTGCCACCGCGGCCTTGAGCTTGGGCAGATCGCCACCCGGATCGATCAGCGCGCCCTTCATCGTCTGCGTGCACCACATCAGAGTACAGTTCTGCTGCAGCGGCGTCACGGGGATGATCGCGGCGCGAAGCGGCGGCTGGGCTGGATTGGCGGAGGTGTCGGTCATACAAGGCTATGTGGCAAGGATGCGGGGCACGTGCAAGCTTGGTCAAACCCGCCGCCCGGCCCAGATCACTCTCCCGACAATGCTGACGCCGTCCGGCGCAACGTCCGGATAGCTGGGGTAGAGCGCATTGTCCGACGTCACCGATAACCGCCCATCCGGACGGAATGCCAGCCGCTTGACGATCAGCGCGTCGTCCATGCGCAGCACATGGATGCCATCGCGGCGGCGCGGGGCAGCGCCCTGATGCGTTGCGACGAGGATGTCGTCGCCATCGCTGAGCGTCGGCGCCATCGAATCACCTTCGACCTGGATCATCGTTACCGCATCCGATCCCGCGCCCAGCCGCCGGAGCCAGGCCTCGTCGAACGCGATCTCGGCGAGCGGGGCTTCGTTGTCCGGCAAGGCCCCTGCCCCCGCCGAGGCGCCGACCGCCAGCCGGGGGATCAGCCGCATCCGCGATGGAAGACCGCGCGCGGCGCCTGTGCGTTGCAGACCCTGACGGACGGGAAGCCCGCCGCGGCGCGGCGCGGGCATAGCATCATCGGGCGCGCCCAATTGCTGTTCGGACACGCCGAAGAACTGCGCCAGCAGCCGCCGGTCGCGCTCGTCGAGGCGCTTGGGACTGCCCCGGCGGATGAACTGCTGGACGTAGGACGGGTTCTTGCCGAGCAGCTGCGAAACGCCGGCAAAGCTCAGCCCCCGCGCCTCTATTAGCGCCTCCAGCGTCCGGCGAACGTCGTCTGTGTCCATAACGGATATATAGCATAGGAGATTTCCTTTTCAAGGATATTTCCTACATCTGGCGAATCGCCTATAGGAATAATCCTACCGCATTGCGGGCCGGATCGTCGGTCGTCGAAAGGAGAATGCTGATGCCGCTGCTGCGCCTGATCGAAATCTTCCTGCGCGAAACAGGAATGCCGCGCACCCGCTTCGGCCGGCTGTGCGCAGGCGACCCCCGCCTGGTCGACGATTTGCGCAATGGCCGCGAGCCACGCGAGGCCTTGCGCAAACGGGTAGAACATTTCATGAACATATACCGTCAGGAGCACGCATGATTCACCATACCATCCGTCACGACCCCGCCACCGCGCTGATCCGCGCGGTGCTGTCGCTGGCAAGGGGGGATGCCGAACTGGAAGAGCATCGCGGCACCTGCTGGGCCAGCGCGACCTTCACCGGGATGCGGCATGTCATGCGGCTGAGGTTCAACGGCGATCAGGCTGTGCAGACTGCGCAATGGCTTGCCCGCATGCTGCCCGAGCACGAGTTCGCCTTTTCCGGACACCTGGTCGCGGATATCGCGATTACCGACACCCACCGTCGCAACGAAGGCATGCCGATCATGACGCTCGTGATCGAGGCGCTGACCGTGGAGGCGGACTGATCCGCCTCCGCCGCCCGAGGCGCGCGGGCACCCCTTCCGCTGCCGCCTAGTTTCCTCTGGCGGCCAGCATCGCAGGGCGCGGCCCCATCCAGTCGGCCATCGTGACGGTATCGCTGACCTTGTAGGGCTTGCCGCTTCTGTTCAGGAAAAGCTTCTCCATCTCGGACCGGGTGAAGGGTCGCGAGCCCAGCCGTCCGAAGATCGCCATCTGGCCGCCCGATTCGTCCACGCCGCGGTCGCGATCGAGCCCCTTGGCGACGGCGATCGCCGGGGTCGGCGTTCCGGTCCAGGCGATCAGGTCGGGCCTCGGATCCGGCGAGAAACCGTAGAAATTGGGCTGGCTCGATGGCGATGTCAGCTGCAGCACTTTCATCCCGTTACGTCCATCGGCGACATAGGCGAACAGTGTCGCGTTGGTGGAGCCCACGATCACGTCCTCGGCATCATTGAGCTGACCGCCGGCGTTGTAACGCATGTACTCGCGCGGCGCTTCCGGGTTGGTCATGTCGATAATGACGAGCCCGTCCTGCTTGGCCGCGACATAGGCGAATGTGCGCGCGAGATAGAGCTTGCGTGCATCCGCCAGCCGGACCGTGCCAGATGGCACTGCAACGGGCGCTTCCAGCCGGGTGATGTCGAACAGCTTGATGCCGTCTGCATCGGTCACCCACAGATAGCGGAACTGCACCGCGCTCGCGCGCGCATCCTGAAGCGGCAGCACCGCCATCAGTTGCGGGTTGAGCTTGGAGTAATCGAAATCGCGCGGGGCATTAGTGGGCGGTTCATCCGCCAGCCGCACCACGACGAGCCCGGCATCGGCGGTGATATAGGCAAAGTCACCGGCCAGCGTGATGTGGCGCGCGCCCTTGAGCACATTGTCCGGGTTCCACGTCAGCGTCCGCTTGAAGAAGTTGTTGCGGAATTCGCCATCGGCCAGCGTATCGATGTTGACCGCGATCAGCCCTTCGACGCTGTCGGTGACGAAGGCGTAGTGATAGACCGCGCGGAACGGCTGTTCCTGGTTGGCCTCGCGCATCGTCGGCGTGTTGCGGCTGGGTGCAATCGGCTGGGTAGTGGCGATTGCCATGCAGGTGGCGTTGGTGGTCTTCACATGCGTGTCATGCCCCAGCGACGAGAACGGCGCGCGTATGATGCGTTCGGAAAAGCCCTTGTTGCCGATCGAGGCGATGTCATAGGCGCGGAAACCGCCCCTGCCCTCTGCCACAAACATGTATTCGCCGCGGTTCTGCAGGCAGTTCACCCGGCCGTCGGTGCCCTGCACGACATTGGCGAACTCTTCGCGCGCATAGGTTTCGCCCGAGAACTTGTCGTCGAAGATCGGACCCCGGCTCCAGTTCTTGAGCTCTCGGCCGTTCTTCTCGACGTGCAATTTGTAGTAATCGGGATAGGCGTAGCGGTGGAGATACGATCCGATCACCGCCTGCGGCTCGTCCCATTCGGTGACGCGCACCGCCTCGAAGCCGCCTTCGAGCCCGAACCAGCTGTTGAGCCCCACGAAGTTGACGAAGTTGGTGCCGAGCAGCAGCAGCTGCGACATCACGGCATTGTTGTCGTTCGCCTCGCTCAGATGGCAGTCCGAACACTGCTTGGTCTCGGTCTTGCGCACCGTGTGCGGGAAGTGCGGCGCAAACGCCTGTGACGAGAAGCCGGGCGCCGAGATCGGCGGCTGCTGCACATAGATGCGTTCGCGGTTGATGTTGGTCGACGACAGGATAAGCGCCGAGGTCGAGCGGATCGGCGCGATGATGTTGCCCTTGCTGGTCTGGTGGCGACCGATCTGGAACATCTCGTCACGCGCGACCTGCGGATTGTAGGTCGCATAATTGCGCGTCTCGTCTTCCTCGTATTTGTGGACCTTGGCCTTCCAGTTGGCCTCGATCGGCAGATGGCAGCCGCCGCACGATGTCGTCCAGCTGAGATGGCAGGTGAAGCACGCCATCTCTTCGGTGTTGTGCGCGCGGTCGGCCTTGGCGACCTGTGGACCGAAGCTGTACTTGCCGGTGTCCGCACCCTGCTTGGCCATCAGCTTCGAGCGCGCGGCCTTGTGGTTGAAATCGGGGCTGGCGGGGTCGACCGCATCCTTGACCAGGCTCACCTGCCAGGACAGTTCCGGATCGAGCACCGAGCGCTGGATCAGAACGCGCTTGCCGGTCGCGTCCTTCATCCATTCGAAGCGGCGCTGGCCATCGGGATTGCGGATCAGCGACAGATTGTTGCCCTTGGGCCGCGCGGCGAGGTTCGAGGTGAACAGCGTCGGGTAGGCATCGGGGGTGCCGTGGCAGTCCTTGCAGCCGATTTCGACCGCATTGGCGACCTCGCCATAGATCAGGCCGTTGCCGTGCCCGTCCTGGCTGAAGTGGCAA
Organism: Blastomonas fulva; assembly: GCF_003431825.1. Taxonomy (GTDB): domain Bacteria; phylum Pseudomonadota; class Alphaproteobacteria; order Sphingomonadales; family Sphingomonadaceae; genus Blastomonas; species Blastomonas fulva. The sequence continues at coordinate 2,498,105 of NZ_CP020083.1, read as the reverse complement.
TCGACGCACTGCATGCCAAGCTCGGCATGGATGTCCATCATGTGGACCGCCTTGCCGGGGTTGGTGCCGACGGGGACGAACTTGCCCTCGCCCGCCTTGCGGAATTTCTCGGGATCGTCGGGCGACACCATGTTGGCGGTGTCGGTGCCCCAGGTCGCCATATTGCCTTCCGCATCGAGCAGATTGCCCTTGCGGTCGCGCTTCAGGATCGCGCGGAAGTTCCAGCCATGACCGTGATAGTCGGCAAACTGGGTGTCCTTGGCCTCGGTGTTGAGATCGTAGACATTGCGGACGAAATCGATGTCCGACCACAGGCCGCGCGCCGAGGCGCCTTCGGGATTGCGGTCCAGCGTCGCGCGCACTTCCTCGGCGGTGGGATAATGCTGGCGCTTGTAGACGCGCTGATACTCTTCTTCCGACATGCCCTCGGGCTTGGGCGCACGGTTCTCCGGCCCCGGCCACATCAATGGCGCGTCCGATTCATAATCCCACATCGTGTAGCCAAGATAGCTGTTCAGGAAGATGTTGGGCTGGTGCATGTGGCAGTTCATGCACTGCGCGGTCGGGATCGCGCGGGTGAAAGCATGCTTGAGCGGATGGCCCTTTTCCTTGAACGCGGCTTTCTGGGCGTGCGTATCCTTGGCGGCATGGCCATCACCATGCGACGCGCCGTGCTCGCCCGCGCCTTCGGCCAAGGTGGTGCCATGGTCGCCGCCATGACCGCCTGCGCCGCCATGCTCTTCGTGATGCTCGGCGGCGTCATAGTCGCCATAGCGACCGGGGCGCTTCTGCCCCTCGGTCAGCGCGTTGATCGTCGGATCGTCGGTGATCGTCTGGCCGTCGCGGCCGTATTTTGCATAGATCAGGCTGTGCCGCGGTTCGCGGTCGTTGGCATAGACGACGTGGCACGCCGCGCAGCCCGATGCGCGATAGTCGCCCGGCTGGTCGTTGGTGCCCATCTGCCACAGGAACGGATCGTTGAGGCGGGTCTTGTGGATGTTGATTACCGGCACCGCGACGCGCAGGCCGGTGCCGGGTCCGCGGTTCGACTGCTTGAGATCGGGGCGGCCCGGCTCTTCCAGACGCTGGATGATGCCGCCGGTGTTGGGCAGGCCGATTTCCGGGAATTGCGAGTTGATGTTGCGTCCGCCACGCTCGAACACGCGGAAGATGTCGCCCGGCGGCAGGATGTGCCATGTCGGCAGTGGGTACATCACCGGCAGCGCACCGCGCGCCTTTTCCGCCGCGGTCACCGTGCCATGCGCCGCGCCCGGCTCGGTCGCCGCAGACTTGATCATCGCAGGCTTGCCGTCGCGGGTGAACGCCTCCCCGAACATGTAGTTCTTGAACGGTACGATTCCGTTGTTGTACGCCGCCCCGCCCCACAGCATCGCGCCCGTCGCCATCAGCGAGCGCTCGGATGCCTCGATGATCTCGATATGACAGGCACCGCACGATTCGCGCACAACGCGGTAATCGGACGGGTTGACGAAGCGGATGAACTCGGGCGCTTCCTTGGCGAGCAGCGCGTAGGAGCGCTGGGGATTGGCCGAGGATGGCCATTTCCACGCCACCGGATATTTGGGCAGGACGTGGCTCTTCAGCAGCGCGTCCTGATAGGGCAGGCTGTCGCGGCCCCAATTGTTGTCGCCCATGATGGTCGCATCGCCGCCATGGCAATCGGTGCAGCCCAGCACGACCGCAGGCGATGCGTGCATCGTCTTGTGGTCGCTGGCGGTGTGGCAAGACTGGCAGCCTGCGCTCTTGGCGTCGGCCTCGGCCCATTCCTGGTTCTCGGGCGCGGGCGCGGTGAAGGTGTATTTGACCTTCTGCGCCTTTTCCTTGCCTGAGGCGAGCAACTGATCAGCGGGCAGCGCAGCGAAGGTGATGAGCAGCAGGCTCGCCAGCAGCAGCTTCCAGTTGAAGGCCCCCAAATTGAAGGCCAGCGCGTTGCCGCGCGCCCGATCAGTACGCCAGAATTGCATTGAACAGCACCGAATAAAAGAGGTCTGACTTGCCGGATTGGGTGAACAGGTCGCGGAAACCCTTGGACGGATCGAACACCGCTCCCGAAAGGCGGAAGACAAGGTTCTGGTTGGCGTTGGGCCGCCAGATCAACGCAGCAGAAACATCGGTCCCGATCGAGCTGGGCACCGTGCCTTCCTGGCGCAACGCCTCGATCGTGTCGGTCTTGTGGAACCACAGATGGTTGAGGTTCGCCGACAGCCGGGTGGTCGAGCTGAGGTCGAAGTCAGCACCCGCGCCCAGCAGAACGGTGCCGGGGTTGTTGAAGTTCGACTGGCCCTGCTCCTTGGACGAGCGCAGGTTGTTGAGGATGCCGTTACGGGTGTTGACGCCCACCGCGCGGCCGCCGCCGGCAAACGGGATGACCTGGCGGATCCAGTAGCTGGTGTCGGCACCGGCAAAGATCGGGTTTTCGAAGATCGCATCGAACCCGGCCTCGGTGTCGTTATAGGGATCGCCATCGCCGCTGGCGAACAGGCCCTGCAGCCGAAAACGCGCCCAGTCGTAATCATAACTGACCTCGGCGGCGCCGAAATAGGAGCGAATATCGGCCTTGCGGCTGGTGAAGAAGCTGTTGCGGTCCTCGCCGAACGCCCCGTACAGCTGGCCGGTCAGGTTGATCCGGCCGATACGGCCATCGACCGCATAGCCCAGATACACTACGTCATATTCGCGGCTGCGCAGATCGCCCAGCAGCGCCGGACGCACCGGGAAGCCGTTGTCGTCGATCTTGAGCTCGCGCCCGCCCTCGCGGTTCATGTTGTAGGTGACCGAGACCTGGCTGGTCAGGCCGACAACCGGAAAGTCCTGCCGATAGGCGTTGGCGAAGAACACCCAGTCGTCGCGCGGGCTATCAACCACGCTGTTCAAGCCCGAATTGGTGTCCTTCTCCAGCCGCCAGAACGCGCCGATGTTGAACTGGAAGCGGTTGTTGTCGCGGTTGCCGAACAGGCGGATGCCCAGCTGGTTGTCCTGGAACAGGAAGCCGCGGAAGTCCGCCTGCATCGGCTGGATCCCTGCGCGCAGTGAAATGAAATCATAGCGCGACGTATCATAGGCGCCGAGGTGATAGTCGATGAACGCTTCCTGGATGCCGACGAAATGGTCGGTGCGCTGCGTCGGCCTGGAAGGCTCGACGAACAGGATGCGGCGTTCGTTGACATCGACATGGTTGACCTGCGCCGCCAGCGTCAAACGGTACTCGATCGCCGGCGGCTTGTAGGTGGTCTCCCCCTTGATCAGCGCCACCCCTGCGATGATCGTCTGTGCGAGCACAAGCGAGTCCGCGCGGCCGAACACGTCGAGGCTGTCGGGCCGCGAAGTCGTCTGCACGCCCACCGGGGTCGGAAAGCTGCGCGGCTCGACCACGGTATCCGAGATCACATTGGCCACGAAGAACCAGTCGTCTTCCTTGAGGAAGCCCGGGCGTTTGCCCTCGGGCAGCGGCCGGTCACCCTTCAGGATGTTCTGGTGATAGGGGTCGAGCTTCGAGCGGCAGACGTTCGAGAGGTTCGGATAGAGGCTGTAGATCGACTTGTCGCCATTCTTGGTCGGACACAGAGAGGTGACGATGCGCCAGCGATCTGGCACCGGAAACTCGTCAGTCGGGAACGCCTCGGGCGCAGGCGCGCGCACCGCGCCGGGGTTGTCCTGCGTCACCCGGTCGGGCAGCTTCTTCTCGATCCCCGGACGGCGGCGGTCATCGATCAGCGCCTCGTCGGCATCGATCGCATCGGCATCTGCCGCGGGATCTGCGGTGGGCAGCGTCGGCGGCACGGCACCTGCGGCAGGCGGCGCCTCCTGCGCGGCGGTGAGCAAAAGCTCGTCCTGCGCCCAGCCATAGGCGCCATCGTCCAGCGTGCCGACCGGCGAGCTCAGCCGATAAGGTGCCGGGGCAACCGCCCTGCGGACCGAAACAGCCTTTGCGGCCCGATCCGCGATAACCGGGGCAGCCATGGAGGGCGCCTCGTCATGCGTCAGCGCGATGCGGGTGAGCGCAAGGCTGCGCCCCAGATCGGCGGCCGCCAGCGCAGAGGTCGCCGTCTGCGGCCCGTGCCGCATCAGGGGTCCGGTGGACGCGTCGCCTGCCACGTCGCCAGTCCCGGCGAACGCCATGATCGGGATAAGGGCGACGAGCGACGCAGTCATCTACAGACCCTCGCAGACGTTCTGGGCGTTGGTATCGAGGAACGGCGCAAACGGGCAGCTGACATAGCGCAGCCGGACCTGTGCGCTGCCGACATTGACCACGATACGGTCCGCGCGCCGATCCTTGGGCGCATTGCCGATACCGCCCACCCGCGCGCCGCCGTTGTTCAGCCCGAGGAAGCTGACCATGTCGTCCTGATCGATGCCGTCACCTGACACCCCGATGCCGCCGACCAGCTGGCTGCCACGATAGATCGGGACCGATCCGGGGAAGATCTGGATGCCGTTTTCGAGCCGGTTCTGTCCCTGCGCGGTATCGGGCAGCGCGGTGCAGCGCTGAGCGGTGTCGGTGGGCGATGCGCCCGAGACGAACTGTGCATGCTGGATGATGTTGGCGGCGACCAGCTGGACCTGCAGCCCCACCGCAAAGGGATTGAAATCCTTGATCGGGCGCGACAGCGGGCCTGGCGGTCGCCCAAGTTCGCCATCGGGGAAATAGGGCCGCGCGAGATTGCCGACGCTGCGGTTGCCATAGGCAAAATTGCCGGTGAGCGAGCTGGTGTCGCCGAGGAAGGTGCGCATCGCCTGGACGAACGGGGCGACTCCCCCACCCGCCGACATCAGGTTGGAAGCCGCCTGGGCGTTGGAGAAGAACATCGCGGTGCGCGCCTTTTGCAGCGACACATCGATGCCGAAGATCGGCGCATCGGGAGAGCGGACGATGCCGAGCACCTCGCCATGCGTATCGACGACCGAGATCGACGCCTGCATCCGGCTGTCGAGCGGGCGGCGGATCTGCGCGCGCGCGCGGGTGAGCACGGTGAACGCCTCTTCCAGCACGGCGCGGACCTCCGCCGCTGTCAGCGGTTGCGAATTGCTCGCGCTGTCGGTACCGGCGCGGATCGGATAGCGGTTGTTGCCCGCCCCATCGGTCAGGATGAACGCATCGGAATTGTTGAACTCGGCAGCGCGCGCCGCGCGGATGCCCGAAGCCTCGGTGCCATAGGGCGTGCCAGCGATGATCGCGGCGGTGCTGTAACCGCGCACCGCGACAAGGCTGCCGGCAGTGCCGTTGATCGCCGCAAAATTGCCCGACACCGAGCCGATGTCGCTGCCGGTGATATCGCTGAACCTGAGGCTGGTGCCATCCACCGTGATACGGTCCGCGCGGATGGCGTCGGCCGCGGCAAAGCCCTGGGTTCCGGCAAAGGCGATCGCCTCTTCGGGGTCGATATCGCGGTCGAGGATGTTGGGATCGAAGCCGTAATCGCCATCGCCCATCACGCCGATCGCGCCGACGACCACGCCGTTCTTGTAGAGCGGCAAACCGCCGGGATCAGCGGCAAGGCCTAGCGGCGCGCGCTTGGGACCGATCAGCGCCGAGGTGCCGCCTGCCGACTGGAACCGCGCCGCAAGGTCCGAACAGGGCAACTGGCTGAACTGCACCCCGAACAGCGGGCCGCTCTCCAGCCCGCGCGTCGAGGGCGCCGGCGGAAAGTGCTGCTGGACGATCTGGCTGGCGGTGCGGCTGGAGAAGGCGTTGCCGCCGCTCGACAGGTACGCACCGGTCACCGCCTTGGAGATCGCAGCCATTTCGGCGGGCACATCAAGCCCCTGCGCATCGACCAGCGGGCTGTTCAGCCCCGCCTCGGTCATCGCGCTGGTGCGCGCCTGCGCCCGCGCGCCGTTCATGCGGAACACGCCCAGCACATTGCCGACCCGGTCGACCACCGCGATCACCGATGGCAGGTTGCGGCGCTGCGCCTCGCTCACCGCCTGGGCGATGATCGTCTGAACTTCCCCCACGCTGAGCGATTCCTGCGCTGGCGCGACGAAATTGCCTCCGCTGGGGGGCGGCGCGGGATTGGGTGTCGGGGTGGGGCTGGGCGCAGGCGTGGTACCGCTGCTGTTGCCGCCCCCGCAGGAGCTGAGCACGAGCGCCAGCACCGCCAGCGACGCCGTAACCTTGCCAATCCGCATCATGCCGCAATACTCCGCACATCTGCGACCCTGACCGACTTCACCTCAACAGACACCCCGGAACGTCCCACTTTGGTCATCTCCCTGCCACCCGGATCACTGCAGCGCCCGGATGGTGCGCACGGCCCCGCCCAGCGCCCGGCGGAATTCCAGCGGCTTGTAGGAATTGGGCTCGGCCACCGCGGCATAAGCCTGGTTGATCTGCGCGCGCAGCGATGTCGCCGCCCCGCCCGAGACCTGACCCTGGGTCACCAGACCGCTGAGCAGCGTGTCGACCGCCATCACCGCCTGCACCGAGCCTTCGTAATCGGTGAAGCGCGGGGAAATCGCCTCGCTCGCGATCGATTCCATGATCGAGAAGGTCTGCGCGCGGGTGAAGTCGCTGCGGCTGAACCGGTCGGCGAGCGCCATCGCGGTCTGTCGTAGCCGGTTGGCCGCTTCTACCGCAGGCCCCCTGCCCTGCGCCATCGCGGCGTGGAAGGCGCGCGTCTGCCCCTCATATTGCTGGGCCAGTTCGGGCGCGGCGATCCGCACCGCCGCCGACAGCATGATCATGTTCTCGTCGTTATAGGGCGGCATGCCGGTGGGGATCGGACGGCCGGGATTGGAGATCTTCGCCGGGCGGGCATCTTCCTCGTCATAGATGCGGCGATGGCAGCTGTGGCAATCGAAGAAATAGAATTCGGGGAACACGCCTTCCGTGCCCAGCCCTGGCTTGCCGAACAGGCTGAGCGAGCGTTCGAGCGCGATCGCCTGACCCACCGCCCACATCCGCATGGAATTGGTCTTGCCCTTGCGCTGGCGATAGTCGGCGTCCTCGTCATGGTGCTGTGTCAGCGTGGAGAACAGGTCGAGCTCGAAAGCGATGCGCGGATGCCCTGCCGCCATGATGCGGTGGTTGACGAACTGGCCCGGCGCATCGTTGCCCAGATGGCAGTCGAGGCACACACCCGCACGCGCCTGCGCATTTTCCAGCGGGACGAGCCCTTGCGACACGTTACGCGCATGGCTGGTGCCGGTGGCATAATGGCTCGCCAACCAGCCCGATGCCGCGCCGTGGCAGGCCTCGCAGCTTACGCCGTCGCTCGCCTGGTAGCGCGGGCCCTTGGCTGCAGCAGGTGTGGAGTGACAGCCCAGGCACATCGCGGCAGAGCGCGGATCGCCGATCCCCAGCTTCTTGCCGATCGCGAGGCTGCGCGGTTCGCCGAGCACGCGGAACGCACGGGCATGCGCGCCGCCGGGTGTCGATTCTTCCTGCCAGCGCCACAGCTCGTCTTGGCGCACGACTTCGCCATCGGCCTCGTTGCGGCCATGGCAGGTCGATCCGGCGCAGCTGCCGACGCCCATATGGGTGCCCGATGCGGCGCGCGAGGCCTGTGCCTCGAGCCGCTCGGCCCCGGCAAAATTCGCGATGAAGAAAGCGCCGATGGCAAGGGCAAGGCACCCGAACGCTGCAAACACAGCCCGAACACCACCCACCCGCGATACGGCCGAAAGCCCTGAATTGTGCATCGTCGCTTTTACCCCCGGCTCCATGAGAAGCCGGCCCCCGATAGACTAACGATGCGACCCTTTAGTCTTGTCTTATGGCACCTTATCGCTGGTTCGCCCTTCACTTTCAAGGCAATCCTGCCCGGGCCTTCGCAAAAACATCCCCGGCTCGCCGCACCGCCCCTGTGGCTTTCATCCACCGCTTGCCGCAGCCCGGCGCATTTGCCATGCTCTGCGCGATTTCAGGAGTTGACGACATGCCGCTTGGACTGGGTTTTGCCGAAGGTGCCTGGCTTGGGCATCTCACGTTCCTGATACTCGCGGTCGCGCTGATCGCCCCGCCGATGCCGTGGATGCGACTCGGGATCGTCGCAGCATCGCTCGCTGGGCTCGGCTTTGCGCTGGGTTTCGCCAAGGACCTCGGCCTTGCCTTCTGGTTCTTCGTGCTGCTCGTGATCAGCGCATCGATGCTGGCGCGCTATCTGATGGCCGAGCGCAACTCGCGATTCTCGGCAGAGGAGGAGGCGCTGCGCTCGAGCTTCATGGGCGAGATGACCCGCGCCGGAGCGCGCCATCTGATGGACCAGGGCAACTGGATTACCGGACGCAGCGGGGAGGTGCTGATCAACGAGGGAGAGGCGATCAGCCACCTTTTCTATCTGCACGATGGCGCAGCGGAGATCACGCTGCACGGCAATCCTGTCGGCGCGGTCTCAGGCGGGGACCTGATCGGCGATGCGACCGCGCTGAGCGGCGAGCCTGCCACCGGCACCGTGCGGCTGACCACCGACAGCCGGTTCTGGTGCGTGTCCGCGCCAAAATTGCGCCAGTACCTCGATCTTCACCCGGATGCGCGCACGGTGATTGAGCGCCAGATCAACAGCGCGCTCGACCGCAAGCTCCGCGCGGCCAACGCCGCGCTGGCGGGGGATTGAGCGCTCTATCCGCGCGCCTATCCTCGTCACCCCCGCGCACGCGGGGGTCCCGCTTCTGCGCCAATACCTGCAAAATAGCGGGATTCCCGCCTTCGCGGGAATGAAGAAAGAAGACCGGTGAAAGGCCGAAGTCTGCAGCCTTAAAGCTGCGGGCCGAGCACCTGATCGATGCCGTGCACCACGCCATTGCTCGCCGCCAGATCGGGCAGCGCGATCGAGGCGACGTTGCCGCTGGCGTCGGACAGGCGGATCTGGTCGAGCTCGACCGAAGCGTTGAGCCTTTCGCCCTGCAGCGTCACGATCTCGACGCTGCCGCCGCTGTCGCCGATGCGCTTGCGCAGATCGGCGGCGGTCAGCCGTCCGGGGATGACGTGATATTTCAGGACGGTCGCCAGCCGCTCCTTGTTGGCGGGCAGCAGCAGCTCGGCGAGCGCATCGACCCCGACCTTGTCGAAGGCACCATTGTCGGGCGCAAAAAGCGTCATCGGCGTGTCGGCGCCCAGTGCCTCAGCCAGACCGGCTGCCTTGATCGCGCGCGCCAGCGTCGACAGATCGGGGTTGCGCAGCACCACCTCATCGACGCGCAAGATGGCATCGGGCTCGACCTCGCCGCTGGCCTCGGCCACCTCCAGGCTCTTGGGATCGATCCGCTTGACCGGATCGCCGCCGCCATCCTGGCTGCCACAGGCCGCGACGGTGAGGGTCAGACCCAACAGGGCAGCAACGGCTTGTGAACGCATGGTAATCTCCAATATTTCGGGCTGATGGGGTCAGCCCCCCTGTTCGGCCCTACGGGCTCAGGCCTCTTCCTGCCTGTCCAGGAAAACAAAGTCCCGATCCAGGCTGAGCATATGGGCACCGCCATCGACGAAAAGCAACTGGCCGGTGATCGCCGGCTCGTCTGCAAGGTAGCGCACCGCACGTGCAATGTCTTGCGGCGTGGACAACCGCCCCAGCGGCATCCGCGCGGCGAGCCGTGCCATTTGCGCGTCGTCATAGTCGCTGGTCGCCAGCGTCAGCCCGGGCGCGACGCCGTTGACCCGCGCGCTGGGCCCGAAGGCGCGCGCGAGCGTGCGGATCGATTCGGCCAGCGCCTGTTTGGAAAGGGTGTAAGACAGCTGGTCGCCATTGGGGTTGCGAACCCGCTGGTCGATGATCTGGACGATCGCAGGCTGCGCCCCCTCCCCTGCTGCTGCCACCAGATCGCGCGCCAGCAGCACCGGCGCGAAGGTGTTGACCGCAAAATGATCGGTCAGCATCTTCGGCGTCAGGCTGGCAAGGTCGTCATAATCGAACAGCGAGGCGTTGTTGACCAGCAGATCAGGCGCGCGGCCGAAATGCGCGATCACCGCAGCGATCAGCTCCGCAGGCGCCGAAGCCTGCCCCAGATCGGCGGTAAAACCGTGCCAGTGCGTTTCGCACTCCGCAAGAACCTCTGCCAGTTCGGCATCGGGCACCGCATCGCTGCGTCCGTGCAGCGCCAGCGCCCAGCCCGATCGGGCCAGTTCGGCAGCAATGGCAGCACCGACCCGGCGGCATCCGCCGGTGATGAGCGCCAGTCGCGCGCTGCCCGCCGCGCTCACCGGCGCGTCCGGGTCAACGTGATGCCGATCGATTCGCCCTGCTCGGCGATCGCCAGCTTGATGATCTTGATCGTCAGCCGGCGGATGCGGGGGTCCTGCAGGAACAGCGTCTCGATGACATGATCCGCGACCGCCTCGATCAACGTGAAATGCACGCCCTGCGGCAGCGCGGTCGAGGCTGCGTGCTTGAGATCCATATAGTTCTTGGATGCCGCCAGCGGCGTATCGGGCCCGTAATGATCCTCAGCCAGCATCTCCGCCTGGATGGTGAAGCGCAGCGGCTGGGGCAGCTTGGTCTCTTCCGAATAGATGCCGGTGAGAACGTTGACATCGAAATCGGCGACCTCGAGGATCAGGCTGTCGGGTTTGGTATCGGTCAATGTGGGTAGCCTGTTCTGCATCAAGAGCGTCGCTTGCCGGAGTATGCCGGAAGTCGTCAATGTGCGCTGCGCGTTCGCAAATTGCGCGCGGCAACGCAAGCGTTCAGCTGTTCGACCAGCGCGCGAAGATGGCAGTGGGAAGCAATCGTCCCCCCGCCTGCTCGCGCACCGCAAGCTCGCCGACCTCGATCTTCCCGGGCAGATCGGCGAAATGCGCCGCGAGCAGTTCGCCCAGCGCCAGCGCCGACATCCGCACCGCATAGACAGTGAGGAACAGGCAGCGCGAGCGGTCATCGAGCAGCCGGCGGCAATCGGCGATCAGGCCGGGCAGATGCTCCTCGAGCTTCCACACCTCGCCCTCGGGTCCGCGCCCGAACTTGGGCGGATCGAGCAGGATCGCGTCATAGCGCTTGCCCCGGCGCACCTCGCGCGCGGCGAACTTGACGCAATCATCGACCAGCCAGCGGATCGGCAGCGACTCCATGCCCGACAATGCGGCGTTGACCCGCGCTGCCGCCACCGACTTCTTCGAGGCATCGACATGGGTGAGTTCGGCGCCCGCAGCCGCCATTGCCAGCGTGCCGACCCCGGTATAGCCGAACAGGTTGAGCGCCTTGGCGGGCTCATCGCCCTGATGCTCGCCGATCTGCTCGCGCAGCCAGCGCCACACCGGATCCATATCGGGGAAGAAGCCAAGATGCCTGAAGGGTGTGTTGAGCGCGGTCAGCCGCACCTCTTCCCAAGCGAGCGGCCAGCCATCGCGCGGTACGTTGGGTTCGAGCTGCCACTTGCCGCCGCCATCCTCGTCCGATCCGGGGATGAACGCGCCATCGGCATCCCAGTCGGGCAGCGTCGTCGGCCACATCGCCTGCGGCTCGGGGCGGACGAAGCGGTAGGGGCCGTAAGCTTCGAACTTGCGCCCGCCACCGCTGTCGATCAGCGTGTAATCCTCACGCGGTTCGCCGATCATCAGCACCGGTTGCGGATCGAGAGCGGCCATAATTGAGCGTCAGCCCCGGGCAGGGACAGCGCGCGCGGCGATGTAATCGCGCACGGTGTGGTAATCGCCCGCCAGCTTGTCGAACCGCTCGGCGCGCTCGAACAGGTCGCCGACCCGGGTGGGCAGACGCGGGCGCAGGCCCGTGGCGCGTTCGACCGCATCGCGGAACTTGGAGGGATGCGCGGTGGCCAGCGTGACGCACGGGATCGCGCGATCGAGCGTGCCTTCATCCTGCAGCCGGTGCGCCGCGCCAAGGCCGATCGCGGTGTGCGGATCGAGCACCTGGCCCGCATCATCCCATGCCCGGCGCATCGCGATACCCATCTCTTCCGGGTCGATCCGCGCGCTGGCGAAGATGCCGTTGGCCCCCTCGCGCATTGCGGGCGTCAGCTGCATCGCCTTGCTCGCCTCGAAGCCCTGCATCCGCGCCGCAGTCAACGCGCCATCGCGGCCTTCCAGATCGAACAGCAGCCGCTCGAAGTTCGAGCTGACCTGGATGTCCATCGATGGCGCCGCGGTCGGCGTGACGCTGCCGGCGGAGTAATCACCCGCGCTCAATGCGCGGTGGAGGATGTCGTTGACGTTGGTCGCGACCACCAGCCGCGCGATCGGAAGTCCCATCTGCCTGGCGACATAGCCTGCGAACACGTCGCCGAAATTGCCCGTGGGCACCGAGAACGCGACCGGACGGTGCGGTGCGCCCAGCTGCAGCGCGGCGGCGAAATAATAGACGATCTGCGCCATCAGCCGCGCCCAGTTGATCGAGTTGACCGCCGACAGCGTAAACTTGCCTGCAAAATCCGGATCGCCGAACATCCGCTTCACCATCGCCTGAGCATCGTCGAAGCTTCCGTCGATCGCGATGTTGTGGACGTTGGGGGCGAGCACTGTGGTCATCTGCCGCCGCTGGACGTCGGAGACGCGGCCATCGGGATGGAGCATGAAGATATCGACCTTCTCGCGCCCCGCGACCGCGTCGATCGCCGCCGATCCGGTATCGCCCGAGGTCGCGCCGACGATGGTCAGATGGGTGTCGCGGTTCGACAGAAAGCGCTCGAACAGATGCCCGAGCAGTTGCAGCGCGACATCCTTGAATGCCAGCGTCGGCCCGTGGAACAGTTCGAGCAGCCAGTTGCTCTGGTCCAATTGCACCAGCGGCGTTACCGCCTTGTGCGAGAATCGCCCATAAGCCGCTTCGCACAGCCCTTGCAGCTCGTGCTCTGTCAGGCTGCCCGCCACATACGGCGCCATGATCTTCACCGCGAGATCGACATAGGACAGGCCCGCCATCGCCGCGATCTCGGCTTGCGTGAACTTCGGCCAGCTGCGCGGAACATACAACCCGCCATCGCTTGCCAAACCTGCCAGCGTCACGCCCTCGAAATCGAGCGCCGCTGCTTTCCCCCTGGTGCTGATATAGTCCATGGGTTGGACCCGTTAGCGGGCCTGCATGCCGCATGCAACCTGCGCGTCAGTCTTCCGGGCTTTCGTAGAACATCAGCACGGCGGGACCCTCCGGCGTCTCGATCTCGCCATGCTCGACAAAGCCTGCACGAATATAGGCGCTGCGTGCGCGCTGGTTGTGCGGATCGGGATCGATGCACAGCACGCGAACCCCTTGCGCGGCAAGCTGCTTGGCGAGCATCGCCAGCAGCTTGGCACCATGGCCCTTGCCGATCAGCGAGGGGATGCCGATGAAGCAATCGACCGCCCGCGCACCCTGCGGCAGATCCTGCAGATGCTTCTGCGGCCAGGCATGCACCTCGAAATGCTGGATATAGGCGATCGGGCGGCCATCGAGCATCCCGATCAGCTGGACCATGTCGGGATTGTCCATGTCCTCCTCGATCAGCGCGAGTTCATGGCGCGGGTCACCCCACCATTTCTGCACCTCGGGCGTTTCCAGCCAGGCCTCCAGCATCGGCAGGTCGGAATGCGAGACCCTGTGAAACCCGTAATAATGTCCGCCCTGCATCATCTCTCCTCAGGCGTCATGCGGACGATCAGGATCGCGTCCGCCGTGCGACTGCCACACCGTATATAACGGCAGCGATCGCTGCGAATAAAAACCATTGTATCGCATAGGCCCAATGATTGTTCGGAATGTCCTCCGGCGAGGGCGGCTGCACGGCGTTAAGCCCCGCCACGGGAGGCGCCGCGACCAGCCGGATCAGATGCGTGCTGTCGGGTGCTATGATGCCGCCGACCTGCCCGCCGGACCAGACCGGATCGTCGGGCCGCGACGACCACCCGGCCACCACCTGCGCGCCTGGGCCTTCCGCGCCGGTCGAACACGAAGCGATATGTACCCACCCCGCCTGTCCTCGCCCGCTGCGGCCGCTGGACGACCGCCAGCCGGTGACGGTGAGGCAGTTGACCGACGATTTGCGATACAGCGGCAACGACCCGGCATCGGGCACTGCCGGCCAGGCGATCGCGGGCTGATCCGACGCCGAGGCGTATTCCTTCAGCAGCGCATCCTTCCACGCCATGCGCTGGAGCTGCCAAACGCCCAGCCCGATCATGATCGCGATGGCGATACCGACCACCAGGGTCGGCAACAGGGGCAGGCGTTTCATGGGTCTAGCCTCGTGTCATCGGCGATCTTGCCTTCGCGCACTTCGGCGCGAGCCTCGTGGATCAGCATGGCCGCCTTGGAGACCCTCAGCGACAGCAGCACCAGCGCGCTGGTGATGGGCACCCAGAGCAGGATGTGCACCCAGAACGGCGGGCTGATCCTGACCTGAAGCACCAGCGCAAGGGCGCACACCAGCGCGCCGATCACGAGGATCAGGAACGCGGCAGGCCCATCGCCGACATTGTAGCTGGAAAAATCATGCCCGCACGCGCGGCAGCGGGTCGCAAAGCGTACCCAGCCGGCAAACAGCGTGCGCGATCCGCACGCGGGGCATTCGCCGAAAAGGGCAGCCTGGACCAGACCAGACTGCCCTTTTTGGATTTGCGGATCATCCATGATGACCGCGCCGGTTCATCGGCTGGATATCAATGCGTCACCGCACCCCAGCCACCCCAGACATAGATGACGAGGAAGAGGAACAGCCACACCACGTCGACAAAGTGCCAATACCATGCAGCGGCTTCGAAGCCGAAATGCTGCTTGGGGGTGAAGTGGCCCTTATAGGCGCGCACCAGGCAGACGATCAGGAAGATCGTGCCAACCAGCACGTGGAAGCCGTGGAAACCGGTCGCCATATAGAAGGCCGAACCATAGTTCAGGTCCTTGAACGGGAACGGCGCGACCGAATATTCATAGGCCTGCACGCAGCTGAACACGATGCCCAGGATGATCGTGAGCCACAGGCCCTTGATCAGGCCATCGCGGTCGCCGTTGATCAGCGAGTGGTGCGCCCAGGTGACGGTGGTGCCCGAGCACAGCAGGATCAGCGTGTTGAGCAGCGGCAGTTCGAAGGCGTTGAGCACTTCGACACCCTTGGGCGGCCAGGTTCCGCCGATCACGTCTGCGGTGGACGGGAACAGCGAGAAATCGAACCATGCCCAGAACCAGCCGACGAAGAACATGACTTCCGAAGCGATGAACAGGATCATCCCGTAGCGCAGGTGCAACTGCACCACCGGGGTGTGATCACCCGCATGCGCTTCCTTGATGACCTGCGCCCACCAGAAATAGAAGGTAGCTGCCACGGCAGCGACACCGGCGTAGAAAACTATGCCCGAGGGATCGACACTGTGCATCCACAGGATCGCGCCTACGGCCATGAGCAGCGCCGACATCGATCCCGCGAACGGAATGATGCTGGGCGGCAAAATATGATAATCGTGGTTCTTTGTTCCGGCCATCGGTCTGGTCCCTGTCGTCCCTAAAGCGTCTTCAAACTAAGCCCTTAACTGCCCTTTTTCGCCTGGTCCAGCGGGTAAAAGGTATAGCTGAGGGTTATCTCTTCGATATCCTTGGTGTCCGGATCGGTGAGGATCGCCGGGTCCACATAATAGATCACCGGCATCCGCACCTTCTCGCCCGGCTGCAGCGTCTGCTCGGTGAAGCAGAAGCACTGGACCTTGGCGAAATAGCGACCGGCCTGCACGGGCGTGACGTTGAACGTCGCGGTTCCGGTCACCGGCTTGCTCGAAAGATTCTCCGCCACGAACGCGGCCATGTCGCGCGCACCGATGGTAATCTTCTCGGTCGGGTTTTCCGGCTTGAAGCGCCACGGCAGCGCCGAGGACACGTTCGAATCGAACCGCACCACGATCTGCTTGTCCGTCACCGCGATTGCCGAAGCGGTCTCTTCGCTGACCTTCATCGTGGTTCCGCCAAAGCCGGTTGCCTCGCAGAAGATGCGGTACAGCGGCACCGCGGCATAGCCCATGCCGAGCATTCCGCCCGCAAAGCACAAAGCGAGGAGAGCAGCCTTGCGGTTGCGGCGCGAAACATCGGGAGAAAGCGTCGCGGCGTTCATCCCCACACCCCGATCTTCACGATGGTGATGACATAGAACATCACGCACAAGGCGATGAGAATCGCGGCCATGAACAGCGCGCGGCTGCGCTGACGCGCGCGCAACTGGGCGAGGACCTCCGGATCGTTGAAATCGGGCGCCTGCGTGGTCGATGTGGGCTGTTCGGTCATGCCGCGATGGCCGGCAGCACCGCCCGGTCGATGACCAGCGCGGTGAAGATCATGAACAGATACAGGATCGAATAGGCAAACAGCTGCTTTTCGGGCTTGAGCGCATCGCCCTCGCCCGCGACGCGGAAGCCGACGCGTGCGGCCAGCAGCACGAACACGCCCGAGAGCACCAGCGCACTTGCGCCATAGGTCCAGCCAGCAAGGCCGAGCGCAAACGGCGCCATGGCGGTCGCGAGCAGCACCAGCGAATAACCGAACACCTGACGGCGCGTGGATTTCTCGCCCGCGACGTTGGGCATCATGGGAATGCCGACGCGCGCATAATCCATCTTCACGAACAGTGCGAGCGCCCAGAAGTGCGGCGGGGTCCAGAAGAAGATGATCGAGAACAGCAGGATCGGCAGCATGGTGACATCACCGGTCACCGCAGCCCAGCCGATCACCGGCGGGAACGCCCCAGCCCCGCCACCGATGACGATGTTCTGCGGCGTATTGGGCTTGAGCCAGACCGTGTAGATCACGGCGTAATAGAAGATCGAGAAGGCCAGGATCGCAGCCGACAGCCAGTTGACCGCCAGCCCCATGATCACCACCGAAAAGCCCGACAGCGCCAGGCCGAACTGCAGCGCGGCCTCGCGGTCCATGCGGCCTGCGGGGATCGGGCGGTTGGCGGTGCGCTTCATCAGCGCGTCGAGATCGGATTCGTGATACTGGTTGAGCGCTGCGGCACCGCCCGCGCCCATCGCGATGCACAGGATCGCAACGAAGCCGATGACCGGGTGAATGGTCCCGGGCGCAACCAGAAGCCCGCACAGGCCGGTAAACACCACCAGGCGGATCACGCCGGGTTTGGTCAACGCCCAGAAGTCCCGCCAGTGTGCGGGCATGAGCGCGCCATGCGGGGCCGGAACGGCGCCTGCCTGACGATCCAACTGCTGAACGGCTTCGGTCATGTCACTCATTACCCATATGGCAAACCCCTCCCTTTCGGGGAGGGGCTGCGGGCCGACCTGGAAACATCCGTGTCGGCCCGTCAATCTGCCCGAACTCTGCCTGCCTTACTTGATGACGGGCAGCGTTTCGAACTGGTGGAACGGCGGCGGGCTGGACAGGGTCCATTCCAGCGTCGTGGCACCCTCGCCCCAGTAATTGCCTTCGGCACGACGTCCGGCAACCATGGCATAGGCGATGTTCACGAAGAAGATCAGCATGCCGGCAGCCATGATCGCATAGCCGAGCGAGGCGATCTCGTTCCAGTAGGCGAACGCCTCGGGATAATCGGGATAGCGACGCGGCATGCCCTGACGGCCCAGAAAGTGCATCGGGAAGAACAGGATGTTCACGCCGATGAAGAACACCCAGAAGTGCAGGTGGCCCAGCAGCTCGTTGTAGTGACGGCCGCTCATCTTGGGGAACCAGTAGTAGAACCCTGCGAAGATCGAGAACACCGCGCCCAGCGAGAGCACATAGTGGAAGTGGGCGACCACATAGTACGTGTCGTGCAGGTTGTCGTCGACGCCGCCATTGGCGAGCACGACACCGGTCACGCCACCCACGGTGAACATGAAGATGAAGCCGAGCGCCCAGACCATCGGGGTCTTGAAAGTGAGCGAACCGCCCCACATCGTCGCGATCCACGAGAATATCTTGATGCCCGTGGGCACCGCGATCACCATGGTTGCTGCGGTGAAGTACATCTTCATGTTGACCGACAGACCGACGGTGAACATGTGGTGCGCCCACACCACGAAACCGACGACGCCGATTGCGACCATGGCATAGGCCATGCCGAGATAGCCGAACACGGGCTTCTTGGAGAAGGTTGCGATGATGTGGCTGATCATGCCGAAACCGGGCAGGATCATGATGTACACTTCGGGGTGGCCGAAGAACCAGAACAGGTGCTGGTACAGAACGGGGTCACCACCGCCTGCGGCGTTGAAGAAGGCCGAACCGAAGTTGCGGTCGGTCAGCAGCATGGTGATGGCTGCGGCCAGAACCGGCAGCGAGAGGAGAAGCAGGAACGCGGTGACCAGCATCGACCACACGAAAAGCGGCATCTTGTTGAGCGTCATGCCCGGTGCGCGCATGTTGAAGATGGTGGTGATGAAGTTGATCGCGCCGAGGATCGACGAGGCACCGGCAAGGTGCAGCGACAGGATGGCAAGGTCAACCGCGGGGCCAACCGAACCGCTGGTCGACAGCGGAGCGTAGACCGTCCAACCGGTGCCGGCACCCAAGCCCGAACCGCCGGGCACGAAGGTCGAGCCGAGCAGGAGGGCAAAGGCGGGGATCAGCAGCCAGAACGAGATGTTGTTCATCCGCGGGAAGGCCATGTCCGGCGCACCGATCATGATCGGAACGAACCAGTTGCCGAAGCCGCCGACCATCGCTGGCATGACCATGAAGAACACCATTATCAGGCCGTGCGCGGTGATGAGCACGTTCCACATGTGATAGGCCTGGTCGAGCGTGGCTTCGCTGCCCTGCATCATCGAGGCCCAGCCCTGCAGATACTGGACGCCGGGCTCAGCCAGCTCCATGCGCATCAGGCCGGAAATGGCACCGCCGATGATCCCCGCGACGATCGCGAAGATCAGGTACAGCGTACCGATGTCCTTGTGGTTGGTCGACATGAACCAGCGCTGGAAAAACGCGGGCTTGTGGTCGTCATGTGCATGATCATGGTCATGCAGATCGGCCGGATTGGCAGCAATCGTGGTCATGGTCTTGCCCTGTCCTTACTGAGCGGCTGCAGGAGCGGCGGCGGCTGTGCCTGCGCCTTCTGCTGCGGGAGTGGTGGTGGCGGCTGCAGGTGCAGCGGCGGGAGTTGCGGCGGCGGCGACTTCATCGCCCTTGACGGTGCCGCCCTGCGAGCGGACCCAAGCGTCGAACTTGGCGCGAGGCAGCGCCTCAACCGCGATCGGCATGAAGCCGTGGCGTGCGCCACACAGTTCGGAGCACTGGCCGTAATAGACGCCGGGTTCCTTGATCACGAGCATCTTCTCGTTCGAACGGCCCGGGACGGCGTCCATCTTGAACCAGAGCGAAGGCACCGAGAAGCTGTGGATCACGTCCGAAGCGGTGGTGATGATGCGGATCGGCTCACCGGCGGGGACGACCATGCGGTTGTCGACGGCCAGCTGGTATGGTTCGCCACTCTTGATGGCGGCCTCTTCGGTCAGCATGTTCGAGACGACCTCAAAATCGCCGTTGTCGGGATAGCTGTAGCCCCAGTACCACTGATAGCCGGTCACCTTGACGGTCACGGCCGAAGCCGGCGCAGGCTTGTACTGCTTGGCGAGCAGGTCGATCGACGGGACCGCAACACCCACCAGGATCAGCACCGGAACCAAAGTCCAGATAACTTCGATGGTGGTATTGTGCGTGACGCGCGATGCGACCGGGTTGGCGGCGGCGCGATAGCGGATGACGATCCACATCAGCAGGCCGAGCACCAGCAGCGAGATCGCCACGATGATAGGCAGCAGGACGATGGTGTCGAGCCAATAGGCATATTCACCAAGCTCGGAATACTGGTCCTGGAAGTCGATGCCCTTGTCGACCGGCATGCCCTTGCCCGGGGTCGGCGCCATCGGGGTGTAGCTCGAATCGAGCGCGCCTGCAGCAGCGGCATCTGCCGGAGCGGCTTCGGCGGTGGCGGCGGGAGCAGCAGCGGCAGGCGCTGCGGCTTCAGGTGCAACCTGCGTGCTGGGGGCGGGAGCAGCGACCGGCGGAGCCGGCGGCGTCTGTGCCAACGCCAGCGGCGCGGTTACGAGAACAAGGGCTGCGAAACCGATAGATTTCGTCCAAGATGCGAACGCCATTCGTAGAATGTCCCTGTATGGGCAGGGCATCCGTCCACGTCCCGTAGTGCCGGATCACTGCCGTGTTTGCGTCATAGCTAATCGTGCCTATACGCAGGCTTGCCGCCAGTCTCAAGCCAATCTAGGGATATTTTTTGCACCCATCCCCAAGCCCCCCTCCGGGGGGTGCCAAGACGCTACGTAAAAGGCTAAATACAATGCAGGACGAAGAAATTCTGGCTGAGTTTCGGGCGAGTCAGGCACTGCTCGAAGGGCATTTCATCCTCTCCTCGGGGCTGCACAGCGCGCATTATCTGCAATGCGCCCGTGTGCTGATGGACCCGATGCGCGCCTCGCGCCTCGCCAGCGCGCTCGCCGCGCGCATGCCGCGCGATGTCCGCAGCCAGATCGACCTCGTCATCTCGCCCGCGATGGGCGGCCTCATCATCGGCCATGAGATGGGCCGCGCGCTGGGCGTCGAGGCGATGTTCGTCGAGCGCCCCACCGGCACCTTCGAGCTGCGTCGCGGCTTTGCGATCAAGCCGGGTCAGAAGGTGCTGCTGATGGAAGATGTCGTCACCACAGGACTGTCTTCGCGCGAAGCGATCGCAGCGGTGAACGCAGCGGGCGGCAATGTGATAGCTGCCGGCGCGCTGGTCGACCGCACCGCTGGCGAGGTGTCGCTGGGCGTTCCGTTCTTCCCGCTGATCTCGCTCAACTTCCCGACTTTCGCCGAAGACGCCCTGCCCCCTGAGCTCGCCGCGACTCCCGGCGTCAAACCGGGAAGCCGCAAGGAACCAGAAGCGGCATGATCCGCTGGCTGTTCGCTCCGCTCGCAGCGCTGCTGCTGGGCGCTGGCGCACCGCCGCCTGCCATTGACGAGGCTGCCGTGGCAGCCGCGCTCGATGCCACCACGGCCCCCGGCACCGTGCTGATCGCCCGCGGAGACGCGATCGTATTCGAGCGCGCATTCGGCCTTGTCGACCCGGCATCCAAGGCCGAGCACTCATTGGGCCAGACCTGGCGCTGGGCCTCCGTATCCAAGCAGGTAACCGCCACACTCGCGATGCAGGAGGTGGCCGCCGAGAGGCTCGACCTTGACGCACCGATCCTCAAATACCTGCCCGACAGCAAGGCTCCGTTTGCAGGCACCATCACCTCGCGGATGCTGATGCAGCACATTTCCGGCCTGCCGCGCACCGAAGAGGGGCCGATCGGCAGGGACGGCTGGTCGACCTTCTACATGGTCGATCGCGGCAGCCCCGAAACCGGGCGGACGTGGTGCGAAGGGCCGACCAACCGCAAACCGGTGTCCGAGTTCTTGTACGGAGACTGCGATTTCATCATGATGGCCGCCGTGATCGAGGCCACCAGCGGCAAGTCCTATGACACGCTGATCGCCGAACGCATCGCACAGCCTCTGGGCCTTGCCAGCGTGGGCGTGTTCCCGCGAACCGAACCGACGGTGCCAGGATATGCCGAGGGCAAGCCCGAGACAACGGCGTTCCGGCTCGAGAATTTCGGCGGCGCAGGCGCGCTCTATGGCACGACGCGTGACCTGTTGGCCTTTGATCGCGCGCTGATGACCGGCAAGCTGATCCCCGAAGCCGAGCGCGCGCAGATGTGGGACGGCAAGCCCGAATATGGCTTTGCCGCGCTCGGCCAATGGTCGTTCAGCGTACCGTTGAAGGATTGCGGGGATACGCCGGTGCGCATTGTCGAGCGGCGCGGCTTCATTGGCGGCGTGGTGCTGCGCAATATCATCCTGCCCGATCTGGACGTGGTGATCATCATGACATCGAACCGCGCCGAGGCCGAGGCTGCCTTTGGCGAAATCTGGCAGCAGGCCGGCATAACCCATGACGTGATGCGCGCGGCCTTGTGCGCAACCGGAGCACCTCTATGACACAGCACCTGCGCCTAGGCGTCAACATCGACCACGTCGCCACCATCCGCAACGCGCGCGGCGGGGATCACCCCGATCCGATGCGCGCGGTGCGGATTGTCCAGGCGGCGGGCGGCGATGGCATTACCGTCCACCTGCGCGAGGACCGGCGGCACATCCGCGACAGCGATCTCGACACGATCATGGCGGGGTCGACCCTGCCGATCAATCTGGAGATGGCCGCGACCGAGGAAATGCTCGAGATCGCGCTGCGCCACCGTCCACACGCTGCGTGCATCGTTCCCGAAAAGCGCGAGGAGCGCACCACCGAGGGCGGGCTGGATGCCGCTGGCATGCACAACACGCTCGCGCCCATCGTCGGGCGCCTTGCCGATGCGGGAATCCGCGTCAGCCTGTTCATCGAGCCGGAGGCGCGGCAGATCGACGCCGCGATGCGGCTGGGCGCACCGGTGGTCGAACTGCACACCGGGCGCTACGCACATCTGTGGCTGGACGAGGACCGCGACGGGATCGAGACCGAGCTCAAGCGCATCGCCGATGCCGCGGCGCTCGCCACCAAGAACGGCATCGAACCGCATGCGGGGCACGGCCTGACGTTCGATAATGTCCAGCCCATTGCGGCGATTCCCCAGCTCGCCGAGCTCAACATCGGCCATTACCTGATCGGCGAGGCAATCTTCGACGGGCTGGAGGCCAGCATTCGCCGGATGCGGCAGCTGATGGATGAAGCGCGGTGATTCTTGCAATGATGCAGACGGTCGTATCCCACCCCTCTCCCTTTACGGGAGAGGGCGCGAGACTTGGCAGCTTGCTGCCTAGTCGCGGCGGGAGAGGGCAACTGCGCCATGCCTCCGCCACCCTCTCCAGGAGTTGCCAGGCAGCAAGCTGCCAGGCCAACTCCATCCTCCCCCGCAAGGGGGGAGGCGTAACCCTATGATCATCGGCCTCGGCTCTGACCTTTGCAATATTGAGCGAATCCAGAAGTCGCTCGACCGGTTCGGCGTGCGGTTCGAGCAGCGCGTGTTTACTGAAACCGAACAGGCCAAGGCCGCCCGCCGCCCCTTCACCAAGGCGGGAACGCTCGCCAAGCGCTTTGCCGCCAAGGAGGCTTTTTCCAAGGCGGTTGGAACCGGGTTCAAGGCGGGCGTGTTCATGAAGGACATCGGCGTCGTCAATGCCCCTTCGGGCGCACCGACGCTGAAACTGACCGGGGGTGCGAAAGCACGGCTGGACAGCATGATTCCCGCAGGCCATAGCGCCTTCATTCATCTGACGCTCACCGATGATCATCCATGGGCGCAGGCATTCGTGATCATCGAGGCGCGGCCCATTGACTGATACTCCCCCGCCCGGTCCGGACCCGAAAGACACCCGCATGGCACCCGAAGCTTCCGACGCCGCGATCGACGCTGACACCGTTCGCCGTCCGCTCGCCGAAGACGAGCACAAGCCGATCAACTGGTTCGACGAGGTGCGCGGCCTGTTCCTGCTGCTGCTCGCGGTGCTGGCGTTCCATTCGCTGGTCGCCAAGCCCTTCTACATCCCAACCATGTCGATGATGCCCAACCTGCTGGTCGGCGACCGGCTGGTGGTGAGCAAATACCCCTATGGCTGGTCCTGGGTGTCGGTGTCGTTCCACCTGCTGCCGCCGATGAAGGGGCGGATCATGGGATCGACGCCCGAATATGGTGACATCGTCATCGCCACGCCCCCGGGCGGCAACGCCGACTATATCAAGCGCGTCATCGGCCGCCCCGGCGACACCATCGAGGTGCGCTCGGGCCGGGTGATCCTCAACGGCGAAGAAGTGGTGCGCGCGGTGCAGCCCAACATGCTGCTGCCGGTCGATCTGAACTCGCCGTGCAACGCCAGCGATTTCCCGATGCTCAAGATGCGCGGCGCCGATGGCCGATATTATTGCGAGCTGCCGATCATCCGCGAGACGCTTCCCAATGGCGTTTCGTACAACACCATCGATCTCGGCCCCGACTATCCGCTCGACAATTACGGCCCCTACAAGGTGCCTGCGGGCCATGTCTTCCTGATGGGCGACAACCGCGACCGCAGCGCCGACAGCCGCGCGAGCCTGGAAGAACTCGGCCTGGGCGGCGCGGTGCCGCTGGAGAATATCGGCGGCCGGGCGGAGATCGTCACCTTCTCGCTCGACGGCAGCACCAACTGGAACCCGATGAGCTGGTGGCAGTCGCTGCGCGGAGAGCGGGCAGGCAATTCGCTCCGCGCGGGCAAGGACTGACACTCAATACTCTGTAACGTCATCGTCATCCCCGCGAACGCGGGGGTCCCGCTGCTGCGCCGAGGTTGCAGAACAAGCGGGATTCCCGCGTTCGCGGGGATGACGGCGGATCTGGCGTGCTCTAGCAGGGCGTGCTCTATGAAGGCTTGCGCTTGGCGAGCAGCATCTCGGCGATCTTGTAGGTGCGCTCGTTGTCGACATCGACCGCATAGGCGCCTTCGGTGAGCAGGAACGCGCGGACCTTGACCTTGAACCGGCGCGAGATCGCCGCCATCGCGCCATCGACCGTCGACCAGCCCAGCCGGAACCGGATGAGGTTGAGGATACCGAAGGCCTGCGCGATCCGGCCCTTGGTCTTGATGAACTGGCCGCCACCGCGAAACGCCTCTGCCGCGCGGAACGAGGCCGCATCGCGCAGCCAGTAGGCGTTGCAGTTGGAGATCGCCATGTCCTTGAACTCGTAGAACCGCCGCTGCGCCTCGGGGTGCTCGGCGAGGATCGAGGCCTTTTCGGCGATCGCGATCACCGCCCCTGCCCCTTCGCGCATTCCGAAATCGTGGATGGCCCGGATCTCCTCTGCGGTGACCAGCACGTTGTCACCGGTGGTGATCAGCATCGGGAACGGATTGGTTCCCTGCTTATTGGCCTGCTCAATGACAGCCTCGATGCTCTCGACGATGCCATCGCGCGACACGCTCATGTGCAGGCGGCCCGCTGCGGTCAGCTCGGCAACGCCAGGCACATCGGCGATCACCGCAGGATCGTGGATAGAGACCCAGATCGGCGCATCGGCCCATCCATCCTTTACGCCCTCGAGCACCCATTGCAGCAGCGGCTTGCCCTGGATCGGCACGTTGCACTTGTGGGTGACGCCCGCGGCTTCGGCCAGCGGGTCGAGCTTGCCATCACGCTTGCCCGCGAGGATGAGAACAGTTGGCGATGACATGATGCAGACCTTTCGCGCGCCCCGATTATCGCAGCGCCTATAGGCAGGGTTTGGCCACGCAACAACCCGGCTTGCCCTCTTCCCTTTGACGCGGCAGACGCTAAGAGCCAAGCGGATGAATTAACGCTGAAGGACGTCTGATGGGTGAAACGCTGAACATCGCGCTGGTCGGGCTGGGTACCGTGGGCGCGGGCGTGATCCGGCTGCTGGAGGAAAATGCGGCGCTGATCGCGCGGCGCGCGGGCAAGCCGATTCGCGTCGCCGCGATCACCGCACGCGACCGCTCCAAGGATCGCGGCGTCGATCTGTCGCCCTATGAATGGGTCGATGACATGGGCGAATTCGCCAGCCGCCCCGATATCGACGTGGTGGTCGAGCTGATCGGCGGCGCAGACGGCCCCGCGCTGACGCTGGCGAAGGAAAGCATCGCCGGCGGCAAGGCGTTCGTCACCGCCAACAAGGCGATGGTCGCGCACCACGGACTCGATCTTGCGCAGCGTGCCGAGACTGCCGGTCTCGCTTTTAAATATGAAGCTGCGGTGGCAGGCGGCATCCCCGTCATCAAGGGGCTGCGCGAGGGCGCTGCGGCCAACCGGCTTGAGCGGGTCTATGGCATCCTCAACGGCACCTGCAATTTCATCCTGTCGGCGATGGAAAAGACCGGCCAGGACTTTGCCGAAGTGCTTGCCGAAGCGCAGGCACGCGGCTTCGCCGAAGCCGACCCCAGCTTCGACATCGATGGCGTTGATGCCGCGCACAAGCTGTCGATCCTCGCCGCGCTCGCCTTCGGAACGCAGCTCGACTTTGAGGGCATCGAACGCAGCGGCATCCGCAAGGTGCTCTCCGCCGATATCGCGCAGGCCGATGCGCTGGGCTATCGCATCCGCCTGATCGGCATGGCCGAACTCGACGGCAGCAACGGCGACGCGCGGCTGTTCCAGCGGGTCCACCCCTATCTGGTGCCGATGAACCATCCACTGGCGCATGTCGACGGATCGACCAACGCGGTGGTGGCAGAGGGCAATTTCTCAGGGAGGCTGCTGTTCCAGGGCGCAGGCGCGGGCGATGGCCCGACCGCCAGCGCCGTGGTCGCGGACCTCATCGACATCGCGCGCGGCGAGATCGGCCCGGCTTTCTCGATGCCGGTGCGCGAGCTCGAGCAGGTGCAGCGCGCCGAAACCGGTCACCGCATCGGCAAATGCTATCTGCGCTTCGAGGTTGCCGACCGCCCGGGCGTTCTGGCCGAGATCACCGCCGCGATGCGCGACGCCGGAGTCTCGATCGAGAGCCTGATCCAGAAGGGCCGCAGCCCCGATGGCAGCGTGCTGGTCGCCATGGTAACGCACGAAGGCCCCGAAAGCGCGGTGGCGGCAACCATTTCCGCGCTCAACGGTTCCCCCAGCTTGCACGCTGCTCCGCTCGTTATCCACATTCTGGGAGACTGACCCCATGCCCTCAGGCCTTGCTGCACTTTTGGACGATGTCGCAGCGCTGACGCGGCTGGCGGCGGTCTCGCTCGACGATGTCGGCGCAGCCTCGGCCAAGGCCGGCGCCAAGGCGGCCGGGGTCGTGGTCGATGACGCTGCGGTTACCCCGCAATATGTCACCGATTTCAAGCCCGAGCGCGAGCTTCCCGTCATCTGGCGGATCGCCAAGGGTTCGCTGTTCAACAAGTTCATCATCCTGCTGCCCATCGGGCTGCTGCTCAGCGCATTCCTGCCTTGGGCGATCACGCCGATCCTGATGCTGGGCGGGCTGTATCTGTGCTTCGAGGGCGCCGAAAAGGTGATCCACAAGCTTGGCCACCATCAGGATGTCGCCGAGGATGTCAGCCAGGTTCAGGACATGTTCGCGCTCGAGAACGAGCGGGTCAGCGGCGCGGTGCGCACTGACCTGATCCTTTCGGCCGAGATCATGGCGATTGCGTTGTCAGAAGTCGCCAGCCGCCCGATCGCCATCCAGGCAGCCGTGCTGGCGCTGGTCGGACTGGTGATTACCGCTGCGGTCTATGGCGCGGTGGCGCTGATCGTGAAGATGGACGATTTCGGCCTGCATCTGGCGCAAAAGCCTTCGGCCGCGCTGCAGGGCTTTGGCCGGGGGCTGGTCAAGGCGATGCCGATCGTGATGTCGGCGCTGGCGATCATCGGGACAGCAGCGATGATCTGGGTCGGCGGTCAGATCATCATCCACGGGCTGGCGGTGTTCGGTTTTGCAGGTCCCGAGCACCTGATCCACGATATCGCGGTGGCAGCCGGCGCGGCTGTCCCTGCGATCGGCGGGCTGGTCGAATGGCTTGTTGGCGCTGTGGGCGCTGGTATCGTCGGCTTTATTCTTGGCAGCATCATCGCGCTGGCCTTGAAGGCACTTCCGGGCAAGAAGCACTGACAGCCCAACCTCAGGTAATCGTCAGGGCAAGCGCCCAGGGCGGCCGTGGATATTGACCGGGTGGCCGTCCAGATCACCCCTGCCGAAGAGCACGAACCCCAGTTTCGCGGCGACCTTTTCCGACGCGGTGTGCCCGGGATCGATGATGCAGCGCACGATCGGCGCCTTCAGCACCGTATCGCTCCAGTCCAGAACGGCGGCCATCGCCTCTGTCGCCAGCCCCCTGCCCCAGGCGTCGGGTGCCATCGCCCAGCCGGCCTCGGGCACGCCATCGATATCGGGCAGGCCGCGTTCGAAGCTGGCAAGGCCCCCTACCCCCATCAATGCGTCGGTGCGCCGGTCGGCAAACAGCCAATAGCCATAGCCGCACAGGGCCCACAGCCCATGCATGCCGATGAACCGGGCCCAGCTTTCATTGCGGGTGCGCGGATTGCCGCCGATATAGGCTGTCACCCGCTGGTCGGCCCACATCGCCGCATAGGCATCGAAATCCGCCATCACCGGCGCGCGCAATCGCAGCCGCTCGGTCTCGATCACCGGAATGGCGGCCATCATTGCGGCCCGCCGCTGCTTGCCGCCTGTTCGCGGCGGCGTTCGGCAGCCTCTGCCTCGCGCGCTTTCTTGAGATATTCCTCGTCCACCTCGGGCAGCTTGGAAAAATCGATCAGATAGGCGGGCGGCGGCGGGCATGGCGGCACCACGCACAGATTGCTGAAGGTCGCCTTGCCCTTGAAGATGCCATCGCCCGCAACGTCGGGCGCGGGCGGGGGACCACCGGTGGCAAGCCGCCCCTCGGTATCGGGCGGAACGCGGAACTTCGCGCTGGGATCGGTCTCGCCGCACACCACGATATCCTTGCCCGCGGCGCTTGGCTGGCAGCGCTTGGCGCGCTCTTCCTTGCCGGTCCATTCATCGGCCTTGCGAATCATCTGCTTGACCTTTGCGTCAACCCGGTCGGATTCGCGCTGTTCGGGCTCGGGCAGCCGCGTGTCATCCTGGGCGTCCTGAGCGCTTGCGGGCGGAGCAAAAAACGCGGAAAGGGCCAACACGGCCGCCGCAAACAGCATTCTCGACAATGCAATAATGCTCCCTTATGGACCGGGCGCAATGCACCCGGCCTGAAAGCGGAACTGGTGCCCCACATTAGAAGGATGACCCGCCTGCCATGTCCAGCGCAAGCCTGAAAGCAACGCCGCCTGCAGAAACCCCGCAGCTTGACCGCGTCCTGGTGCTCGAAATGGTCCGCGTGACCGAAGCCGCCGCGATCGCTGCATCCAAGCTGATCGGCCGGGGCGATGAGAAGGCCGCTGACGCCGCCGCCGTGGAAGCGATGCGCGCCGCGCTGAACGGACTGGATATCGACGGCACCGTGGTGATCGGCGAAGGCGAGCGCGACGAGGCCCCGATGCTGTACATCGGCGAGAAGGTGGGCCTGGGCAATGCAGGCGCGCCGCGCATCGACATCGCGCTCGATCCGCTCGAAGGCACTACCATCACCGCCAAGGCGGGACCCAATGCGCTTGCGGTGCTGGCGATCGCCGAAAACGGCTGCCTGCTCAACGCGCCGGACGTCTACATGGACAAGATCGCGGTGGGCCCCGGCTATCCCGACGGCGTGATCGATCTCAACAAGTCCCCGACCGAGAACGTGCAGGCGGTGGCCGCTGCCAAGGGCGTGAAGCCCGGCGACATCATCGTGTGCGTGCTCGACCGCCCGCGCCATGCCGAGATGATCGAGGAACTGCGCGGCCTGGGCTGCGGCATCATGCTGATCCCCGATGGCGATGTCGCAGGCGTGATCGCGACGACCAATCCCGACACCACGATTGACCTGTACATGGGATCGGGCGGCGCGCCCGAGGGCGTTCTGGCGGCAGCCGCGCTGCGCTGCGTCGGTGGCCAGTTCAAGGGCCGTCTGCTGTTCCGCAACGACGACGAACGTGCGCGCGCGCGCAAATGGGGCATCGAGGATCTGAACGCGATCTATGACCTCACCGATCTTGCCAAGGGCGACTGTATCTTTGCCGCCACCGGCGTGACCGACGGTTCGCTGCTTGAAGGCGTCAAGCGTCGCCGCGATGGCGTGATGACCACCGAAACCGTGGTGATGCGCTCTTCCAGCGGCACCGTGCGCTGGGTCAAGGGCGAGCACCGCATCGCCGACTGAACGGATCTGCGGCTTGGCACCGGATGCGCGCGTCGCGCCATCCGGCGGGGGATGAATGGCTATGGCGTTTGCGATCGACGGCTTTGACCTGGACCGGTTCGTGGCCTCCACGCTGGCCGAAGATCTGGGCCCGGACGGGATCGACGTCACCTCGCAAAGCGTCATCCCCGCAGACGCACGCTTTACCGGCGTGATGGATGCGCGCCATGCGATGGTGGTCGCAGGGCTCCCGATCGCCGAGGCTTTTTTCCGGGCACTGGACCCCGATTGCGAGGTCCGCCTGCTGGTCGAGGAAGGCGCGCAGGTCTCCGGCGGCACCGATATCCTGCATGTCTCGGGCAAGGCGCGCGCGCTGCTGACCGCGGAGCGCTCGGCGCTCAACACCGTCCAGCATCTCAGCGGAATAGCCAGCCTGACGCGCACCTATGTCGATGCGATGGCGGGCACCGGCGCGGTGCTGCTCGATACCCGCAAGACCATTCCGGGCCTCAGGTTGCTGGAGAAATACGCGACCCGTCAGGGCGGCGCGCAGAACCACCGCATGGGACTGTGGGATGCCGCGATGATCAAGGACAACCATGTCGCGGTGGCCGGCGATATCGGCGAGGCTGTCCGCCGCGCGGTGGCTGCTGGGATCGCGCAGATCATCGTCGAGGTCGATCATGTCGAACAGATCGAGCCTGCCCTGGCCGCCGGCGCCACGCATCTGCTGCTCGACAACATGTCGCCTGCCACGCTGCGCGGCGCGGTGACGCTGGTCGGCGGACGCGTCCCTTGCGAGGCATCAGGCGGCGTCACGCTGGAGACGATCCGCGCGATTGCCGAAACCGGGGTCGATTACGTCTCGGTCGGGCGCCTCACCCAGTCGGCCCCTGCTGCCGATGTGGGGCTGGACTTCACGGCGGTCTGAATGCGCTGGCTGGCCGCGCTTCTCCTTCCGGGGCTGTGGGGTGCGATGCAGCCCGTTCCGGCAAGCGCACAGGCCTATCAGTGCCGAATGCCGGAGCGGCTTGCCCCGGTCACACCACCACGGCGCGGACCCGAAGATGTCCGCCGTGTCACGCCCATCACAGGCTATACCCTGGCGCTCAGCTGGTCGCCCGAATATTGCAAGGGGCGCGAAGATCGCCCGGGTGAAGCGCTGCAGTGCAGCCGCAACCACGGTGAGTTCGGATTCGTGCTGCACGGGCTGTGGCCCGAGGGGAAGACCTCCGCCTTTCCGCAATATTGCGCGCGCACGCCTGTCCAGGTGCCAGCGTCGGTCGTCCGCAGCACCTTGTGCTCCATGCCGTCCCGGCGGCTGATCGCGCACCAATGGGACAAGCACGGCAGCTGCATGGCGCGCGACCCGCAATCCTATTTCCAAACTGCGACAAGGGTTTACCGCGCAATACAGCTCCCAGACATGGAGCGCCTGTCGCGCAGGCCGCTGACCAACGGCATGCTCAAGCAGGAGATCGCCCGGCGCAATCCTGGGATGAAGCCCGATGCCATCGCAATCAAGAGCAATGGCCGCGGATGGCTGCAGGAGGTGCGGATCTGTCTGGCGCCGGGCTATCGTCCGCGCGCCTGCCCGGCCTATGTGCGCCAGCCGCGCGGCGACACGCGCCTGCGCATATGGCGCGGGCTTTAGCGGACCAGCGTCTCGTCGCGCTGCAGCGCCTTGCGTCCCCAGGCCAGCAGGAACACGCACAATGCGATGATGATCGCGAAGGATTCGAGCGGCGCGATGTTGTACAGCCAGACGCCGATGGCCGGCGCAACGATATAAGCCGCACCATTGACCGAGGCCACGATCCCGGCGACCTGACCCTGTTCGGCGCGAGTCACCGCCAGCGAGGCGCCGGCGGTAAAGCCCGGGCGGAACAGCCCGAAGCCGAGCGAGGCGATCGCAAAGCCCAGCGCGATCGCGTTGATGCTGTACGAAAACGCGACCAATGTGCACCCGGTCGCGGCCAGCGCCATCCCCCACAAGGTCGAATTGCGCGGCCCCATCTTCAAATAGGGGATCAGCCCCCATTGCGCGAGCAACGTGGCAAAGGCCCCCGCCATCAGCACCAGCCCGGTTGGCCCAGCGGCAAGCTCGGGCGTGGCGCGCAGGTCCAGCCGATCAAGCAGCATAAAGCCGACCAGCCCCAGGATCATCGCATTGGCATGGCCGCCAACCAGCCCGGTGATCAGCCACGGCCGCAGCCGCGCGTCCTTCCACGACAGACGCTGCTGGGTGGGATCGACCGGTGCAGGCGGAGCCTCGTCATGCTCGTCGGCATCATACACTTCCCCGGCGGCGCTGGTGCTCATCGGTTCGGATACCAGCCGCCCGCGCGCGGCATAGCTCGGCGTGTCATCGGGAAGCCGAAGCTTGAGCGTCACCAGCACCAGCAGGCCGAAGGTTGCGAACACGAAGAACGGACTGGGCAGGCCCAGGAACGGCAGGATGATCAGCGGCGCCAGCGCGGGGCCGATCACGGTGCCGAGGCCAAAGGAGGAGGAGATCATCGACAGCGACTGGGTGCGCTCCTGCCGGCTGGTGCGTGCGGCGACATAGGCCTGCACCGCGGGCGGTGCGGCGGAGCCCAGCCCGCCGTACAGGCTGCGGAACATCGCGAAGATCAGCATCGTCCACGCGCCCGAAAGATAGCCGTTGAGCCCCACGATCAGCGTCAGCCCGCACAGCGCGAAGGAAGAGATGAAGCCCACCAGGCCAAGGTTCATCAGAGCCTTGCGGCCGCGCCGGTCGGACAGCCGTGCCCAGCGGGGCGCAAAGACCATCCACAGCAGCGCCGACCAGCTGTACGCCAGGCTGACCCAGACATCCGCGACCCCCAGCCGGGTGCCGATCGCGGGCATCACCGATTGCATCGCGGTGTTGCCCGCTGCCGTCACCAGCATCACCATGAACAGCAACGCCATGCGGTCGGTCGGCAGTTTCTGTCCGGAAAGCGGGCCCTCGTGCTGGGCGGGCATGTCACTCATGGCCAGGCATAGCCTCTCTCGATCCGCGCGACATGCAGGGTGTAATGCGCGTACCAGCGGTCCCGCCCCGCCTCGCGCGCGGCGCGGTGCTCGCGGTTGTCGCGCCATGCGCGGGCGCTGGCGTCATCCGCCCAGTAGCTGACCGTGATGCCGAAACCGTCCGCCCCCCCGCCATGGTCCATTCCCAGATAGCCCGGCTGCTGCGCAGCCAGTGCGTCCATGGCCTCTGCCATCGCCGCATACCCCTCTGCATCGCGCCCGCTGCGCTGCGCCGCGAAGATCACGGCAATACTGCCATTGGCATGGATGCGGGAATCTGTGGACGCGTGCATGGCAAATGCTCTACGCGCTGCCACCTGTGTTGCAAAGTGTTGCGATGGCCTGCGGACGCACATGATTGCTTTGCCCGGCCCAATCTGCAATTGTGACAGACTGTTGACAGATATTCTGAGAGGTTCTTCATGCAATCCAACGACCTGGCCCAGCTGCCCCTGCGGCAGCGGATCAAGGCGCGCGCCGAGCGGCTTTTCGGGGCCTGGGGAGTGTTTTTCAAAGGGTTTCTCAAGCACCCGGTGATGGTCGGATCGATCGTCCCCTCGTCCGACCGCACCATCCGCAAGATGCTGGCGCCGGTCCCCTGGAAAGACGTGCAGCTGTTTGTCGAATATGGTCCGGGCGTCGGCACCTTTTGCCGTCCGGTGCTCGACAAGCTGCCACGCAATGCCACCTATATCGCGATCGATACCAACCCCGATTTCATCCGCTATCTGCGCAAGACCATCCCCGACAGCCGTTTTGTCGCGGTGCACGGATCGGCTGCGGATGTCGAAGACATCATCGCGAGCCACGGCTTTGCCCATGCCGATTTCGTTCTTTCCGGCCTGCCGCTCTCGACGCTTCCCGGAACCGTCGCCGACGAGATCGCGCAAGCCACGCATCGCGCCTTGCGGCCGGGCGGCGCGTTTCTGATCTATCAGTTCAACACCTTCACCACTCAGCTGCTCCGCCCCTATTTCGAGCGGATCGACCGCGGTTACGAACTGCTCAACGTGCTTCCCTGCCACCTGTTCTGGGGCTGGAAGGCACAAGACGAAAGCGCCGCCGAACACGGCAATCGTTGACTTTGCGCGGGTCAGCGACTAAGGCCCGCCTTTCCCTGATATTCTGACAGAGTCTGGAGCCCGTTCATGGCGCGCGTTACCGTTGAAGATTGCATCGACAAGGTCACCAACCGGTTCGATCTCGTTCTGCTCGCTGCCCAGCGTGCACGCGAGATCAGCGGCGGTGCCGAGCTGACCATTGATCGCGATCGCGACAAGAACCCGGTCGTGGCGCTGCGCGAGATCGCGGACGAAACCGTGTTCCCCGAAGAGCTCAAGGAAGGCCTGATCGTCTCGCTGCAGAAGGTGCAGGTCGATGACGACGACATGCCCGACGAGATCGGTTCGCTCAGCCTGTCGGCAGAGGCTCTGCGCCTCACCGCATCGGCGCCTGCGCGCACCAGCAACATGGGCAGCGATTTCGAAGGCTGATCTTTCGCGCTGCAAGCTATCGAAAAGGCCGCGCTCCCCATGGGACCGCGGCCTTTTTCGTGTGCCTGAAAACGGTGGTCGGGATACCCTGCCCTCTTCGTCACCTCCGCGGAGGCGGGGATCCCGCTTTTGCGCCGACTTGGAGAAAAGCGGGATGCCGCGTCCGCGGGAATGACGATCAGAACTGGCCAACCACCCTTATCTGCAGGGGTATTTCTGCTTCATGAAATCATACAGCGCGGTGCGGAAGGGCTGCTTCTTCTTCGCCGCAGGCAGGCCGGTGAGATAGGTCTTGAGCTCCTCGCCCTTCATCTTGCCCTGGCCCTTGGGCGGTGGGCAGCTGTGGCGCGGTCCACCGGCCCTCGCCTGCTTTGCGACATCGGAGCGGTAGAGCGTCAGCACGCGCTCGCTCTCGGCGCGCAGCGCGCGGACATCGGACGACATCAGCGCCGCAGGTCCAAGGCTTTCCGCCTTGTTCATCGCAGCCAGGAATTGCCCGGCAGTCATCTCGGATGTCGCCCCGATCGACAGGAACGCCACTGAGGCCAGCACCGCCGACCGGATCGCCCATGTCATCTTCAACTACCTCCACCCAACTGTGCCGCGCCTATAACACACCAAGATGAACCGTCGATGACCTCATTACGGCGGTGTCGGGCAGGGAAACCGCAGGGTCATCACCAGAGCAAAGGCGGTGGTGACCGGCATGGGCCGGTTGGCATCCGGAAATGCCCGGAACAGTTCGGTGATATCCCCCAGCGAGAGCTGCGCCTGCCCTGGCGGTGGTGGGCAGCTGGCAGGCGGCGCGCCGCGCTGGACGGCCTCGGCCAAGCTGGCGCGATAGGCCATCGCAGCCTGCTGCAGCGCGCTGCGGATGGCATCGGCCTGCGGTGATGTGGCCGCCGCTTCGTTCCCGGCTGCCAGCAGCGCGTCTGCCTGCGCCAGGAACTCCGCGACCGTCTCGGGCGGAGCCGGAACGGCAACCGGCGCTGCGGCCTGTGTGGCCAGCAGCGCCGGAGCGAGTATTGCAATGCCGATCACGGATGAACGGTGGGCTCAGGCACCCTGCGGCTTGGGATCGTGGAACGGACCCTTGCGCTTGCCTGCGCGCGGGATGACCGCACCGATGCCGGGAGCGACGTCGGGCTTGATCGACTTGCCATCAGGCCGATCGAGCTTGCCGGTGGCGATGATCTCCTGGATCTCGTCGCCACTCAGCGTTTCGAACTCGAGCAGTGCCTGGGCCAGCGTGTGCAGCTGGTCGACATGCTCTGACAACACGTGCTTGGCACGGTCATAGCCCTGATCGACGATCTTGCGGATTTCCGCAT
Source organism: Blastomonas fulva (assembly GCF_003431825.1). Classification (GTDB taxonomy): domain Bacteria; phylum Pseudomonadota; class Alphaproteobacteria; order Sphingomonadales; family Sphingomonadaceae; genus Blastomonas; species Blastomonas fulva. Next base: position 2,462,651 of record NZ_CP020083.1, on the reverse strand, counting down.
CGATCTTGCGCGCGGTCTCGTCCGACATCATCATCCGCTGGCTTTGGCCATAGCCCAGATAGCCTTCGGACTGCTCTTCGTACTGCAGCGGGCCGAGCTCGTCGGACATGCCCCATTTGGTGACCATGTCACGTGCAAGCTTGGTCGCATACTGGATGTCGCCGCTGGCGCCCGAAGACACCTTGTCATAGCCGAAGACCACTTCCTCGGCAACGCGGCCACCCATCGACACGGCGAGGTTCGCATACATCTTGTCGCGGTGATAGCTGTACACGTCGCGTTCGGGCAGACGCATCACCATGCCCAGCGCACGGCCGCGCGGAATGATCGTCGCCTTGTGGATCGGATCCGAAGCCTCTTCGTGCACCGCGACGATGGCATGGCCAGCCTCGTGATAGGCGGTCATCCGCTTCTCGTCCTCGGTCATGACCATGGACTTGCGCTCGGCGCCCATCATGACCTTGTCCTTGGCAGCCTCGAACTCGCTCATCGCGACCAGACGCTTGCCACGCCGTGCGGCGAGCAGAGCCGCCTCGTTGACAAGGTTGGCAAGATCCGCACCCGAGAAACCGGGCGTGCCGCGCGCGATCGTGCGCGCATTGACGTCGGGCGCCAGCGGCACCTTCTTCATGTGCACCTGCAAGATCTTCTCGCGGCCCTCGATATCGGGGACCGGCACCACGACCTGGCGATCGAAGCGGCCCGGACGCAGCAGCGCGGGGTCGAGCACATCGGGACGGTTGGTCGCCGCGATGATGATGATGCCTTCATTGGCTTCGAAGCCGTCCATTTCGACCAGCAGCTGGTTCAGCGTCTGCTCGCGTTCGTCGTTCGAGTTGCCAAGACCGCTACCGCGATGACGGCCGACCGCATCGATTTCGTCGATGAAGACGATGCACGGTGCATTCTTCTTGGCCTGTTCGAACATGTCGCGCACGCGGCTGGCGCCGACGCCGACGAACATTTCGACGAAGTCCGAGCCCGAGATGGTGAAGAACGGCACGCCGGCTTCGCCTGCGATCGCACGGGCGAGCAGCGTCTTGCCGGTACCGGGCGAGCCGACCAACAGCGCGCCCTTGGGGATCTGGCCGCCGAGTCGCGCAAACTTGCTGGGATCACGCAGGAACTCCACGATCTCCTGCAGCTCTTCGCGCGCTTCGTCGATTCCGGCGACGTCCTGGAAGGTCACCTTGCCCGACTTTTCGGTGAGCAGCTTGGCCTTGGACTTGCCAAAGCCCATCGCGCCGCTCGCCCCGCCGCCCTTCTGCACCTGACGGAGCACGAAGAAGGCGATGGTGATGATGAGAATGAACGGCAGCGACTGCAGCAGAATATACATCAGCAAGCTAGGCTGCTCTTCAGCCTTGCCGCTGTAATCAATGCCTTTTTCTTCCAGCAGCGGGATCAGCGACGGGTCGTTCTCGACGCGGACCGCGGAGAACTGCTCGTCGTTGACATAGGTGCCGGTGACACGATCGGGCGAGATGGTCACGCTCTTGACCTGGCCGTCGGACACTCGGTCGCGGAAGGTGGAATAGCTGATCGAGCTTCCGCGATCCGCGCTGCCGCGGGTATCGATGAGCGATACGACCACCAGCAGGCCGATGATGACACCCGCCCAGATGAGCATGTTCTTCATCCAGCCGTTCTGGTTGGTGTTGGGATCCTGATCGTCGTTCATCACATAGCCTTTGCGGACGTAAACTATGTTCAAGATAGGCCACTAATCCTGAATGACAATATAATCCGCCTGCCATTTGGCGTAGGAAAGCTTTATTCGGTCGCCATCCCCTCGCCGCCCGCTCCATGCCGCGCAGGAGCCCGGGCAAAATGCCAGGTGGCACCGCCCCGACACAGCACATCGCCGATCATCCCCTGCCCGCCTGCGTTCAGCGTATCGATCAGCCGTCCCAGCGCCTCGCCGCGCGGCGCGATCCCCGGCTGTACCGCCTGGAGGCAACGCTGGACGAGCCGCCTGAGCAGGGCTGCAGGGTAATCGTGCCGGATCAGCGATGCACCGCCGGGCCCGGTATGCAGCACCTGTGCGGCTTCGGAATCGACCATCCAGTCCAGCGCATCGGCCACATCGGCGAGCGCCGCAGCCGAACGCACCGCCTGCATGGGGTCGACGACATCGAACTGCCCCAGCGCGGCGCGCATCCGCACCCGATCGAAATCCGGGCTGGCGTTACTGGGATCGCGCACGAACGGGATGGCCTGATCCGCGCAATATCGCTCCAGTTCGGCCTTTCGCAGGCAGAGCATCGGGCGGATCACCTGGCCGTTTTTCGCGCGCACCGCAGCCAGCCCGTCGACCCCGCTGCCCCGCGCCAGCCGCATCAGCATTGTCTCGAGCTGATCGTCGGCATGATGCGCCGTCACGATGAACTCCGCGCCAGCCCGCGCCGCCGCTTGCGCCAACAGACGATAGCGGGTGGTTCGCGCCGCCGACTGGAGGTTGCCGGTGATCGGCGCATCGGGGCAGAGCGTGACATGCGGCACGGCGATGCTGGCGCAATAGTCGGCCACCATCGCGGCCTCGCCGGCACTTTCGGGGCGCAGTCGGTGATCGACCGTGGCAGCCGATACGGGGCCTGCCCAGCCGCGCCGGACCATGTCGAGCATGGCCATACTGTCGGGACCACCGGACACCGCCAGCAGCAGCGCGGCATCACGCCCCCCGGTCAGCGCCGCGAGCGCGCCTGCAACCTGCGTCAGGGGATCGTTATTTGCATCCGGCATTGCGGCGCCCGGAGGCCAACCGGTCCGACAGCCGCCCGGCGGCGACATCGGGATAAACCTCGGCAAGTTCCGCAAAGGCGATGCACGCCTTGGGCTTTTCGTTGAGCTTGATCAACGATTCCCCAAGGAAATACAGGCTCTCGGGCGCGCGATCACCCTTGGGCTCCTTCTCGTAATTCTCGGCGAACATCTTGGCTGCTGCGCTGGGCTTACCGTCGTCGAGATAGGCGCGACCCAGCAGGTTGCGGGTATAGCTGGTGCGCTTGTGCTTGGGGTGCTTGTCCAAGGCGAAGCGCAACTGCGCCTGCGCCTCGGGAAGGAACTTGGCCTCCCACAGCCGATAGCCGTACAGATAGGCATCCTCGCCGGCATCCGTGGTCTCGGGCTTTTCGATCCGCGAGACCGCAGCGACGCGCTCTGCGCTGGGTGCGGCGGCGGCAGCCCCCGCAGCGGTCGTCGGCGCGGCAGGGGTGACGCGCGCAGGTGCTGCGCCGGTTCCTGACCCCATGGTGCCCGTGGTTGCGGCAACCGGAGCGACAGCCGCAGCCGCAGCCTGCGCGGCCTTGTCCTCAAGCTGCACCAGCCGCTTTTCGAGCTGGCCCAGCTTGAAGCCGTTTTCCTCGGTCTGCGCTGTCAGCCGGGTGATCTGGTTTTCCAGCGTGTCGACCCGCTGCAGCAGATCGGTGATCGGTGCGCTCGCGCTGGTGCCGGTGGTGCTGGGCGCCGCCGCAGGCGCGGAAATTTCCGGCTCGAAGAACCGGTCCGATCCGCCCGGGAACACCTTGCGCTGCACCGCGCGCATTTCGGTCTCCAGCTTCTTGACGCGCGGCTCGATCGACGCTGCCTGCGCGGCTGCGGGGCTGGCCGATGCCATCAACGCAGCGATCAGGCTGCCGGCGATCAGCCGACCGGACCGGCTGAGGGGGCTTGCGCAGAGCAGGGAAAAACGGCGGGTGGACATGTCAGGCTCCAGCTCAAAAAGTGTTCGCAGGCGAATCTATACGGTGCCCACCGCTTTCGTCAAAGCCGGGCCGTCACAAAATTGATGTCATGACGTCGCTGAACCTGAGTTGACCAGCGCTGGCGGGGTTCATCCCGCCTGATCGGTGCCGGTGCTGGCCTCGGTTGATTGCTGCGCAGGCTCTGCGGGACGCGCCAGCAGAGCGGTGGCGGTTACGGGAACATCCTTGACCGCAACCTCCGATGTGCCCAGCGGCGCCACGGTGCGACCGCCCACGGTGATCTCGAACGCGTCCGGACGTCCGGTCCACACCTGCGGGGCCACGGCATCGGCAGGCACGGTGTACTGCTCACCCAGCGCCATCTGCTTCTGCATCAGCTGCTTGCCTTCGCCATCGTAGAACTTGATCCAGATATTGTCCTCGGTCGCGGTGAACACGACTTCGGCCTTGGGATCGACGGCGGCGGCGGCAGCGGCGGGCTTGCGATTGGCGGCAGCACCGGCCGCCGGGGCGCGCACGCTGCCTGCTTCGGCGTCGGCTGCCTGCGCAAGCTCCTCGACATTGGCGCCCGGGAAGAAATAAGTCCGCCAGATGCCGAACCCGGCAATCAGGATGACCGCGCCCACCGCAGCGGCCAGCCACGCGATCCGCGCCGATGGAACCTTGCTGGGCTCGTCGAGATCGAACTGGGTCGCTTCACGCGACGGCCCGGCGGACGAACTGCCCAGAGCTTCGCGGATCGCCTGCGCAATCTCTTCTTCGGGAAGATCGACAGCGCGGGCATAGGCGCGGCCGAAGCCAATCGCATAAGTGCGTCCGGGCAGCCCGGCGAATTGGCCCGCCTCGATCGATTCAAGATGACGAACGGGAATGCGGGTGCGCGAGGCGACGTCGTCGAGCGTCATCTTGTGTGCCACACGCGCGTCGCGCAGACGTTCTCCGGCATGGGCGGGTGGGAACAAACTTCCCGTCTCCGCACCATCTGCTGATGGTTCGCCTTGTGCTTCCTCTGGCGTCTTGGCCACGTGCGCGCTCCCGACCCGGGTTTACCCGGTTGTAGTATTGCCCCTGCCCAGCAGAAACAACGAATGGCCGCCAAAGTCAACGTTTTTGGGCGATTCCAGCGGGCTTATCTATGCAAACAGATGTAACTGAACTGCCTCTTGACGGAGTATTGCAAACCTTTGCGGGTCACGCCAGCTCGACCCCTTGTGCCTGCGCCCAGGCGAGCAGTTCGCCGCGCATGTCGGCAGGCGGATGGCTCAGCAGCTCTTCCATCTTGGCACTGGCCGCCGCGATGTCGAGCGAGCGCACCATGGCCTTGATCGGCCCGACGGCAGCGGGCGTGATCGACAGCCGCCGCATGCCGATGCCGAGCAGCGCCAGCGCCTCGAGCTGCCGCCCGCCCATTTCGCCGCATACTGTGACGTCGATGTTATAGGGTGCAACGTCGCGGACCACCCGGCGCAGGAAGCGCAGGATCGAGGCCGAGATCCAGTCGTAGCGCTGCGCCAATTTGGGGTGAGCGCGGTCAGCTGCCAGCAGGAACTGGGTGAGATCGTTGGTGCCGATCGACAGGAAATCGAGCTTTGGTCCAAGGATATCAAGCGTTTCGGCAAGCGCAGGCACCTCGAGCATCGCGCCGTAGCGGATGCGCTCTGGCAACATCTTCTTGCGCGCCTTCAGGAACGCGAGCTGGTCTTCGAATACCTGCCGCGCGGCATCAAACTCCCACGGCTCTGCCACCATCGGGAACATGACGTTGAGCGTGCGCCCTGCAGCCGCCTCGATCAGCGCGCGCGCCTGCACCTTGAGCAGCCCGTCGCGCTCCAGCGCCAGCCGCAGCGCGCGCCAGCCCATTGCGGGGTTCTCCTCGCCCGGCCCGTCCTCGCGCAGATAAGGCAGCGACTTGTCGCCGCCGATGTCGAGCGTGCGGAAGATCACCGGCTTTTCGCCTGCCGCATCGAGAACGTCGCGGTACAGGCGCAGCTGCCGCTCGCGCTGCGGCAATGTCGCGGAGACGAGAAACTGGAATTCTGTCCGGAACAGCCCGACGCCATCGGCGCCCGAAACCGAAAGATGCGCAATGTCGTCGCGCAGGCCTGCGTTGATCAGCACCCCGATTCGCGTGCCGTCCTTGCTCACAGGCTCGACATCGCGCAGCGCGGCATAGGCCGCCATCTTCTCGCGGCTGCGCAGGAACTTCTGCTCGAACGCCTCGATCACCTGCGGCGCGGGGCGGATGAGCACCGAATTCTCGTTGGTGTCGATCAGCAGGTGGTCGTCCTGGCGCACCTGGTGGCGGATGTTGCGCATCCGCCCCATCACCGGGATCCCCATTGCGCGCGCCACGATCGTCACATGCGCGGTGAGCGATCCTTCCTCGAGGATCACCCCCTTGAGCCGCCGCCGGTCATATTCGAGCAGTTCGGCCGGGCCCAGGTTGCGCGCGATGAGGATGGTGTCCTGCCTCAGGCCCATCTGCGCTGCGGTGCCGATCTGGCCCGAGACGATGCGCAGAAGCCGGTTGGAAAGGTCCTCCAGATCGTGCATCCGGTCGGCGAGCAGCGGATCGTCGATCTGGCGCATCCGCATCCGGGTGCGCTGCTGGACGCGCTCGATCGCGGCTTCCGCAGTCAGGCCGCTGTCGATCGCCTCGTTGATCCTGCGCGACCAGCCTTCATCATAAGCGAACATCTTGTAGGTCTCGAGCACCTCGTCGTGCTCGCCACCGGTGCCGAATTCGGCCTGGCTCGACATCTTGTCGATCTGCTCGCGCATCTTGATGAAGGCCGAATAGACCCGCTGGCGCTCGGCCTCGACGTCCTCGGCCACGACATGCTCGATGGTGATGCGCGGCTGGTGGAATACCGCCTTGCCGCTGGCAAGACCCGCGACCAGCGGAAAGCCGATCTCGTGTTGCGAATGGGTGAGCTCGGCCTGCCCGTCAAAGGTGCCGTGTTCGTCGACCATCTCGGCATTGGCGATCAGCTCTGACAGCACCATCGCCACCGTCTGCATCGCCTCGATCTCGACCTCGAGATAGCGGCGCGGTTCGACATGCTGGATGCACAGCACCCCGATCGCGCGCTCCATGCGGACGATGGGAACTCCGGCAAAGCTGTGGAACTTTTCCTCGCCGGTTTCGGGGCGATACTGAAAGTCCGGGTGCGCGGTGGCCTCGGCAAGGTTCAGCGTCTCGACATTCTTGGCGATCGTGCCCGTAAGCCCCTGCCCCAGGGCCAGCTTTGTGACATGGACCGCCTCCTGGTTGAGACCGCGGGTGGCGAACAGCTCGAGCACGCCTTCGCGCAGCAGATAGATCGAGCACACCTCGCTGTTGAGCGAATCGCCGATGATGTCCACCACCTGGTTGAGCTTGGCCTGCGCATTGGATCGTGCGGCCATAACGTCGTGCAGACGGGTCAGGATGTTGCGGGCGGCAAGGGTGGCGTTGATCTGGGCTTCCGACATGGGCGGAGGTCTAGCACGCAGTTGCGCGCTAGGCTATCGGGGGTTGGCCCCGATTTGGCAGCGAGGGGTTGCGTCCCCACCCGTTACAAATTCGTGCGCGATGGATGCCACCGGCATGCTAGCAGACGAATATCGGGACAGTATTCGGTTTTTGCCGATCCATATCGGCTTCAAAAATGGGATGCCAACAAGGCCGCGTCTTGCGGTCCGGGCAACCGGAAGGGCGTGCCACATGGCTGCCGATCAAACACCGATCAATCTGGGCCGCTCGCTGGGGCTGGCGGTCGTGCTTGCGTCCAATGCACCGCTGTTGCTGCTCGACGACAAGCTGACCATTGTTGCCGCGAGCGACAGCTTTTGCGCCGCGTTCGGGATCGATCCTGCAACCGTTACCGGACAGACCATCTATGATCTGGACCACCACCATTGGGACCTGCCGCGGCTGCACTCGCTGATCGACGCGACCCTGTCAGGCGCGGCGGATATCGAAGCCTATGAGATGGAGATTCTGACCAGCGCCGGCGCGACACGCTGTGTGGTGATCAAGGCGCAACTGCTTGAATATGGCGACATCGACAATTCGCGGATGCTGGTCACGGTCATCGACGTCACCGAGACACGCAAGGACGACAAGCGCCACAAGGAGCTGATCCGGACCAACGCGGCGCTCCTGCACGAGATGCAGCACCGGGTGGCCAACAGCCTGCAGATCATCGCAAGCATTCTGATGCAGAGTGCCCGCAAGGTGCAGTCTGAGGAGGCACGCGGCCATCTGAGCGATGCGCATCAGCGCGTCATGTCGATCGCGACCCTGCAGCGCCACCTCGCCCAGTCCGATGGCGGAGCCGTCGAACTTTCGCCGTATCTGACGCAATTGTGCGCCAGCATCGGCGCTTCGATGATTCACGACCGCAAGAGGTTGACGCTGACGACGCGGGTCGACCCGGTTCTGATCGACGGGGACGTTTCGGTGAGCATGGGTCTGGTCGTGACCGAACTGGTGATTAACGCGCTCAAGCACGCGTTTCCGGATGGACGCATCGGCCATGTCGTTGTCGGCTATACCGCAGACGCAGACGACTGGACGCTTTCGGTGTCGGACGACGGCATCGGCATGGACGCGGATGCCGAAGATACCCAGGCCGGGCTCGGCACCCGCATCATTCAGGCGCTCGCCAAGCAGCTGGGGGCGATAATCTCCGTCAAGGATGCCGCGCCGGGCACGCGCGTCTCGCTGATCCATACGCGAAAAATCGGGCGTGAAGTCGCGGAGAATGACGAGGCGGAAAATGGTGTGGCATAAAAACCCGCGCGCACCAAAGTGCGATGCATGGGTTCCGGATTAAGCCCTAGCGAAGAACCGCACCGGCATCGGCCAGATGGACGTCGTGCATTTGATTCAGATACGCTTCGTAATAGCCCTTGTGCGATGCGCCGACGATGGTCAGCAGGCGCGTTCCCGGATAGCGACCGATGATGTCGCGCATATTTGCCACCATGCGCAAATTCCGCGTTTCCCAATAACCGACATATTGCCTGCCAAAGCCCTGGGGCGACGGCTCGGCCAGAGCGGCCCCGAAATCCGATCGATAAACGAGCATGGGCGCGTCGGGTGCGTTATAGGCGCGGTAGAGGTTCAGCAGGGCATCGGGCTGCGCCAGTCTTGCGGTCAGCTGCTCGCTTTCGGCCCGACGTGCGCAAGTTGCCGGGTTGTCCCAGGCCTTCATGATCGCTGCTTCATTTGCCTGGATCTCTTCTGGGACGACAGGTCCAGGCGAGTCCGCAGAGTGATCGTCGACGCTCCACAGCCGCTCGAGCCCAAGCCGCGCGGCAAGCGTGGCAGCGACCAGATAGGTCTCGTTGCGCCGCGTCCGGGCTTTCTCCAGCGTGGTGACAAGAGCGTCGGTCAGGCCGTCTCCTGCTCGGCGTTCCTCGGCTGGCAGCCTGAGCCACTGCACCAGCGCCGACCCGCGTTCGCCCGAAGCGAGGAATATCGCTGCCAGCTGCCGACGCTGCGCGGGGGCGGGTGCTGCCGGCCACGCGGCGAGCAGGCGTTCCGCCTCGGCATTGGCCGCTGGAACGTCGAGCCCGGTGGCTTGCCCCGCTGGAGCGGGATCGAAGCAGTAGGTCTTTACCGTCTCTGCGTACCGTGAAGGATAGCGGCGCAGACTGTCGCACTGCAGGCCGGAAAGGTCCTCGGTCGCAATCGCCGTTGGACGCCACGCGGCGAGCCGGTCGAGCAATGGCGCGAGCATGTCGGGCGTGAAGCTGTCGGGAAGCCCGGACAGGTGCGGCGTGCCGAGGACCAGCACCTCATTCGGCGTGCTGCTGGCGGGCAGCTTCAGGGCGCTGGGATCGAAGCTGGGACGATAGGACTGCGCGGATACAGGCAGGGCGCAAAGCGCTATCCCCACACCCAGCATCATGCGCGTCCTGAAAAGGCCGAATACTGTCATGCGGTCCGAACTCATGCCCCCCCTTCCTTGATGTGTGTTGCTGTATTGGTACACCATATCAGATTGGCTGTCCATGGCCGCTGCGCTGCCCCATACGCAGCCACGCCTGCATCGCGCGGACCGCATTCGCCCGCACGTGCATTCTGCCCCTGGTGTGAATTGCCCTTGATGGGAAGGAATCATGTCCAGCGAGCCGTTGCTCCAGCTGGCGGAGGGCATTTTCGCCCCTCCCCGTCGCCCGGCGCGCGATCTGACCCCTCGTCAGACGCGCCGGGCTTGGATTTGGCGTCCGGGATCTGCCCCGGTCCGCTCTAGATCAGATCAGTTGATCAATGCAGGCTGATCTCTTCCTTGATGCGCAGTTTCTGCTTCTTGAGCTTGGCAATCAGCGCGGTATCGGGCGCCGGCCTGCGTTCCTCGTCGTGGATCATCCGTTCAATCCCGGCATGCTTGGCCATGAGAGCTTGCGTATGACTGTCTTGCAGCATGTATGTCTCCTTCGACTCGTTGCCTTCTCATCTTGGGATCGTGATCTAAACATAAAATTTATGGGCTGTCTGTGGTGTTATGCACAGGTGCGCTTGCAATGCGGCGAAACATTCCATAACCGCGACAATCGGCAGGCGTGTGGTCTGCCCACAGGATAATCCGGTGCCCGATGCGGCCCGGCCAGGTCTGGAAAGGCGTCGCGCGTGACAGAGGAAGAAGTCCGGCAGAAGCTGGCCTTGCTGCGCATCGAACATCGCGACCTCGATCATGCCATCGGCTCGTTGAGCAACGGCGGCACCACCGACATGCTGCAGCTTGCCCGGCTGAAGAAGCGCAAGCTGCTGCTGCGCGACCAGATCGCCATGCTCGAAGATTATCTGATCCCCGACATCATCGCCTGATCGCCACGACCGCATCGCGCCTTCATCCAGACAGGCGCAACTGTTCCGCGTTGACACAAGCGCGGTGTTTGCGGGCTTAACCATAGGTTCCGGCTGGGCAGCCCCACGGGATTTTGGCAAGGATGGGGCATGTCCAACCACCAATTCCCTTTCACGGTCAAACTGGTCGAGTCGCTCTATGTCGAGGCGATGGTGCTGGCCGACGAGGCGCGGTCCTATTTCGAGCTGACGCCAGAAGACCAGGGGCTTACCCGGCATGACGACATTCGCATCGACATGTCGTGCGAATCGCTGCGCGTGACCACCCGACTGATGCATTCGATCGCCTGGCTGCTCAACCAGAAGGCCTATTTCGCAGGCGAACTCTCGCTGCACCAGTTGCACAGCCGCAGCCGTTCGCTGGGCAAGTGCACCTCGAGCGATCCGTTCGTGGTTGCGCGTCTGCCGCAGGAAGCCCAGCGGCTGGTGCAAGAAACCCAGCACCTGCTCGACCGGCTGGTCCGGCTGGAAAAGTCGCTCGAGGCCGAGCGGCTGGGTTTTGTCGAGGAAACCGCCTTGCGCCCCGCAGTGCTGCAGATGCAGGCGCGGCTCGCCAGCGAACTCGCCTGACACGGCGCATCTGCCCCCTGCCCAACTGAGCGATTGCAATCCTTCCGCGCTGGTTTAATCATACGATTAAATTATCGACCGGGTCAGAACCGGCGGAGAGGAATGGCATGGAGGCGTTTCCAACGCGGGCGGAGGATATCACGCCGGACTGGCTGCAGGCGCAGCTCGACAATGCGGGCGTGCTGGGCGGCGCGCGGATTGCCGCCATCACCTGCGCGTCGATCGGCACCGGTCAGGTGGGCGATACCGTACGGATCGCGCTGGCCTATGACCGCCCTGCCCCCGGCGCCCCGGCCTCGATCGCTGCCAAGCTGCCTTCGCGCGACGCCACCAGCCGCTCGACCGCGGCGCATTTCCGGCTCTATCTGCGTGAGGTCAACTTCTATGCCCGCATCGCCCCCCTGGTCGCGATGCGGGTACCCAAGGTCTATGCCGCGCTGATCGAGCCGACCGGATGCGATTTCATCCTGCTGTTCGAGGATCTGGGCCCGGCGCGCGCTGGCGACCAATTGGCGTCCTGCACGCTCGACGAGGCCCGGCTGGCGGTGTGTCAGGCGGCATCGCTGCACGCGTCAACCGACAATCTGAGCGTGCTGGACGAGGACTGGCTGCTCCCCGATCCGCAAGCGCGCGACTGGATCATCCAGTCCTATCCCGGCGCGCAGGCCGTGTTCCGCGAGCGTTATGCGGGGCAGCTCGAGCCCGAATACCTCGCCATCTGCGAGGCGCTGGCCGACGCTGCGCCGCACTGGTTCGGCTGGCAGCCCGGCACACGCTGCCTCACCCATGGCGACTTCCGGCTCGACAATATGCTGTTTGACATTCGCGGCGGTGCAGAGCCTCTGGCGGTGGTCGACTGGCAGACCTGCGTCACTGGTGCAGGCACCAGCGATCTTGGCTATTTTCTGGGCACCGGCATCGGCACCGATCTGCGCCGCGCGCACGAAGCCGAGCTGATCGATCTGTATTGCGCCGAAATGACCCGCCACGGCGTGCCGCGCAGCAGCAACACGATCTGGGACGATTACCGCATCGGCGCGCTGTCGGGGCTGTCGACCGCGGTGTTCAGCGCCGCCTTTGTCGAGCGCACAGCCCGCGGCGATGCCAACTTCCTGTCGATGGCGCGCGGCGCGTGCAGCCTGGCGCTGGACCACGACAGCATCGGCGCGCTGCTATGCCATGCGGAGCGCAACACGGAGACCACGACATGCTGACCCGAGGCGATGATTACCCGCTGCACCAGACCGCAGAGCCGATCGCCTATGCTGGCACCGACCGCAATTTTTACGACCGCTATTTCTTCAACGGCTATAACCCCGATGGCACCGGCTTCTTCGCGCTGGCCTTTGGCGTCTACCCCCATCTCGATATCGCAGATGCGAGCTTTTCATTCATTCGCAACGGGTTGCAGCATGCTCTTCACGCCTCGCGCGAGCTTGCCATGGAGCGGATGGACATGGCCGTAGGGCCGATCCGCATCGAGGTGATCGAGCCGCTCAGGGTCTTGCGCATCCTGGTGGACGGTGAAGGCATCCGGGCCGACATCACCTTCACCGGCCGCGCCTTCCCGATCGAAGAGCCGCGCTTCACCTTCCGCAACGGTCCGCGCACCTTCATGGACTACACCCGAATGACCCAGAACGGGCACTATAGCGGCTGGATCGAAATCGATGGCGAGCGGGTCGAGCTGGCGCCAGGCTGCGCGGGAACCCGCGACCGCAGCTGGGGCGTGCGCCCGATCGGCGCGCCTGATGCGCAGCCGCATTCCGGCAGCTCGCAACCGGCATTCTTCTGGCAATGGACCCCGATCAACCTGCCCAGCCGCAGCCTGTTCTTCCACCTCAACGCACACCGATCGGGATCGGCGTGGAACACCCGCGCGGTGGTCGCACCCGATGGCGCCGGGCATGACGGGTTCGATGAGACGCCCTCGGCGCTGCTGGAGACGCAGATCGAGCCCGGCACCCGCTGGCCCGCAGGCGGGACGCTGACGATCCAGACCGATACCGGGCCACTCGCCGTGACCTTCGAGCCGGTGCAGCGGTTCCAGATGCGCGGGCTGGGCTATACCTGTCCGAAATGGGGTCATGGCCGCCACCACGGGCCCCTGGTGGTAGAGCGCGATGTCATCGATCTTGCCGCAATCGATCCGATGGCACCGACGATGGAAAACCTGCACGTGCAAATCCTCTGCCGCGTCACCACCAGCGAAGGCGAACAGGGGCTGGGCACGTTCGAACAGCTGGTGCTCGGACCCTATGAACCCTGGGGACTGACCGGCTATGTCGATTCGCCGGTCAGCCGCTCCAAGGACTGAAACCGCCTATCTGGCGTGCACTTTCACGTTCTTGCTGCGATAGACCCTGGGGCGGTGGCGAACGGGAACCGTCTCGGTCACCACCACCTCTTCGGTGCAATTGCAGGCAGCAGGCGTGATCGTCACCGTGGTGACGATCGGCGGCGGGTAGTAATAATAATATCCCGGCGGCGGGGGTGGATAGCCGCCCTGCCCCGGAGGCGGCGGATAGCCGGCCCCCTGTTGGGCGAGCAGACGCCTGCAGCGTTCGCGGTCCTCGGCCTTGTCGATCACCATTCCGGCGACGGCGCCGACGCCCGCGCCGATCAGCGTGCCACCGGTGCGGTTGCCGCGTCCGGCGACGCGGTTGCCCGCAAGACCGCCGACAGCCGCGCCGATCGCCGCGCCGCCCAGACCGGTTTCACGGCGGCAGGCCTCGAGAAAGGCAGGGTCGTAGTCACCGGCAAAGCCAGGCGGCGGGGCGATGGGAGGCTGGCCGTAGCTGACGCCGTATCCGCCCTGCGCCTCGCGAGCGAGCAGCCGCTTGCAGCGCTCGCGGTCCTCCGCCTTGTCGAGCACCATGCCAGCGACCGCGCCGACGCCCGCACCGATCAGCGTCCCGCCGGTGCGGTTGCCGCGCCCTGCGATGCGATTGCCCGCAAGACCGCCCGCAGCCGCGCCGATCGCCGCGCCACCCAGACCGCTGTCACGGCGGCAGGCTTCGAGAAAGGCGGGGTCGTAATCGCGGTCAAATTGCGCGACCGGAGGCGGAGGCGCCATATCATCGGGGTCGTAATCGACTCCCGGCGCCGAGTCTTCTGCGGTCCGTGCCCAATGCGTGCCATGCACCACCTGATCGTTGCCGAGCAGCAGATCGCCGTCATAATTGTACGGATCGTAATCGGGCGAATAGGTCTGGCTGACCACTGCCTGCCCGGCCTGCGCCGCCTGCCAGTTCACGCCCTGCACGCTGTCATACACACGGCCATTGCGATCGGTCAGCACGGCGTCGTCATAATAACGCGACCAGCCATAGCCCTGCGCCGGGCGGGCCAGGCCATAGCCCTGCCAGTTGGAGATGTAGTAAGTCGGCGCGATCCAAATGCGGGGCAGCAGGAAGCCACGGAACGGGCGGACATACGCAGGCGCGCCGACCGGGATGCGCGCGCCATAGGACGGCATGCCCACCGGTCCACGCTTGAGGGCACTGCCCGCCTTGAAATCGAGCCTCGACGGCAGCGGCCGCGACAGCTGCGAATCGGCGGCCTGAACAGGCATGGCCAGCGAAACTGCACCACCGATACAGGCGGCAACGGCAGCATGGCGCACAGAAGCAAAAGCGCGGCTCTTCATGGTTAACTCCCCTCGGACAATCGGGCAGGCCATCGCAGAAAAGGGACGCAACCGCCCCCCGCCCATCCAGCCTGGTTAAGCGATTGTTAGCATTTACAGGGGGTTTGCACCATCGCACCGATGTAAAACCGGGTGCCCTGGCGCGGGCTGTTTCAATATGGGGCAGCGCACACGAACAGGTTAACGCAAGGGTTCAGATGCGTCCGGCGAGCGTTCTTGCCAGCCGCTCGATCCCGGCGCGGTCGTCAGCATCGAACCGCGCCAGATGCGGGCTGTCGAGATCGATGACATGGGTCACTTGTCCTTCATGGATCACGGGCACCACCAGCTCGGACTGGCTCGCAGCATCGCAGGCGATGTGACCGGGAAAGGCATGGACGTCGTCGACCAGCTGGGTTTCGCCGCTGGCTGCCGCGGTGCCGCAGACGCCGCTGCCCAGCGCGATGCGGATGCAGGCAGGCTTGCCCACAAAAGGGCCCAGCACCAGCTCGCCATCGACCATGCGATAGAAGCCCGCCCAGTTGAGCCCGGGCAGGAACTGGCCCAGCAATGCAGCGACATTGGCCATGTTGGCGACACCGTCACGCTCGCCATCTACCAAGGCAAATGCTGCGGAATGCAGGTTGTCATACAGCTGGGGTTTGGGAGTATTTGCATCAATTTCAAACGCGTACATGCCAAAGCTTTCACACAATAAAAGGTCAGTCGAAGGCGACGCGACCCCGGTTCTTCTTCACCGTCGACCGGTTCTTCTTGCCCGCCAGCCGCTCGGTCTTGCCCACGCGGTTAAGCCGCGACCGCGCGCGGGTGGCGGGCAGATCATAGGCCGCTGCCAGCATCGCCGACACGCGTTCGCGCGCCAACTTGCGATTGGCCTCCTGCGTGCGGTGGTTGCGCGCCAGGATGACCAGCTCGCCTTCCTGGTTGATCTTGCTACCTGCCAATGATTTCAGTCTGTTATAGACCAAAGGTGGCAAACCTAGAGCGTAAATATTGACGTGCAGCTGGACCGCTGTTGCCACCTTGTTGACGTTCTGGCCGCCAGGGCCGGAGGCAGTGATGAACCGTTCGGAGACGATTGCGTGATCGGGGACGGCGAAATCATTCATCGCCTGCCGCCTCGGCCACGCTCTGGTCTTGCTGGGGGCCAAATCCCAGATCGATGAAGCGCCTGGGCATCGGTGCGGCGGCGAGCACTGGCGGCTTGTCCCCGCGCGGCACCACCAGCCCCGCTGCATGCAGCATCAGGCCCGAGGAATAGCTCTTGCCGTAAAACGGATCGCCGAGCAGCGGCTTGCCCAGCCCGTGCAGCGCATGCACGCGAATCTGGTGGGTGCGTCCGGTCTCGGGGCGGAACTCGACGAGCGTCCGCCCTCCTGTCGCCGCGATCCGCTTCCAGTGAGTCACCGCGCGCTTGCCGGCGGCGTCGGGCACGATCCGCCAGCCAGCTTCGGCAGTGCTGGTCTTGCCCAGCGCGATGTCGATCGTGCCGAAGTCGTTATCGAGGTCGCCCTCGACGATCCCGAGATAGGTCTTCTCCACCGCGCCGCTCTCGAACGCCGCTCCGAAGCGCTTGGCCGCCTTGGCGTGGCGCGCCAGCAACAGACAGCCAGACGTGTCCTGATCGAGCCGATGCACAGCCGTCGGCGACCGCTGGAAGCCGAAGCGCAACTGGACGAGATAATCGTCGAGACTGCGCCCGCCCTTGCGCG
Source organism: Blastomonas fulva (assembly GCF_003431825.1). GTDB lineage: Bacteria > Pseudomonadota > Alphaproteobacteria > Sphingomonadales > Sphingomonadaceae > Blastomonas > Blastomonas fulva. The sequence goes on along the minus strand of NZ_CP020083.1, from coordinate 2,446,157 downwards.
GCTGGGTGACCGGAAGCCCCGCGGGCTTGTCGATGACGATCGCCTCGCCATCCATGAACGGCAGCGTCTCGGCGACGCAAAAGGCTGGTGTGTGAAAACCCATGATCGTCAGGCCGCCTCGGCCATCTCGAAGCTGCGCGCGAACAGTTCGATCGCGCGCATCCGGTCGGCATGGTGATAGGCGTTGCACGAGATCATCACCTCGTCCGCACTGAACGCCTCGACCAAAGCCCCCACCTTGTCGCGCACCACATCGGGCGTGCCGAAGGCAGCGATCCGCGCCTGCGCGCCGATGATCATCGCCTCGCGCTCGGTAAAGCCCATATCGCGGCTTTCCTCGGGCGACACCGCAGGCTGAAGCCCGCCTCCGAGCAACCGCGCGATGTTGAGGAAATAATTCTTGCGCAGCAGATCGGCCTGATCGGCATCGTCACAGGCAAAGGCGGTGGTCGCGAGCATGACATAGGGCTTGTCCAGCGTCGCGCTGGGGCGGAAATTGTGGCGGTACAGCTCGGTCAGCCCCGGCGTTGCCTGCGGGTTGATGAACAAGGCGAGCGCATAAGGCAGCCCCAGTTGCGCTGCGAGCACCGCGCTGTCGGGGCTGGTGCCGAGGATCCACACCGGAATGTCGCCCGCCGGTTCGGGGCTGAGCCGCGGCTCGGCAAGATCCCCGGTCATGTAGCCGACCAGATCGGCCACCTGCTGGGGGAAATCGCGGAACGAGGGCGGGTGCGGCGCAGACAGGGCCGCTGCGACCCGCATCTCGCCGCCGGGCGCACGACCCACGCCCAGATCGATCCGGTCGGGATAGAGGTTGCTCAGCACTGCAAACTGCTCGGCGACCTTGTAGGCGCTGTAATGCGGCAGCATCACCCCGCCCGACCCCAGACGGATCCGCGAGGTATGCGCGCCCATCGCCGCCATCAGGATTTCCGGCGCGCTGCCGCACAGGAAGCGGCTGGCGTGATGCTCGGACACCCACAGCCGGTGATAGCCCAGCCGGTCGGCCAGGCGCGCGGCCTCCAGCGTGCCGGAAAGCGCGGTGGCGGCAGGGACATCGGCGAAGCGCACCGACTGGTCGAGCAATGAAAATTGTACCATGCCCTCAATGATAGGGCATTTGGGGCGGGTCACAAGGGCCACCGGTGTTTCGGTGGCCCTTGTGCCGCTGGCCGATCGGGCTGCGCGACTGCGTCAGCAGCCGATCAGGCGATCAGTTTTCCTGCATGTCCTGTGGCCGCAGTCCCGACATGTCGGGGACAGTACGCGGCGCAGATCCCGGCGACCGGTCGATCCGCTGCTGACGCTGCGGACGCTCGGCGCGCGGGGGTGCGCCGCCGGGCTGTGCCTGGGGAGAAGGCTGGCGCATTGTCGGGCGCTGGCGGCCCTCGCCGCGCCTGCCCTGCCGACCTTCCAAACCCTGGCGACCCTCGATGCTCTGGCCATTGCCGGCTCCGCCATTGCCCTGCCAGTTGCGACGTCCCTCGCGCCCCTGACGGGGCTGGCCGATGGCATCCTGCTGGCGCTGCTCCCAGCGTTCCATGCGACGCTGGCGATCCTCGGGGGTCAGGCCGCCCATACGCTCGCGCTCGCCCTGCCGGGTGCGCGGAACCTCGCCGGCATTGTTGCGGCGTTCCTGGCGCCAGTCGCGGCGATCATCGAGCGTCTCGCGCCGGTTCTCGCGACGATAGTCGCGGCGGTCGTCACGCCGATCCTGGCGGAATTCCTGGCGGCCGCCGCGGCGCTGCTGCTGATACTGCCAGCGCTGCTGACCCCAATACTGCCGGTGCCGGTTCTGCATCGCAAAGCGACGTCCGCCGGGGCGGTCGTAGATCCACGTGCCATAGCCGGGATAATAGAAATTGTCCCAATAGCCGCCGCCAAAGCCGATCTGGCCAAAGCCCAGCCCGGCGTCGCAGCCATAAAAGCCGTCCCAGGCCGAATAGGCGTCGCAATAAGGGTCATAGCCACCGGCATAGCCGCCGCTGCCCACGCCCACGGAAACGCCACCATAGCCGCCATAATCGCCCACGCCATAGGCGCAGGCCGACAGCGAGACCGCGCCCAGCGCGACAGCGGCGATACGGACGACACGCCGGCCAAGGGACGGGATGCGGATCTTTTCAAGAAATGCAGATTGGGTCAAAGCCAAGGTTTCCTGTCTCGCCGCAAGTCCTGGCGCGGCGGGCCGGCGGAGCGGAGCCCCGGTAGTTTGTTCATACAAATACCAAGTTGAATTAACGATGAATGATTTTCCAGCCGTCAGACAGTGCTTGCTAACATTGGTGTCAGTTGGTATTTAATGGCTCAATTAAAACCGTGCAGAGGATTCCCCCATGGCCACCGTCCTTGCTCCCCAAGCGCCTGCTGCCCAGCGCGAGATGTTTCCCGACCACAGCATCCAGCGCGACAGCGGCAACCCGCACTGGACCCGCCTGCCCGGCAGCAACGCGCTAGATCATATTCCGGGCGAGGATGGCCTGCCGATCCTGGGCGTGACGCTCAGGATGCTCGCCGACCCGGAAGGGTTCGGCAATGAAATGCGCGCCAAATACGGCCCCGTCTACCGCACCAATGCCTTCGGTCGCCGTCAGGTCGCGCTGTTCGGCGCGGATGCGAACGAGCTGGTACTGTTCGATCGCGACAAGGTGTTCTCGTCCGAGCAAGGCTGGGGCCCGGTGCTCAACCTGCTGTTCCCGCGCGGACTGATGCTGATGGACTTCGATCATCACCGCGCCGACCGGCGTGCGCTGTCGATCGCCTTCAAGCCCGCGCCGATGCGCCATTATGCCGAATCGCTCAACGAGGGCATCGGCGCGCGCGTGTTGCAATGGTCGAACAAGGACATCACCTTCTACTCCGAGATCAAGAAGCTGACGCTCGATCTGGCCGCGACATCGTTTCTCGGCATCCCCTGGGGCCCCGAAGCCGACAAGATCAATACCGCGTTCGTCGACATGGTGCAGGCCTCGATCGGCGTGGTGCGCCGTCCTTTGCCCTTCACCAAGATGGGCAAGGGCGTGGCGGGACGCAAATTCCTGGTCGACTATTTCACCCCGCAGGTGCTGCAGCGGCGCGAGCAGCAGGGGCCGGACATGTTCAGCCAGTTCTGCCGCGCCACGCGCGATGATGGCAGTTTGCTCACCACCGACGAGGTGGTCGATCACATGAACTTCCTGATGATGGCGGCGCACGACACCATCACCTCGTCGGCAAGCTCGCTGATCTGGCTGCTCGCCAAGAACCCCGAATGGCAGGACAGGATTCGCGCCGAGCTGCTGGAGCATGCGCCTGCCGGTGCGCCGATGCCCTATGACGCGCTCCCCAATCTCGAGCTCACCGAAATGGCATTCAAGGAAGCGCTGCGGCTGATCCCGCCGGTGCCCTCGACCCCGCGCCGCGCGCTCAAGGATTTCGAGTTCGGCGGCTATCGCATCCCTGCGGGCACTCCGGTCAGCATCAGCGCGGCCTATACCCACAAGCAGGAAGAGCACTGGCCCGAGCCGCACAGGTTCGATCCCCTGCGCTTCACCCCCGAAGCGACGCGCAACCGCCACAAATACGCCTGGGTGCCGTTTGGCGGCGGTGCGCATATGTGCCTGGGGCTGCACTTTGCGTACATGCAGATCAAGGTGCTGCTGCACCATGTGCTCAGCCAGCACCGCATCGTCATCGAGCCGGGCTATGAGCCAGGCTGGCAGGCCTGGCCGATCCCGCAGCCCAAGGATGGACTGAAGGTGCGCTTCGAGACACTTTAACCCCGCCGCCTTCTGCGTCACCCCCGCGCATGCGGGGGTCCCGCTTCTGCCGCTGACGTCGCGAAAAAGCGGGATTCCCGCGTTCGCGGGAATGACGATTGGAAAACGGGTTTTCTCTGGCTTGCATCGGCGCTAGGTGGCGGCAACAGAAACAGGAGACGCCCCGATGCCGCAACTCGTCCTCATCCGCCACGGCCAGTCGCAATGGAACCTGGAGAACCGGTTCACCGGCTGGTGGGATGTCGATGTGACCGAAAAGGGCGCCGAGGAAGCACGCGCGGCGGGCCGGCTGATGCGCGACAAGGGGCTCGATTTCGACATCGCCTTCACCTCGCTGCAAACGCGGGCCATCAAGACGCTCAATCTGGCGCTCGAGGAAATGACCCGGCTGTGGCTGCCGGTGGAGAAGGACTGGCGGCTCAACGAGCGCCATTATGGCGGCCTCACCGGGCTCGACAAGGCTGAGACAGCGGCCAGGCATGGCGACGAGCAGGTCCATATCTGGCGGCGCAGCTTCGATATCCCGCCGCCGCCGATGGAGGCCGGATCGGAATTCGACCTGTCCAAGGACCGTCGCTACGCCGGCATCGCGATCCCCAACACCGAAAGCCTCAAGGACACCATCGACCGGGTGCTGCCCTATTGGGAAAGCCGCATCGCGCCCGAACTCAAGGCCGGAAAGCGCGTGATCATCTCTGCCCATGGCAATTCGCTGCGCGCCTTGGTCAAGCACCTGTCGGGCATCGCCGATGATGCCATCACATCGCTCGAAATCCCCACCGGCCAGCCGATTGTCTACGAACTCGACGACAACCTCGCCGAAGTCGAGCGCTACTACCTCTCCGAGCGGTAAGCACAGGCGCGCTCAGCCAGCGAAATGCGCGTCGTAATGGTCGATCTCGGCCAAAAGATGCGCAATCTGGTCGGGCGGCAGGAACGATCCGGTGAAGCTGTTGCGTGCCAGCGTGCGCAACTGCTCGCGGCTCAGATCGAGCGCAGACGCGATTGCGTGGAAATTGGCGTTCACATAGCCACCGAAATAGGCCGGGTCGTCCGAGTTGACCGTCGCCTTGAGCCCTGAATCGAGCATCTGCTTGACCGGGCTGTCGGCGATATCGCCGATCACGCACAATTTGAGGTTGGAAAGCGGGCAGACGGTCAGCGTCATCCCCTCGCCCGCCAGTCGTGTCACCAGCGCAGAGTCCTCCATCGCGCGGTTGCCGTGGTCGATGCGATCGACATGGAGCACGTCGAGCGCCTCATGGACATATTCGGGCGGCCCCTCTTCGCCCGCATGCGCGACCAGCTTGAGCCCCAGCAACTGGGCCCGCGCGAACACATTGGCGAACTTGGACGGCGGATGGCCCATTTCGGACGAATCTAGCCCCACGCCCGCGATCCGATCCAGATAGGGCAGCGCCTCGTCGAGCGTCGCCTGCGCCGCAGCTTCGTCGAGATGGCGCAGGAAGCACAGGATCAGCCTTGACGTAATCCCCCACTGTTTCTCGCCATCTGCGAGCGCGTCGCTGATCCCGGTTATCACGTCTGCAAAGGGCACCCCGCGCTCGGTATGGCCCTGCGGATCGAAGAAGATCTCGACATGCCGGACATGGTCGTCGTGCGCGCGTTCCAGATACGCCCAGGTCAGGTCGTAGAAATCCTGCGCCTTCAGCAGCACCGCCATGCCCTGGTAATAGATATCGAGGAAATCCTGCAGGTTGCTGAAGTTGTAGGCGTTGCGGATATCCTCGACGCTGGCGAACGGGATATCGACATGGTTGCGCTGCGCCAGCGCGAACAGCATTTCGGGCTCGAGCGAGCCTTCGATGTGCAGGTGAAGCTCGGCCTTGGGCAGGCGATCGATATAGGCGGTGCGCTGGTCGGGGGTCATGAAGGGCTTATGCCAAGGGGCTGGTGGCGGCGCAATTGCTTGTATCGCCATCTTCTTCACCCCCGTGCACGCGCGGGTCCCGCTTCCTTCTTGATCGCAGTGCAAAAGCGGGATTCCCGCGTTGGCGGGAATGACGAAGGAGGTTCAGCCCCCCTACTCCCCCAGAATGATGCTTGCCCCGGGCTTGTGCGCCCGGATTTCCTCGACACTCAGCCCGGCGATCTCGTGCGGGAATACCAGCCACTGTTCGGTCTCGTGCACGAAAAAGTGCGGCGACAAATCGGTGACATTGCGCGAGGGCTTGTAATAGACCGTGGCGATCCGCCAGTCGTGTGGCATGTTGTAGCGGCACTTGGCGGCCAGCTCGTGGATGAAAGCGCGGATCGAGCGGCCGCTATCGAACACATCGTCGACCACCAGCAGCCGGTCCTCGGGGCACAAAGTGTCGATCAGATAGCCCAGCGCATAGACGCGCACGTCCTTGCTCTGCTGGTCTATGCCGTAATAGCTGGCGGTGCGGATCGCGATGTGATCGGCGTTGATGCCGTGATATTCCATCAGTTCCTGCACCGCGATCCCCACCGGCGCGCCGCCGCGCCAGATGCCGACGATGTGGGTGGGCTGGTAGCCGCTGTCGATCACCTGCATAGCAAGGCGATAGCTGTCCTCGAGCAGGCTGTTGGCGCTGATGTAGAGCTTGTCGGTGGTCATATGCGGGGCTGGCCTTGCTGGGTACGCGCTTGCGGCCTTCATGCCAGCGCGGCGGCTGCGGTCAAGTGCAACTCCGTCAGGACGGGCCGGATAACCCTGCAGCCGTTTCAGGCCCTGCCCGCGCGGGTGATGACCACGGCGGCGATGGCGAGCAGCAGGATTGCGCCGGCTTCGAACAGGATCTTGTCCGGCGCCATGTCCTTGCCCTGCAGCACGATCAACCGCGCCAGCGCGGTGATCGCGATGAAGATAGGATAGACGAACGGCGACCCGCGCCCGGTATAGAACACCGCGATCATCCCGATCACCTCGGTATAGAGGAACATCAGCAGGATATCGGCGAGCGAGATGGTCCGCGCCGCGAGGATGCCCCCCACCTCGATACCCGCCGCCCCCAGCGTCATCAGCGCAACCAGAATCAGCAGGATGTGCTCGATCAGGCGAAAGCCGCGCACCGCCACCGAATCATCGGGCAGCGGACCGGGCGATGCGGCAGGTGGCGGGTCATCGGCAGCAGGGTGAGCCATGCGCCAAAGGCTATCATGTTTTGCGGCGCTTGCCGACCGGATTAGCGGAATACGCGTCAGCCATGGATCCACCAGCGGATCGCATAGGCGACAACGCCGATGAAACCCACAGACATCAGCCAGATCGCAGCCATCCAGCCCAGCTTTTGCGCCAGCGGGCGGGCATCGCCGCGATCAGGATCATCGGCATCGGGCAGACGCATCAATGATATCCCTCGTCGCCCACCTTGCCGCGGAACACCCAGTACGCCCAGCCGGTATAGCCGATGATCAAAGGCACGATGAACAGCGTGCCGACCAGCATGAACATCTGGCTGCTTGGATGCGTCGCGGCGTCCCAGATCGTGATCTCGTCGGGCACGACATAGGGGAACATGCTGATCCCCAGGCCGATCATGCCCAAAAGGAACAGCGCCAGCGTGAGCAGGAACGGCGCGTAATCGCGTCGCAGCTTGAGCGCGCGGTAGAGCAGGAAGGTGATCAGCGCGACCAGCACCGGCACCTGCGCGGAGAACAGCACATTGGGGAAGGTGAACCAACGGTTCCAGTACTCGCCCTCCAGGAACGGCGTGTAAAGGCTGACCGCACCCAAAGCGAGCAGCGTTGCCGGAAACAGCTTCCAGCTCATCCGGAAGGCATGGTCCTGCACCACTCCTTCGGTCTTCATGATCAGCCAGGTCGATCCCAGCAGGCCATATCCGATCACCGTGCCGACACCGGTGAGCACCGAATAGAGGCTCAGCCAGTCGAGCCAGCCGCCGGCATAGGCGCGGCCTTCGACCTCGACCCCCTGCAGCAGGGCGCCCAGCGTCACCCCTTGCGCAAAGGCTGCGACGAACGACCCTGCAGTGAACGAAAAGTCCCAGAATGGCTGGTGATTGGGGTCGCGCCAGCGCCCCTCGAACGCCACGCCGCGCAGCACGAGGCCCAGCAGCATCGCGATGATCGGCGGGTAGATGGCGGGCAGGATGATCGCATAGGCGAGCGGAAACGCCGCGAGCAGCCCTCCCCCGCCCAGCACCAGCCAGGTCTCGTTGCCATCCCATACGGGGGCTACCGTGTTCATCGCCTTGTCGCGCTCCGCCCCGCGCCCGAGTGCCGGGAAGATGATGCCGATGCCCAGGTCGAACCCGTCCATCACGACGTAAGCGAACACCGCAAAGGCGATGATGAACGCCCAGACGATCGTCAGGTCGATGTTCATGCGCCCTTCTCCAGCATGGTGGCGCTCTGACCACGGCGCGAACTGTCGGCGGATGCAGGGGTGATGCCCGCGCTGCGCAACGGGCCGGAAGCGGCCGCTTCCTCATGTCCGGTCGCAGGTTTGCTCATCAGCTTGAGGATATACAGCGTGCCTGCGCCGAACATGATGAAATAGGTGATCACGAACGCCAGCAGAGATGCCCCCACCGCCGGAGCGGCGAGCGGCGAGACGCTGTCCGCGGTCGTCAGCAGGCCATAGACGGTGTAAGGCTGGCGGCCGACCTCGGTGGTAACCCAGCCCGCAATCACCGCAACAAAGCCCGATGGGCCCATGACCATCGCTGCGCGGTGCAGCCAGCTCCACTCGTAGAGCTTGCCGCGCACCCGCGCGAGCAGGCTGAACACGCCGATTCCCAGCATCGCAAAGCCGATGCCGACCATGATCCGGAACGACCAGAACACCATGCCGACCGGCGGCTGCTTGTTCGCAGGAATGGTGTCCAGCCCTGCAAGCGGCGCGTTGAGGTCGTGCTTGAGGATCAAGGAGGAGACCTTGGGGATTGCTATCGCATAATCGACCCGCTTTTCGGCGCTGTTGGGGATGCCGAACAGGATCAGCGGCGCGCCATCGGGGTGGCTGTCGTAATGCCCCTCCATCGCCATCACCTTGGCGGGCTGATGCTCCAATGTGTTGAGCCCGTGCATGTCGCCTGCGAAAATCTGCAAGGGAGCGACCAAAGCCGCCATCCACATCGCCATCGAGAACATCCGCCGCGCGCGATGATCGGCCTTGTCCTTGAGCAGGTGAAACGCCCCCACCGCACCTACGACGAACGCGGTGGTGAGATACGCCGCCATGACAGTGTGAACCAGGCGATAGGGAAAGCTGGGGTTGAAGATGATCGCCATCCAGCTGTCACCGGGGATGAACTGGCCGTTTGCGGCGATCTCGTACCCGGTGGGCGTCTGCATCCAGCTGTTGACGCTGAGGATCCAGAATGCCGAGATGAACGTGCCCAGCGCCACCATGGCGGTCGCGGTGAAGTGCAGTTTGCGCCCCACCTTGTCCATTCCGAACAGCATCACGCCCAGAAAGCCTGCCTCGAGGAAGAACGCGGTGAGCACCTCATACGCCATCAGCGGGCCGATCACGGGGCCGGTCCTGTCCGAAAAAACCGACCAGTTGGTGCCGAACTGGTAGGACATCACGATTCCCGAGACGACGCCCATGGCAAAGGCGATCGCGAAGATCTTGCGCCAGTACTTGAACAGATCGAGATACACGCTGTCGTTGGTCTTGAGCCAAAGCCCTTCCAGAACAGCAAGATAGCTCGCCAGACCGATCGAGAAGGCTGGGAAGATGAAGTGAAAGCTCACCGTGAAGGCAAACTGAATGCGTGCCAGCATCAGCGCGTCAAAACCGTCGAACATGACCTCCGACCTCCCGCCTTATGATCCCGTGCAGCGGCGATTGGCCTTCCGGAATGGGAAGGCCTGCCCGCCACGACGATCGCTCCCCAATAAACCCCCTGCATGTGGCGGCAATGTGACACATTGTCCCATCGCACGGCAAACCCGTCCATGACCGGGCAGAATACCTAACCGGCGTCGCCTTGGACCGATCGGTCTATGCGCGCAATGTCCGCTCGAACAGCGCCAGCGTTCGTTCCCAGGCCAGCTTTGCCGCCCCCTCGTCATAACGCGGCGTGGTATCGTTGTGGAAACCGTGGCTGGTGCCGGGATAGAAATGCGCCTCATAGGTCTTGCCATTGGCCTTAAGCGCGGCTTCGCACGCGGGCCAGGTCGCGTTGACCCGCTCGTCGTTCTCGGCAAAGTGGATCAGCAGCGGCGCCTTGATCTTCGGGACCTCCTCTGGCCGCGCCTGGCGCCCGTAAAACGGCGCTGCGGCGGCCAGATCGGGATAGGCCACCGCCAGCGCATGGCACACGCCGCCGCCATAGCAGAAGCCAGTCACGCCGACCTTGCCCGTCGAGCGCTTGTGATCGCGCAGGAACTCGAAACCGGCGAAGAAGTCTTCCATCAGCTTTGCCGAATCGAGCGAGGCCTGCATCGTGCGGCCCTCGTCATCGGTGCCGGGATAGCCGCCCAGCGAGGTTAGACCGTCCGGTCCAAGCGCCATATAGCCCGACTTTGCGAGCCGCCGCACGACATCCTCGATATACGGATTGAGCCCGCGGTTCTCGTGCACCACCAGCACGGCGGGCAGCTTGTCCTTTGCACCCTTGGGCCGCGCCATCAGCCCGCGCACGGTGCCGTGCCCCTCGGGGCTGGGATAGTCGACCCGCATCGTCTCGATTGCCGGATCATCGGGGGCGACCTGCTGCGCCAGAGCGTAATCAGGGCGCAGCTGGTTGTAGATCATCAGCCCGGTGACACCTGCCGCAGCATAGCGCCCCGCCTGGCGGATAAACTCGCGCTTGCTGAGCTTGCCGTGGACATAACCATCGAAAATCTCGAGGATATGCGGGTGGAAATCGCTGGCCCGCATGGTGCGGGTGGGGGGAGTTGCCTCGGTCACGTCATGTCCTTCCGATGGGGCATTGCCCGTGCATAGTGCATCAATCCCCAAAGGCTGCAAGCGCCGCGCGGGCGATTTGTTCCCCCCATTCCTGCACGAAGTGCCCGCCGCCGGGAATGATCAGCGGATCGCCACAGCCGTTGATCAGTTGCGCGAGACGCGCCATCGGTTCCACCCCTAGCACCGGATCGGCGGCACCGACGGCCATGAAGGTGTCACCCTGCCACTGCTCACGCCAGAAAGCCGCCGCCTTGCGCCCGAGGTCCACCCCCGGCATGTCGGGCGATACCGGCACCAGCGCCGGGAACACCTGTGCGCCTGCCTTGTATTCGGGACCCGGAAAAGGCGCATCATAGGCGGCAATTTCTACCGGGGTCAGATGCGGCGTCCCGCGCGCGATGATCTTGCCCACGGGCAGATCGGGGGTATTGAGCGCATAGGATTTCCAGGCATCGAACCCTGGCCCTAGGCTTTCGCCCAGACCAAGCCCGGTGTTCATCACGATCAGCCGTGACAAACGCGCCGCAAAACCCATCTCGACAGGGAGCGTTAGACCGATCAGTCCACCCCAGTCCTGCACCACCAAAGTGATGTTTGCGAGATCGAGTCTCTCGACCAGCCGCAGCAGATACTCTCGATGGAAATCAAAGGTATAAGTCGATTGCTCGACCGGCTTGTCCGATCGCCCGAAGCCGAAAAGATCGGGTGCCACCACCCGCGCGCCGCTGTCCAGAAACGGCGGAATCATTCGGCGATAGAGGAACGACCAGCTCGGCTCGCCATGCAGGCACAGGAATGTCCGGGGCGCATCTGCAGGGCCAGCGTCCACCCAGGCAGCGCGCAACCCCTCATAGCCCGGCATGTCATCGGCATAATGCACCGGATAGTCGAAATCGGGAATGTCGGCAAAAGCCGCGTCCGGCGTGCGCAATGCGGTGATCATCGACAGTCGTCTCCTCAGGCGCAGGCAGACCGATCAGTCCAGCGACAAACCGGTTGGTCGTTTATCGCCCGATCAGCCGCGCTCCACCATCGCGCACAGCATCTGGGTGGTCAGCGTCACCGGTGCGGTATCTCGGCGGCAGCGCGCCAGCAGCATCGCACCTTCATGCGCCGCGATGATGGTGGCGGCGATGTCTCGAGCGCGCGCAACCGCGATGCCTTCGAGCATCAGCCATTTGGCGAGCCGCATTTCGATGCGCTGATAGGCGATCCGCACGGCATCGGCGAGGGCGCTTTCGTCCCCGCCCTGCTCCTGGCCGATCACCGCCAGCAGCGAGCCATCGCGCCAGTCGGTCTTTTCGAGCCAGGCGGATGATTCCGCGCCAAGTTGCCTTAAAAATCCAATGATATCAGCGCCGGATGCCGATGCGTCATCAAGCGCGGCCAGCGTGCTGGCGGCAATCCGGGTGATGCAGGCTTCAGCAAGTTCGGGCTTTCCGCCGGGAAAATGATGGTACAAAGATCCCTTGGGCGTCTCCGACAGCGCCAGGATCTCCGCCAGACCGACCGCATGATAGCCTCGCTGCTGAAACAGCCGCGTCGCAACCTGCAACAGCCGCAACCGGGTGGGATGCACGTCCTCCTGCGGCTTGGACATACCGGGTGCCTGTGCGCGCAAGGCGCCATCTGTGGAGACGAACAGCATCATAGACCGGTCAGTCTAACGGCATCGGCCCGTGGGTCAAGACCAGCCTTCGCAAGGCTTTGTCTCACGACGCTCCGCCTCTCGCGGCCGCCCCCACGGTCGCGATCAGCGCAAGCGCGGTCGCCACGCGCCGTTCGGCCCCGTCTTCATCGACTGCGAACAACTGCGCTTCGGCCGAAACGTTGCGTTTGCCTTGCTTGATCACCGTCGCGCGGGCGCGCAGCAAAGCCGTGTTGGCAGGCGCGTGAAACTGCACCGTGTAGGTGGATGTCACCACGTCTCCGGCGACGGTGGCTGCGGCCCAACTGCAGGCGGTATCGGCCAGAGCCCCCACAATTCCGCCATGAACGAAGCCGTGATGCTGCGTCTGGTCTTCGCGAATGGCGATTTCGAGCCACACCTGACCTGCCCCCGCTGCCAGCAGCCGCATTCCGCTCCATCGGTTGAACCCCGACGACTGGGCAGAGCGGCGCAAAGCCTCTTCTACCACAGGATTGGAAAATGACATATCCATGCGCGCTCTCCTCAGAAAGGCGGATCGAAACAATCCGACCGGTCGGTATACTTTACCTCTAAACCGACTGGTCTGTTATTTCAACCGATTGTTTGTGTGGTTACGCGGGGAGCAAAGCCAGGTCACATCACCTCCCTCCCCATTGCATGCCTCATACAGCGCCATTCCGTGGTCCTGCGCGTCTCCATTGCCTGGCCCGCTCTCGCACCCAAGCCGGTCCAGCGGCCGCAAACCGGAAATGCTGGCATTTTTTGTGGAGCTATGCTGTTTCTGCTCGCGCGCTTTCGGCGATGATGGCTTTTCGGTTAGGCCATGGCAGCGCCAGCACAGGGGGGGATTGCATGCAGGGTTCCGATCGACACCTTTCGCTGGATGCCATGCGCGGCTTCGGGGTGATGGGCATCCTGCTGCTCAATATCATCGGCTTTTCTATGCCCGGCGCGGCCTATGTGAACCCCGCCGCCTGGGGCGGCACCGATCCGCTCAATATCGGCGTCTGGGCCACCAATTTCGTGCTGTTCGACGGAAAGATGCGCGGTCTGTTCAGCGTGCTCTTCGGCGCGAGCATGCTGCTGATCATCCAGCGCGCAGAAGCTTCGGGGCAGAACCCCAAATCGGTGCATCTCAACCGGATGGCCTGGTTGTTCGTGATCGGGGCAGCGCACTACACCATCCTGTGGTGGGGCGACATCCTGGTGCCCTATGCGATCTCCGGGACACTCGCGCTCTACTTCGTCAAGAAAGACGTCAAGCAACTGATCCGCTGGGCCATCATCTTGTTTTCGCTGTATTTCATCATCGCCTGCCTGATGGTCGGCGGCGGCTGGTGGCAGTCGATCCAGGGGATCGCCCCGGGCACCGATGCCGAGACGGTGGAGAGCACCCGACAGATGCTCGCCAGCTTCGGCAAGCCCGGATCTGACGAGATCACCAGCGATCTGTCGCTGTACAGAAGCGGCTGGCCTGCGATCTTCGCCGACAATCTGTCGACCTTTCCATCATCGCTGGTCAACGCGCTGCTGCTGTTCACGCTCGACACCATGGGCATGATGGTGCTCGGAATGGCGATGCTCAAAAGCGGCTTCATCCTGGGGCTCTGGGCGCCGGACTTCTATGCCAAGGTGGCCCGCCGCGCCTTTGCCATCGGCCTCGGCCCGATGATTGCGCTGGCCGCCTGGGTGATCGCCAGCGGTTTCGACACGATGACCGCATTCGGCGCGTTCTTCGCCTTTTCCTTCCCCTTCCGCGTGGTGCTGACCGTGGGCTGGGCCGCTCTGCTGCTGTGGTTCGTGGTGCGCAACCGCGACAACGCGCTGGTCGTGCGGGTGGCCGCCGCAGGACGCGCCGCGTTTAGCAACTATCTCGGCACCAGCCTGGTGATGACCTTCGTGTTCTATGGCTGGGGTCTTGGCCTGTTCGGCCATATCGATCGCATTACCGCGATGGCATTCGTTTTCGCGGTATGGGGAATCATGCTGTTGTGGTCCAAGCCCTGGCTTGAGCGATTCCGCTTCGGCCCGGCAGAATGGCTGTGGCGCTCTCTGGCGCGGCGCAGCGTACAACCGATGCGTTTGCGATAAATTCGCAAAAAGACTGTTGCGATGCGTTCTCAATATCGCTATCTCTGCTGCAACAGGAGAGACGCATGGTTGTTTGCATCTGCAACGCGATTCGCGAACAGGATCTGAAGGACGCTCTGCGCGATGGCGCGGCCCGCCCGTCAGAGATTTACGCCCGTCTCGGTCGGCGTCCCAAGTGCGGTCAGTGCCTTTCGTTTGCGCAAAGCATTATCACCCGGGAAACTGCGACCGCCTAGCAATAGCCTGATAAATTCTCTATTAGAATCAAATATTTCCCGCATTGCACCGCTTCCCTTCCGGTCAAAATGACGCTATGAAGCTTGCCTGATTTAACACGGATCGGCTGCCCCCCAATGCTGCCCGTCCGAACCAGGAGCATCATCATGAAGGGCGACCCCAAGGTCATCGAATTTCTCAACGACGCGCTCAAGAACGAGCTGACGGCGATCAACCAGTATTTCCTGCACTCCAAGATGCTGCAGAGCTGGGGCATCAAGAAGCTCGCCAAGTTCGAATACGAAGAGTCGATCGACGAGATGAAGCACGCCGACAAGCTCGCAGACCGCATCCTGTTCCTGGACGGACTGCCCAACTTCCAGCTGCTCGGCCGGTTGAAGATCGGCGAAACCGTTGAGGAAATCCTCAAGGCCGATCTCGCGCTGGAAAACGAGGCTATCCCGCTGCTCAAGGAAGGCATCGCCTATTGCGAGACCGTCCGCGATTACGGCAGCCGCGACCTGCTCGCCTATATCCTCCATAGCGAGGAAGAGCATGTCGACACGCTCGAAGCCCAGTTCGACCTGATCGCACGCATGGGGATGGAAAACTACATCCAGCTGCAGTCGAGCCCGGCCGAGGATTGATCCGGGCCTGCGCGGATCTGCGCTGGCCTTGCAGAGCCTGACAATATTCGCAAGCGGGCGGCATTCGACAAGGAATGCCGCCCGTTTTCGTTCGAGACACCGATCTCCAGCGAACGGAGCCGCCCAGCGGGTGCTCCTCGCCCCGCCACCTTATACTCTCGCCATCACCAACGCTGGTTGAGCTGCCAGTGCCGCAACAGTGTCCTGTGGCCGGGAGAATGGACCCCTCCGAACAGCGTGGGATGGATCGCGACTTCCGGAGCATCCGGCGCAAAGCTCGGATTCCAGCCGTTCCAGGTGTTGTAGGTGTGGAACAGCCAGTCCACCCCATTGGCTTCCAGGATCGAAACCATGTCGGCGATCCAGCGGTCGCGACCCGGCGCCCAACGGGTAACGCCGAACTCGCTCGCCATCATCCGCACATTGTGGCGACGGGCGAAATCGAAGGCGGGCTGCATGCTCGCGGCGAGCGATGCCCTGCCCCATTGGCTATAGGGTTCGCTGTCGAACTCGCGCAGGCGGCCCGGATAGCTTCCCTGACGCGGTTGCGCGCCGACGCCTTGGTGCGTGTAATTGTGCGGCGAATAATTGTGGAAGGTGTAGAGGATGGCGGGGTCGTCTATCACCGGCATGCTGCCATAACGACGCGCAAATCCCCACGGCCAGGGCATCACCGCAAGCCAGATCGTCGGATTGATCGCGCGAATGCGGCGGATCGCCTCGGGCAGCAGCTGCTCGTACCACACCGCTCCGTCCGCTTCGCGCCGGAAGGTGTAGTTGGGCTCGTTGAGCACGTCGTAGGCGAAGATCGCAGGATCATCGCGCAGTTCGCGCGCGATTGCCGTCCAGAACTGCATGAGGCTGTCGCCCACCCCGATGCGGAACGACCGGCCACTGCTGTCATCCAGCCTCACCGTGTCGCGGCCATAGATGCCGTTCGCCGCCAGCATCACCCCCACTCCGAGCTGCGCGCACTCGGCAGTGAACTGCTTGAGCATGGCAAGGTTGGTACGATAGGGCGCGAGCGGATCGGCGCGGCTGGGGCGGATCATGCGCCTTTCTGGCGACGTTCCGGCGGCCAGATCGGTCGAGAAGTTGATCCGCACCGTGTTGACGCCCCAGCCGGCAAGCTCGCGCGCAATAGCAGGCGACAGGCTCCCCGGGGCAAGCTCCAGATTGAGCCCCCGCATTCTTGCAGGCAGCATGGGCGACATCGGCGCCGCGGCCCCGCGCTGCAAGGCCTGCGCCGCGCCCTGCCCTGCCACCACCGCAGCGCCGACGCCAAGGCCGGCCAGCAGGGTGCGGCGGGAAAGCGGATCGGTCATTCGGGGCACCTTTTGGCTGGCGGGACGGGCGCTGCCTGACGGCGGCTTGACCATCCTGCTATGGCTGCAAGGCTGAACGAAGGCTTACGGGCGATGGCGCGCGAACCCTATTGCGCTGTCCATCCGCCATCGACCACCAGTTCAGACCCGGTGATGTAGCTGGGATCCTCGCGGGCGAGGAAGAAGAGCGCGCCGGCAAGCTCCTCGGGCGGGGCGAGCCTGCCGATCGGGGTGGCATCCTCGGCATTGTCGAGATCGGACAGCACGACCTTGGCCCCTTAGGCCAGAAACCGCTCGACACAGGCGCGGCCGATCCCGCGCAGGCCGCCGGAGATGAACGCCACCTTCCCGACCAGCCGCTGCGCTGCCATCGCGGAACCATGCCTCAATGCGCGAAGCCATCGGGCTCCACCACCCAGGTCTGGCCCTTGCTCACCAGCTTCTGCAGATCGGGCACCTTGCCCCGGGTCGCGGCCTGAATCTGGGCATGCACCGCGACTTCGAGTGTCGGGCGCGGGTCGTCATAGATCACGCCCAGCGCCATCGGGAAAGGACCGAACGGCATCTCGACCAGCATGTGCGCCACCGCGCGGTTGGTGATGTCGTGCACGATCACGCCCGCCGCCTGCCAGTCGCCATCCGCCACATCGACGACCCTGAGCGTCAGCGTGGCATGATCGACCGCGATACCCTTTGCGCCGCCCCCGTCCTTGTCAGCGCCGAACAGCATGGGCTGGCCGTGAGTGAGCCACAACTGGCTCAAGGCCGCGTTCTTTTTCTCGGTGAAGTCGCCGAACACGTCCTTGTTGTAGACGATGCAGTTCTGGAAGATCTCCACGAACGCCGCGCCCTTGTGCGCATATGCGGCTTTCAGCTGATCGGGCAGGTTCTTGTGCACATCGATACTGCGCGCAACGAACCGCGCGCCCGATCCCAATGCGAACGCGCACGGGTTGGCCGGATGATCGACCGATCCGTAAGGGGTGGACGGGCTGCGCGTGCCCTCGCGGCTGGTCGGCGAATACTGGCCCTTGGTGAGGCCGTAGATCTCGTTGTTGAACAGCAGGATCTGGCAATCCAGGTTGCGGCGCAAAAGGTGCATCGTGTGGTTCCCGCCGATCGACAGCGCATCGCCATCGCCGGTGATGATCCACACGTCGAGTTCGGGATTGGCGAGCTTCAGCCCGGTCGCGATCGCCGGCGCGCGGCCGTGGATGGTGTGGAAGCCATAGGTTTCCATGTAATAGGGAAAGCGCGACGAGCAGCCGATGCCCGACACGAATACGGTGTTCGCCGGATCCGCGCCAAGCTCGGGCATCGTTCGCTGCATGGCTTTCAGGATCGCATAGTCCCCGCAGCCGGGGCACCAGCGCACCTCCTGATCGGTCTCCCAGTCCTTGATCGTCGTCTCCGCGCGCGGCGCGATCCTGGTCATCTCGTTCATCGTCAAAACGTCCCGTTAACTGGAGAGGGTTGCTGCAATCGCCGCCTCGATCTCCGCGATCGCGAACGGCTGGCCCGATGTCTTGTTGAGCGGCCTGGCATCGACCAGGAACTGGTCGCGCAGCAGGGTCTTGAGCTGGCCGGTGTTCATTTCGGGCACCAGCACATGCTCGAAGCTGTGCAGCAGTGCGCCCAGATTCTTCGGGGTCGGCCAGATATGGCGGATGTGGATGTGGCTGACGTCGTGCCCGGCGCGGCGCGCACGCAATACCGCCTGGTGGATCGGGCCATAGGTCGATCCCCAGCCGACCACCGCGAGCTTGCCGCCCGCCGCGCCCACGACCACCTCCTGATCGGGGATCGAGTCCGCCACGCCCAGCACCTTGTTCTGGCGGATGTCGGTCATCGCCTGGTGGTTGGCGGGCGCATAATCGATATGCCCGGTGCCCAGCGCCTTTTCGATCCCGCCGATGCGGTGCATCAGCCCGGGCGTTCCAGGCTTGACCCAGGGCCGCGCGAGCTTTTCGTCGCGCGCATAGGGCAGGAAGCCGCCCTCCTGCGCCTTGCCCATGAACTCCACCGGAAAGGCCTTGTAGCTCGCCATGTCGGGCACCTTCCACGGCTCTGCGGCATTGGCGATATAGCCATCTGTCAGCAGCATCACCGGGGTCATGTAATGCACCGCGATGCGGCACGCCTCGATCGCGCAGTCGAATGCGTCGGCGGGCGAGCGCGCGGCGATCACCGGCATCGGCGCATCGCCGTTGCGGCCATAAACCGCCTGATAGAGGTCGGATTGCTCGGTCTTGGTCGGCAGCCCCGTCGAAGGCCCGCCGCGCTGCGAATTGACGATGACCAGCGGCAGTTCGGTCATGATCGCCAGCCCCATCGCCTCGCCCTTCAGGGCGATGCCAGGGCCGGAGGACGAGGTGACGCCGAGCAAGCCTGCATAGCTCGCGCCGATCGCGGCGCAGATCGCGGCGATCTCGTCCTCGGCCTGGAAGGTGGTGACGTGATATTCCTTGAGCCGCGACAGATGGTGGAGGATCGCGCTGGCTGGCGTGATCGGATAGCCGCCGAAGAACATCGGCAGCCCGGCCAATTGCGCGCCAGCGACTAGACCCAGCGAGATCGACTCGGCGCCGGTGACCGTGCGGTACAGCCCCGGCACCGCGGGCGAGGCAGGCATCGCGTATTGCCGCATCGGGCCGGAGAGTTCCGCCGTTTCGCCAAAGGCGTGTCCCGCGTTCAACGCGGCGATATTGGCCGCGAGGATGTCGGGCTTGCCCGCGAACTTCGCCTCCAGCCAGTCGATGATGGGCTGGCGCTTGCGCGAGAACATCCACAATGCCAGCCCCAGCGTCCACATGTTCTTGCAGCGCAGCGCTTCCTTGTTGCCAAGGCCGTGCGGTTTGACCGCATCCAGCGTCATCTGCGAGATGTTGAACTTCATCAGCTGCCACTTGGCCAGCGATCCGTCCTCAAGCGGATTGGTCTCGTACTTCGCCTTGTCGAGGTTGCGCTTCGAAAACTCGCCCTCGTCGGCGATGATCAGCCCGCCTTCCTTGAGCGCGCCGACATTGGTCTTGAGCGCCGCCGGGTTCATCGCGACGAGGACGTCGGGGACATCGCCCGCGGTATCGATCTCGCTGCTGCCAAAGTTGATCTGGAACGCCGAAACGCCGAACAGCGTGCCCTGCGGCGCGCGGATTTCGGCGGGAAAATCGGGGAAGGTCGCAAGGTCGTTGCCTGCCAGCGCGGTGGACAGCGTGAACTGCCCCCCGGTCAGCTGCATACCGTCGCCGCTGTCCCCGGCAAAGCGCACCACGATGGCGTCAGGTGTCTGGGTGATGGTGTCGGTACGATCGAGCGCGGCGGTTGCCATGGAACACAGACCCCTAAGTTTCGACGTGAGCGCGCTGATAGGTGTAGCACCGGGCGGCGGGCACGCAATTTGGTTTTTGTGACAGCAGACAGCAGCGCGTGCGTCGTTGATCAGGATCAAACCGGGCCTCGATTGGCCACCCGATTTTGCCGATGGACCCGCAGCATCCGACGCGTTAACCTCCCGGTTAAACACAAACAGAGGATGATCCGAATGAGCGACACCATCGAACTGCAACGTGATGCCGACGCGACAACAGGCCCGTTCGTGCGGCCCGATGTTGCGATGCTGCTGGCGATGCTGTCGGCTGCAGGCGCGCCGCCGATGAACGAGATGACCCCCGCCGATGCGCGCGATGCCTATCGCATGATGCGCTTCGTCGCCGATGCCGAGCCGACCGAACTTGCCATCGTGCGCGACCTCACTTGCCCCGGCCCCGGCGGCGAGATCCGCCTGCGCTATTACGATGCGCGCGAAACCCGCGCGGCGGGCCCGGTTATCATGTTCTTCCACGGCGGCGGATTCGTGATCGGCGATCTGGACACGCACCATCCCTATTGCACCGAACTGGCCGCCGAGGTGGACCTGCCGGTGATCGCCGTCGACTATCGCCTCGCGCCCGAACACCCCTTCCCCGCCGCCACGGACGATTGCGAAGCCGCGGCACGCTGGCTCGCGGACAACGGCAAGACGCTGGGGCTCGACATCACCGGACTTGTCTTCACCGGAGACAGCGCGGGCGGAAACCTGACGATCGTCACCTCCCAGGCGCTGATCGCCAATCCGGCATCGGTCCCGGTGATCGCACAGGCACCGCTCTATCCGGTCGTCGATTCGACGCAGACCGGCGGGTCGTTCACCGACTTTGCCGAGGGCTATCTGCTCACCGCCGACACGATGAACTGGTTCGGGACCGCCTATGCCGCGACTCCCGGCGATGCCCGCAACGATTGCATCAATGGCGATATCGCCAGCCTGCCGCCAACGCTGCTGGTCACCGCTGGGCTCGACCCCTTGCGCGACCAGGGCCGCGATTTCGCCGCGCGCGCGGTGAAGGCCGGGGTCGATGTGACCTATATGGAGATGCGCGGCACGATCCACGGCTTCATCTGCCTGCGCAAGGGCGCACCCAGCGCGCAGGAGGATTGCGACGCGATTTTCCGCGGCATGAAAGCGATGCTCAAGCTGTGAGCAGGCAAAGCCTGGCGCGGGGGCTGGCGACCGGCCTGCTGGCGGCGGTGCTGTTGCAGGCAACGCCATCGGCCGCGCAGTCCGCGCCCAAGGTCCGCAACAAGGCCGATTTTGCCGGGGTCGCGCGCGACTTTCAGCAACAGCGCGCCGCAAACTCGGAAGGTTGCTGCAGCTTCAGCACGCCGGTGTTCGACCGCAATGTCTCGTTCCGGCTGTTCGACACCTTCGAGCCTGTCTACGAAGCGAAGAACGAGCGGCAGATGATCCTGGAGTTCGTGCCGCAGGGTGCAACCGTGGAAAGCTGGACCCGGATGATCACGCTGTCCGCGTTCGGCGGCGCGGGGTCCTCGCCGGTCTCCACCGCAGAGATGCAGGCGCGCTTCTTCAACACCAGCCAGGGATGCCAGCAGGCCAACTTCTCGCGCGTCATCGCCAGCGGGCGCACCAGCGACGGCACCGAATTCAATCTGTCGAGCAACGGCTGCGGATCGATCGCAGCCGGCGGCTATCCCGGCGCGACTTCGGGCCGCGGCGAGCAGTTTCTGGCGCTGCTGCTGCGCGACGCGCAAAATGTGGTCGTGCTGCAATATGCCGAACGCGGGGAAGGCTTTGCTCCGGGCGGCGAGCCGATCGGCGACGAGGCCGTCAAGGCGGTGATGGGCCGCTTTCGGTCCATCGGCTTTTGTCGGACGCAGACGCCATCTGACGATTGTTCAATTGCCTTTGATGCCCGCTGACCGCTAAGGCGGCAGACATGAGTGAATTTGACAGTCTCCCCTATCGTCCCTGCGCGGGAATCATGCTGGTCAACAACGACGGCAAGGTGTTCGTCGGCCAGCGGCTGGATAGCAGCGCCGACGCCTGGCAGATGCCGCAGGGCGGTATCGATCCCGGCGAGGAGCCCGAACAGGCGGCCTATCGCGAACTGGGCGAGGAAACCGGCATCGCGGCGCATCTGGTCGAGGTGATCGCCCGCTCGCGCGACGAGCATCTCTATGATCTTCCTGCCGATCTGATGGGCAAGATGTGGGGTGGCAAATATCGCGGCCAGCGCCAGTTCTGGTTCCTGATGCGCTTCATGGGCACCGATGCCGACATCAACATTGAAACCGACCACCAGGAATTCCGCAGCTGGAAATGGACCTCGGCGGAGACGCTGGAGGGACTGATCGTGCCTTTCAAGCGACGGTTGTACCGCGCGGTGGTGGAAGAGTTCCGCCCGCTGATCTAGGCTGCGCATTCCTGTTCGCAACCCCGGGATGCCTGACATGACCACCACCCGCGCCGCGCTGAGCGTGCTCGCCGTGATTCTTGCAGCTGCCCAGCCGCTCGCCGCGCAGGCGCCCGATGGAATTACCAAGCTGATCGACACCGCCCTGCGTTCGGGCGACAAGGCCGGGCTCGATGTGGTGCTGCGCTATGCCAAGCAGGCGCATCCACAAGCCGCAGAAGCGATCGACGCACAGGTCGCCGCGTTCCGCACCGATTCCTCGACGCAAACGGCCCCGCCCCCTCCCGCCGCGACGGTGGTGGTGGCCGAGGCTGCCGTCCCGGTGGCTCCTGTGGTTGCGGCATCTGCTCAGCCAGCCGAGGAAACGGCGCACGCGCAGACCAAATGGTCGGGCGAAGGCGAGCTGGGCGCGTTCACCACCACCGGCAATGCTCCAGGCATGGGGCTTGCTGCGGGGCTCAAGCTCACTGCTGAGGGCGAGGACTGGCGCGTCGGCCTGCTCGGGCGGGCGGATTACCAGGAAACCAGCGATGTCGTGGTGCGCGAACAATATCGCTTCAGCGTCGAGCCCAACTACAAGTTCAACGAGCGCGGCTATGTCTATGGCCTCGGCCAATACGAGCAGGACCGTTTCCAGGGCTTTCACGCACGCTATTCGATTTCAGGCGGGGTGGGTTACAGCTTCCTCACCGGCGACAATGCCAAGCTCAGCGTCAAGGCTGGGCCCGCCTGGCGGTTTACGCAGCTTACCACGGGGATGGACGAATCGGTCGTCGCGGGTCTCGCCTCGGTCGATATCAAGCTCAAGCTGACCCCGACGATCAGTCTTTCGGAAGCCGCCAGCGCCTATGTCGACGAGCAACGCAGCACGCTGTTTTCGGTCGCCGCGCTCGACAGCCAGCTGATCGGCAAGCTGAAGGCGCGCCTGTCCTATACCGTGCAGTATGAATCGACCCCCGCGCTGGGCCGTGCCCCGACCGACACCACCAGCCGGTTGACGCTGGTCTACGGTTTCTAGCCCCGATCCACATCCATCCCCGCTCGGGCGGCGCACCATGTTGACACGCCGTGCCCGCCCGCTTTAGCCCCATGGCCAATCAAGGCGGGATGCCACCCGCTCCGACCGCACAGGCAGAGGACCCGCACCCCATGACCAGCATCTCCCGCACCGGTGGCCGGATTCTCGTCGATCAACTGGTCGCGCAAGGGTGCGACCGCATCTTCACCGTGCCCGGCGAGAGCTTTCTCGCGGTGCTCGATGCGCTCCACGATGTGCCCGCGATCGAAACGATCGTGTGCCGCCAGGAGGGCGGCGTCACCTTCATGGCGTGCGCGGATGGCGCGATGACCGGGCGGCCCGGAGTCGCCTTTGTCACGCGCGGGCCCGGCGCGACCAATGCCAGCATCGGCGTGCATGTGGCCATGCAGGACAGCAAGCCGATGGTGCTGTTCATCGGCGATGTCGATCGGGGAATGCGCGACCGCGAGGGCTTTCAGGAGGTCGATTTCCAGGCCATGTTCGCGCCGCTTTGCAAATGGGCAGCGCGAATCGACGATGCGGCGCGCATCCCCGAATACGTCGCCCGCGCCTTTTCGGTCGCGATTTCGGGACGCCCGGGCCCTGTGGTGCTCGCGCTGCCCGAGGACATGCTCAAGGACGTGGCCGAAGTCGCCGACCGTCCGCACGTCACCCGCCCCGCGCAGCCGGTATGCCCCAACGGCTTTGCGGTGCTGATGGAGATGCTTGGCGGCGCAAAGGCGCCGATCGCGATCATCGGTGGCGCGGACTGGAGCCCCTCGGCGCGCGCGAACTTCCAGGAGTTCGCCGAGCGGATCGGTCTGCCGGTGGCCTGCGCCTTCCGCCAGCAGGACGCGTTCGACAACGCCTCGCCCGTCTGGGCGGGCAATCTGGGCTATGGGCCTAACCCGAAGCTGGTGGCGCGGGTTAAGGCCGCCGACCTGATCCTCGCGGTCGGTGCGCGGCTGGGCGAGGCGACCACCGATGGCTATACGCTGATCACTCCTGAACATCCCGGCCAGCTGCTGGTCCACGTCCATCCCGACCCCAACGAGCTGGGCCGCGTCTACCGTACCGATTTGCCGCTGTGCGCCGACATGGACGAGTTCGCCGAGGCGGCGGCGTTGTGGGACTCAGAAGCGTGGGATGGGGACGCGGTGCGCTTCGATACCGGCGAGCAGGCGCATGCCGAATGGCTCGCCTGGTCGGATCCGCAACCGACCGGCGTGCTGCTGGACCTCGGCCAGTGCGTGCGCGCGATGCGCGATGCGATGCCCGCCGACACGGTGATCTGCAACGGCGCGGGCAATTTTTCGGGCTGGTGGCACCGCTATTGGCATTATGGCGAAAAGCCCTCGCAATTGGCACCGACCGCGGGGGCGATGGGCTATGGCGTGCCCGCCGCCGTCGCCGCCGCGCTGCGCCTCCGTGACCGCAAGGTCGTCGCGATCGCCGGCGATGGCGATTTCCTCATGAACGGGCAGGAGCTGGCAACCGCGGTCCAATACGACGCCGATCTGCTGGTGATCGTGGTCGACAATGGCGCCTATGGCACCATCCGCATGCATCAGGAGCGCGAATATCCCGCGCGGCTGTCGGCAACGACGCTCAAAAACCCTGACTTCGCTGCGCTCGCCCGCGCTTATGGCGGCTGGGCGGCGACGGTGGAGCGCACAGAAGAGTTCGCGCCTGCGCTGGGCGAGGCGCTGGCGCAACCGGGGTTGAAGTTGCTGCACCTGAAGACCGACATCGAGGCAATCGCCGCGAGCGGTGCGACGGTGAGCGGGTTGCGGAACCGATAAGGCTGAGCGCACTACCGGCTCCCCCTGACCAAGAGCGGGCCGCTCGCGACGCACACAAAAAAACCGGCCCCCCGCTAGCTTAGGGGGCCGGTTTTTTGTCACGTCAGATCAGATCGGAAGGATCAGATCTTGTCGCCGAACGCGCCCTTGACGTCGCCCTTGAGCTTCTGGGCATCGCCCTTGAGCTGCTGAGCTTCGCCTTCGGCGACCAGTTCGGGGTTGTCGGTTGCGCGGCCAATGCCTTCCTTGGCCTTGCCGGCCAGATCATTGCCAACGCCTGCGGCTTTGTCCTTGAATTCACCCATAAAATGCTCCTTCGTCAAAGCGCGAGGCCGCGTGCCTCGCTTCAGGAACATTTACGCGGTGGTGGAAGGGGCGTTCCCTGCCATGCCCATGATTTCCGCCCACTCGTCCGGCGTGATCGCTGCCACCGACAGCCGCGACTGGCGCAGCATGGCCATGTCAGCGAGCGCGGGCCGCGCTTTCATCACCTTGAGCGGCACCGGTTTTTTGAGCGGGTACACCGGTTTCACCTTCACTGCGACCCAGCGTCCGGTGTCGTCCTTGGGATCGGGAAAGGCTTCGGCGCTGACTTCCATCACCCCGACCGCCTCGAGCCCGGTGCGCGAGTGATAGAACAGCGCCAGGTCTCCTGCCCGCATGGCCTTGAGATTGTTGGAGGCCTGTGCGTTGCGCACCCCGTCCCAGGTGCCCTCGCCTGCCTTTACCAGATCGGCCCAGCCATATTCGTCGGGTTCCGATTTCATCAGCCAATATTGGGTCATGATTTTTCCCGTCAGCACGCCTACATGGGGCAAATATCGTCATCCCCTCAGCTATTGCGGACCGCATCATGATACAACTGCCCATTCTCTCGCTCACCGATGAACCCGCCGAACTGGCGCGCAAGCTGGGCGACAGCTTTTCGACCTATGGCTTTGCGATGATCAAGGATCACGGGCTGGATCCGGCGCTGGTCAAGCAGGGCTGGGAGAAGACCGAGCAGTTCTTTGCGCTGCCGACCGAGGAAAAGCGCCGCTATTATGACGCCGAGGCCGGCGGCCAGCGCGGCTATACACCGTTCGGTACCGAAATCGCAAAGGACGCCAAGGCGCACGATCTCAAGGAATTCTGGCATGTCGGGCGCGAGATCGACCCCGCCAGCCCGATCGCGCACACCATGCCCAGCAATGTCTGGCCAGAGCGTCCCGAGGGTTTTCGCGAGACCTTCGAACCGCTGTTTGCCGAGTTCGACCGGGTGGGCAACATCATCCTGTCGCGAATCGCGGTGTATCTGGGGCTCGACAAGGACTGGTTCCTGCCCGCGGTGCACGAGGGCAATTCGATCCTGCGGCTGCTGCATTATCCGCCGATGGACGCTGCGCAGGGCGAAGAAGGCGCGATTCGCGCGGGCGCGCACGAGGACATCAACCTGATCACGCTGCTGCTGGGCGCTGAAGAAGGCGGCCTGGAAGTGCTGGCACGCGACGGATCATGGATCGACATGCGTCCGCCCGAAGGCGCGCTGGTGGTCAATGTCGGCGACATGCTGCAGCGGCTGACTAACCACGCCCTGCCCTCGACCACGCACCGCGTGCGCAACCCTGCGGGCGACCGGGCGAAGTACAGCCGCTATTCGATGCCGTTCTTCCTCCACCTGCGCTCGGACTTTCCGATCCGCACGCTCGAAGGCTGCATCAGCGCAGAAACGCCCAATCGTTACCCCGAGCCGATCCTGGCGGACGACTATCTGCACCAGCGGCTGGTGGAAATCGGGCTGGTGAAGGCCTGAGGGCTTAACGCCAATAGACCACAGATTCGTTACTCCCGCCAAAGCGGGGGTCCCGTTTGTGGCGCGAGTTCAGAACACAGACTAAATTCCCGCCTGCGCGGGAATAGCAGCAAGAATGGACGTGCCGCCTCTCAGCGGCGTGCAGCAATCTGCGTGCCGCCGGGCTTGGCCGGGACCGCGCGGGCGATGATGCACTCGCCCCCTGCAGAGCGGACCTGTGCGCACATGGCACGGGCGCTCTTTTCGTCGGCAAAGCCGTTGGCCGTCAGACGGTGCAGGGTGCGACCGCCGACATTGGCGGGCACGGCAGCCTTGGAGAACGAGGCCAGATCCTTGTGCTTGGCGCTGTAGCCAGCCCAGGCACGATTGGCGTTGGCCGGATTCGAGAACACGCCGAGTTGCACCGCAAACGCGCCGCCGCTGACCGGAGCGAAGCTGGCCTTCTGGAAGACTGCAGGCGATTGGGCGGCTTTGGGAGCCACAACCTTGGCAGCGACCACCGTTGGCGCAGCCGCGCGAACGGGGCTCTCCTGCTCGACGATCGGTGTGCGCGCGGCGACTTGAACGACCCTGCCGTCGCGCGTCTTGCGGATCGCTTTGGTGCGGTAATTGCCCGGGAGCGGCTGCACGATCTCGCGCACCACCATCAGCGGTGCCAGCATGGCGCGCGGCTGTTCTGCAGGTTCGGCAGCGGCCACAACGACCGGCGCGGCATCGGCATAGACGGACGCGGGTGCGGCCTCGACGCCAGCCAGCGCCATTGGGCTGTCCTGAACCGGGGGAAGTTCGATCGGACCGGCAGCGGGCGCAGCCTGCGCCATCGCCTGCTGGCCGATCTCGGTTGCGGTCTGCGCCATCGACGGCGTGGCGGAGAGCGCCAGCTGCACCGGCTGACCGGGGTCAAATTCGACCGGGCTAACGCCCAGCACCGATGCGACGCGCTGAACATGCGCCTGCGGGTGCGCCATGCGCGCCCATTCGGTGATGCGCTCCTGCGCGACCTTGGGGTCGAGATCCTGTCCGACCATCAGCTGCGCCTCGCGCCAGCGGCCATCAAGGGCATAGGCAAAAGCGAGGTTCTGGCGGACCTTGGAAGAGCTATCGCCGCTGCGGATCTGGTCGGAGAGCACGTCGACGCCGAGCGCGGTGTCTCCGGCCAGTGCCATCGCCAGGCCATAATCGCTGGCGGGAATGCTATCACGATGTTCGCGCAGCAACGCCTGCGCCGCCTGGCCGCGACCTTCGGCAACATGCATCAGCGCCAGGCTGATCACCGTGCGCGCGCTCTGGTCGCCCAGCGCGAGTGCATCGTCAAGGCTCTGGCGCGCCGAGGAAAACCGACCGTTGGCAAGATAGGCCTGCGCCAGCATCGTGCGCAGATCGGCGTTGCGGGGATCGAGCGCGACGGCAGCTTCCGCCTTGGCCAGCGCCTTTTCGGGCTTGCCGGCGTCAAGCGCCTTCTGGGCGTTGCTGGACAGGCTTTGCGGACGGCCGCCGCCAGAGCTTGCCGAGCAGCTTACCAGCACGCTGCCGACCAGAATGGTCGATGCGGCCAGTTTCAGCATCAGTGCCCTGTTCATCTTCGTTCCGCTCGTCATAGCCATTTCCCTCTTTGCCAGGCCCGACCCGCTCATCAGTTTCAACGCCCTGCCGATCGCGGCACGCGACCAGCCAGGTCCTCTATCTCGGGTATTTTGGTTAACAATTCGTCAAGTGCCGCGGTCAGCAGCTGCTGCGCCGACTGGCCGGTCACCGCGCTGGCAAGCCGAAGCTTGAGATGGCGGTCGGCGTCTAGCCGCAGGGTGAAGGCCGCGCGGCGACCCGCCGGAACCGCAGCGATGACCGCATCCACCGGGACCGCCACCTTGCGCTTGCGCACCGACAGCACCTGGGCCGGAGCTTCGAGCTGTTCGATCACGGCTTCAGTCTGGGCTTCAGCCTGGGCTTCGGGCTCGACCGGCATTTCGGCGACCGGCTCTGTCATGCGCTCGGCAATCTCTGCCTGTTGGCGCACCACATCAGGCACGATGGGCACCAAAGGCCGGGCCATCGCATCGGCAGCAACTGCCGCGGCATGATCGGCGACATTCGCAGCCGGCGCATCAGGGATCGCGCCTGCCAGCAGATTGCCATAATCTGGAGCATGCTCGTCATGCGCCGGATCGACATCATAGCCCATGTCGTTCCAGCCCAGATCGTCCTGTCCGGTATAGTCGTCATCCGGGCGCGACTGCGACAGCATGCCGCCCATCTGGCCCAGTCCTTCCAGCCCCTGGCGGCGCATGGCAGGGCGCGCGGCGCCCTTGCGCGCCAGCAGACCGGACGAAAGCGACGCGATCGGTTTGGGTTCGGCCATAAAGCTCATCCTTGCCCCCGTGCTCGCTTACGATCCCGCCACGCGGCGACCGAAGCCACCCATCGGGCGGATGGCACCGGGGATCACGGGTGCATTGGGCACGGCAAAAACCGTGCGGCGGAAGTTCTTCTCGAGCCGGTCGGAGATATAGGTCCACAGCGCGCGCACCTCGGCGGCGGACTTGCCGTTGGGATCGACCTCCATCACGGTGCGGCCGTCGATCATCGAGGCGGCAAAATCGGTGCGGTGGTGCAGCGTCGTCGGCGCGACGGTGCCGTGCTGCGACAGCGCGACGGCGGCCTCGGACGTGATCCGGGCCTTGGGCGTGGCGGCGTTGACGACGAAGATCAGCGGCTTGCCCGCACGCTCGCAAAGATCGACGGTCGCGCCCACGGCGCGCAAATCGTGCGGGCTGGGCCGGGTCGGCACCACGATCAGCTCGGCGACCGAGATCACCGACTGGATCGCCATGGTGATCGCAGGCGGAGTATCGATGACCGCGAGCTTGAACCCCTGCTGGCGCAGGATCGAGAGGTCAGCGGGAAGGCGCGCCACGGTGGTCTGCGCGAATGCCGGATATTCGGGCTCGCGCTCGTTCCACCAGTCGGCCAGCGAACCTTGCGGATCGATATCGATCAGCACCACCGGGCCATCGCCTGCCAGCTGCGCCTGCACGGCGAGATGACCCGACAAGGTCGTCTTGCCGGATCCTCCTTTTTGAGATGCCAAAGCGAGTACGCGCACTCAAACCCCCTATTCGGTCCAATCGGTCAGGGGTGAAAATGCGCCTGGGGCACCTAATTTTGGGTTAACGCTGCGCTGTGCCGGAATAGGGCAGTTGCCGGATACTGCCGCATTTGTGCGGGTTGATCGCGTCATCAACGCTTTGCTAATATGTCGTTAGGTATAGCGATTTACGCATGTAACGACCGGTAAGCCCCGCTTGCCGCGCAAAACCGGCCTGATATGGTCGAACCGAGGCTTTACCATATGCGATGGAGCAAGACCCGCATGGCACATTCCACAAAATTTTCGCGCACCCGCCTGATGCTGGCGACCGCCCTGCTGGCGATGGGGACGGCGACGCCCGCGCTCGCCGACGTCAAGGCCGGGGTCGATGCGTGGGAGCGCGGCGAATTCGACAAGGCCGTCACCGAATGGCGCGATCCCGCAGCCAAGGGCGACCCCGATGCCCAGTTCAACCTGGGCCAGGCGTACAAATTGGGCCGCGGCGTGCCGATGGACCTGAAGCTCGCCGAAAGCTGGTACAAGAAGGCCGCCGATCGCGGTCATATCCAGGCAGCGGACAATTACGGCCTGGTGCTGTTTCAGGACAACCGCCGCGACGAGGCGATGCCCTATATCCGCGCCTCATCCGCCAGGGGTGAGCCCCGCGCGCAATATGTTCTGGGTACCGCGATGTTCAACGGCGATATCGCCGAGAAGGACTGGGTGCGCGCCTATGCGCTGATGACCCGCGCTTCGGCGCAGGGCCTGCCCCAGGCCTCGCGCAGCCTGGCAACGATGGACAAGTACATCCCGCTTGCCGATCGCACCAAGGGCACGCAGCTTGCAGCCCAGCTTGAGCGCGAAGCCACAGCCGAGCGTCAGAAGCTCGCGGGCGCCGCTGCCGGGCTCGGCATCGATCCCGCCACTGGAGCCACCTCGAGCGCAAAACCGGTGATGGCAGCAGCGGGCCCGACCGCCGCGCCAAACCGGCGCAAGCCCGGATCGAGCTCGACCATCCAGACCACCAGCCTGCCGCCCTCCAATGTCAACGGCTCGGTGATCCCTGCCATCCCCTCCAGCCCGACCGGCACGGCTGCCAGCGCGGGCGTGGACTTCGCAACCATGGGTGCGCCTTCGGGCTCGACCTCGGCCCCGGCGCCGCGGGCCACCGCACCGGCCTCGATGCCAGCCCAGGCGCCCGCCAGGGCACCGGTTGCCGCTCCTGTTGCTGCCGCAAGCGCCGCGCCTGCCGTCGCCGCGAGCGGTGACTGGCGTATCCAGCTTGGCGCGTTCAGCGACGAAGGCCGCGCACGTGGCCTGTGGTCCGGCCTCGAACGCCAGAACGCCGCGCTCAGCGGATTGCAGCCCTATCTGGTCAAGGCCGGCGCGGTCACCCGGCTGCAGGCAGGCCCCTTCGCCACCCAGGCCGCCGCGAAAAAGGCCTGCGACAGCGTCGCGAAATCCGGCCAGGCCTGCTTTGCAGTGAAGAAATAGGGGGTTACCCCATTACCTCTCCCCTCCCTCTTGCGGGAGGGGAGAATTAACCTTCACGCCGCCAGCGGTCGTTCCACCTCCGCCATGTCGCTTTCCAGAGCATATTCGCTCGCCATCGCGTCATAGCCCCGGCCTGCGCTGAAGCGCGGGCGGGTGATGCCGGTGGGACGGAAGCCAAGCCGCCGCAGCACCGCGCCAGACGCTGGATTGTCGATATAATGGCTGGCGACCAGACGCCGGTGGCCCAGCATCCAGGCGTTGGCGATGACCGCGCGCGCCGCCTCGGTGGCATAACCCTGCCCCCAATGCTCCCGCGCGATCCAGTAGCCGAGCTCTGCCTCGCCATCGCGTTCCCCAAGGCCGCAGCTGCCGACCAGCGTCTGCCCGGCATCGCCCGGCAAAGTGAGCAGGAAGTGCGGATAGCGGGGATCCTGGGTGCGCGCGGCGAAGGCCTGCGCGTCTTCGCGCGAATAGGGCCAGGGCGCGCGGGCGAGATTGCACACGATTCCCTGATCGTTCAGCGCCGCGAACAGGCCTTCGGCATCTTCGGGCCAGACTGGCCGCAGCAACAATCTTTGCGTTCTTGCAAACATTATGTCTCTCCTGTGTTACCCGCGCCCATGCCACCCGAAGGTGACAGGCTCGAGTCAAAGCCGTGACAGGGAGACAAAAAGAAAGGGAGATGGGACGGACCCCATCTCCCTGTCATCTGGTCCGGTGCTCGGCACCGGCCGGGGTCATCCCTGTGAAGGACGACCCGTCATCGATCGTCCGTTATTCGGCGGCCATCGCCATGGCTTCGGCCACGACCGATACATATTTGCGGCCAAGGCGGCCTTCGTGAAACTTCACGCGGCCTTCGGTGAGCGCAAACAGGGTATGGTCCTTGCCCATGCCGACATTGGCGCCGGCATAGACCTTGGTTCCGCGCTGGCGGATAATGATGTTGCCACCAATCACCGGCTCGCCACCGAACTTCTTCACGCCAAGACGGCGACCTGCGGAATCACGACCGTTGCGCGACGAACCGCCAGCTTTCTTATGTGCCATTTTTCAAAACTCCTTGTGCGCGCGCTATCAGGCGTTGTCGGCCGACGAATCGGCTTCGGGCTTGGCGGCGGCCTTCTTCGGTGCTGCCTTCTTGGCCGGAGCCTTTTTGGGAGCAGCCTCAGCGGCGGGTGCGTCTGCAGCGGCTTCCACCGGTGCTTCGGTCTTGGCGGCGGCCTTCTTAGGCGCTGCCTTCACTGCTTCGCCAACGCCCAGAATGCGCAGGATCGTGTGCTGCTGGCGATGGCCGAGCTTGCGACGATAGTTGTGGCGACGCTTCTTCTTGAAGATCACGACCTTGTCGGCCTTCGCCTGCGCGATGATCTCGGCAGAGACGACCACACCGGCCAGATCCTTGGATTCGCCACCGTCGCCGGCGAGCAGAACGTCACTCAATGCGATGACGTCGCCAGCCTCTCCGGCCAGCTTTTCCACTGCGATTTTATCTCCGGCTGCAACGCGATACTGCTTGCCGCCTGTGCGCACGATAGCGAACATGGGTTGTCTCGTTTCTGTTTGCTTCAAATCGGTTCCGGGCACGCAATTTGCGATATCCAAACCTTTGACCCGACTGTTGCCAGAACCGAATCAGCAGAGTGAAAACCGCTGCCCTGCGACGGGATGTCCCGCGCCGGAAAGCCATGCCCGTTAGGTGAAACTGCCGGGGCTGTCAACCATGGCAGCGGCTTTTTTGGCCGTTGCCCACCTGACAATCGACGCTCTCTTAGCCCTGAGTCCGCCAGGATGACAAGCCCATAAGCATTGCGACACGCCCTCGCCTCCCGTAGATGGATTGGCCATGAAACATGTTGCCTCCTCCTCGCTGCTGTCGCTCTCGCTCAGCCTCACTGCCCTGCTGGGCGGCTGCCTCGAACCGATGGCCGATCGCCCCTCGCTGGCGCGGCGCGATGTCGAGCTGCGCGACCGGCAGGCCGAGGCCAAGGCCCCGCCCCCGCCGATCGAATCCGTCACCGACCCCGCACTGGCGCGCGATCTGACCGCGCTGCTGGCCCGCGCCGACAAGGCCGAAGCTGATTTCGCTATGGCGCGCTCCGCCGCGCAGCAGGCGGTAGCAGCCGCCAAGAACGCCAGCGTCGGCAGCGAAGCCTGGTCGGTGGCACAGACCCGGATCAGCGCGCTGGATGCCCCGCGGCGCGAGCTCACCCAGCTGCTGGGGGATCTGGAAGTCCTGTATGTTGCGCGGCTGGAAAAGGAAGCGGCGGGCGAGATCAAAGCGGGCGGTGCCGCGCAGGTCGAACAGACCCGCAGCCATGTGCTGGCCCTCGTCGACTCGCAGGACAGCGTGATCACCATGTTGAAATCCGGCCTCGCCAGCTGAATCAGCGCCGCCTGGCGGAGTTAACATCAAGGCAACCCTTCCATTGGTCGCACGTACAGGGTGGACCAACCGATAAGGATCGCCCCAATGAAGTCATTCTATACCGCTACCGCCGCCGCTGCCCTAATGCTGAGCAGCAGCGCGGCCTTTGCGCAGACCAACACCACCAACGATCAGCAGCCTTCGCGCCAGCAGGAGCGTCTGAACTCGATCTTCGGCGCGCTGTTCGGTGATCGCACCGGATCGACAGGCTCGATCGAGGCACAATGGTCGCTGGGCCGCACCCCGCTGGCGACGCAGCGCGGACAGTTCGAAAGCCGGATCGATTCCGAGGTGCGCGCGCGCACCATCGACCAACGCACCGGCGCGCAGCTCAAGTCCGACTATTACGATCTGGTCCAGCTCGAAGCGCGCTACGGCGCCGATCGCCGCTTCACGCGGCAGGAGCAGGCCGAGCTTGCGGAACGCTATACCGAGCTGACCCAGGTGATCACCGATGGCGGCTATGCCAATGACCCGGGCAACGACATCGGCATCTCGATCGCCGATGGCCAGAGCGAATTCTACCAGCGCGTCGATGCGCAGGTGTCCTCGCGCCGCATCACGCGCGTGGCAGGTGCCCGGCTCAAGACCGATTATGCATCGCTTGTCCGCACCGAAGCGAACTATCTGCGCGATGGCCGGGTAACCGAGCAGGAGCGCGACGACCTGTACACCAGGCTCGAAGCGCTCGATGCGCGGGTTGGCGACATGGTCAACAGCGGCGGCGGCAACACCACGCAGACCCCGCGTGCACGCCTCGATGCGATCGCCCGCGCCCTGCCCTCGAGCGGCCTGTCGGCCAGCGCGCAGGCACAGCTTCGGGTCGAGCATGAGGATATCTCGCGGCTGGAAGCGGCCTATGCCCGCATGAACGCCACCGCGGACGAGCGTGCCTATGTCGAGCGTCGTCTGACCGATCTGGAAAACCGCGCCCGCATCCGCCGCTGATCCCGGCCAGGAGCTGAACACGTAAGAACGGGGCCATCCGCACATGCGCGGGTGGCCCCGTTTTGCGTTCCGCTCCATTTTACATCCTGGATTGCCGGTCGCCCGCTTCCGGTATAGCCTGCTTCTTCCACGACAGCGGGAGGGCGGTTATGGGCACCATCGACGATTCGATCTGGCGGGCGCTGGATGCAATGCGCATCGAGCCTGCGGGTGCCTCGCTGACCTTTACCAAAAGGCTCGCGCGGGAAAACGGCTGGTCGCGCCGGCATGCCGCCGCGGTGGTCGAGGAGTACAAGCGCTTCCTGTATCTCGCCGCGACAGGCACATCGCCGGTCACCCCGTCGGACCAGGTCGATCAGGCCTGGCACCTGCATCTGGCCTATACCCGCCATTACTGGGGCGAGCTGTGCGCTCGGATCATCGGGCGCCCGCTGCACCATGGCCCCACCGCAGGCGGGGGCGCCGAGGGGCGCAAGTATCGCAGCCATTATGCCCAGACCCTGGCACGCTATCGCGACACCTTCGGTGCCGAGCCCCCGGCAGAGATCTGGCCGGCTGCCGAGCTGCGCTTCGGGACGCGGTATCAATGGGTCGACCGGTCACGAAACTTCGTGCTGCCGCGGCGATCGGTCTCGGTTGCGGCGCTGGCAGGAGGCGCGGCGCTGCTTGCGGCCTGCACCGCGCTGGCAGCAGACACCGCCGTCGTGCAAGGAT
This sequence comes from Blastomonas fulva, assembly GCF_003431825.1. Taxonomy (GTDB): domain Bacteria; phylum Pseudomonadota; class Alphaproteobacteria; order Sphingomonadales; family Sphingomonadaceae; genus Blastomonas; species Blastomonas fulva. The sequence continues at coordinate 2,410,567 of NZ_CP020083.1, read as the reverse complement.
CGCCAGTATTCCAGTCGTTCTTCAACGGCGTTCAACGCTCCGATCTCGGCTTTTTCGGGCTGGTTTTGCTGATTTTCATCGGGATCGCCGTCATGGCCAGCATCATCCGCCGGTTGCGCGCACGACGTGGCGCGCCGCAACAGGATGCCTTGCGCACACGCAATGCCCGGCGCGGGTCGACTGACAGCTCGGACGGATCGGGCGCGATCTTCGACAGCTGGTCGGGCGGAGGCGCGGGCCCTGGCGCAGCCGCAGCAGGCGGCGCGGCGTTCATGGCTGGCGGAGGCGATTTCGGCGGCAGCGGCGCGGATGGCGACTGGGACGGCGGCGCAGACAGCGACAGCGGGAGCGACTCGGGCGGTGACAGCGGGTGCAGCGGCTGCGGCGGAGGCTGCGGCGGCGACTGACACCCGGAACGCAGGCGCGCCGCGCTACTCCTCTCCCCGCCAGCAAGCGGTAAGGCAGAAATTCAGCACCGAATTCGGCCCCTCAATCGTTCGCCATCGTCACCGGCGGGCGGCCATCGCCCTGGGTGATCACGACCACCAGGTCTCCGGCGGACAGGCTGGCGCTTTCATCGTCCCAGAAGCCGTAGGGCTTGCCATCGCGATAGATGCGCACGCCCACGCCATCCTTGATGTCCTTGAGCGGCAGGCCGACCTCCTCGGGGCGCACCATCCGCTCGATCAGCACCACCCGTCCGCTCGACGAGGCAAGGTCCGCCAGGTAGCTGCTGATATGCGGGCCCTGGCACGAGCCCGCGAGCAGCAATCCGGCGAAGCTCACCGGGTTGATCACGGTGTTGGCCCCCGCCTGCCGTGCCAGCAGCTCGTTGTCGGCCGCGCGCACCACCACGCTGATCGGCACGTCGGGGGCCAGATGGCGGATCGTCAGCACGATCAGGATCGAGGTATCGTCACGCCCGGCCGAGACGATCGCCGAGCAGGCCCGGTCGATGTGGACATCCCGCAAGGTTTCGTCGCGCGTCGCATCGGCATTGAGCACGTTGCACCCCATGGCTTCGGCCCGGGCGAGCGATGGCTCATGCTGGTCGATCACCACGATGCAACCGGGCTCGGTGCCGCGCGAGATCAGTTCGCGCACGGCCTCGGTGTTGCTGGTGCCGAAGCCCAGCACGACGATATGCCCGGTCAGGCGCTGCTGGATCCTGCTCATCTGCCATTTTTCCCATGTGCGCTTGAGGACGAAACTATAGGCGGTGCCCACGAAGATGAAAATCACCGCGATCCGCACCGGCGTGACGATCACCGATTCGATCAGGCGCGAGCGGTCGGAAACCGGCGCGATATCGCCAAAGCCGGTGGTGGTGACCGAGATCATCGTGAAATAGACGACATCGAGAAAGCTGATCTCGTTGTCGTAATTGTCCTTGAGCCCCGCGCGGTCGAGCCAATGGATGAGGATGACCAGCCCGATCAGGAAGAACGCGAAGCCCAGCCGCAGGGCGACATCCGCCAGCACCGGCAGACGCGCGGCGCGTTTCAGCAGCGCCCTTGGCTTGATGTCGCTGTCGGCCATGCCTGCAATCAGCTCCTGGGCAGGTACAGCAGCGGATCGACAGGCTTGCGGTCCTTGCGCAGCTCGAAATGCAGCTTGGGAGTGTCGGCAAAGCCGCTCTGCCCCGCAGCGCCCAGCACCTGCCCGGCCTTGACCGCCTGTCCGCGCGTGACATCGATCCGCTCGGCATGGCCATAGGCGCTGACCCAGCCATCGCCATGGCTGATCAGGATCAGTCCGCCATAGATCGCGACCTCGCTTCCGGCATAGCTGACCACACCATCGGCGGCTGCACGGAATGGAGCGCCGCGCGTGGTGGTGATGTCAATGCCGTTGCTGATCTGACCCTTGCCGACCGGGCCGTAGCGGGTGAGCAGCGGGCCGGTGATCGGCCAGTTGAACTTGCCCGCAAAGGCTTTTGGCACCGAGACCGGGACCGCGGCAGAGACAGGCGCGCGCGCTGCCTTCGCTGCAGGCACAGGCGTTCCTTCGGCAATCGCGGGCTGGCTGCCGGTGACCACGTCGTCGATGTTCACCACCAGCGCTCCGATCCGGCTCGGCTTCGAGGAGGCCGCGGCGCTCGGGCCGAAGCCGGCGGGCGCAGCCGCGATCGCGGTGGCACCTGCGGGCAGCTTGAGCCGCTGGCCGATGCGCAGGATATACGGTTCGGTGAGGCCATTGAGCGCGACGATATCGCTCCACGCGACACCATAAGCGTGCGCGATGGCGATCCCGGTCTCGCCCTGCGCGACCGCATGATAGCGTCCACCGGGGATGTTCAGTTGCTGCCCGGGACGCAGCATATAAGGCGCGCTGAGGTCGTTAGCGGCGGCGATCGCTTCCGATCCCGCGCCGGTGCGGTTGCCGATGCCGCGCAGCGTATCTCCCGGCTGCACAACATAGACCGTGCCGATGACATCCGATGCGCTGGGGCTGACGCTGCGGCTTGTCCACACCGGGGCGTCGCTGCCGACGACCTCTGGCTCGGACGGCGGCCTCGCCTGGGTCCCGGCCTCGGTGATCTCGGGCTGCATGCCCTGTTGGCTGACCCCGCCGGGGATGCAGCCGGAAAGCGCGATTGCGCCCAGAGCTGCGGACCAGGCCGCTGCGGACCTGACAAGACTGCGCGTTTCACCCCTCGCCATGACGTCAACTTCTAGCATGAACTTTACGCTTTACCACTGCTTACGCGGCGCAAACCGCCGGTTGCGACTTCAATTCTTATCAAATGTTGCGGACAGAGCCGAACCCAGCGCGCCCATGGATTCATAATGCGTCAGGTCCAGGTGCAGCGGCGTCACCGCGACATAGCCGTCGCGCACCGCCTCGAGATCGGTGCTGTGCGCGGGGGTCTGCTCGACCGCACCCAGCGCGAACCAGTGATATTCGAACCCGCGCGGATCAGTGTTGGTGACGATCTTGAGCCGTCCGTAATCACGAAAACCCTGGGCGACCACGCGCACGCCGCGCACCTGATCGGCCGGGATCGCGGGGAAGTTGATGTTGATCAGCGTGCGCGCAGGCATCGGCTGGGCAATGATCGGACGCAACACCTTCTCGCCCCAGGCGGCGGCAGCGTCGAACGAGACGTCGAGCCCGGCGCCTTCGCGGGCATAGACCTGGCTGAGCGCGATCGACGGGATGCCTGCCAGCGCGCCTTCCATCGCGGCAGAGACGGTCCCCGAATAGGTCACGTCCTCGCCCAGATTGGCGCCGCGGTTGACCCCGGACAGAATGAGATCGGGCGGGGTGTCCTGCATCAGCCGGGCGACCGCCATCATCACCGCATCGGTCGGCGTGCCGGTGACCGAAAAGTGCTTCGGGCCATGAGTGTGCACGCGCAGCGGACGGGTCAGCGTGAGCGAATGGCCCGCCCCCGATTGCTCCTCTGCCGGCGCCACGATCCAGACATCGTCGGATAGCGCTGCGGCGATCCGGATCAGCACCTCAAGCCCCGGCGCGTTCACGCCATCATCGTTGGTCAACAAAATACGCATGGTGGCACCTGGCTCCTGATGAATGCGATGCCACCCCTATCGCCCTGCGCGCGGCACCGCCACCATCGATGCACATGATTGCAACATATGCAAAAAAACTGGCGCCTCGTTCCCGTTGCGACTCGACGCGCCCTGCCCGACACGATAATGTTGATGGTGCAGCGCAACAAAAACACGGCATCCCGGCTGAGCAACCAGCCGGGTTTCCCGTCTAAAAAGGCGGGAAAAAGCCAATAAGGGCGCAGACTCGCAGAGGGAGACACAAACATGGATTCGCTGGTTTCAACCGAATGGCTCGCCAACGAAATGGGCGCCTCTGATCTTCGCATCGTCGATGCGTCCAAGTTCCTGCCCGACACCGGTCGCAGCGCGCTTGCCGAATATGAAGCCGGTCACATTCCGGGCGCGGTGTTCATGGACCTCGAGGAGCTGGTCGACAGCAACTCGCCCATCGACAACACCCTGCCACCTGCCGAGAAATTCGCCAGCCGCATGCAGTCGCTCGGCCTGGGCGATGGCAGCCGCATCGTGCTCTATGACGACAGTCCGCTGAAGTCCTCTGCCCGCGCCTGGTTCATGCTCACCATGTTCGGCGCGCACGCGGTCGCGATCCTCGATGGCGGCATCGCCAAGTGGAAGGCCGAAAGCCGCCCGATCAAGACCGGCAAGGAAACGCTGCGTCACCGCCACTTCACCGTGTGGGAAGACAAGAAGAACGTCCGCACCAAGGCCGACATGCTGGGCAACCTGCACAGCAAAGGCGAACAGGTCGTCGATGCGCGCCCTGCCGCCCGCTTCACCGGTGCCGAGCCCGATCCGCGCCCCGGGATCGCCGCAGGCCACATTCCCGGTGCGGTCAATTTGCCGCACAGCTCCCTGTTCAACCCCAATGGCACCTGGAAGACGGGCGACGACCTCAAGGCTGCGTTCGAGGCTGCCGGTGTCGATCTCGACAAGCCGGTGGTCACCACCTGCGGCTCGGGCATGACCGCCAGCGTGGTCGCCTTCGGCGCGCACCTGCTCGGCAAGACCGATGTTGCGCTGTACGACGGCAGCTGGAGCGAATGGGGTGCCGATAACGATACCCCCAAGGCGCTGGGGTGACACGGATTTATCCTCTCCCTTTACGGGAGAGGATACCAACGCCTTGGCAAATTGCTGCCTGGGCGACGTTGGAGAGGGCCCGCCCCCTCTTCCACTGCGATTAGGCCCGCCCAGGCGGACCAAGTCTCGTTGCCCTCTCCCGCAAGGGGAGAGGGCGGAGGTAGCACATGCCCAAGCCCACCGACCCGCAATCGCCCGCCACGCGCCTCGTTACCGGCGGTCGGCGCGCGGAGTGGACGGGCACGGCGGACCAGCCGGGCGCGGTCGTCAGTCCGCCGGTGTGGCGCGCCAGCACGCATCTCTATCCCGATACCGCCGCGCTCAAGTCCGGCCCCAAGACCAACGAAGACGGCCGCTTTTTCTACGGCCGCCGCGGCTCTCCCACCCAATGGGCGCTGGCCGAAGCGCTGACCGCGCTCGAGCCCGGCGGGCATGGCACGATGCTCTACCCTTCGGGCGTTGCGGCGATCACCGGCGCGCTGCTCAGCGTGCTGTCGCCCGGCGACGTGCTGCTGATGACCGACAGCGCCTATGATCCGTCGCGCAATTTTGCCGACGGATTTCTCAGGCGCTTCGGGATCGAAACCCGCTATTACGACCCCACCATCGGTGCGGGGGTTTCAGCGCTGATCTGCGAGCGGACCCGCGCGATCCTGATGGAAAGCCCGGGCAGCCTGACCTTCGAGGTGCAGGATGTCCCCGCGATCTGCTCAGCGGCGCGCACGGCCAACCCCGATATCGCGCTGCTGATCGACAACACCTGGGCGACCGGGCATTTCATGCCCGCGCTGGCGCTGGGCGCAGACATGAGCATTCTGGCCTGCACCAAGTACATCGTCGGCCATTCGGACGTGATGCTGGGATCGGTCACCACCACCGAGCGGTTCTATCCCCGGCTGCGCCAGACTGCGCAGGCGCTGGGCACGGTCGTCTCGCCCGACGATGCGTGGCTGGCGCTGCGCGGATTGCGGACGCTCGACGTGCGGCTGCGCCAGCATCAGGCTTCGGCGCTCAAGATCGCGCGCTGGCTGGACGCGCAGCCCCAGGTCGCGCGCGTGCTTCACCCCGCACTCCCCTCCTGCCCCGGCCACGAAGTATGGCAACGCGATTTTACCGGCTCGTCAGGGCTGTTCTCGTTCGTGCTGAATGGCGGCAGCGATGCGGCGCGTGCAGCGCTGATCGACACGCTGACATTGTTCGGCATCGGCTATAGCTGGGGCGGGTTCGAAAGCCTGGCGATCCCGGTCGATCCGGCGCGCTGCCGCAGCGCGACATCCTGGCCGCCCGCAGGCGAGCCCAACGCACTGGTCGTGCGCCTGCACATCGGTCTGGAAGACCCCGACGACCTGATCGCCGACCTTGCCAAGGGGCTGGTAGCGTTTACCATGACGGCATGAACGAGGCGATCACGACAGCTTTTCTGCGTTGGGGATGGATCCGCCGCCCCGATGACCTGCAATATGTCGAAGGCGTGCTAGCCGCGCTGATCGCGACCACCGCGCTGATCGTCGGCTGGGGGCTCAGCCGCCTCGTCTATCTGCGGCTCGCCGCAATATGGGAACGGCGCGCAGGCTATGAAAGCCCGCTCGCACGGCGCCGCATCCGCGACATGGTGCGCCGCTTCACCACCGCGATGCTGATCGGCATGGCGCTCAACCTCAACGACTGGAGCCTGATCGCCTCGGTCGTCTTCGGGCTCACGCTGGCGATCTCGCTGGCGCTGTTCGTCAACGACCTCGTGCGCGGTGTGCGAATGCCCGACTGGTTGGGCACGTTCCTGGGGCTGGCGACCTTGGTCTCGATCCTCGCCAGCATGTTCGGCGGCCTCGATCCGATCACCATCGCGATGGACCGGGTGGGCTTCAACCTCGGGCAGAAGCGGTTCTCGCTGCTTTGGGTAGTCACGATCGCGGTCACGGTGCTGGTGCTGTACACCGCCGCCCGCGTCGTCAACCGCATCGCCGGGCACATCATCGGCAGCAGCGACGGGCTCGACCCGACGCAGAAGCTGCTCGGGCAAAAGATCGCGGGCGTCGTGGTAATCGTCATCGCCTTCTTCATCGGCATCGATGCGCTGGGGATCGATCTGACCGCGCTCAGCTTCTTCTCCGGGGCGTTCGGCCTCGCGATCGGTTTCGGGCTGCAAAAGACCATCGGCAACCTGTTTGCAGGCATCATCCTGCTGCTCGACCGGTCGATCAAGCCGGGCGATGTCATCGCGGTGGGCGACAGCTTCGGCTGGGTGAACAAGATCGGCGTGCGCGCGGTCTCGGTGATCACCCGCGACGGCAAGGAGCACCTTATCCCGAACGAGGACCTGATGACCACTGCGGTCGAGAACTGGTCCTATTCGGACCGCAACGTGCGCATGCGCATCCCGGTGGGGGTCGCCTATACCAGCGACATGCAGCTGGTGCAGGAACTGCTCTACCGCGCGGTCGATGAATCGCCGCGCGTGCTCAAGGACCCCGTGCCCCGCATCTGGATGACCGATTTTGGCGACAATTCGGTCAACTGGGAAATCCGCGCGTGGATTTCCGACCCCGAAGGCGGCATGGGCAACATCCGCGGCGACGTGCTGATGCGGGTGTGGAACCTGTTCCAGGAACACGCCATCGAGATCCCGTTCCCGCAGCGGGATCTGTATATCAAGGAAATGCCGGGAATGGGTGGGACGCCAACCGCCGTTCCGCATCCTGGCGAGGCCGGTTGAAACAACTCTGCTCTAGCGTCACCCCCGCGCACGCGGGGGTCCCGCTTTTGCCAACGATCAGTCAGAAGCGGGATTCCCGCGTTCGCGGGAATGACGACTTAAATGCTATTCCTGACGTTTGAAATCACCGGCCGCCATTCGCGACGATATCCACTTCGGTGCCGCCATTGGCCATCGGCTTGAGGAACAGCACATAGGCCGCCTCGCCCTTGGTGCCGCCCAGCACATGGTCGGCGCCGCGCAGCTGGTACTCGGCCGAATAGCCGCCGCGCCGTGCCTTGGTGTAATAGAAATCGACCACGTTCTTGAGCGCGGCGGGCGTGGTGAAGTTGACCACGCGGATGTTGCACTGGCCCTTGTCGATGCCGGCGGCCTCTTTCACATTGGCGCGCGGATAGATCGCGAAGTCGGACGGCATGCGGTTGGCCCAGGTCATCGCGTAATCGAGTTTGCCGGTGCATGCGCCGCTCTGCTGCGCGGCCTTGGCGCCCAGCGTGCTGCCCTGGTTGCAATCCTTGCACTCTTCGTCCGCGACCTTCTTGGGCTCCGGCGCCTTCATCAGGCCGCGCGGGCCGATCGCGGCGGCGGCGGCCTTCTCGACCGCGGCAAGCTGGCCCTTGGGAATGCCGGCCGACGGCACCGAGCCATCGCTGCCCTCGGCGAGCACGGCGTTGCGGTTGGATTTGTCGACCAGATCGGGATCGACGAGGATCTGGTCCTCGAGCGCACCCTTCATCGCAGGATCGGCGGCATCGGCGAGCAAAGCTGCATCCTCGTTCTGCGCGGCGGTGTCGTCGGCATTCTGGCAGGCGGCCAGCACCAGGGTTGCGGCGCCCAAAGCCAGCAGATTGCGCGACATCGCGAAGGAACGGTGTGCCATGGCAGAAGTCCTCATCATCAAACAGAAGCCCGTCGCTTTAGGACAAGGCTCTTAGCATTCTGTTAGCCATGCCCGGCTTGGCGCAAGGCTGTCCCGGCAAAAGAGGGTTAACCCCTCTGCTTTGACGCCCCAGCCTGTCCCAAACCGGGATTCGCCCGCAAGCCGTTTCAGTATCGGACAAATTTCTTGCGGTTTTCCTGCCACTCGGCCTTGGACTGGCCATAGCTGTCGACCGGAAATTCCTGATACGGCTCGGGCAGCCGGGTCGGGCCCTGGTTGCTCGAACCCAGCCTTTCTGCGAGCGCGATCGAGGCCGCGTTGTCGGGATCGATGGTATGGATCACGGTGTCCCAGCCCAGCAGATCGAACGCATAATCGATCGTCGCGACCGCGGCTTCGAGCGCATACCCCTTGCCTGCATGGCTGCGCATGACCCCCCAGCCGACTTCGGTGCCCGGCCAGCCATCGGGCTGCCACGGACCGATGCGGCCGATCCACTGGCCGGTGTCGCGGGTGATCAGCGAGAACATGGCAAAGCCGCGAATGTGCCAGGCGCCCGCCATCGAGCACAGTCCGCGCCATGCCACCGCGCGCGGCTGCACCCCGCCCAGATAGCGCATCGTCTCTTCATCGGCCGAAAATTGAGCCCAGGCCTCGAAGTCCTCGGGGCCCGGCGGGCGCAGGATCAGGCGCTGGGTCACCAGTATCGGTCCGTTGATCATCGCGCATCCTCCCGGCTGTGTCTGAGGCTGCGGGGATAGGCAGCGCCACGCCGGTTGGCAAGCCGTGGCCCACAAACGCGAAACCCCTCCCCGCCTTGCGGCGGAGAGGGGTCTCCCCGTTCACCTTGCTCTCATGACAAGAGCATGGGCGAAAGCTGGTTAGCGGCAGCTGTAGCCGTTGCCGCTGTTGCGATCGATCGTGCGGCCGAGCAAAGCGCCGCCGATGCCGCCGATGATCGCGCCGACGGTGCGGTCACCGCGTCCTGCGATCTCGCTGCCGGCAAGGGCCCCTGCCGCGCCGCCGATCAGCAGGCCGGTGGTGCCGTTGTCACGGCGGCAGTAATACCGGCCGTCGTTTCCGCGCCAGGACTGCCCGTTCCAGCCGCGCACCGCGCGACGGTCCAACCTGCGGTCGAAGCGACGATCGTTGCGATCGTCCCAGCGACCTTCGCGACCGTAATAGCGGTCGTTGTCGTAACCGCGGCGCTGCCAGTCATTGTCATAACCGCGCCACTGATGCGCGATGGGCGCCTGATGGGTCACGCCGTAAGCCGAGGCGGCGCTGGGCGCCGAGTGGGTGAGCGGAGCCGCCATGGCGGGCGCTGCGGAAAGGGTGACTGCACCGGCAGCGGCAGCAGCAAAAAGAAACTTCTTCATAATCTGTCTCCCTAGAGACCGGGACAGCGCCGATTCGCCATCCGTTGTGTTCATGTTTAAGGGAGCGAAGGTGAACAGATTGTGGAAGGATCGTTCATGTTGCAGCAGGGTTTGTTGAACGAGCCACTGCCTCTAGCGGCATGCAGCGCGCTCTGCGCCAAAGATTTCGTCACCCACGCGAAAGCGGGGGTCCCGCTTCTGCGCCAAGGTTTTCGAGAAAGCGGGATTCCCGAGTAAGCGGGAATGACGATGGGGAGAAAATGCCCCGACGTACTGATCATCTGTATATGGGGCTCGGCGGCAGGCGGGCAAGAGATGTCCCCTGCCCGCCTGCGCCGGGACGGATTACTTCTGCGGGCAGATCAGGAACTTCTCGCCCGTGGTCTTGGCATAATAGCGCGCGACCACATCCGCCTGCAGCGCCTGCTCGAGCGAAAGTTCGTCGGTATAATGGCTGGCAAAGGTGGTCTTGAGCTCGTCTGCCACCCGTGCGCGCAGACGCATGGCGACATCGCCGCCCGCCTTGGCAAGGAAGTTGGGCAGCAGCCAGCCGCCCACGCCCCAGGCCATGCCATAGGCTCGGTTGAGCACGGTGGGCGAGGTGTCCAGCCCGCCATAGAGATAGACCTGCTTGTGCTTGACCGAACCATAGATGCTGTAGGCGCCCGGGGTGCGTGCCGCGGCAGCTTCCATCGCAGCCAGGATGTTGGACGCGAGCTCGCCGCCGCCCGTCGCATCGAACGCCAGCGTTGCGCCGGTGGCGTGGATGGCATCGACCAGATCGGCCTTGAAGCTCTCGCTGCTCGAATCGACGATATGCTTTGCGCCCATATCGCGCAGCAGCTGCGCCTGTTCGGGCTTGCGCACGATGTTGACCAGCTCGACGGCATCGGCTGCGCAGATGCGGTTGAGCATCTGGCCGAGGTTCGAGGCGGCAGCGGTATGGACCAAGGCGGTGTGGCCTTCCATCCGCATCGTCTCGACCATCGACAGCGCGGTCAGCGGGTTGACGAAGCACGAGGCTCCGTCGCGCGCGGTGTGGCCATCCTTGAGCGGCAGGCACATCATCGCGGGCGCCTTGCGATATTGCGCGTACATGCCGCCGCCCATCACCGCGACGACCTTGCCCATCAGGCTCTGCGCATAGTCGCCAGAGCCTGCAGCCACGACCGTGCCTGCGCCCTCATTGCCCACGGGCAGCTGCTGTCCGACGCGCGCCTTCATCACGCCCATGCCCTGCGGCGAGACGGGAGCGGTGAGCCGTGTGTGTGCTCCGGTGCCCGAAGAGGCCGCCTTGGCCATGCTGGCCCAGCCGAACATCACGCCCTGATCCGACGGATTGATCGGGGTGGCCTCGACGCGGATCAGGACCTCGTCGTCGCCAAGCTCGGGCATGGGCTTTTCGACCAATTCCATGGTCAGTTCGCCTTCGGCGCTGACGGTGGAGATCATTTGCAGGTAACTTTGGGGAAGGGTCATGAAAGTGCCTCTCTCGATTATGGTTGTTGTGCGATGCACCCATGTGCCAAGCCTTGGGCGATTACGCCACCCTTGCAGCGCAGAAAGTCGCATCTCCTTGTCCCGGCTCATCCAGTTCAACAAACCCCATGGCGTGATCTGCCAGTTCAGCCGGGATGGCGACCGCCCGACTCTGGCGGATTTCGTCGACGTTCCGGGCGTTTACCCCGCCGGGCGGCTCGATCATGACAGCGAGGGGCTGGTGCTGCTTACCGCCGACGGTCGCCTGCAGGCCAGAATCGCCGATCCCAAATTCAAGATGGCGAAGACCTATCTGGTGCAGGTCGAAGGCACGATTACCGAGGACGCGCTCGCAGCCCTGCGCAATGGTGTGCAATTGCAGGACGGCATGACCCGCCCCGCCGAGGCGAGCGCGATTGCCGACCCCGATCTGTGGCCGCGCGATCCGCCCGTGCGCTTCCGCAAGACCGTCACCGATGGCTGGATCAGTCTCACCATCCGCGAGGGCCGCAACCGGCAGGTGCGGCGGATGACCGCAGCGGTGGGCTTTCCCACGCTCAGGCTGGTGCGCTGGGCAGTGGGGCCGTGGTCGCTCGATGCATTGCCGCTCGGCCAGTGGCGCGAGGTGGATGCGGGCTGATCAGCCGTCCGCGTCGTCCCCATCTTCGTCGTCGTCAACAAACGCGACGCTACCCATGTTGCCCAGCGTCAGCAGCAGTTCGCACGCAGCATCGCTCACGGTGTCGAGCGTGAGGCTGTCGTTGGCGCAGATCGCCTCGGCGAGCGCGTAAGTCTCCGCTCCGCATTCGAACGTTTCGCCGTCAACGAACAGCATCAGCGCATCGCGACCTTCGCGCACAAAGGCAAACCGGCTGGCGGGATTGCGCTGAAGCTCCATCTGCTGCTCGATAGCCTCTCGGATATCGTCAAGGCTCAGCGGCTCTTCGGGGCGCCAATCGATATCGGGATACTTGCGCGTGCTGCTGGCGGCGCCGAACCAGCGTGCGAACCGCCGCTTGTCGCCCAGCGCCTCGAGCACCATCGCCTGCAGCCGATCGAGCGCATCGGCGCCGATCTCGCCGGGGTTGGCCTGGAGCGCGAGGCCGGGGTCGGTATAGCGGTCGTCCTCGCTCAGGTCCTCGAGCAGATGATCGTTCCAGTCGCCGATCAGTTCGGCGCGCGAGGGTGCACGAAAGCCGATCGACAGCGTCATGCAATCGTCGCCCAAAGCGATGCCGTTGTGCGACACCCCGGGTGGGACATAGAGCATGTCGCCGGGCTCGAGCACAAACTCCTCGGTCGCTGCAAAGTCGCGCAGCAGCTTGAGATCGCCATGCGGCAGCAACGGGCTGTTCTCGTCGCACATCGCGCCGATCTGCCAGCGCCTGCGCCCCTGCCCCTGGATCAGGAACACGTCATATTGATCGAAATGCGGCCCCACCCCGCCACCATCGCTGGCAAAGCTGACCATCACGTCATCGACGCGCCAGTTGGGGATAAAGCGAAACGAAGCCAGCAGCGCGGCGACCTCTGGCACATGATGGTCGACCGCCTGCACCAGCAAGGTCCACGGGTTCGATCCCAGCGACGCAAAGCGCTCTTCGGCCAATGGCCCATGCTCGACGGCCCAATCGGGGCCGGCCTGCTCGATCAGCCGAGCCTCCACCTGCGGCTCGCACGCCAGCCCTGCCAGCTCATCGGCCTCGACCGGGCACTGCCATTCATCCCACGGGTTGCGGATCAGCAACGGCGCGCGCTGCCAATGGGTGGCGAGGAACTGGGCGGGATCAAAATGGGCAAGCTTCATCCACCCCCCTTTTCAGCCGACCGCAGCCGCGTCCAGCGTTTTCACCCCAGCAGGTCGTGCTTCTTCAGGCAGTGGCGCAACTGGTCGTAACTCAGCCCCAGCGCCTTGGCTGTCTGGCGCTGGTTGTAGCGGTGCCGGGCGAGCGCGGCCTGCAGGATGCGCTTTTCATGCGCGTCGACCGCACCGCGCAGATCGTCCACCGCGTCGAAGTTCATCGTCTGGTCGAGCGTTGCGCGGACGCCCGAGTCCGATAGAGCGGCGTCGATTACCTCGTCGCAGGGCGAATCCGCTGCGGCGGGGCGCCTGGAGGGCTGCGGCTTCCAGGGGGATTCGAATGGATCGAAGACGATATGGTCCACCTTGCGGTCGGGATCGTCCCAGCGATAGACCGCACGCTCGACGACGTTGCGCAGCTCGCGGACATTGCCCGGCCAGCTGTGGCGCTTCATTGCCTCGGTCGCCATTGCGCCGAAGCCCGGCCAGTCGGGCCAGTCGAGCTCTGCCGCCATCCGCCGCCCGAAGAAATCAGCGAGCACCATGACATCGCCCTCGCGCACCCGAAGCGGCGGCAAGGTCACCACCTCGAACGAGAGGCGATCGAGAAGGTCGGCGCGGAAGCGGCCCTGGTCGACCAGTTCGGGCAGATGCTCGTTGGTAGCCGCGACGATGCGGACATCGACCTTGATCGCGCGCGAAGAGCCGATGCGGGTAATCTCGCCATATTCGACCGCGCGCAGCAGCCGCTCCTGCGCAGCGGAGCTCAATGTCGCGAGTTCGTCGAGGAACAATGTGCCGCCATCGGCCTCCTCGAACCGCCCTTGCCGCGCGCGGGTGGCACCGGTGAAGGCGCCTGCCTCGTGCCCGAAAAGTTCGGCCTCGATCAGCGTCTCGGGAAGCGCGGCGCAGTTCAATGTGATCAGCGGGCCATCCCAGCGCGAGGACAGGCGGTGGAGGCGCTCGGCGATCAGTTCCTTGCCGGTGCCGCGCTCGCCGATGACCAGCACCGGACGGTTGAGCATGGCGGCGCGACTGGCGCGTTCGACCGCATCCAGAAAGGCGCCTGACTCGCCGATGAACTGATTGCCCCGCTCCATGACCCAAGGAATAGTGCAAAATCCCAACACATGGCAATCCCAACCAACACGCGGCGCATTGGAATTTTCCAAGATCTTGTTTTTCCAGTGTTTTTCGAACTGGCACGCACCCTGCAATGTAGCAGGCAACACCGACACACAGCGGTACAAGGGAGAAAGCAAGTGCGTTACGCGAACCAGTCCAACGACCAGCCGGCACAGGAAGACAGCGTCTTCAAGTCCACCCTGGTTACCACGGTCGCGGCGCTGATGCTGGTCACCACGCTGTTTGTCACCGCATTCGCCAGCATCGAGGCAGCCGCCTCACCCGCCCGCCCGGCGGTCGATGCCGGCAAAATGGTTTCCGTCCGGTATCTTGCCTGACGGATCTGGCCGGGACGCTTACCCCCCCTTGCCCCGTCCCGGCCAGCCTCTTCCAACTGAAATGCAAATGGGGGTAAGGTGGATCAGGATCCGGTCCACCCGACCTTAACGAACGGAGTTTTCGCCATGGGAATTTTCTCTCGAACCCGCGACATCATTGCCGCCAATGTTACCGAGCTGCTCGACAAGGCCGAAGACCCGGCGAAGATGATCCGGATGATCATCCTCGAGATGGAAGAAACCCTGGTCGAAGTCCGCGCATCTGCCGCGCGCACCATTGCCGACCAGAAGGAAATGAAGCGCCACGTCGGCAAGCTGGAACAGCTGCAGGCCGACTGGACCGACAAGGCCGAGCTGGCGCTGTCCAAGGACCGCGAAGACCTCGCCCGCGCCGCTTTGCTCGAAAAGAAGAAGGCCGCCGATATGGCTGATCAGCTCAATGTCGAAATCAACGTGCTCGACGATGCGCTGCGCGCTTCGGAACAGGACATCGCCAAGCTGCAGGCAAAGCTGCGCGAAGCCCGGATGCGCCAGAACAACATCATGAGCCGGCTGGAAAGCGCCGAGAACCGCGTCAAGCTGCGCACCATGTACAATGGCGACAAGGTCCGCGAAGCATTCAGCCGCTTCGACCTGCTCGAGCGCCGCGTCGACATGGCCGAGGGCCGCGCCGATGCACTGGGCATGGCCGAGGATGAGCGCGGCGAGCGCAAGGCACTGGGCCAGCGTAGCCTGGACGACGAATTCGCCGCCCTCGCCGGATCGGACAAGGTCGACGAAGAGCTCGAGGCGATGAAGCGCGCCCTGAAGAAGGAGGGCTGATCCGATGGAAGACATCCTGGTCCCCATCTTCGTCGTCGGCATGCTGTTCATCGGACTGCCGTGGCTGATCTTCCACTACATCACCAAGTGGAAGACCGCAGCGACGCTTACCAGCTCGGACGAGAATCTGCTGGAAGAACTCCACGCCATGGCGCGTCGTCTCGACGATCGCATGGACACCGTCGAACGGATCATTTCCGCCGACAACCCCGACTGGCGCCCGGCGCGGCTGACCAGCGCGGATGACCAGGACGACTACGGCCTGGAACAAGTTGAGCGCCTGCTGAAGGAAAGGGTAAGGAAATGAGCCGGTTGGACAAATACAGCTACGACGCCCCCGCACCGCGCAAGACGAAGTTCTATCGCAACAAGCAGAACGGCAAGCTGATGGGCGTCTGCGCAGGCATCGCCGACTACACCGGGATCGATGTGGTGTGGATCCGCGTGGCCGCGGTGCTGCTGACGCTGATGACCGGCTGGGTGCTGATGGGATATCTGGCCATGGGCTTCCTCGCCGAGAAGAAGCCGGCGCACCTTTACACCGATGATCAGGACCAGAAGTTCTGGCAGGGTGTGCGCCAGTCACCGGGCCGCACCGCCCGCGACGTCAAGGCCCGCTTCCGCGAGATCGACCGCCGCCTGGCCGATGTCGAGCTGTTCTACACCGCCAAGAACACCCGGCTGGCCGACGAGATCGAAAGCCTGCGCTGAGCAGCAGGATCGGGCAGTCATCATCAACAACAAGGTTTCAGGAGACTATCATGAGCTGGGGTGGACCGGGTTTTGTCCTCGCGATCATCATGCTGTCCATGGGGGCCTGGGTGATCACCACCTGGATCCGCGCCAAGCATGGTTATCCGCTCGAAGATCAGTGGACCGGCAAAGTCATTGAACGAAGCGATCCCGACGCTGATCGAAAAATATCGCTGCTCACAAACGAAAACGAGCAACTGACGGGAAAGATCGGACGGCTGGAAGAACGGATCGCAGTGCTGGAACGCATCGCCACCGACGCCAACAGTTCGAGCAACCGCCTCGCCGATGAAATCGAACGGCTGAGAGTACAGAAGGACAGCGCGTAATGGAAAAGCTGGCACTCATTGAAGCTCTTGCACCGGTTCTAGTTGCTGGCTGCATGATGATCACCTTCGGCTGGGTTGCCACAACCTGGCTGCGCATCAAGAACGGCTATCCGCTCGAAAACAGCTGGGGCAAGGCGATCTATCCCAAGACCGACCAGGAATCGGTCGAGCGGATCAAGCTGCTGAGCCAGGAAAATGCTCAGCTGCGCGCCGAGCTGGGATCGATCAAGGACCGTCTGGGCAACGTCGAGCGGATCGTCACCGATGATGCGCACCGCCTGACCCACGAGATCGAGGCACTGCGCGACAAGCGCGCGAACTGAACCGGACTGCCATAAGGGGGCATGAAACGATGTTCGATTTTATCTGGGCCGCCATCCCGCTTGCACCATTTGCCATTGGCGGGCTCGCCATCTGGACCCACCACAAGCGCAAGACGCTGGAGCTGGAAGTCGAGCTGACCAAGGCGCGCGCGATGGAGCGGCCGCAGGTGAGCGACAAGCTCGAACAGCGGGTCCGCACGCTGGAACGCATCATCACCGATGGCCGCGGCCGCGACGACCTCGCCCAGCAGATCGAGGATCTGCGCGAGAAGCAGCTGAGCTGAACCACTGAAGACTGTTTGAGGGAAAAGGCATCATGAATCCGTTTGAAATGGTGATCGGCATCGTTCTGATCGTGATGGTCGCGAATGTCATGAAGGCCCGGTACAAGGCCAAGCACGGCATCCTGGAAGACGAGCACGGCAATGAGCAACTCGCCAGGCCTGCCGACACCGGCGAAGCATCGCGCCTGCGCGAGGAAGTGCGATCGCTGAAGGAGCGGGTACAGGTGCTGGAACGCGTGATCACCGATCAGCGCCAGACCAGCGACCTCAGCCTTGAAATCGAGAAACTGCGCGACCGCTGATGCGGCGCATGAACCACCAACCGGGCGGCGGGGGCCGTAAAGGGTAATATCATGGAAAGCGCCTATCTCTATCTGACGATAGCCACATCGGCCTTGCTGGCCATTGCACTGGTCTCGTCCACCGCGCTGCGCGGCTGGCGCGACTGGCTGGCGTTCAAGCGCCACGAAATGGAGGCGCACAGCCCTTCGCTGGGTGACGGCGGATCGCCCTCGACCCATTCGCGGATCGAGATCGCCGACCTGAAGGAACGCATCCGCAAGCTGGAAGCGATCGCCGCCGGGGTGGAGCTGTAAGAATTGCCGGTCGCTGCGGGGTGACTTTGCCCCGCCGCATCGCTATCTGCCCCCCATGACAACTCCCTCGCCCACACTGGCCGAACTGGCCGAAGAATATGAATTCCTCGACGCCGATGATCGCTATCGGCTGATCATCGATCTGGGCCGCACGCTCGACGCGATGCCCGAGGCGCTCAAGACCGACGCGACATTGGTCCGCGGCTGTTCCGCCTCGGTCTGGGTCTACCCCACCCGCACCGACGATGGGTCCTTGCATTTCCTCGCCGACAGCAACGCCGCGATCACCAAGGGCATCATCGCCCTGGTGCTGCTGAGCGTGCAGGACAGGGCGCCGGCAGAGGTGGCCGCTGCCGATATCGAGGGCGCGCTCGCCCCGTTCGATCTGAAGAACCAGCTCTCGTCGAACCGCACGCAGGGCATCCCCAACATGATTGCGCTGATCCGCGAGACGGCGGGGCGGTATACGGGTTAGGCCCGAACGGAAAAAAGATCGTCAGGCACTGGCGCTAGCCCGGGTCCACTCCGGGGGGCACATCGCGGACCAGTTGCAGCGCGGAATGTTCGTCCGCATCCCCTTGGCGATAGGTTTCCGTCCGCGCAATCCGGCCCGGATTGGAAAGGTCGAAACCCAGCGCGATCAGATGGGATTCGTGCAAGGGATCGAGGTCCGTTGCATCGCGAAAGGTCCATTCGAGGCTCTTTCCGCCCGCTGGCACCGAAGCCACCAGGCGTGGCTGATTTCCCTGCGGACAATAATGCGTCGCGAGCAGATCAGGCCCGTCGCGATGGTAAAGCGTCATCGATTGCGGCTGATCACCCCGCAGCCACTCCTCGACCAGAACGCTTCCACCCGCAGTCAGCGAGAACCGGATGCGCAATGGCGATTGCGGCTTGTCGACCTGACGCCAAATGCCGACCAGGCTTTTCAGCTCCGCAAAACTCGCCGCCACCGGGTCCTGCGCAGGATCCTGTGCTGCGGCTACCGGCACAGCGCCCAAACCGAACCCCAGCAAAAAGACCGTCGACCATAGGCGTTTCATAGTGTCCTCCAGTGGAATTCAGTGGGCAAATCCATGCTTTGATCCCGTAATGGCCAACCGGCCGTCCGTCAGCGGAATATGACTTCCGGGCGCAATCGCAGCGAGAAGAGACACCTGGCCTCCTTCGGACTGTGCAGCACCACAACGCTTTCGTCACCCCCGCGAAGGCGGGGGTCCCGCTTCTGCGCGCACGTCAGCCACCAAGCGGGATTCCCGCGTTCGCGGGAATGACGGCATTGGGCAATCGGAACGCAGGTTTGACGCCAGCCCCTCGCCACACCATATAGCGCCCCATGACATCCCCCTTCGAAGCCCTGCCCGTCCATTTCACTCTACCTGCCCGCGATGCGCGCGGCCGTTTCGTGCGGCTCGACAGCGTGCTGCGCGAGATTCTCGCGGCGCATGATTACCCGACCTGCATCAAGCTGGTGCTGGCCGAGGCGATCACGCTCGCCGCGCTGATCGGCTCGCTGATGAAGCAGGATGGCGGCCAGGTAACCATTCAGGCGCAGACCGAGGGCGGCATCGTCGAGTTGCTGGTGGTCGATTATCGCGGCGGCGAGTTGCGCGGGCATGTCCGCTTCGATGCCGAGCGGCTGGCGCGGCTGGGCGCCAACCCCTCGCTGTTCGCTTTGTTCGGCAAGGGATATCTGGCGATGACCTTCGACCAGAGCTTCGGCAAGGGCCGCTATCAGGGCATCGTGCCCTTGGACGGGGATTCGCTGTCGCAGGCGTGCGAGAGCTATTTCACCCAGTCCGAACAGGTGCCGACGATGATCCGCATCGCGATCGAGAGCGACGCCACCGGCTGCCGCAGCGCGGGCTATCTGGTGCAGCACCTGCCCGAGGGCGAGGAAGGCCGCGAACGGCTGCACGTGCGGCTCGATCATCCCGAATGGGAGCATGTCTCGATCCTGTCGAGCACGCTGACGCATTCGGAACTGCTCGATCCTGCCGTCGATGGGCGCGACCTGCTGTGGCGGCTGTTCCACGAGGAGGACGAGGTCCGCGCCGAGGATGGCGTCGCGCTGGTCAAGGGTTGCCGCTGCAATCTCGACCATATCCGCGATGTCATCGGCCGCTTTCCGCCCGAGGAACAGGCCGAAATGGTCGGCGATACCGGCACTATCGTGGTCGACTGCGCCTTCTGTTCGCGCGCGTTCCATATCGATCCTCCGGCTGCGACGCCGGGCTGAAAGCGCGTTTTCATCCAAGACGGGGCCGCAAACCTGCCATAATTGTCGGCTGATTTGGCCATCATTCGCCTGTAAGCCCTCCAGATTGCCTGGGGCAAGAAACCTGTATCGGGTCGCACTCACTTGACTGTTCCTGCCGCCTTGGGGCGCGGGGACCAACGATAGGGTTACACCAGATGACGATGCTTCACCTTCGCTGGAAATGGATGGCCGTTGCCGCTGCTGCAGCGGGGCTCGCCTGCGTTCCTGCCCCCGCTCAGGGCCCCGAACTCGCCATGCTCAACAAGGTCCAGCCGGGATTGTGGAATTTGAAGGAACGCGGCAGCGCGCAGAGCGCCGACAAGATCTGCATCCGCGACCCTCGCAAGCTGCTCCAGCTGCGCCACAAGGACGTCCAGTGCAGTCGCTTCGTTGTTTCGGACGAGCCCGACGAAGTGACCGTCACCTATCGCTGTGCCAGCGGCGGGTCGGGTCGCACCACAATCAAATATGAAGGCCGCGGGCTGATCCAGATCGATTCGCAAGGCATCGCGCAGAACTCGCCCTTCGCGATGACGATGGAAGGCCGCTACGCGGGCGCTTGCGGCGGCTGAACCCGGCGCGGGCTGAGACCTGCACGTTTTCTTAACCACATCGGGTGTAGAGCAGCCGGGTGCCGGACTCGGTACGCTTTCCTCCATTCAGGTCTTAACGACCTCACTGGGCCGCCGGACACGTCCGCGCGGCCCGATTTTTTGGTTTGCCCGAGATGGCGCGGCGCAATATGCGCAAAGCCATGACCCAGCCTCAGAAAACCGCCGTTGTCCTGCTATCGGGCGGGCTCGATTCCATGGTCTCTGCCGCGCGCGCGATCGAGCAGGGCTTTGCCGTTGCCGCGCTGACCATCGATTACAACCAGCGCCACCGGGTCGAGATCGAGGCGGCGCGCAAGATCGCCGCGCATATCGGCGCGGTGCGGCACATCGTGCTTCCGCTTGACCTGCGCCAGTTCGGTGGATCGGCGCTGACCGACGATATCGACGTACCCAAGACCGGGGTCGGCGAAGATATCCCGGTGACCTATGTGCCCGCGCGCAACCTCATCTTCCTGTCGCTCACGCTGGGCTGGGCCGAGGCGCTGGGCGCGCGCGACATCTTCATCGGGGTCAACGCGCTCGATTATTCGGGCTATCCCGATTGCCGCCCCGAATTCATCCAGGGCTTCGAGCGGCTGGCCGACCTCGCCACCAAGGCGGGCGACCAGGGCGAGCCGTTCACCATCCACGCGCCGCTGCAGTTCCTCGGCAAGGCCGAGATCGCCGCCGAGGCCGCGCGGCTGGGTCTGGATCCGGGGATGAGCTGGTCGTGCTACGATCCCACGCCCGAGGGCAAGGCATGCGGCCTGTGCGACAGCTGCCGCCTGCGCAAGCAGGGCTTCGCCGATGCCGGGCTGGTCGATCCGACAGTGTACGCGGCCTAGATCAAACCATTCCCAGTTTCGTCATTCCCGCGAACGCGGGAATCCCGCTCTTGTCGAAACACCGGCGCAAAAGTGGGACCCCCGCCTTTGCGGGGGTGACGGCTCAAGTGGAAATTACTCCGCGATCGACCCTTCGAGCGCGGGCTCTGCCGGAGCGGGTGCAGGCGCAGCCTGCGGCGCATCGCTCGCCAGCGCGCGCTCGGGTGCGGTGGGCGCAGCCTTGCCGGTCACGCCCGGCACCGGCGGCAGATCGGCGGGGTCGGCGAGCGGCGCATCATTGGGCAGCAGCTCCAGATCGGGCAGCTCGTCGCTGATCGTGCCTTCGGGTGCGCTGCCCTGCGCGACCGCTGTGCTGTCCGCAGCCTTGTCCTGGCATCCGCCGAGCGCGAGCCCCGCTGCTGCCAGCGACAGTCCCAGAAAGATCGGCTTCACCATCATCATGTCTCCTGTACCGCAGCTGCTTGGCACGTCCCGCCCAGGCCTGCAAGAAAGCGCGGGGCCTGCGCTGCGAGCGCGGCGTCGAGATCGGCCATGGTGGCAGCGATGCCGAGATCCGCGAGGCTGGTCACCGGATATTCGGCAATGCCGCACGGCACGATGCCGCCGAAATGCGTCAGGTCCGGGTTCACGTTGACCGCAAAGCCGTGCATCGTCACCCAGCGCCGCACCCGCACGCCGATCGCGCCGATCTTGGCTTCCTGCCCATTGAGCGTGTCGGTCCAGATACCGATCCGTCCCTCGGCGCGGCGCGCAGACACGCCCAGATCGCCCAGCGAGGCGATCACCCAGTCTTCGAGCGCGTGGACAAAGCAGCGCACATCCCTGCCCCGCTGGCGCAGATCGAGCAGCACATAGCCCACACGCTGGCCGGGGCCATGATAAGTATAACGCCCGCCGCGCCCGGTATCATAGACCGGGAACTGCTGGCTGAGCAGCTCGGCGGGATCGGCGCTGGTGCCACCAGTGTAGAGCGGCGGATGCTCGACCAGCCAGATCAGCTCTTCCGCCTCGCCCGCCTCTATGGCGCGGTTGCGCTCCTCCATTGCGGCCAGCGCCTGAGGATAGGGGAGCAGGCCCGATTCGATCCGCCATTCGGGGATCGCCGCCTCGCCTGTCTGTGCCGTTGCTTTGGTCGATGCCATACTGCCCTTGCCTTCCAGCCCGGAGCCCGGCGCCAAATGCCTTGCGCGCTGTGCCCGTGCCGTTTAGCGCAGGCCTTTAATCGCTTTAGGCAGTGAGGCCAATCCCGCCATGACCCGCAAGCTCGATCTTTCCGCCTGCTGGAACGAGGTGATGCACCTGTTTCGCGCCAATCGCGAACTGCTGCTGAGCGTGGCCGGGGTGTTTATCCTGTTGCCGGGGCTCGCCTTCGCGATGTTCTCGCCCCCGCCGGTCAGCGCCCCCGACGCGACGCTCGAGACGATCTACCAGGGGATGCAGCAGTTCTACACCGACAATATCTTCTGGATCATCCTGATCGGCCTTGCCAACGGCTTTGCCAGCGTGGTGATGCTGGCGCTGATCCTCGACCGCGGGCAGCCTTCGGTAGGTGAGGCCATGCGCCGCGGGCTGTCCATCCTGCTGCCCTATTATGCGATGGGGATTTTGAGCGGGGTCATGGTGTTCTTCGGCTCGCTGGCCTTTGTGCTGCCGGGCATCTACATCTTCATCAAGCTGCTGGTAGCAGGCCCGGCGATGGTGGCCGAGCGCAACTACAAGATCACCGCGGCGCTGCGCCGTTCCTGGGCACTGACCAAGGGCAACAGCGGCCGCGTGCTGGTGTTCGTGCTGGTCGTCGCGGTCACCGCCTTCTTCGTCTATCTGACCTCCGTGACCGTGATCGGCCTCGTCATCCGGCTGGGCATCGGGGGCGACATGGCCGAAACGCTGACCACGCTGGTCGATGCGGTGCTCAGCATGTTCCTGAGCGTGCTGATGGTGTGCGTCTATGCAGCGCTCTATCGGCAGTTGGCCGGCCCCGCGGCCGAGGACGTCGCCGAAACCTTCAGCTAAATCAGAGGGACGTGCGGCGCAGCCTCGCGCGGGATCAACCCGGTGAGGCGCGGGTCGTCCATGACCTCGATCTCGCGCGCGATCGGCACAAACCCTTGGGCGATGTAGAAACCCGGTGCGCGCGGATCATCCAGCGTGCAAGTGTGCACCCACACCCGCTTGATACCGGCGCGCCAGGCCAGCGTCAGCGCCTGCGCCATCATCCAGCCACCGAAACCCTGGCCGGTCAGCTGCGGGATCAGCCCGAAAAAGGCGATCTCACAGGCCCCGGATTGGCGAAAATCGAGTTCGAGCAGCCCCACCTCGATGCCCTGAGGGTCGAGCACCGCGAAGATCTCGACTGCCGGGTGATGAACGATCGCGGTCAGCGCGTCGTCCGAAAGCAGCAGCCGCGAGAACCACAGCCACGGCTCGCCCACCCTGCGATAGAGCATGCGGTACTTGTCCGCTGATGGCGCCTGCCAACGCTTGAGCCGCAGCGGGACCGGCTTGAGCGGCCGTGGGCGCGGGCGGGCGCGCATCTCAAAATGCGTGACGATAGTGGCAAGCTTGCCGGGCGCGACGGGGGTGAAGTGCGATGTCATGCCCCTGCTCTAGCCAGAGAGGCCCTGCCTTGCCATCCCTGTGTGATTCACATATCATAAGCGACCGATGGACATCGCATTCGATCCCGCCAAGGACGAGGTCAACCGGTTCGAGCACGGTGTACCCCTCGCGTTCGGCAAACGGGTTTTCGATGATGCGCAACTCGTTCTTCTGCCGACGATCCGCTTGGGGGATGAGGAAGAGCGATTCAAGGCCATCGGCCTGGTCAGCGGCAAACTGTGGACCGTCATTCACGTTTGGCGGGGCGACACATGCCGCCTGATATCGGTAAGAAGGAGCAATTCTGGTGAACAAAGAGACTATGATCGCTATTCCGGCAGACCCTAACGATCCGGAAGATCGGGACGTAAGCGTTGCCGGACTGGAACGGGGGCTGATGGGTCGCCGGATCCGCATGCTGCGCAATCGGCTGGGCATGAGCCAGGACGAGTTTGCTCGCGCCTATGGCATTCCGCTCGCCAATATCCGCCAGTACGAGATCGGACGGCACATGCCGCCGCCCGCGGTGCGCGCCTATCTCAAGGTCATTGCCGCGGAACCCGAACTGGCAGCCAAGGCGATCGCCGACGCGGCCTGATCAGCGAAAGACGCAGTTCACGCCCGACCACAGGTTGGTCACCTTGGCCTTGGGTCCGGGGCCATCCAATATGCCCGAAAGCCCGGCGGCGTTGAACTCGGTGCCCAGCGTCGTCTGTTCGATCGTCGCATCATAGACATCGAGCAACTGCGTGCGGCTGGACCCGATGCCGATTCCGCTGATCGTGGTGAGCTTGGGCGCAGGCTGGCCCGTTGCGGGCTTGGCGGGAACCGCAGCGCCAGCCTCATCGAGCGCCCAGCCGGCGAACAGCCCATCGAGCGAATACAGCGTCAGCCCGTCATCCCAACTCAAATAACTCAGCGGGCCTGCACCACATTCTTCGTTGCGACCCGCCTTGGCCGGGCCCTTGAGCTTCTCTGCAACCAGCCTCAGCTGCGCCTGATCGACTCCGAACGCCAGTGGCCGTGTCGCGCCGCTTTTGGGATCGACCAACCGCAGCCCCTCGCCATCCAGGCTGATCACCGGCGGGTGACCCGATGCTGCCGGATTGCTTTCTGCCCCGCCCTCGCCCGGAAGCGCGATCGCCGGATGTCCCGGTGGCAGGTCGATGCCCTGATGCGGATCCTGCGCAGCCTCGGCCCGTTTCTCCGGCTCGGCCTGGCAAGCGGCAAGCAGGGTCGCGGCCAGCAAGGGCAGCGCGGCGAGGATCGGGCGGGTTTGTGTCATGCCCGCATGATTAAGCGGGCTCAGCGCTCACGCAAAGCGGCATTTTGCAGCGGCGATGCTTTGGCGGCGTCAGTTCGACAGCAAAAGCGCCGGGCGGTCCTCGCCCGAAGCGGGGTTGGCGAGCGTGGACGCTGCGGAATGGGCGACCTTGCTCTTGTGACGGAACTGCCCATCGACATGACCACCCTGCTCGATGGTGATCGTCTCGTAGCTGACGTCACCAGTCACCTGCGCGCTGGCGGTGATCACCAGATCGCGGGCATCGACCGATCCGGTCACATTGCCTGCGAGTCGCGCGGTCTCCGCAGTGATCGCGCCGTGGATGCTGCTCGATTCGCCCTGCACCAGCGAGGCACAGCTGATATCGCCTTCCACCCGGCCATCAATGTGCAGATCGACCTTCGCCGAGATGTTGCCGGTGATCACCACATCGGAGCCGATCACGGAGAAAGTGGAATTACCGACCATGCTGGATCCTGACCTGGCTGAGCGGGCGTTAGCGGGTGGCGTCGTCGGTCCGCTGTTCGGCGACGGCTTGGATCTTGAGAACATCTCGGTTGGCCTCCAGAAACGGGCGGGGGTTCATGGCACGGTCGTTGTGGCGCACTTCAAAGTGCAGATGCGTGCCGGTGGACCGGCCGGTGCTTCCCATGCCGCCCAGGCGTTCACCCTTGTCGACCTTCTGCCCGATGCGGACGCCGATCGAGGACAGGTGGGCATAGCGGGTCACGAGGCCGTTGCCGTGCGACACTTCGACGCAATTGCCATAGCCGTTCTTCACGCCCGCGAAAACGATCTTGCCCTGGGCCGCTGCGAGGATGGACGAGCCGTGCGCACCCTTGAAATCGATGCCGCTATGGAGCGCTGCCGCGCCGGTGAACGGATCGCGGCGATAGCCGAAGCCGCTGGTGATGGCCGGAGCCAGAGCCGGCGCGCCCGAAGGGATGGCGACAAGGCCCCGCTCGAGCGCATCCATGCGCGCTAGCGTCTGGCCTAATGTCGTGAAGCGACGGTCGAGCCGAAGCGCGCCCGAGCTCTTCAGCGGAATGAACGGACCACCCTGGGCGGACGCGCTGGCGCGTGCGACGCTGTCCGGGTTGAGGCCGAATTTGCGAATGGCCTGTTCGGCGGCGCTGGCGCGCACTGCCGCGGCCTTGGTCAGTTGCTCGACAAAGGCGATCTGGCGGGCTTCCATGCGGGCAAGCCCTGCTGCCTCGGGAACCATGGCGCTGATCTTCTTGGCCGTCTTGGCCGCCTCGTCGCTGCTGCCCTTGGCGGCATCACCCACCACGGTGGTGGCATCCTCGCTGGCGGCCTGCTCGCCGATATAGCTGGTGACGATGTCTTCGAGAAATGCCTGGCGCTTTTCCAGGTCGGCGGCGACGTCGTTGACCGAGGAGCGATAGGCGGCAACGCGGCTGGCGGAGCTTTCGACCTGCGCCTGCTTGGCCACCAGCGCCAGCCGCTCCGCGCTGATGCTGTACTGGCTGACCAGCATGGCAAGCGTGACCAACAGCCACAGCAGCAGCGCAGCAGCAATCGCGCCCGCAACCGCCATCTGCAGCCGCGCCGAAACCTTCACGAATTTGATCTGCCCCTGCGACCGCATGAAAAATTCGCGATCAGGGAACCATTGCGCAAGCGTATCGGTAACACGCTGGCGCACCATTGAAATGCGCACGACCCGTTCGACCCTAAAATTAACCCCGAAGCGCGGCTAGCAAAGCGAATCGGGGTTGGCGAATCGACTCCCTCGTGATTGCCACGAGTCGGACGAGTCGTGCGATGAACCGCATTTCGAAGTGAATTTTTCGCAATTGAAGCGACATTCAAGCTGTCAAAACCTCCGTGCAATCGGTTGCGAGTCGTTTTTTTCCTATCCAGCGGGGTTGCCGAGTCGCGGCTTGGAACCACTGCCTTGCGCTGCTACAGGCGGGGCATGTTGACCGCCGCCCCCTCCACGCCCGAACTGACTGCTGTCCAGATCATCGATCGCTGCTGTCAGGACGCGCGCCAGGCATCGACCAGCCTCAAGCGGATGAGCAACACGGCCAAGGCCGAAGCCCTGCGCGCCGCGGCCAAGGCCTTGCGCGCCGACACGGCGGAGATCCTTGCAGCCAATGCCCGCGACTGCGAGGCCGGAGCTGCACGCGGGCTTACCCCTGCCCTGCTGGACCGGCTGCGGCTGGACCCGGCACGGCTTGCCACGATCGCCGAAAGCGTCGATGCCGTCGCTGCACTGCCCGATCCGGTGGGTGAGGAAATCGACCGGCGCACCGCGCCTGCGGGCATGACATTGCGCCGGGTGCGCGTGCCGATCGGGGTGATCGGGATCATCTATGAAAGCCGCCCCAACGTCACCATCGACGCCGCTGCCTTGTGCGTGCGGTCGGGCAATGCGGTGATCCTTCGCGGCGGCAGCGAGGCGATGCACAGCAACCGCGCGCTGCACGCCAGCTTTGTGCGCGGGCTCAACGGCGCAGGGATCGGCGCATCGGCGGTGCAACTGGTGCCGACCCAGGATCGCGATGCCGTCGGTGCGATGCTCGCGGCCAGCGGCGGAATCGACCTGATCATCCCGCGCGGCGGCAAGTCGCTGGTCGCGCGCGTTCAGGCCGATGCGCGCGTTCCCGTGCTCGCGCATCTCGACGGCATCTGCCACAGCTTCGTCCATGCGGCCGCCGACCCTGATATGGCCAAGGCGATCGTCGTGAATGCCAAGCTGCGTCGCACCGGAATTTGCGGGGCGATGGAAACGCTGCTGATCGACCGGGACTATCCTGATGCTGCGTCCTTGCTCGCGGCGCTGGCCGATGGCGGTTGCGAGGTACGCGGCGACGATATGGTGCTTGAGCTCGAACCACGCGCAGTCTCGGCGAGCGACGAGGACTGGGACACCGAATATCTCGACGCCATCGTCTCGGCGGCCTTTGTCGACGGCCTCGATGGCGCGCTCGCCCATATCGCGCGGCACAGCTCGGGCCACACCGATGCGATCATCACCAGTGATGCTTCCGCCGCCGCGCGGTTCCAGGCCGAAGTCGACAGCGCCATCGTGATGGTCAACGCCTCGAGCCAGTTCGCCGATGGCGGAGAATTCGGGCTGGGCGCGGAGATCGGCATCGCCACCGGGCGGCTGCACGCACGCGGACCGGTCGCGCTGGAGGGGCTGACGACATACAAATGGCTGGTCGAAGGAACGGGTCAGGTTCGCGCCTGATCGCCGGTTGCCGCCAATGCGTATACATTGTATACATGCGCCCATGAGCAAGTCACAGGTCATCACCGCCCGCATCGATCCCGAAGTCATGGCGCTCGTCGATCGCCTCGCCGCCGCGCAAGGCCGCAGCCGTAGCTGGCTCGCCGCCCGCGCGATCGAAAAGATGGCCCGCGCCGAAACCGCGTTCCTGGATTTCGTCAAGGAAGGCGAGGATGCGATCGGGCGCGGCGACTATCTGACCCAGGAGCAGATGGAGGAGTGGATCACCGAGATGAAGGTGGGCGCCAGAGCGAAGATCGCTGCCCAGAAGCATGAGCGAGATGAAGCAGCCTGATGCAAGTAAAGTGGTCGCTGCCAGCGCAGGCTGACTTTCTCAAATTTTACGAGAGCGCTCTTGAGCAAGACCCGACCTACGCTCTCAATATCGTCGAGGCGCTTGAGGCAGCGATTTCCCGATTGCTTGAATTCCCGCGGCTGGGATCTCCTGTCGGAGCGTCGGGTCATCGCAAATGGCGAATGAAGAAGGCCCCGTTTTTGATGATCTATGCTGTCGAGGACGATGGATTGCACATCCTGCGCGTCTATCACGAGCGCCAGGACTGGGGTCTGCCTGAATGAACAACCGTCCCGTTCGCACCGGCCTGCTCGGCGGATCGTTCAACCCGGCGCATCGCGGACACCGCGCGATCAGCCTGTTCGCGATGGAAGCCTTGGGGCTCGACGAGATCTGGTGGATGGTCAGCCCCGGCAACCCGCTGAAGGCCGGCGCATCCGACATGGCCAGCCTCAAGGCGCGGCTCGCGTCTGCGCGCAAGATGAGCCGCCGCAGCCGCATCCGCGCCACCGCGATCGAGTCGCAGCTGGGCACGCGCTACACCGTCGATACGCTTTCAAAACTGCGCAAACGGCATCCCAGGCGCGAGTTCATCTGGATCATGGGCGCGGACAATCTGGCCAATTTCCACCGATGGCACCGGTGGCGCGACATAGCGCGGCAAATGCCGATTGCAGTCATCGCCCGGCCCGGATATGATGGAGGTGCCATTACGGCCCCCGCAATGGCCTGGTTCGGGCATCGTGTCCGGCCCCGGGACCAGGCAAGTGACTGGACACGATGGAGTATGCCGGCGCTCGTGCAGCTGCGCTTTCGTCCTGATCCGCGATCTGCCACTGCTTTGCGCAGGGGTGATCCCGACTGGTCCCTGGATTACGCCGATGCAATCGTGCGCGATGCAGTGACCCGGCAGGTCCTAGCGTGACGGCCCCAGCCGGACCTTCATCCATCCCTTGCCGGGATATGTTTTCAACCCCTCACCCTGTGCCTTTCTCGCGGTCGCCGTTCCGGCGCCGGACCCATGATCAAGCGTATTTTCGCAAGGAGTTCCATTGACCAATCTTTCCCCCACCCCGACCGGCACCGCCCAGCCCGGTACCGCCCAGACCGGCGCGGTTCGCCCGTCCCACCGGACCGCGGAAACGCAGCTGGCCGAAGCCACCGAACTGCACGCGCTGGTGATGCAGTCGCTCGACGACGATCAGGCGCAGGAAGTGGTCTCGATCCCGCTCGCCGGCAAAAGCAACATCGCCGATTTCATGGTCATCGCCTCGGGTCGCTCGACCCGCCAGGTCGCGTCGATGGCGCAGAAGCTCGCCGAGAAGATCAAGCAGTCCGGCGGCATCGCGCGGATCGAAGGTCTGACCAATGCCGATTGGGTTCTGATCGATGCCGGCGATGTCATCGTCCATCTGTTCCGCCCGGAAGTGCGCACCTTCTACAATCTGGAACGCATGTGGGCCTTTGGCGACGCGCCGGAAACGCCCAACGCCTGATCCGTACACGCGGATCCAGCACTGACCCGTCCAGGCAGGATGATCGTCTATGCGCCTGCACATCATCGCGCGCGGCAAGATCGGCCGGTCGCCCGAGGCCGAGCTGGTGCAGCGCTATGTCAAGCGCATCCAGTGGCCGCTGGCGATCACCGAGCTGCCTGACCGCGGCGGCACGGTACCGCCGCCGGTGCAGGGCAGCCGCACCGTGATGCTCGATGAACTGGGCAAGCAGATGACGTCGATCGACATCGCTCAGGCGCTCGGACGCTGGCGTGATGACGGCGTGCGCGAAACCCGCTTCCTGATCGGCGCGGCGGATGGCTTTGACGATGCCGAGCGCGAAGGCGCCGACCTGCTGATCGCGTTCGGCAAGGCGACCTGGCCGCACCTGATGGCGCGCGCGATGCTTGCCGAGCAGCTCTACCGCGCCACAAGCATCCTGGCCGGCCATCCCTATCATCGCGAGGGCTGAGCGGTCGTGCGGCGCCCCCTTGCCCTGTTGCTGGTGGCAGGCGCGCTGATCGTCGCTGCGCTGCCGGGAAGCGCTGCCCCCGTCCAGCGCGGGGTCGATCTGCTGGAGCAGGAACGCGCCGCACTCGCCCGCTCGCTCGCCGACGCCAGGGCCGCCGCGCGCCGCAGCCGCCAGCTCGAACAGCAGGCCGAGGCCGCCACCGAAGCAGCCGACAAGGCGCGGCGCGATGCGCGCGCGCTGGCATCGCGGGTGCAGGAGGCCGAGGCCGAGATCGCTGCGGCCGAGGCGCGGGTGAAGATCATCGCCACGCTGCAACGCGCGCAAAGGGCGCGGCTGGCCAGCCGCCAGCAGCCGCTGGTAAGGCTCACTGCGGCGCTGCAATCGCTGGCCCGCCGCCCCATCATGCTCGCGCTGGTCCAGCCCGGATCGATCGACGACATGGTCCGCGTGCGTGCGGTGCTGGCCACCACCCTGCCCCGGGTCGAGGCGCAGACCGCGCTGCTGCGCAAGGACATCGCCCGCTCCGCCGATCTGGCCGCACAGGCCAGGCGCGCCACCCGGCTTCAGCGCGATGGCCGCAGGGAGCTGGCCAACCGGCGCGCCGCGCTGGCGCGGCTCGAGGCCCGGTCGCGCGCGCAGTCGCGCCAGCTCGCCAGCACATCGGCGCTGGAGGAAGAGCGGGCGCTGGGGCTCGGCGAACGCGCACGGGATCTTGATGCGCTCGTCGGCGATATCGAGGCGAGCGGGTCGTTGCGCGCGCAGCTGGCGGCGCTGGACGGCCCGGTGCTGCGCCCGCCCCGACCGCAACAGTCGCAGGTCGTCGAAAACGCGCCCGTCGCGACCCGCAGCGCCCGCCCCGCCTATCGCCTGCCGGTGATGGGAGCGATCGTCTCTGGCTTTGGCGAGGTCGCGACCACCGGGGTTCGTTCGCGCGGGCTCACCATAGCCGCGCGCCCCGGGGCGCAGCTGATCGCGCCCGCCGATGGCCGGATCGGGTTTGCCGGCCGCTATCGAGGGTTCGGGCGCATCGTCATCATCGAGCATGTCGGCGGCTGGACCAGCCTGATCACCGGAATGGACAGTACCGCGCTCAAGGTGGGTGAACGCGTCGCGCAGGGCGATCCGATCGGCCGCGCGGGCGACAACCGTCCCCGGATCACGGTCGAGCTGCGCCGCAATGGTCGCCCGATCGACATTGCCGCGCTGATCAGCTGAGAGCCTGCCATTCACCTGCCAGAAAGGTGCCGACGTTAGCGTAGACCGCTGGTCGAAGCGGATCGGTTCTTGATGGCAAAGCATCTGGCATTTTGCTGCGCAGACGCCTAGATTATATCCACCGCGTTTTGGGGAATGCGTGACGATCATTGCCTGGGGAGTGCTCTGGCCATCCGCGATGGCCGGGCTATCGCGACCCGGGCCGAAGTCCAGACCGGTTCAACAACAAGGTTGCGTTTGATGATGAAGTCCCGCCTCGCCCGAGTTTCCGCAATTGCCCTGGCCGTCGCGCTGGTGCCCGTGGCGACATCGGCCATTTCGCAAGTCGAATCCGATACCCAGGCGGAGATTTCGCGCTTCGTCGATATCTTCGAGCGGGTGAAGACCGATTATGTCGAGCCGGTGGACGACGACAAATTGGTGCGCGGCGCGATCGACGGCATGCTCGCCAGTCTCGATCCGCACAGCAGCTATCTCGATGCCCGCGATTTCGCCAATCTGCGCACCCAGACCGAAGGCATGTACGGTGGCCTGGGTCTGTCGGTGACGATGCAGGACGGCGCGGTCAAAGTGATCGCCCCCACCCGCGAGACCCCCGCCGACAAGGCCGGGATCAAGGCGGGCGACTATATCACCCATCTCGACGGCAAGCTGATCTATGGCGGTACGCTCGACGATGCGGTTGACCAGATGCGCGGCGAACCGGGCACCTCGATCAAGCTCACCATCGTGCGCGAAGGCCGTGACAAGCCGTTCGACGTCAGCGTCACCCGCGCGATCATCGACCTGAAGCCTGTCACCTGGGAGGTGAAGGACGATATCGGCATCATAACCATCGCCAGCTTCACCGCCAGCGTCGGTGCAGATGTCGAAGAGGCGGTGCAGGGCATCGAAGCGAAGCTTGGTCGCAAGCCCACCGGCTATGTGCTCGACATGCGTTCCAACCCCGGCGGGCTGCTCGACGAAGCCGTCGCGGTGTCGGATGCGTTCCTGCAGAAAGGCGAGATCGTCTCGCAGCGCGGCCGCCACAAGGGCGATATCGAACGCTATTATGCGCGTCCCGGCGACGTCATCAATGGCGCGCCGCTGATCGTTCTGGTCGATTCGGGCTCCGCCTCGGCTTCCGAAATCGTCGCAGGCGCGCTGCAGGACCATCGCCGCGCATTGGTGATGGGCGAGCGCAGCTTCGGCAAGGGATCGGTGCAGACGCTGCTGCCGCTGTCGCGCACCACCGCGCTCAAGCTCACCACCGCGCGCTATTTCACGCCCTCGGGCAATTCGGTGCAGGAAGGCGGGATCGAACCCGATATCGCGGTTCCGCAGCTGTCCGACCCGGATTACAAGACCCGGATGAAGCTGCGCGAATCCGATCT
This sequence comes from Blastomonas fulva, assembly GCF_003431825.1. GTDB lineage: Bacteria > Pseudomonadota > Alphaproteobacteria > Sphingomonadales > Sphingomonadaceae > Blastomonas > Blastomonas fulva. The sequence continues at coordinate 2,377,435 of NZ_CP020083.1, read as the reverse complement.
GCGCGGGCATCTGATCAATGAGATCGGGCTCGACGACAAGGATCTGGAGGTCGACAAGCTCGCCGATCCGCGCTTCACGATGACCACAGAGCAGCTCAAGGAAAAGGGCATCGAGGACTTCCAGCTCTATTACGCGCTGGCAACGCTGCAGCGCACCACGCTGGCGAGCGCGCGGCTGGCTGCAACCCGCGGCGTTCCTGCGCGTTCCACTGTTGCGGCCCGTCCGGTGACTCGCCGCAACTGAGCATCAGCGTTCAGGATGCTGCAGTTTTCCTTGCTTGTTTCGGGGGCCTGATCTGACATGACTTCGCGCGCGCCGCGTATCGCTGCCTGGCTGGCACTGCTTATCCCTGCATCCCTGCTCGGGGGGGCGCTGGTCAGCCAATATGTCTTCGGGCTTTACCCGTGCGAGATGTGCTACTGGCAGCGCTGGCCGCATTGGGCTGCGCTGGCGCTGGGCGGCATTGCGGTGCTCTCGGTGCGGCGCGTACAGGGCCTGGCCGTTGGCATGGCGGCGCTTGCCGCGATCGCCATCGCCACCAGCGGGCTGATCGGCGGATTTCACGCCGGAGTCGAATATGGCTGGTGGGAAGGCCTTACCACCTGCGCCACCTCGGTGCCCGCAGGGGCCACCACCGACGACGTGCTCAACTCTATCATGGCCGCACCGCTGGTTCGCTGCGACGCGGCGCCCTGGTCGATGTTCGGCATCTCGCTCGCAGGCTATAATTTCCTCTTGTCGCTGGCCGGGGCGGCCGCCATCTATCTGCTGCTACGCCGCAAACAGCCGGGAACCATAGTCGCATGACCCACCAGAACGAGCCGCTCAACCCCGCCAGGCGCGAGATCGATCTTTCCGAGATGATCCGGGTCAACCAGGCCGGGGAATATGGCGCGACCCGCATCTATGCAGGCCAGCGCGCGGTGATGGGCGATACCGGGCCCGAGGCGCGTGCGATCGCCGGGATGGCTGAGCAGGAAGAGGTGCACCGCGCGTTCTTCGACCGGATGATGGCCGAGCGCGGGGTCCGCCCTACCGCATTGCAGCCGTTCTGGAATGTCGCAGGCTTCGGCCTCGGCGCGGTAACCGCTTTGATCGGTCCCAAGGCGGCGATGGCCTGCACCGTCGCGGTCGAGACCGAAATCGACCGGCATTATTCCGAGCAGCTGGACGAACTGGGTGACAGCGATCCCGAGCTCAGCGCGGCGATCGCGAAATTCCGCGACGAAGAGCTTGAGCACAAGGAGCGCGCGCTGGCCGAGGGCGCCGAACAGGCGGTGGGCTATCCCGTGATGAGCGCGGTGATCCGCATGGGCTGCCGCGCGGCAATCGCGCTTTCCAAGCGTATCTGATCTGGCCAAAGCGTCACGCCTCGTTCATGCACGGGCGGATACAGGCCGACACTGCTGATCTGATCTTGAGGAGACTGACGATGAAGACCGGAACCCTGGCAGCCCTGCTGCTTATTGGAACGGCCTTCGCCGCGCCGGCCTCCGCTCAGGATGCTGCTGGCGACAAGGTGGTGCAGAGGATCGTTTATGGCAGCGATGCCTGCGAGCCTTCGACCAACCCCAATGAGATCGTCGTGTGCATGCGGATGGACGAGCAGGAGCGCTATCGCATTCCCGAGAAGCTGCGCAGCGACCCCAATTCGATCGCCAACACCTCGTGGACCGAGCGGGTCCGCTCGATGGAAACGGTCGGCAACTTCGGCACCGACAGCTGCTCGCCGGTCGGCGCGGGCGGGTTCACCGGCTGCAGCCAGCAGCTTGGACTGGCCGCACGGCTCGAGAAGAAGACCAGCGAGGAAGTCGTTGCAGGCCGCCTGATCGAGGAAGAGCGCCAGCGCCGCCTGTCCAACATCGATGCTGATGCCGCCGCGGTCGAAGCGCGTGAAGATGAAATCGCCGCCGAACTGGATTCGCGCAAGGCCGAACGCGAAGCGGCTGCCGCCGCGATGCGGGCGCAAGCCGATGGCCTCGAACCCGAGCGCAAGCCCGAGCCGGAAACCCCCTCGCCCGAATAAGCGCGTCCGCGCCCGGCGATCTACCGACTTGCGCGACTAACACACCTCGCCCATATAGGGTGCGGGCGAAGGCCATCGGCCTTTGCCTCGGGCCTTATTCGGGAGTGGGTTGGAGCATGTCGTCATCCTTGGCCGAGATATTCGATCAGCCGGTCCCGTCGGTGTCGGCGCTCGACGCCGGTCTGCAACCGGTCGAGCCTGCCTATCGCAACGTCATCCGCATCATGACAGCTTTGGTGGTGCTGGCTGTGGTGGTGGGGGCCGGCGTGGTCGAGGTGGTGATGCATGTCAAAGGCGGCATGCAACAGGGCGCGGTGCTGGCACCGGTGCTCGCGTTCGGTGCGTTCGTGATTGTCTTCCTCCCCCAGCGCAAATGGCGCCGCTGGGGCTATAGCGGCGCCGACGAACAGCTTCGGGTGGCGCGCGGCTGGCTGTTCCGCACCGATACCATCGTGCCGTTCAAGCGCATCCAGCATATCGACGTGGCACAAGGCCCGGTCGAACGATTGTTCGGCCTCGCCAGCCTCACGGTCCACACCGCAGGCACCCACAATTCGATCGTCACCCTGCCCGGCCTGACCCGCCCCGATGCCGAAGCGATGCGCGACGCGATGCGGCTGCACATCCGCCGCGAGGCAGAATGAACGAAACGCTGATCGCCCCGCAGCCCGTCCCGATCGCCGACACGGCGACCGAACGGCGGCTGCACCCGCTGACCCTGCTGCTCAACCTGTCGCGCCAACTGCCCCAGGCGATCATCGGGCTGATCGCGCTGCGACTGAGCGGGCCGGACGAAATCCGCGGCTGGGTCGCGCTGATCGCCTTCTTTGCGATCGTCGCGATGTTCGGCACCGAATTCTGGAAATGGTGGCGCTTTTCCTATCGGCTGGGCGAGGAGGAACTGCGCATCGCCAGCGGCATCATCAGTCGCAATGTCCGCTCGATCCCCTACGAACGCATCCAGGACGTCAATCTGGAACAGGGCCTGCTCGCCCGGATGCTGGGCATGGCCAAGGTGCGGCTGGAAACCGGGAGCAGCGGCAGTGGCGATGAAGGCGTGCTCGATTCGGTCGATCTGGCCGAAGCCAGCCGGTTGCGCGATGTCATCAGGCTGCGCAAGGCGGCGCAGGAGACCGCCGAGCCTGCAGCTGAAGCCGCGCCGGAATTCACGCATGCTGCGGCCGAAACCAGGCCGATGTTCGCGATGGACACACGCCGGGTGCTGACCGCCGGCGTGTTCAATTTCTCGCTGGTGTTCTTCGCGCTCGTTGGTGCACTGGTCAACAATCTCGATTTTCTGCTGCCCGGCGATATCTGGGATCCGCGCCGACTGCTCGATATGCTGGGGCTGGAGGACCTGTTTGCCGCGCTCGACATCGCCGCCCGAGTGATGTCGATCATCGCTGCGCTGTTCAGCCTGCTGGTGATCGGGCTGCTAGGCGGCGTGATCCGCACGGTCTTGCGCGAACACGGCTTCCGGCTCGACCGCACCGAAACCGGGTTTCGCAGGCGGCGCGGGCTGATCACGCTCACCGATGTGGTGATGCCGCTGCACCGCATCCAGGCTGCGGTCATCGCCACTGGCCCGCTGCGGCGACGGCTGGGCTGGTTCGAACTCAAGGTCCAGAGCCTCGCCAGCGACAGCGACAAGGAAAGCGACCACGCCATCGCTCCGCTGGCGCATGCCGATGAGGTGCGCGCGATACTGAACGAGACCGGTATCCGCTGGGACACCGATTATCCCGAGATGCAGCCCGTCGACCCGGCGATGTGGTGGGTGCCGCTGGTGTTCGCGCTGCCTGTGCCGATGATCGGCATCGGCGTATCGGCGACCTTCGCCAATCCGTGGCTGTTTCTGCTCTATGCGCTGCTGCCGGCCGTGCCTCTGTGCAGCAGGCTGCACTGGCGCGCGCACCGGTATGCGCTGGAAGGCAAGCAGCTTTATGTCCGCGACGGCTTCTGGGCGCAGCGCCTGACGCTGCTGCCGCTGCGCCGGGTGCAGAGCGTCGACATCACGCAGAGCGCGGTGAGCCGCTTCATCGGCCTGGCCGAGATCGAGATCGGGGTTGCCGGACGGTCATCACCGGTCACCATCCACGCCATCCCGCTGGATGACGCGATCGCGCTGCGGAGCCGCTTGCTCGCACTCAGCTGAACAGCCAGCGGCCCAGCATCCGGTCGAAGGGGAAGGTGAAGAACCCGGCGATCAGCAGCGCCCCGAACACCATGCCGCGCACTGCGCTGCGGTGACGGGCGATCTTGTGATTGCGCGCGGTCCACCAGATGATCGGCACCTGGATCACGGTCCAGACGGACAGGATGTGGATCACGCTGAACCCGCCCCATTGGTTGGTGCGGATGCCGAACGACAGCGCGGCGGTAGAGAACATCGCCAGCACCCAGATGGTGCCGAGCCGGCGGTGGCTGCGGTCGCCGCGCGGGCGCAGCAGCATCACCGGGGTCAGCGCCAGCGCGATGGTGATGGTTGCCAGATGCAGCAGGATGAACGGCGGCACTTTCGCCAGACCGTCCACGCCCTTGGTCACCGCGACGATCACGCACCCCAGCAGCAACATTGCCGCACACGCCATCACCTTTTCGAACCGGTCGGGCGCGAGCGTGCGCGGCCCGACGGGCGATCCTGCCAAACTGGCCATGATGGACTTGCCCCCGTTGCCCCTGTGATCGGATATGGACCGATCACAGCGGGGTGCGCAAACGAATTCCTCACCCGGAAAGGTCAGGATTGGGGTCGTCAGAAATCGATCGCGATGCCTTTGAGCTCCCAGTCGCCGAACCGGGTCGGGCCGCGTGCGGCCTCTTCGGCCTGATCGTCGGAAATCGGCTGTGGCGCGGGAACGGGGACGGACTTGGCCCAATGCGCAGGCGGCTTGACGTGATCGGGACGACGGGTTGCGCGGGGAGTTTCGGGCATGGAAGCGGATCCTCGTGGTGTTTAGCGTCTGGGCGCAGGCCCGATTGAAAGCGGCGCGCGCGATATTACATCTGATGAAGGCAATATGGGGCAGACCACCCGAATGTGAAGCGGTTGGCTGCGCCGGTGCAAAAGGATTAAGAGAAGAACGATGAACGGGATGAAGACCACCATGCTGCTGGCAGCGCTGACCGCGCTGTTCATGGCGCTGGGCTACACGCTGGGCGGATCGGGTGGTGCGGTGATTGCGCTGCTGTTTGCGGCGGGCATGAACCTGTTCACCTTCTGGAACGCCGACAAGATCGTGCTCAAGATGCACAACGCGGTCGAGATCGACGCGCAGAGCCATCCGGATTTCTACAATCTGGTCGCCCGGCTTGCCGAGCGCGGCGGGCTGCCGATGCCGCGCGTCTATGTCATCGATCAGGCCGCACCCAATGCGTTCGCCACGGGCCGCAACCCCGAGAATGCCGCCGTCGCAGCGACCACCGGGCTGCTCAACATGCTCAGCCGCGACGAGATCGAGGGCGTGATGGCGCACGAGCTGGCGCATGTGAAAAACCGCGACACTTTGATCATGACCATGGTCGCGACGATTGCGGGCGCGATCTCGATGCTCGCCAATTTCGGGCTGTTCTTCCGCGACGACAACCGCAACCCCTGGGCGTCGATCCTCGCGGTGATCGTGGCGCCGTTCGCGGCGATGATCGTGCAGATGGCGATCAGCCGGACGCGCGAATTCGGTGCGGACCGCGGTGGCGCGGAGATCAGCGGCAAGCCTATGGCGCTCGCCTCGGCGCTGGCGCGGATATCGAGCCAGGCACAGCGGATCCCCAACCCGGTGGTCGAGCGCAATCCGGCTGCGGCACAATTGTATATCGTGCCCTCGGGCGTGCGGGCACTGTTCTCGACCCACCCCGACACCGGCGACCGCATCGCCGCGCTGGAAGCGATCGCGCGCGACATGGGGGGTGCGCCTGCCCCCACGCAGCCACGCCGCGGCAGCGCGCTCGACCCGCTGGGGCGGGGGTGACACATTTCCTCTCTCCTCTCGCTTGCGGGAGGGGAGAGACGTTCAGCAAGCTCGAGAAATTTGATTTGTCGCGCCACCGCGCCTAACGCGCCCCGATGACCAACCGCACCCCCGCTCCCGACGCCACCCCCGGCCTTCCCGCCCGCCAGGCCGCCCTGCGCATGCTCGATGCCGTCATGCGGCGCGGCGAGTCGCTGGATACGGCGCAGCATGCGGCGTGCCAGGGGATTGATGAGCGCTCCGACCGTGCGCTCGCGATGGCGATCGCCGGCGAAGTGCTGCGGCATCTGCCCGGGCTCGACCTGATGATCGACAGCATGACCCGGCTGCCGCTGGCCGACGATGCCAAGGCGCGGATGGTGCTGCGGATCATGCTCGCGCAGACCCTGGTGCTGGAAACCCCGCCGCATGCGACGATCGCCACGGCGCTGCCCTTGCTGCAGGGCGGCCCGCGCAAGCTGGCGCATGGCGTGTTCGGCAGCCTGATGCGCGCAGGTGTCACCCTGCCCGCGCCCGAGCTTCCGCCCGCCACCGCGCATCGCTGGCAGGCGGCCTGGGGCGATAGCATGGTCGAGGCCGCAGGCGTTGCTCTGGGCACCCCGCCGCCGCTCGATCTGGCGCTCGCCGACTCCGCCGGAACCGATGCACTGGTGCAGGAACTGAGCGGCATCAGTCTGATGCCAGGCCATGTCCGGCTGCAGCGTGGCGGCGCTGTCGAACTGATTCCCGGCTACGAAGCGGGCGGCTGGTGGGTACAGGACATCTCGGCGAGCCTGCCCGCGCGCCTGCTGGGCACGAGCCGGGGCGGGCACGTGCTCGATCTGTGTGCCGCGCCTGGGGGCAAGACGATGCAGCTGGCCGCCGCCGGCTGGAATGTCACTGCGCTCGACAATTCCGAAAAACGCCTGCGCCGCCTGCGCCAGAACCTCAAGCGCACCGGGCTGGAGGCGCAGACCGTCACCGCCAACCTGCTCGAATGGCGCCCCGACGAGCAGGCCGATGCGGTGCTGCTCGATGCGCCGTGCAGCGCCACCGGAATCTTCCGCCGCCACCCCGACGTGCTCTATCGCATCGCGCCGCGCCATATCGAGGAGCGCGCCGAACAGCAGGCGGTATTGCTCGATCGTGCCTCCAACTGGGTCAAGCCCGGCGGCGTGCTGGTCTATGCCGTATGCTCGCTGGAACCAGAGGAAGGCGAAGCGGTAATCGACCAGTTCCTTGCCGCCGACAGCCGCTTTGCGATCGATCCGGTCCGCGCCGACGAGCTGCCGGCAGGAGTCGCGCCAGACGCCCTCGGGCGGGTGCGCACGCTGCCCGGTATGCTCGCCGAGGCAGGCGGACTCGACGGGTTCTTCATGGCCAGGCTGCGCCGCACGGCATAAATTGCATCGCCTGTCCGGTGATGGGCCAAATCATGTGGAAAAGCCTGCGGACAAACCTTGCCCCACCAGATGTTGAGGGTTAAGCGCCTAAGCCTATGTCGCAGCCCCCACTGATAGCTCCGTCGATCCTCTCCGCCGATTTCGCGCGTCTGGGCGAGGAAGTCCGCGCGATCGATGCTGCGGGTGCCGACTGGATCCACATCGACGTGATGGACGGGCATTTCGTCCCCAACATCACCATCGGCCCTGCCGTGGTGAAGGCGCTTCGGCCGCACACGACCAAGCCGTTCGACGTCCATCTGATGATTTCACCGGTGGACCAGTATGTCGAAGCCTTTGCCGACGCGGGCGCCGACTTCATCACCGTCCATCCCGAGGCCGGCCCGCACATCCACCGCACCGTCCAGCTGATCAAGTCGCTGGGCAAGAAGGCAGGCGTGGTACTCAATCCCGCCACTCCCGCCAAGATGCTCGATTACCTTATCGATGATGTCGATCTGGTACTGGTGATGAGCGTCAACCCCGGCTTCGGTGGCCAGAGCTTCATCTCCAGCCAGCTGCGCAAGATCGAGGCGATCGCCAAGATGATCGCCAAGACCGGGCGGCACATCGATCTGGAGGTGGACGGCGGCATCGATACGGTAACCGCGCCCCAGGCGGTCAATGCAGGGGCCAACGCACTGGTTGCGGGCACCGCGACCTTCAAGGGCGGCCCCGACCATTACGCCGCCAACATCCGGGCGCTCAAAGGCCAATGACCGAAGCCCTGTCCGATAGCCGCCGGACAGGCGCCCTTGCTGCCCAGGCCAGCGAATCCGAGCGGCAGTTGCCGATGATAGGCAGCGATGTGACAGAAACCCGACCCGACCTGATCCACGCCAGCGAATCCGATGCGCAAGGCGAGCGCAAGCAGCTCATCCGGCTCGAGAACGACCGCGGCCTTTCGCTTACCGAGAGCGTGGTGCATTATTTCTATCGGCTGACCTGGCGCACGCCGCTGCACAAATTGCGGCTCAAGGGCCGCTCGCCGCTGCGGTTGCTGGCCGCGCCCGACGATCCGTTCACCGGCGATGCGCGGCGCGGCAAGGCGATCCGCGCGGGGCATTTCCAGATCGCAGGCGCGCGCATCCCCACCGCCAAGCTCGATTATGCCAGCCTCAAGGCACCCGACGAGGCGCTCGACTATATTCACAGCTTTGCCTGGCTGCGCGACCTTGCCGCTGCTGCCCCGCGCGAGACGTGCGTTCCGATTGCCGAGTCGCTGGTCGATCACTGGCTCGACGCGCATCTGGAAACCGTCTCCGATCCCGCCTGGCGCGCCGACATCGCCGCGCGCCGCATTCTCAACTGCGCGGCGCACGCACCTCTGATCCTGTCGAGCAGCGACCTGGTGTACCGCTCGCGCGTGCTGCGCAATTTTGCCAGCACCGCGCGACATCTCGACCATGTCGCCGACAAGGCACCCGAGGGGCTGGCAAGGCTGACCGCATGGACAGGCGTGGTCGCAGCCGCGCTGCTGCTCCCGGATGGCGAGCCGCGCCGCATCTTCGGCGAGGCAGGCCTCAAGCGCGCGATCGAAACCTTCATGGGTGAGGATGGCGGCGCGCTGTCGCGCTCGCCGCTGGCGCAGATCGAGGCCATCCGCGTGCTGGCGATGCTCAAGTCGGTCTATGCGGCGCGCAACGAATTGCTGTCGCCGATCATCGAGCTGGCGCTGGGCCGCGCGGTTCCGGCGTTGCAGGGGCTGACCCATTATGATGGCTCGCTGGGCAGCTGGCAGGGTTCAGCCGCGATCCCCGCAGAGGCGATGACCACGCTGATCCGCGCCACCGGCGTGCGCTCGCGCCCGCTGCGTCAGGCGCGGCACTGGGGCTTCCAGCGCATTCCCGCCGGGCGCACGGTGGTGCTGGTCGATGCCGGAACCCCGCCGATGGCGCGACACGCAGTCGCCGGCTGCGCCTCCACGCTCGCCTTCGAGATGAGCCACGGTCCGCACCGGATCATCGTCAATTGCGGCGGCGCGGGCGTGCTGCCTGCCGACGTTCCTGCATCGCTGAGCCGGGGGCTGCGTGCTACCGCCGCGCATTCGACCTTGTGCCTCGACGATACCAACAGCACCGCGGTGCTGCCCAAGGGCCAGCTCGGCAAGGGCGTTGGGCTGGTCGAACTCGACCGCCGCGATACCGACGATGCGGTGCGCCTCGACATGAGCCATGACGGCTATGCCAAGCGTTATGGCCTCACCCATCGCCGCCTGCTGGTCCTGCGCTCAGACGGACGCGAACTGCGCGGCGAGGATGTATTGCTGCCCGCCGCAAAGCGCGGCTTCGGTCGCAGCAAGCCTTCCGAGATGCCGTTCGCGATCCGCTTCCATCTGGGGCTGGATGTCGAGGCGCACCTGGCGAGTGATGGCATGGGCGTGTTCCTGCGCATCGCCGATGGCTCGCTGTGGCAATTCCGCTCGGCATCTGCCAGCGTGACTCTTGAAGAAAGCCTGTGGGTCGATGACCGCGGGCAAATCCAGCCCAGCCAGCAGATCGTGCTTGCCGGATCCGTGTCCAGCGGCGGTGGCAATTATGGCTGGCTGCTCAAGCATATGGGATAACCGAAGTGACTGATATTGCGATCAAACGCGCGCTGCTTTCCGTCTCGGACAAAAGCGGTCTGGCGCAACTTGGGGCAAGCCTTGCCGCGCAAGGCGTCGAACTGGTGTCGACCGGCGGCACTGCCAAGGCGCTGCGCGATGCGGGGCTTGCCGTGCGCGACATCTCGGAAATCACCGATTTCCCCGAGATGATGGACGGCCGCGTCAAGACATTGCACCCGATGGTGCACGGCGGACTGCTCGCGGTGCGCGACAATGAAAGCCATGTCGCCGCGATGCAGGCGCACGGCATCGGCGCGATCGACCTGGTGGTGGTCAACCTCTACCCCTTCGCCGCGACCGTCGCCAAGGGCGCCGAGCGCGACGAGATCATCGAGAATATCGACATCGGCGGGCCCAGCATGGTGCGCTCTGCGGCCAAGAACCACGCGTTCGTCACCATCGTCACCGATCCCGCCGATTATGCCACGCTCACCACCGAGATGGAGGCCGGAAACGGCGCGACCACCCTCGCGTTCCGCCGCAAGATGGCCGCCAAGGCCTATGCCGCAACGGCGGAATATGACGCGATGATCGCCAGCTGGTTCGCCTTTGCCGACCAGGGCGAGATGTTCCCCGAAAAGCTCTCTGTGCCCTTCCGCAAGGGGCAGGCGCTGCGCTATGGCGAAAACCCGCACCAGAGCGCGGCGCTGTACCTGCCCGCCTTCGCGCCGGGCGGATCGCTCGCCGACCACCGCCAGGTGCAGGGCAAGGAGCTTAGCTACAACAATCTGAACGACGCCGACGCCGCGCTCGAGCTGGTCGCGGAATTCCGCGATGGCCCGCCCACCGTGGTGATCGTCAAGCACGCCAATCCGTGCGGCGTTGCGAGCGGCGACGATCTCGTAAGCGCCTACAAGGCGGCTTTGCAGTGCGACAGCGTCTCGGCCTTCGGCGGCATCATCGCGGTCAACCGGCCACTCGACGGCCCGACGGCCGAAGCGATCAGCGACATCTTCACCGAAGTCGTCTGCGCGCCCGATGCGGATGACGCCGCCAAGGCCGTGTTCGCCAAGAAGAAGAACCTGCGCCTGATCCTCACCGGTGACCTGCCCAACCCTGCGCGCGGCGGCATGGGCCTGCGCACCATTGCGGGCGGCGCGCTGTTCCAGTCGCGCGACAATGGCCGGATCACCCGCGACGACCTCAAGGTCGTGACGAAGCGCGCTCCGAGCGAGCAGGAGCTGACCGACTGCCTGTTTGCCTGGACCGTGGCCAAGCATGTGAAGTCCAACGCCATCGTCTACGCCAAGGACGGATCGACCGCAGGCATCGGCGCCGGCCAGATGAACCGCCGCGATTCAGCGCGCATCGCGGGTGCCAAGGCGATCGAGGCGGCGCAGACCTATGGCTGGTCCGAACCGCGCACCAAGGGATCGTCGGTCGCATCCGACGCGTTCTTCCCCTTCGCCGACGGCCTGCTTGCGGCGGTCGAGGCAGGCGCGTCGGCCGTGATCCAGCCCGGCGGGTCGATGCGCGACGACGAAGTGATTGCGGCCGCCGACGAGGCAGGCCTGGCGATGGTCTTCACCGGAATGCGCCACTTCCGGCATTGATGGCGGCCGGGGCTATCGATGGGCTCAGGCTCAGCGGACGCCAGAAGACCACGTCATCTAGCCTCATTCGCTCAACCTGAGCCTGTCGAAGGTGTCGCCTCCACCCTAACCTGCAAACAAAAACCCCGGCGGTTGCCCGCCGGGGTTTCGTATTTTCAGGAACCAGCCGCAGCTCAGAGCTTGCCGGTGAGCTCCGGAACCGCGGTGAACAGGTCCGCGACCAGGCCAATGTCGGCGACCTGGAAGATCGGAGCGTCCTCGTCCTTGTTGATGGCGATGATGGTCTTGGAGTCCTTCATGCCCGCAAGGTGCTGGATCGCGCCGGAGATGCCGACCGCGACATAGACTTCGGGAGCGACGATCTTGCCGGTCTGGCCGACCTGATAGTCGTTGGGGACATAGCCCGCATCGACCGCAGCGCGCGACGCACCGATGCCGGCACCCAGCTTGTCTGCCAGCGGGGTGATGACTTCCTCGAACTTCTCGCCCGAACCCAGCGCACGACCGCCCGAGACGATGATCTTGGCGCTGGTCAGTTCGGGACGCTCGCTCTTGGCGATCTCGGCGCTGACGAAAGTCGACAGGCCCGAGTCCGATGCTCCGCCCACCGCTTCGACCGTGCCCGAACCGCCTTCGGTCGCGGCCTTTTCGAACGCGGTGCCGCGCACGGTGATCACCAGCTTGGCGTCCGACGATTCGACCGTGGCGATAGCGTTGCCGGCATAGATCGGACGGGTGAAGGTCTTGGGGCCTTCGACCGAGAGAATGTCCGAAATCTGCATCACGTCGAGCAGGGCAGCAACGCGCGGGGCGATGTTCTTGCCGGTGGTGGTAGCGGGCGCGAGGAACGCGTCGTGGCTGGCCATCAGGCTCGCCACGAGCGGCGCGACGTTCTCAGCCAGGCCATTTGCGAGCGAGGCATCGTCGGCGAGGTGGACGGTGGCGATACCGGCGACCTTGGCGACCTGATCGGCAACCGCCGCGCAGCCCGAGCCTGCGACCAGCGCGTGCACTTCACCCAGCTTGCCGGCCGCCGTGACGACAGCCAGCGTTGCATCCTTCATGACCGCATTGTCATGTTCAACCCAAACGAGCGTCTTCATGCGCCAACTCCCATTTCCTTGAGCTTGCCGACGAGCGCGTCGACATCTGCAACCTTGATCCCGGCGCTGCGCACCGGCGGCTCGGTGACCTTGAGCGTGGTCAGGCGCGGAGCGATGTCCACGCCGTAATCCGCCGGGGTCTTCACATCGAGAGGCTTCTTCTTCGCCTTCATGATGTTGGGCAGCGAAGCATAACGCGGCTCGTTGAGGCGAAGGTCGGTGGTGACGATCGCCGGGGTCTTGAGCTTGACCGTCTGCAGGCCGCCATCGATTTCGCGGGCGACGGTGACGCTGTAACCTTCCACCGCAACGGTGTTGGCGAAGGTCGCCTGGCCCCAGCCAAGCAAGGCTGCGAGCATCTGGCCGGTCTGGTTGCTGTCGTCGTCGATCGCCTGCTTGCCCAGCAGGATCAGGCCGGGGTTCTCTTCCGCAGCGACCTTGGCAAGCAGCTTGGCAACCGCCAACGGCTCGACGGTCTCGTCGGTCTCGATCAGGATCGCGCGATCGGCGCCCATGGCGAGCGCGGTGCGGAGCGTTTCCTGCGCCTTGGCAGGGCCGACCGACACGGCGATGACTTCTTCTGCATTGCCCGCTTCCTTGATGCGCAGCGCCTCTTCGACGGCGATTTCGTCGAACGGGTTCATGCTCATCTTGACGTTGGCGAGGTCGACACCCGACCCATCCGCCTTCACGCGCGGCTTCACGTTGTAATCGATAACCCGTTTCACGGGCACAAGGATCTTCATGGCGCTTCCTTCCCTAATGATCGTGAGACAGATTTAGTTTCCGTTCACGTAAACGTCAAGTGGTGGCTTTCCTGCCGCCATCCCCTCTCCCTTGACGGGAGAGGGTTGCGCAGACTTGGCGCTGCAAGCGCCTAGTCGAAGCTGGGGGAGGGTGACTGCGCGGCATCCGCAGATGCCGAAAGGCCCTCTCCAATTCCGACTAGGCGGTCCTTCGACAAGCTCAGGACTGCCAAGTCTCCATATCCTCTCCCGTGAAGGGAGAGGATAAATTGATCATCAAGCCGCCTGCTTGACCTGTGCGACGATCTTCTCGGCAGCGTCGCCCAGATTGTCGGCGCTGACGATCGGCAGGCCCGAGTTGGCCAGGATGTCCTTGCCCTGCTGCACGTTGGTGCCTTCCAGGCGCACGACGAGCGGCACCGACAGGTTCACTTCCTTGGCCGCAGCAACGATACCTTCGGCGATGATGTCGCACTTCATGATGCCGCCGAAGATGTTGACAAGAATGCCCTTCACGGCGGGATCGGACAGGATGATCTTGAACGCCGCGGTCACCTTTTCCTTGCTCGCGCCGCCGCCGACATCGAGGAAGTTGGCAGGGAACATGCCGTTGAGCTTGATGATGTCCATCGTCGCCATGGCAAGACCTGCGCCATTGACCATGCAGCCGATGTCGCCATCGAGCTTGATGTAGGCGAGGTCATACTTGCTGGCCTCGACCTCCATCGGGTCTTCCTCGGTCTCGTCGCGCAGCGCTTCGACATCGGGGTGGCGATAGAGCGCGTTCGAATCGAAGCTCATCTTGGTGTCGAGCACCAGAAGCTTGCCGTCTTTGGTTTCGACCAGCGGGTTGATCTCGAGCATCGCGCAATCGAGGTCCATGAACGCAGTGTAAAGCTGCTGGGCAAGCTTGGCAGCCTGCTTGTTGAGATCGCCCGACAGCTTGAGCGCGAACGCCACGGCGCGGCCGTGATGCGGCATGAAGCCCTGTGCCGGGTCGATGGTGATGGTGGTGATCAGCTCGGGAGTGTCGTGCGCAACGGTCTCGATGTCCATACCGCCTTCGGTCGAGACGATCATCGCGACGCGGCCGGTCTTGCGATCGACCAGCATCGAGAGGTAATATTCGGCAGCGATATCAACACCATCGGTGACGTAGAGGCGGTTAACCTGCTTGCCGGCATCGCCGGTCTGGATGGTCACCAGCGTGTTGCCCAGCATTTCGCCGGCGTCCTTGCGGACATCGTCGATCGACTTGGCGAGGCGGACACCGCCCTTGGCATCGGCACCCAGTTCCTTGAACTTGCCCTTGCCGCGTCCACCGGCGTGGATCTGCGCCTTGACGACATAGAGCGGTCCGGGGAGCTTTTCAGCGCCTGCAACGGCCTCTTCGACGGTCAGCGCGGCGTGTCCGGTGGGGATGCCGATGCCGTATTTCGCGAGCAGTTCCTTGGCCTGATATTCGTGGATGTTCATGAAGGATCCCATGCCTTTCTGAGCGGGCCGGGCGTGCGACTCACAAGCGGTCGACACCAGGCCATTAAGCGGTCGATGAACGGTTGTGAGGGGCGCTAAAGCATAGACGCGCCCTAAAGGAAACCCTGCAATCGCTTGAGCAGAGCTGTGTGTTGCGACAGTCAGTTGCGCGCTGTGCAAACCAGCCCGGACGAGCTGACAACCGCCAGAATTTCCGGATCGCGCAACGCGCGGGTAAGCCGCAGAAATTCTTCAAAGTCGCCAGCGCGTTGAAGGCGCCCCAGCCGGCCCAGCCGCTGGAGCTGCGCCAGCGACAGCCGGTCGACCATGCGCCCTGCCATGCAGGCGGAGACCGGACGACTGAGCCCGGTTCTCTCGAGCGCGGTGCGGGTGCGCGCCTCGGGCGTCGCACAGCCTGCCAGCACCGCGGCAGAGACGACGCCTGCCACAAGCGCCCGCATGGGCGGCAGTGTGAGGCGCGTCCCTGCCCCGAGCCGCATCAGCCTGCCTTGTGCTGCTGGGCGCGTTCGATCGCCTCGATGATCACCTGGCGCGCTTCGGCAGCGTCGCCCCATTTGCCGATTCGCACCCACTTTTCGGCTTCCAGGTCCTTGTAGTGGGTGAAGAAGTGCTCGATCTGCGCGAACACGATGTCGGGCATGTCGTCCTTCTCGCGCACATCGGTGTAATAGGGGAAGGTCGCGGTGTCGGGGACGCAGATGACCTTTTCATCGCCGCCATGCTCGTCTTCCAGGTTCAGGACGGCAATCGGACGTGCGCGCACGACCGAGCCGGGCATGAACGGCGAACGCGCAATCACCAGCGCATCGAGCGGATCGCCATCGGGCGACAGCGTGTGCGGGATGAAGCCGTAGTTGGCAGGATAGCGCATCGGCGTGTGCAGGATGCGGTCGACAAACAGCGCGCCCGAGGCCTTGTCGAACTCATACTTCACAGGCTCGCCGCCCGTGGGCACTTCGATGATGACGTTAACGTTGTTCGGCGGATTCTTGCCGGTCGGAATCTGATCGATAAGCATAAGGATGGAGGCCTTTGTTCTGGTTTGCCGCTGAACGACGTGCCCGTTCTTCAGCGTTCAGCGGGTTTGCGGCGCAAGCAGCCGGTCAAGGCCGGTTTCGCCCTGCCCCGTCTTGCGGAGCGCCGGATAGCGCAAGCCGCCGGTATAGGAAAGCGTGGTTTCGCGGTAGCGTTTGCCGCGCTTGACCAGCAGTTCGACCTTGCCGCCCTGGCTGGTGGACGCGACCGCAGCCTTGAGCATCTCGGCCGAGTAATCGCGCCCGCCAACGCCGGTGATCTGGTCGCCCACCGTCATCCCGGCATCAAAGGCGGAACTGCCCCAGATGACCTGCGCGATCTTGCCGTCCTTCTCGACAACCAGCCCGATCGAATGGCTGAGATCGGAAGCACCCGACGCCGCCTCGCCCGATCTGATATAGGCGCTGGGCTCGGCGACATAGACCAATTCATAGCCGCCCAGAACCAGACCCTGCTTGGGCGCCTCTGTGGTCACCTGATAGACGCGGCTCTGCAGGAACGCCTGCCAGTCATAGGGCTGGACCGCGTTCAGCGCGCCGACGACATCGGGCAGTTCATAGGTCACCACGCCCCAGTCGCCTTCACGCCCGCCAAAGAAGCTGCGCGCAAAGTCCTGCAGCGACCGGGTGTTGCCCGATTCGCGGCGGATGATCTGGTCGGCTTCCAGCCACACCAGCATGCCCTCGTTGTAGTAATCCTCGCTGCGCTGCCAGCTCGCCCACCCCTTGGGGCGGCGCGCGGCGATGATCGGATCGTGCGCGGTGTCCACCAGCGGCCGCCATTCGCGCCCGGTGCGGCGATCAAGCCCGGCAGCGATGTTGGCGAAGGCATCGAGCGTCTCCTGATAGCTGAACAATCCGGAGCGCGCGCCCAGCACATAACCCCAGAACTGGGTCTGCCCTTCATACACCCACAACAGGTCATCGCGGCTGGGCTGGCGGAAGTCGGGCGACCAGATGCCCTGCGGACGGCGGTGCTTACCGTTCCAGCTGTGCGTCATCTCGTGCGGCAGCAGGTTGCGCGACCCCGGACCCTTGGCCCAGTCGGTGAAATAGCCGGTTCCCACGCCGTTCTCGCTGCTGCGATGATGCTCGATGCCGATTCCGCTCATCTCGTCCGACAGCGAAAGGAGGAAGTCGTAGCGGTCATAGTGCCGCACGCCGAACAGGTGCTCGGCCTCTGTCACCAGCCGTTTGTGCGCCTCGATCTGGTCGGGGGTGGCGGCGAGGAATTCGGGTGCGTCGGCAACGACGTTGAGCGTGACCTTGTCGGACAACGGCCAGCTCTTGAAATGCGCGCCCGCAAACATCGGGCTGTCGACCAGAGTGTCGAAATCGACGCGTTCATAGGCAATCTTCGCGCCGCCAGAACTGTTTGAGCTGCGCTTGGCGCGCATAGCGCTGCCCGCCTGCCAGCCGGTGGGCCAGGTGACGATCGCATCGACCGGAATGTTGCGCGCGAAATAGCCCGCCGGATACAGCGAGACGTTGTTCCAGCGCAGGTTCATCATCTTGGGCGCGACCACGACGCGCCCCTGGTTGGCCGCGGTGGGGCTGACGAACTGGAAATTCGCCACCACCTCGCGCGCGCCGGACGGCACGGTGATGTGGAAGGCGTTCACGTCGAGCGAATCGCGCTGCCAGGCGAGCGGCTTGCCATTGGCCGAGAATTTGAGGCCGACCAGCTTCTCGATCTCGCCGCGCGGGGCATGATTGCCCGGCAGCCATTGCGGATAGAGCAATGTGAAACGCCCCGCCGTGCGCGCCTCTGGCGGCACGGGGATGGTCTGCTTCATCGAGAAGATGGCGCGGTCGATATCGGTCGCATCCACCTCCAGCGTCATCACCCCTGGGAAGGCGATGTCGCGCGCTGCGGGAACGATATCCACGATCGGCTGCGGCTGAGGCGCACTGTTCTGGGCGAAGACAGGCGCGGCGGCCAGCGAGAGCGCGAGGCAGGAAGCGGTGAGGAAAAGACGCAAGTGTTCGACCCTTTTTTGAGCGGTTCTTCCCTTCAAATCCTCCCCTGCAAGGGGAGGTGGCAGTCCGCAGGACTGACGGAGGGGTGTCCACGGCTGCAGGGGGGGGGGCACCCCTCCACCGCTGCGCGGTCCCCCTCCCCTTGCAGGGGAGGATTTTCGGTTATGGCCGCCACCATAACCCCCTGTCCCAAAAAAATGCACCCGCCTGTTTGGCGTCCGACCAAAAAGTCGCTAATGGCGGCGAAATATGGGCAAAATTACAACACCAGGCGCGATCCGCGGGACGCAGGACATCTTCGGGCAGGACCAGGAGCGGTTCGGCCATGTCGTCGATACGTTCGATCGCGTGCGCCGTCTCTACAACTTCCGCCGGGTCGAGATGCCGGTGTTCGAGGCAACCGCGGTGTTCGCGCGGTCGCTGGGCGAAACCACCGATGTCGTCAGCAAGGAAATGTACTCGTTCGACGACAAGGGCGGCGATTCGCTGACCCTTCGGCCCGAGTTCACCGCAGGCCTCGCGCGCGCGTACCTCACCAATGGCTGGCAGCAATATGCGCCGCTCAAGCTGGCAACGCACGGTCCGCTGTTCCGCTATGAGCGCCCGCAAAAGGGCCGCTATCGCCAGTTCCACCAGATCGACGCCGAGATCATCGGTGCGGCCGAACCACAAGCAGACGTCGAACTGCTGGTGATGGCCGACCAGATCCTGCGCGAGCTTGGCATCACCGAAGGTGTGACGCTGCAGCTCAACACTTTGGGCGATGCCGCCAGCCGCGATGCCTGGCGTGCCGCGCTGATCGAGCATTTCCGCGCACATAGCGGCGATCTCTCGAAGGATTCGCAGGATCGTCTCGAGCGCAACCCCTTGCGCATCCTCGACAGCAAGGAAGCGCAGGACCGCCCCATCGCCGACAGCGCGCCCGATATCGACGCCTATCTCACCGACGAGGCGGGTGCTTTCTTCGAAAGCGTGACGAACGGCCTCGACGCCGCGGGTGTCGCCTGGACGCGCAATGCGCGACTTGTGCGCGGGCTCGATTACTATCGCCACACCGCGTTCGAGTTCGTCACCGACCGGCTGGGCGCGCAGGGTACGGTGCTCGGCGGCGGGCGCTATGACGGGCTGATCGAGAACCTCGGCGGGCCTCACACGCCTGCGGTTGGATGGGCTGCGGGCATCGAGCGGCTGGCGATGCTGTGTGACGATGCCGTGCTTGGCGGCGGGCTCGATGTCATCATCGCGCTGGAGGACGACCGCGCGCTCGCCGATGCCACGTCGGCGCAGGCCACCTTGCGCAACCACGGCATTTCGAGCGACATGATCGCCACCGGCTCGCCGCGCAAGCGCTATGACAAGGCGGCAAAGATCAACGCCAGCCTGCTGATTTCCTTCCAGCACGATGGCGCGGCAGCCAAAGCGAACATCAAGGCTGCGCCGGACAGCGAACTGCACGCAAGGGTTGCCGCGCTGCTGCAGAGTAGCGCCAGCAACTGATGCCCCCTGCCTCGCCTTCCCCCACCTTTCGTCGCCGCCCTGAACGTGTTTCAGGGCCCGTTTCTCCCCCCGCGTGTTGGATGGATGGGGCACGATGGGTCCTGAAACAAGTTCAGGATGACGAAGATTGCGAGCGTCTGCCATGACCCGCATCTCGCCCGAACGCATCGCGCAGATCGAGGCGCGGTATCAGGAGCTGCAGGCGCGGATGGCGTCGGGAGCGCTCGACGGCGAGGAGTTCGTGCGCACCTCGAAGGACTATGCCGAGCTCGAGCCGGTCGCGCGCGCGGCGGGCGAGGTGCGTCGGCTGCGCGCCGAGCTGGAAGTGCTCCAGGGCCTGATCGCCGCGCCCGAGTCCGAGCCCGAGATCATCGAGATGGCCGCCGAGGAAGCGCAGGACCTGCGCGAGCGGCTGCCCGCAGCGGAGCAGCAGCTGGCCATCCAGCTGCTGCCGCGCGACAGCGCCGACATGCGCCCGGCGATGCTCGAAATCCGCGCCGGCACGGGCGGCGACGAGGCCGCGCTGTTCGCGGGCGATCTGTTGCGGATGTATTCGCGCTTTGCCGAAGAGCAGGGCTGGCGGATCGAGATCATGTCGGCCAGCGCTTCGGATGTCGGCGGCTTCAAGGAGGTCATCGCCTCGGTCAACGGCGCGGGCGTGTTCGCCAAGCTGAAATACGAAAGCGGCGTCCACCGAGTGCAGCGCGTGCCGGTGACCGAAAGCGGCGGGCGGATCCATACGTCGGCGGCCACCGTCGCGGTGCTCCCCGAGCCCGAAGCGGTCGATATCCAGATCAACGACAACGACCTGCGCATCGATGTCTATCGCGCGTCGGGATCGGGCGGGCAGCACGTCAACACCACCGACAGCGCGGTGCGCATCACCCACCTGCCCTCTGGCCTTGTCGTGACGCAGCAGGACGAAAAGTCGCAGCACAAGAACAAGGCCAAGGCGCTCAAGGTCCTGGGCGCACGGCTGTACGAGCTCGAGCGCAGCAAGGCCGCCGCGACCGAGGCCGATGCGCGCAAGTCGATGGTCGGGTCAGGCGACCGGTCCGAGCGCATCCGCACCTACAATTTCCCGCAAGGCCGGGTGACCGACCACCGCATCAACCTGACATTGCACCGGCTCGACGAGATCCTGGCGGGTGCGGGGCTGAGCGAACTGATCGACGCGCTTACCGCGCAGGACCAGGCGAGCCGGCTTGCCAACATGGAGATGGCGGGGTGATGGGTCATCGCTGCGCTGCCGGTGGGCCTTTGCGCTACAGGCAGACATCACTGATTCAGCTGAGGACCGGTCAATGCCGTACGCCCTGTCAAACCTCCGCTCAGCCTGAGCTTGTCGAAGGCACCGCTATACGGCCGGCGTGGGTGCGCGGCCTTCGACAGGCTCAGGCTGAGCGGGGTTGGTGATGACCATCGCAGAGGCACTGCGCGAGGCAACGCAGACGCTGGCTCGCGTCTCCGACACCCCGCGGCTCGATGCCGAACTGCTGATGGCGCACACCTTCGGCATCTCACGCAGCACATTGCTGCTGAAGCGAATGCGCGATGACGTTCCAGCTGCATTCGCCGCGTTGATCGCCCGCCGCTCGGCGCATGAGCCCGTGGCGTATATCACCGGAAGGCAGGACTTCTGGACGCTGACGCTCAAGGTAACGCCGGCGGTGCTGATCCCGCGCGCCGACAGCGAAACGCTGATCGAGGCGGCGATCAGTGCCCTGACCGAGCGGCCGCCAGCGCGAATCCTCGACCTTGGCACCGGATCGGGCGCGCTGTTGCTCGCGGCGCTCGCGCAGTGGCGAGACGCGCGAGGCGTTGGCATCGATGCCAGCGACGCCGCGCTCGCCATCGCGCAGTCGAATGCCAGCACGCTCGGCTTTGGCGATCGCGCCCGGATGCTACCCGGCGACTGGCGCCAGCCCGGCTGGTGGGACGCGCTGCCTGCCCCGTTCGACCTGATCGTTTGCAACCCGCCTTATGTGGAGACCACGGCCATGCTCGCGCCGCAGGTGATGGAGCACGAGCCGCACTGCGCGCTGTTTGCAGGCGAAGACGGTCTGGATGATTATCGCATCCTCATCCCTGCGCTCCCCGCACTGCTCGCCCCGGAGGGCATCGCGATCCTCGAGATCGGCGCGGGCCAGCGGGAGGATGTTGCTGCGCTGGCAACCGCAAGCGGCTTTGCCGTGGATTGCCGACAGGACCTCGCCGGACACGACCGCGCACTGATATTGCGTCCCGGAAGGCCGGATTGATATTTCGCTTGGCAAGGCATTGGCTACCCGCTACCACCCGTACAGCAAGGCAGGTGACGTTGGCAGATGGCCCGTCACGCTTGCTGACCCCAGTCATCTTATTAGGGCAGCTATCAAGGCCACTCAAAGCGGATGAAAGGCTTGGGACGCGCCGCGCACCACAAGGTGTCGGGCTGCACGGGCGCGCAGAGGACACGCAGGCAATTTGCGACTGATAAGGAAGCGTCTAAATTGAACAACAATCGTGGAACGAGCCGTCGTCGCGGCCGTGGCAATAACCGTCCGCAGCCCACTGGCCGGAGCGGTGGCATGGACCAGGGCAACCGCATCGACAGCCGGGCGCGTGGCAATGCCACCCAGATGCTCGAAAAATACAAGAAGATGGCGCACGATGCGCAGATGAACGGTGACCGCGTGGCCACCGAATATTATCTGCAGTTTGCCGATCACTATTTCCGCGTGCTCGCCGACAACCGCGCCCGGCAGGACGAATATCGTCGTCCGCGCGAGGACCAGGGCCGCGATGCCGGCAGCGATTACGCCGATGACGATGACGACAACGGCGGCTATCCGGGCCAGGGCAACAGCCAGCGCGGCTACACCTCGTCGCTCGATCACGCCGACGAACAGTCGCGGGGCAATCAGGATGACGATCAGGACGAAGGCGACGACGACAACCGTGGCAACATCCGTCCGGTGAACCGTCAAAACGAGGGGCGTCAGAACGAAGGCCGCCAGAACGACAGCCGCCAAAATGATGGCCGCCAGAACGAGGGCCGTCAGAATGAGGCGCGGCGGGAACGGCGTCCGCGCGAGGACCGTCCCGACCAGCGCGACACCAATCGCGATGCCAACCGCAACGACGACACCGGCGGCGAGCGTCCGTCGCGCCAGCGCAATGAACGCACGCTGCGCCCGCAGCCGCGCGACGATGCTTCGCAGGCGCCCTCGCCCGCAGCATCGAGCGATGGCGACCAGGCACCGCCGCGTCGCGGCCGCGGTCGTCCGCCCCGCGCGGTCGAAGCATCAGAAGGCAACGGCCTGGATCCGATGATCCTGCCGCCCGCCATCGGTGCCGCGCCCGAAGCAGCCTCTGCCGAGTCCGAAGCCGCCAAACCCAAGCGCCGCGCAGCTCCGCGTCGCAAGGCCGCGGAATCGGGCGATGTCGAAGCAGCCGCA
Source organism: Blastomonas fulva (assembly GCF_003431825.1). Taxonomy (GTDB): domain Bacteria; phylum Pseudomonadota; class Alphaproteobacteria; order Sphingomonadales; family Sphingomonadaceae; genus Blastomonas; species Blastomonas fulva. The sequence continues at coordinate 2,354,561 of NZ_CP020083.1, read as the reverse complement.
GCCGATAGCTGAGGCGTCGGATTTCCTGCCCCCGACGGGGCAGGAACCGCAAACGAGAAAGGGGTGCGATCCGGCATGGATCGCACCCCTTTCTCGTTTGCGGTTACCCGGCCGGTGTCAGTAGCGCTGCTGGCGCTCGTACAGATCGCGGTAATGCTGGATACGGGTCACCCTGAGGCCGGGCATGCCCGACCGGTCGACAGCCCGCTGCCACGAGGCGAATTCTTCCAACGTCAGATCGTAACGCTCGCACACCTCGTCGATGGTCAGCAGCCCGCCATTGACGGCAGCCACGACCTCGGCCTTGCGACGAACCACCCAGCGCTTCGTGCCGGGGGCCGGCAGATTGTCCAGCGTCAGCGGCTCGCCGAGCGGACCGATGACCTGTGCTGGTTTGATTTTCTGATTCTCGATCATCATGTCCTCAAAAGGCCTGATTTGTAAAAAGGGGTGCGTGGGAACGGAGTAACCGAGCGGCTTTGCGATTGACTGAAGCAGAATGGTAAACGTCAGTTTCACCTTGCTGCTGCGCCACGCCGAACCGGTCGAGCGCCACGGCAAAGTGCGGATTGAAGCTTCCCCTGGCAACATGGTCGGCACTGCCGGTACCGGCAAACAGCGCCATCAGCGCATCCTTGCCAGGACGCGCAGCAGGCCCCGCCGGTCGCCCATGCCTGCGCGCCATCACCGGCGCAAAGGCCAGCACGCGCAGGATGTCCATATCCAGCCGACGCAGGCTGATCGCAGCGCTGCTGACCGGAATGGGCGTGTCGTGGGGGAAGTTCATTTCCATGTTGAGCCGTCTACCAACCAATCCGTAAGAGCAGGTAAAAGCTGCCTTCATCGCTGATTAGCCTTGGTTAATTCGGCGTGACCAGCGGGGGGAGAGCCCCGGATTTCCGCCATTTCGAAGCCGAAAGGAACCGGCAAAATTTTGCCGGTGCGGGGTGGCAGAAAGCTGCCGCGACCGCTACATGATGCCCCATGAACGCTCTTCCCACCCCCGATTTCCAGCTGAACGGCGATATGAAGGCCCGGCGAATCGTCGTGGCGATGTCGGGCGGAGTCGATTCGTCGGTGGTCGCAGGGCTGGCCGCGGCAACCGGCGCGGAAACGATCGGCATCACACTGCAGCTTTATGATCATGGCGCAGCGGTCAAGCGCGCAGGATCGTGCTGTGCCGGGCAGGATATCCGCGATGCGCGCGCGGTCGCCGATCGCCTCGGCATATCGCATTACGTGTTCGACCATGAAAGCCGCTTCCGCGAATCCGTGGTCGAGCGGTTTGCCGACGAGTATATGGCGGGACGCACCCCGATCCCCTGCATCCAGTGCAACATGGGGGTGAAGTTCACCGACCTGCTGCAGATGGCGCGCGATCTGGGGGCCGATTGCCTCGCCACCGGCCACTACGTCCGTCGCATGACGGGTAGCGATGGCCGCTCCGAACTGCACCGCGCGCTCGATCCGGCGCGCGACCAGAGCTATTTCCTGTTCGCGACCACCGATGCGCAGATGGATTTCCTGCGCTTCCCGCTAGGCGATCTGCCCAAGCCCCAGGTGCGCGCGCTGGCGCAGCAGATGGGGCTGATCAATGCGGCCAAGCCCGACAGCCAGGACATCTGTTTCGTCCCCGATGGCGATTATGCCTCGGTGGTGCGCAAGGTCCGCCCCGATGCCGACACCGGCGGGACGATCGTGCACATCGACGGCCGCGTGCTGGGCGAGCACAAGGGGCTGATCCATTTCACCATCGGCCAGCGCAAAGGGCTCGAGATCGGCGGCCAGCCCGAGCCGTTGTATGTCGTGAAGCTCGATGCCGCGACGCGGCGCGTCGTCGTCGGCCCGCGCGAAGCGCTGGCGACCCGGGCTGCGCAGATCGTCGACATGAACTGGATCGGCGGCGCCTATGAAGGGCCGATGGAGGTCAAGGTACGCTCGCTGGCCAAGCCCGCGTCCGCGCGCATCGAGGGCACCGGTGCCGACCGGCGGCTGGTGTTCCTGCGACCCGAATACGGCGTTGCGCCGGGACAGGCAGCGGTGCTCTATGCCGGCACCCGCGTGCTCGGCGGCGGCTGGATCGCCAGCACCGAGCCGGTCGAGCCCGCACTCGCCGCCTGAAGCGGTTCGCTCTCAACAATCCACGCCAGTTGGGCTATCCCGGTCATCAGGGGACGAGTGTGCGCATATTGCCAGCCTTGATGATGACAGCGGTAGCTGGGCTGGCCTCCCCGGTGTGTGCGCAGGCGCCCGCAGAGGACGGCCTGACCATCTCGGGCACCGTGCGCGTCCGCTATGAAATGCTCGAGGGCCAGTACCGCCCCGCTTTGCCCCCGCGCGACGATGCCCTCACAACCCAGACCGCGATCGCCCTAGATTATCGCAGCGGGCACTGGCACCTGTCCGCCGAGTTGATCGATGCGCGGGGCTATTGGATCGATGCACCCGGCGCCGTCAGCACCAGCGAGGTCGACGCGATGGAGCTCAGCCGCGCCTCGATCGCCTATCGGGACGGCCCGGTCGAGATCACCGCGGGGCGGTTGCATCTCAATCTGGGTTCGCGCAGGCTGGCGGCGCGCAACGCGTTCCGCAACACCACCAACAGCTTCACCGGGCTGCGGCTGGACTGGCACGGGCGCAGCGGCGACACGCTGACCGCCTTCTATACGCTGCCGCACACTCGGCTGCCCTCCGACCGGGCGGCGCTGATCGACAACCGGGTGCGCTGGGACCGCGAGAGCTTCGACCTTGCCTTCTGGGGGGCGCATTACACCCGTCCCGACCTGTTCCGCGGCATCACGCTGCAGGCGAACATCTTCCGCCTGAACGAGCGCGACGGCGACAACGGCCCCAACCGCAACCGCCAGTTGCTCACCGCAGGTGCGCGGCTGCATCGCGCGCCGCAGGCGGGGAGCTGGGATATCGACATGGAGGGCGCGGTGCAGACCGGCAGCATCCGCCAGTCGATCGCGCCGGGAGCGCCCCGCCAGGATGTCCGCGCGTTCTTTGCGCATGCAGAGCTTGGCTTCAGTCCCGATCTGCCGGGGCATCCGCGGATTTCGGCGCTGTTCGATATCGCCAGCGGGGATGATCCGCGCAGCGCGAGCTTCACGCGGTTCGACACGCTGTTCGGCGCGCGCCGCTGGGAATTCGGACCCAGCGGGATTTTCGGCGCGCTGGCGCGGACCAACATCCTCGCGCCGGGGCTGCGGCTGGAAACCGCGCCCGCCCCGCGCTGGGACGTGATGGCGCTGTGGCGTCCCACCTGGGTGCACAGCCGCCGCGACCGGTTCAGCAACACCGGCCCTGCCGACCCGACCGGCACATCCGGTCGCTTTGCAGGGCATATGATCGAGGTCAGGCTTGGCCATTGGCTGGTCGAGAACAGACTGCGGCTTGAGGCTGGCACGGCGGTGCTCACCAGTGGCGCGCTGCTGGAGACTGCACCCAATGCGCCGCGGTTCGGCGATACGCGCTATGCCTATGGCCAGATGACAGTGAGCTTCTGATCCTTTGCGGATCAGCGCACTGCCTCGCGCTGCTTGTCGGTCATCAGCACGCAGCCCCAGCCCTGGCGGTATTCCGCGCTTTCGCTGGCCATCAGCGGAACCGTGGCATCGATTCGCTTGGCATTGCCGGCTTCGCTGAGGCTGACGATCTCCATCCCCGGCTCGAGATCCTTCTCGCAATCGTCAAGGCCGCGCCCGCCGATATAGCGGCACGAGCACACCACGCGCGCAGAATAGGCAGCGCCGGTCTGGCTGTAGGCGCGCATTGCGGGCAGAGCGTAGATGATGGCCGCGACCAGCAACAGCGCCAGCGCCAGCAGCACCCATTTGACCCTGCCGCGCCCGCTGCCGCCCTGCATTGCGCTGATATTTCGAGTTGCCATTGATCCCCGCCTGATTGATGGAAGCACGCATGAAGCACCGCATCCTCCTTGCCCTTGCCGCAACCGGCCTTCTGGGCGCAACCGCTTTCAGCCTTTACGGCATCGAGAGCAAGGCCGCCGACGGCGGCGAGACGATGATCGCGGCGGTACCGGGCGTGTCGACGGAAGCGCTGAATGCCGAGATCGACCGGCTGTTTGCCGAAGACGAGATGGAAGAGACCCGCGCGCTGCTGATCGTGCGCGGCGGCGAGATCGTCGCCGAGCGTTATGCGCCGGGCTATGACCGCGACACCCGTTTCATCAGCTGGTCGATGGCCAAGAGCGTGACCGCGGTGCTGGTCGGGCTGATGGTCGCCGATGGCAGGCTGGCGCTCGATGCCCCCGCCCCGGTGCCCGACTGGCAGCGCCCTGGCGATCCACGCGGCGCGATCACGCTGCGGCACCTGCTGCACATGGCATCGGGGCTGCAGCATACCGAGGCAGGCGATCCACCCTATGAATCTGACGAGGTGCGGATGCTGTTCCTCGACGGGCGCAACGACATGGTACGCTATGCCGCCAGCCAGCCGCTGGAGGCCGAGCCCGGATCGAAGTTCGAATATTCGACCAACACCACCGTGATCCTCAGCGACATCATCACCCGGCAGCTGACCGACAGCAAGGACCCCGAGGTCCGCCGCCGGGCCATGCTCGACTATATGCGCGGGCGGCTGTTCGAACCTCTGGGCATCACCTCGATGGTACCGGAGTTCGATTCCTCGGGCACGATGATCGGCGGATCGATCATCCAGGGCAACGCGCGCGACTGGGCGAAGTTCGGCGAGTTCCTGCGCAACAAGGGCTCGATCGCGGGCAACCAGTTCCTGACGCGCGGCTGGGTCGATTTCATGCTCACCAGCTCGCCCAACAATCCGACCTATGGCGGACATATCTGGCTCAACAAGCCGAACACCGCTGGGCAGCGCAAGATTCTCTATCCCGAACTGCTGCCCGGCGACGTCTTCGCGGCGCAGGGCCATCTGGGCCAGTTCGTCATCGTCAGCCCCAGCCAGCGGCTGACCATCGTGCGGCTGGGCAAGACGCAGGACAACGAACTGGACCCGGTCAAGGCGCAGCTCGGCAAAATCGCGGCGCTCTTCCCCAGGGGATAGCCGGATCGGCCGCGGTCTGGCACACTGCGCCCCGGACTGGGAACTGGGGGACACGGCATGGGCAGGAGCAAACGGAGCGCTGCCATCGCAGCGATGGCGATGGTGACGATGGTGCCGGCCTATCCGGCGCTGGCGGAAACGGCATCGCAGGACGCAGCGGTGCCAGCGGCATCGCCTGCACCTTTCGTCGCGGCGGATTTCCAGGTGCCGACGCTGGTCGAAGCGCCCGGGTTCAAGGTCGTCCCGCTGGGCCCCGAACTGGTCGATATCGATTTCGCAGCATACATGTCCTCGATCGAGCACCTGCAGACGACCTTCACCCGCTCCACCAGCTGGCCGCACGCCAACGTGTCCGCCGCCGATGCGATGAAGGACATGCAGACCGAGCAGGCGAGGTTCGCCACGCGCGAGTCCTTCGCCTATGCGGTGCTTACCCCCGACGGCAAGCGCGAGCGCGGCTGCGTCTATGTCTATCCCAGCGAGGTTCCAGGCTATGACGCGGTGGTGACGATGTGGGTCACCAAGGCGGAGTTCGATGCAGGCTTCGATGCGGAGCTTTACGCCTGGGCGACCGAGTGGGTGGCGAAGGAGTGGCCGTTTGCGAAGGTTGCTTATCCCGGACGGTCAATCGACTGGGCGACCTGGGATGCGAAGGTGGCGGCGAAATAGGCTTCCATATGAGCTGAACACAAGCGCTCTCCCCTCCCGCCTGCGGGAGGGGAGAAACTTGAGATCAGCGCAGCCGAAACGTCCCCGTCACCACGGTGACGCAATGGCCGCCGAGCACCGCGCGGTCGCTGTCGAGCGTGCAGTGCAGCAGGCCGCCGCGCTTGCTGGCCTGGAATGCGGTGAAGCTGCTGCGCCCCAGCCGTGCCGCCCAGAACGGGGTGAGCACCGCGTGCGCCGATCCCGTGACGCTGTCCTCATCCACCCCTGCCCCCGGCACTAACACCCGGCTGAGCACATCGGTGTCCTTGCCCGGCGCGGTGCAGATGAACTGGTGATCGCCCAGCGCAGCCAGCGCCTTCATGTCCGGCGCAAGCGCCGCCACGTCATCGGCATGGTCGAACAGCAGCACGTGATAATCGCCGGGATAGACATGATATTCCGCCGGAAGCGCGCCCAGCGCCGATGTCCAGTCGGGCAGCGGCGCCGGCGATGGCGCATAGGCAGGCAGCGACAGCGCCAGCCGATCGCCGTCGCGTGTCACCACCAGCACGCCCGCTTTGCGCGTGGCGAACCGCACCGTGTCACCGGCAAAGCCGTTCTCGAAGGCATAATGCCCCGATGCCAGCGTCGCATGGCCGCACATCGCGATCTCGACCGCAGGCGTGAACCAGCGCAGCTCGTAATCGGCATCCTCGCTGTCGCTGGGCACGATGAACGCGGTCTCGGCGAAGTTGTTCTCCTCACCGATCGCCTGCAGCACCGCATCGTCGAGCCAGGCATCGAGCGGCATCACCGCTGCCTGGTTGCCGGTGAAGGGCCGGTCGGCAAAGGCATCGATATGGCAATAGGGCAGCGTTGCGGGCAATTGGGTCATGGGTACAGCAGTCCTTCATCCCAGCCGGTGGAAGTGCGGGTGAACACCCGGCGGTGGTGCAGCCGGTGGTCGCGATCCTCCCAGAACTCGATGCGCTGCGGCACGACGCGAAATCCTGACCAGTGCGGCGGGCGCGGCACCTGGCTTTCGGCGAACCGCGCTTCCACTTCGGCAAAGCGCTGCTCGAAGATGGCGCGCTCGGGCAGCGGCCGCGACTGGTCGGATGCCCAGGCACCCAGCTGCGAATCGCGCGAGCGGCTGGCGAAATAGGCATCGGCCGTCGCATCGTCGACCGGCTCCACCGGGCCTTCGATACGGATCTGGCGGCGCAGCGATTTCCAGTGAAACAGCAGCGCAGCATTCGGATTGGCGAGCAGTTCGCCTCCCTTGCGACCCTCGTAATTGGTGTAGAACACGAACCCGTCGGGACCGTGACCCTTGAGCAGCACCATCCGCACCGAGGGGTACCCGGCTGCATCGGCAGTTGCGAGCGCCATGGCGTTGCTGTCGTTGATCTCGGTCTCGCGGGCGCGCCCATACCATTCGTCGAACAGTGCAAAGGGATTGTCAGCCATAATCTTGCATCCTGAAGGTGCCGGTTTCATTGACTGCCTTAATCAGATAAGACAGTGCAGTGGTGTCGGTGCGTCTTAGCGCGCAACGCGCTGGCGATGAACAGGATTTTGCAAAAGGGCTTTGCATCCGATGTGGGAGCAGATTTTCGGGGCCGCCAACCTGCTGGCGATGATCGCCTGGGTGGTGCTCATTCTGGGGCCCCGGCGCGAGATCGTGATGCGCGCGCTCTTCTTCGGTCCGCTGCTGATGCTGGCGCTGGGCTATGTCACCGGGCTGACGCTTGTTCTGACCGGGGCGGTTCCGACCGGCGGCGGCCCGAACTTTGCGTCGATCGAAGGCGTGCGCAGCATCTTCTCGAGCGACCCGGGAGTGACGATCGGCTGGGTGCATTATCTCGTTTTCGACCTGTTCGTCGGGCTGTGGATCGCGCGCAATGCCGACGCCCATGGGCTCGATACGCTCAAAGGCCGGCTGATCCAGGGGCCGATCCTGTTCTTCACCTTTGCCGCTGGGCCATTCGGACTGGCGCTGTATATCGCGCTGCGGGCAATTTTTTTGCGCGGCCGCTCGGCTCATCTGATACCGGCTTGAAAATAGCCCTGCCCCAACCCCAGATATTGTTGTAAATCGGCAACAATGGACATTCTCACCAACGATGGCGACCACATTCATGGCTGATCCCTATGCAATTCTCGGCGTGTCCAAGGGCGCGAGCGAAAAGGACATCAAGAGCGCGTACCGCAAGCTCGCCAAGGAACTGCACCCCGATTACAACAAGGACAATGCGGCAGCCGCAGCGCGCTTCTCCGAAGTGACGCGCGCCTATGACCTGCTTTCCGACAAGGACAAGCGCGCGCGGTTCGACCGGGGCGAAATCGATATCGACGGCAATCCGGCGGCGCCCTTTGGCTTTGGCGGTGGCGGCGGCGGATTTCGCCAGCAGGGCCGCGCGAACGAGAATGCGGGTTTTTCGGGCTTCGGCAATGACGGCGTCGACTTTGCCGATATCTTCGACGGGCTGTTCGGCGGTCTGGGGGGCGGCAGCACCTATCGCGGCGCGGGCCGCAGCAGCGCGCCCAAGGGCGCCAATGTCGCCTACAAGCTGGCGGTCGATTTCACCGATGCCGCCGCGCTGAAGCCGCAGCGGATCACGCTGGCCGATGGCAAGACCATCGATCTCAAGCTCCCCAATGGCGTCGAGACCGGAACCAACATGCGCCTGTCGGGCAAGGGCCAGCCCGGCCCCGGTGGCGCGGGCGACGGCATCGTCACCATCGAGGTGCGTAGCCACCGCTTCTTCCGCCGCGATGGCGACAATGTCCGGCTCGATCTGCCGATCACGCTCAAGGAAGCCGTGGCCGGCGGCGAGGTGCGCGTGCCCACCGTCGATGGCGCAGTGATGATGAAGATCAAGCCCGGCAGCCAGTCGGGCCAGCAGATGCGCCTCAAGGGCAAGGGCTTTCACGGCAAGACCGGAGTGCGCGGCGACCAGATCATCGAGCTCCAAATCCGCCTGCCCGAGGGCGGCGATGCCGCGCTGGCGCAGTTCGTCGAGGGCTGGCAGGCCGATTACGACCCGCGTTCAGGCCTGATGGCCTGAACCGACCGCCAGCAATGCCGCTTACCGATCTGTTGAACCCGCACCACCTCCAGCGCGCCTATGCCAAGTCGCTGAAGATCGTCCGCGAGGTCGTGGGCAACGTTGCTGTCCACGGCGGGGTGGTTGCCGGCAATTTCGCGTATCTGGCACTGCTTACCATCTTTCCGTTTTTCATCGTCGCCGCCGCGATGGGCGGAGTGTTCGGGCGCAGCGAATACGGCCAGCAGGCGGTCAACGCCTTTCTCGCCGCGGTTCCGCCCAGCACCGCTTCGGTGATCGCAGCACCGATGGAATCGGCGATGAGCGCGCGCACCGGCCCGCTGCTGTGGCTTGCGGTGATCGTCGGGCTGTGGACCACCGGCAGCCTGATCGAAACGATCCGCTCGCTGATCCGCCGCGCTTATGGCGCCACCTCGGACAAGCCGTTCTGGCGCTACCGGCTGGGGTCGATGGCACTGATCATCATCGCGGTGATCGCCACCATGCTGGCGCTCAGCATGCAGGTGGTGCTGGTGGGGGCGGCAGAAGTGATCGCCGCCAGCTTCCGCTTTCCCGAAGACGCGCTGTCGCTGGTCGCCTTCAGCCAGCTGTTCACCTTTCTGGTGCTGCTCGGCATGCTGTATCTGGTGTTCGGAATGCTCACCCCGACGGTCTATCGCCGCGCAGGCCACCCGATCTGGCCCGGCCCGCTGTTCATCAGCATCTGGTGGATGGTGAGCCTTTCGGTGCTGCCGTTTTTCCTCAGCAATTTTGCCGACTACGACCTCACTTATGGCAGCCTTGCAGGCGTGATGGTCAGCCTCATTTTCTTCTTTCTCATCGGCCTTGCTATGGTAATCGGGGCCGAACTCAACGCGGCCATCGCCCGCGCGCGCGGCGGTGTGTCGCAAGCAACAGCTATTGAATAAGGATATCTCCATGAACGGTTTGATGCAGGGCAAACGCGGCCTGATCATGGGCCTGGCCAACAACAAGTCGCTGGCCTGGGGTATTGCGCAGCAGCTTGCCGCGCAGGGCGCAGAGCTGGCCTTTTCCTATCAGGGCGAGGCGCTGGGCAAGCGGGTCATCCCGCTCGCGGCTGAACTGGGCAGCGATTTCACCTTCGAATGCGACGTGTCGGACATGGACGCGCTCGACAGCGCTTTCGCCACGCTGGCGACACGCTGGCCGACGATCGACTTCGTCGTCCACGCGATCGGATTTTCGGACAAGAACGAGCTGCGGGGACTGTATGTCGACACCAGCCTCGACAATTTCCTGATGACCATGAACATCTCGGCCTATTCGCTGGTCGCGGTTGCCAAGCGCGCCCGTCCGATGATGCCCAATGGCGGATCGATCGTGACCTTGAGCTATTACGGCGCCGAAAAGGTCATCCCGCATTACAACGTGATGGGTGTCGCCAAGGCCGCGCTGGAGGCGAGCGTCAAGTATCTCGCCAACGATCTGGGGCCTGAGAATATCCGCGTCAACGCGATCTCCGCAGGCCCGATCAAGACGCTGGCGGCGAGCGGCATCGGCGATTTCCGCTACATCCTCAAGTGGAACGAATACAACGCCCCGATGCGCCGCAATGTCACGATCGAGGATGTCGGCGGCGCTGGCCTCTATCTGTGCTCGCACCTGTCCTCGGGCGTCACCGGCGAAACCCATCATGTCGATGCCGGCTATCACGTCGTCGGCATGAAGCAAGAAGACGCCCCGGATATCGCGCTGGATCAGTGAGGCAGTGCCAACCGTCCTGAGAGATCGCGGGTTTCGCTATTTCTTCTATTCGGACGAAGGCAGTCCGCTAGAGCCTTGCCATGTTCATGTCAGCAATGGCGATGGCGAAGCGAAGTTCTGGGTTGGCGATGATGTGACGGTGGCATACAATCGCGGCCTCAACCGGCGCGATCTGGCCTTTGCCATGATGGTCGTACGGGCAAAGCGCAGTCAGATCGAAAGGGCCTGGCATGGATATTTCTATTAGCCCGACGTCCGCCCGGTGCGATGAGGACGCCCTGTGGGTCAATCTGTCTGATGGACGCACCATCGGAGTGCCACTGGCGTGGTTTCCCAGGTTGCTCGACGCGACGCCAGAACAGCGGGCAGCGGTTACGCTGTCCCCTGCCGGGCTGCATTGGGAAGAGATTGATGAGGATATTTCCGTTGCAGGCCTGATTGCGGGACGGGGTGACATGACGCGGCCCTCGTCGCGCGCGGCATAGGCTACGCACCGACGCAGCGATAACGTCTATCTGGACAGTGCGGCCGCAATCCCTCAAAGCGCGGGCGATCATCCTGTGCCTGAACGGACTTGCCCATGAGCTTCAACACCTTTGGCCGCGTGTTTCGCTTCACCACCTGGGGGGAAAGCCATGGGCCGGCGCTGGGCGCTGTCGTCGACGGGTGCCCTCCGGGATTGACCCTCAGCGAGACCGACATCCAGCCATATCTGGACGCGCGGCGCCCCGGCACCTCGCGCTTCACCACACAGCGGCAGGAGCCCGATGCGGTTCGGATCCTCTCGGGCGTGTTCGAAGGCCGCACCACCGGCACCCCGATCTCGCTGATGATCGAGAATGTCGACCAGCGCTCCAAGGACTATAGCGAGGTCGCCAAGGCCTATCGCCCCGGCCATGCCGATTACGCCTATGACCGTAAATACGGCTTTCGCGATTATCGCGGCGGTGGCCGGTCGAGCGCGCGCGAGACTGCGGCGCGGGTGGCGGCAGGCGGGGTTGCGCGGCTGGTGATCCCCGAAGTGACTTTGGTCGCCTATGTCGCCGAACTGGGCGGCGACAGCATCGACCCTGCCCGCTTCGACGCCGCCGAGATCGCCCGCAACCCGTTCTTCTGCCCCGACCCCGAAGCTGCAAAGCGCTGGGAAGCGAAGGTCGATGCCGCGCGCAAATCGGGCAGCTCGCTGGGCGCCGTGGTCGAATGCGTGGCCACCGGCGTTCCTGCCGGCTGGGGCGCGCCGCTCTATGCCAAGCTCGACAGCGAGCTGGCCGCCGCGTGCATGTCGATCAACGCGGTCAAGGGCGTCGAAATCGGCGACGGCTTTGCCGCCGCGCGGCTGAGCGGCGAGCGCAATGCCGACCCGATGCGCCCCGGCGCCGATGGCGATCCCGAATTCCTCGCTAACCATGCCGGCGGCATTGCAGGCGGCATCTCGACAGGCCAGCCAGTGGTGGTGCGCGTCGCCTTCAAGCCGACCAGCTCGATCCTGACCCCGGTCGAGACAATCACCCGTGATGGCGACGCCAGCGAGATCGTCACCAAGGGCCGCCACGACCCGTGCGTCGGCATCCGCGGCACTCCGGTGGTCGAAGCGATGGTGGCGCTGGTTCTTGCCGACCAGAAGCTGCTTCACCGCGCGCAATGCGGCTGACTGTGGCGGGTCTGACACCCTCCCGTTGACGTAAACGTCACAATTCGTCGAACAGCGATTGCCACCCCAACGGTTCTGGGTCTAGCATCCCTCCAACAGCAGCCGCACGCCCGCAGGGGCGCCAAGCGGCGCGACAGGAGAGAGAATGACCGTAACCCGCACAGGCGCAGGAGATACCCTGCCGCCGGCCGGATTGGCCGTAACCGCAGCGCCTGCCGCCACTGCCCCGACCTACACCGCTATGCCCCGCACGATGCTGTGGACGCTGATGATCATCTACATCTTCAATTTCCTCGACCGGCAGATCGTCTCGATCCTGGCCGAGCCGATCAAACGCGATTTCGGGCTGAGCGACACGCAACTGGGGCTGATGACCGGGCTCGCCTTTGCGTTGTTCTATACGCTGCTTGGCATTCCGATTGCGCGCTATGCAGATCGCAGCACCACCAACCGGGTGTCGCTGATCGCATGGTCGGTGGCGATCTGGTCGGCGATGACGATGGCCTGCGGCGCGGCGCGCACCTTTCCGCAACTGCTGCTGGCGCGCGTCGGCGTGGGCGTTGGCGAAGCCGGGTGCACGCCTGCTGCGCACTCGCTGATCAGCGACAGCGTGCCACCGGAGAAACGTTCGTCCGCAATCGCGTTCTATGGCCTCGGCATCCCCATCGGATCGCTGCTGGGGATGGTGATCGGCGGCGGTCTCGCCGATGCCTATGGCTGGCGCACCGCCTTCATGGCCGTGGGCCTTCCGGGCCTTGTGCTGGCGGTGCTTGTGCCGTTCCTGATGAAGGAGCCGCGCCGGGTCGGTATGGTTGCCGGGGACCGGGTGCCCAAAGCCAAGGTGCAGGTGCCGGTGGGCGAAGCGCTGCGCGAACTCGCGACATCGCGGTGCTTCGTGCTGCTGTGCCTGGCAGGCGGGCTGATCGCCTTCCTGTCCTACGGCAAGACCGTCTGGGTATCGGTGCTGTTCATCCGTAATTTCGGGCTCACGCCTGGCGAGACGGGCCTGTACCTCGGCGTCTCGCTGGGTGTGGCGAGCATGATCGGCACCTGGGGCGGCGGCAAGCTGGCAGATCACTTCGGCAAGCGCGATCGCAAGCATATGCTCACCGGTCCCGCCATCGCCATTGCGGTGGCTGCACCCATGCTTTTCCTCGCCTATTCCGCCAGCGACTGGCGCGTAGCATTGGCGTTGCTGATCCTGCCGACCGCGATGAACATCATGTATTACGGCCCGGTCTATGCCTGCGTCCAGGGGCTGGTGCGGCCTGAACTGCGCGCGGTGGCCGCATCGGTCATGCTGTTTTCGCAGAACCTGATCGGGCTGGGCCTGGGCCCGTTGCTGTTCGGCGTGATGTCCGATGCCTTCCAGCCGCTGGCAGGCGCCGACAGTGTCCGCTGGGTGCTTTATGGCGCAGCCTGGCTGGGCCTGATCCCCGCCTTTCTGTTCTGGCGCGCGAGTTTGAGGCTGACACGGGAACTCAAGAGCGGGTAAAGCGTGATCGAGTGACGTGGTGAAGGGGGACCACACAGCCGATGGAAGACATCCGCCTGTTCATTGAAACTTGGCAGGCCCAGATCGGTCTTGTCATCCTGGGGCTGATGTTCGTCGGCTTTGTTATGGAACGCTTCCCCGCCGCGGTGATTGCGATCCTGGGCGCGTGCTCGTTCCTGTTCCTGGGCATCATCGATTCCAAGCAGCTGTTTTCGGTCTTCTCAAACAGCGCGCCGATCACCATCGGGGCGATGTTCATCCTGTCGGGCGCGCTGCTGCGCACCGGCACGATCGACGCGATCGCCGGAGCGATCATCCGACGGGCGGGAAAGCACCCGCGGCTGGCCGTGGGCGAGATGTTCCTGGGCGTCTATGTCGCCTCGGCGTTCATGAACAACACGCCGGTGGTGGTGGTGATGATTCCGATCATCCTCAAGCTGGCGCAGGCGACCGGCTATTCGGCCAAGAAGCTGCTGATCCCGCTCAGCTTCATCACGATCCTGGGCGGCACCACCACGCTGATCGGCACCTCGACCAACCTTATCGTCGATTCGGTGGCACGCGGCAGCGGGCTCGCGCCGTTCGGAATCTTCGAGATCACACCTTATGGTCTGGTGGCGGGCGTTTCCGGCATGATCATGCTGGGGCTGTTCAGCGCCTGGCTGCTGCCCAAGGACGATCTGGGCCCCAGCGACGGCAACACCAAGGACGAGCTGTTCCTGACTGAGCTGACCATCCGGAACGCATCGGTTCTGAAAGGCAAGGCGCTGGCAGAAACCGCGATCGGCAAGCGCGCCAAGATTGCAGTCACCGCGATCAAGCGAGATGGTCGCTATCTCCGACACAATCTGGCCGCAGAGGTTCTGCAGCCTGATGATGTCGTCGTTATCCGAACCGATCTGCCCGAACTGATGTCGCTGCGCAAAAGCGCGGACTTCAAGGTCGGCATTGTGCGCAAAGGCGATGTCGGCGCGATGGGCGAAGTGGTGGTGGAGGCGATGGTCGCGCCCAGCCATCCCAGCATCGGCAACCGGTTGTACGACATCCCCTTCCTGTCGATGCTCAACGTGCGCATCCTGGGCCTCAGCCGTTTTCGCAACCTGCCCCGCTCCGATCTGCCCAACGCCAAGATCCATGCCGCCGACAAATTGGTGGTGACCGGGTCGAAGGCGGACATCGCGCGGATGTACGAGAACCCCAATCTGTTCGGCGTTGCCAGCACCAGCGCGCGGGCCTTTCGCCGCGACAAGGCGCCGCTGGCGATCGGTGCGCTGGCCGCCGTCGTGCTGCTCTCGGCGTTCAACGTCGTCGCGATCGAGGTGGCCGCGATCCTCGCGGTCGGCTTCATCCTCATCGCGCGCTGCATCGATGCCGAAGAGGCGTGGGGTTCGATCGACGGCAATGTGCTGGTGCTGATTTTCGGCATGCTCGCGGTCGGGCTGGGGCTCGAGCAGGCAGGCAGCGTCAACATCGTCGTCGATGCGCTCGCGCCGTATCTGGACGATGTTCCGGTCTGGGCGGTGGTGTTCGCGGTCTATGTCCTTTCGGTGCTGCTGACCGAGATCATCACCAACAATGCCGTCGCGATCATCGTCACGCCCATCGTCATCAAGCTGGGTATGGACCTTGGCATCGATCCGCGCCCGCTGGTGATTGCGGTGATGTTCGCCGCGTCGGCGAGCTTTGCCACCCCGATCGGCTATCAGACCAACACCCTCGTCTATGCTGCCGGCGGATATCGTTTCACCGACTTCTTCAAGGCCGGCATTCCGCTCACCATCGGGGTTGGCCTCGCGACCTGCTTTGCCATCGTTGCGCTGAGCTGAGGTGCTGCTGCGCTTGCGGTGACTGCCCGCGATGTCTAGCGTCGGGTGCTCTGGTTGAGCAGAGGAAGCATTTTGGGTTTCTGGTTTCGTATTCCGCTTTGGCAGCGCGTTATCGCTGCCCTTATCCTCGGCGTCATTACCGGGCTCATCTGGGGTGAAGGCGCGGTCGCGATAAAGTGGATCGGTGACCTGTTCATCCGCGCGATCAAGATGCTGGTCGTTCCGCTGATCTTTTTCTCGCTGGTGGCGGGCGTGGCCTCGATCGGCGATCTGCGCAAGCTGGGTGCGGTCGGTGGGCGCGCGATGCTGCTGTTCCTCGTCACCGGCCAGCTGGCGGTCATCCTGGGCCTCACCATGGCCACTTTGGCCAAGCCGGGAATGGGCGTGGATGCCAGCCTCGCCGGGGTGACGCAGCCCCCTGCCCCGCCCCAGACATCCGCAACCGAGATGATCCTCAAGATGGTGCCGGAGAACGTCGTCGAAGCCATGGCGACGATGGATGTGCTGGCGCTGATCGTGTTCTCGCTGCTGCTCGGCATCGGCATCCTGATGGCGGAAAAGGACGGCGAACCGGTCGCGAAGATCTTCGATTCCGGCGCGATCATCATGCAGAAGGTCACTATCCTGGTGATGGAGCTGACCCCCTTTGGCGTCTTTGCCCTGATGGCCTGGGTCGCAGGGACGTTCGGGTTCGAGGGACTGATCCCGCTCGCCAAATTGGTGGCGCTCAATTACATCGGATGCGCGATCATTATGCTGGTCATGTATTCGGCGATGATCAAGTTCATCGCCCGGCTGCCGGTGATCGATTTCTTCCGCGGCATGATCGACGCCATAGCGGTGAGCTTTTCCACCGCGTCATCCAACGCCACTCTGCCCGTCACCTTGCGCTGCACCCAGCGCAACCTGGGGGTATCGCCAAGCGTGTCGAGCTTTGTCGTGTCATTGGGCGCGACGATCAACATGAACGGTACAGCGATGTATCTGGGCCTTGCCACGCTGTTCGGTGCGCAGATCTTCGGCGTCGATCTCAGCTGGGGGGATTATGCGATGATCGCGGTGACATCGACGCTGGGCGCGGTGGGTGCTGCGGGCATTCCGGGCGCCGGGCTGATCATGATGGCACTGGTGTTCGGATCGGTGGGCGTTCCGCTGGAAACGATCGCGCTGGTGGCGGGCGTCGACCGCATCATGGACATGATCCGCACCACCACCAACATCACCGGCGATGCCGCCATCGCGGTCACCGTCGCGGCGATGACCGGCGAGCTCAACCGCGGAGAAATGATCTCGGACGACGACGTCTGAGGCAGACCGCTATTTCGCCTTCTTGACCAGCTTGACCGGAGTGAATTCACCCAGCCCGCAGCTGGCGCCAGGCATCAGCCCGCCGCCCACGTTCTGCAGCACGGTGATGATGTCGACATTGCACAGCTGGGTGAGCGAGGTCGAATAGGTGAAGGCTCGATCAAAGCCCAGGCTGCCGCACTGGTTGGGCAGCTGGTTGCGATACACCCGGCCACCCGACAGGATGAAATCGATGGTGCGATCGTCGCGCACCTGGGTGCTCCGGATCTGCGAAAGGTTGATGCAGCTCACCGGCTCGCCCACCACCTCCGCGGCGGGGACCTTCGATTTCTTGGGCGCGGCATCCTGTGCGTTCGCCAGCGGCTGCAGCGCGAAGAGCGCAGCTCCCGTGGCGATCAATCCGGCAGCGATCAGACGACGGTGAAGCGGCATGGCGGCGGTCCTTCAAGTTCTGGCCATGCCAAGAATGCCTCAACGCGCCTTGCTTGGCCATGAACAAAGGATGGCGTTCAGCCCGCCACCATTTCCGCCAGAACCGCCAGGCAATCATGCGCCAGCAGCTTGGAACGCTCCGGGCTCCAACCCTGGTCGGGATCGGGCAGGTCGTCATTGTCCTTGAACGGCATTTCCAGCGTCATCGCCACGCAGCCATGCGAAGCGCCGAACCGTTCGGCCAGCTGGTTGGTCGACATCGACAGATTGGCCCGGCCCGCAGGTGCGCGCGGATAGCCCTGCTTCGTCTGGAAATCGGGCGTGCGGCTGGCCAGCAGATCGCGATAGCGCTCGTAGCGAGTGCCCTGGTCCTCGGTCCACGAAGGGATGCCGTCAAAGCCCGCGATGAACACATGCGGGATGGCCTCGTCGCCATGCACGTCCATCGCCCAGTGAACTCCGGTTGCGTCCATGGCATTGCGCACGCACAGCACTTCTGGGCTGCGGTCGGCGCTCGGCTCATGCCACTCGCGGTTGAGATTCACCCCTGCGGCATTGGTGCGCAGATGGCCGCGTGCAGAGCCGTCGGGGTTCATGTTGGGCACGATGTGCAGCGTGCACTTGCTGCGCAGCAACCGCGCATGCGGGTCAGCCGGATCGGTGAGCTTTTCAAGCGCGCCTTCCATCCACCATTCGGCCATGCTTTCGCCCGGGTGCTGGCGGGCATAGAGCCACACCTGCACCGGGCCTTCGCCCATTTCCAGGCAGTCGATCGGCTGGCCTTCGATGCTGAGTCCAAGCTCGCGGTGGCGCACACCGGCGCGGCTGGCGATCTCGGCGACCAGATCATGGTGCCGTTCGATCGAATAGGGCGCGAAATAGGCGAACCACGCGACCCCGCCGGTCATCTGATAATGGATCGTCAGCGTGCCGGCATCAGCATCATAGGACGTATCCGTCCGCTCCCAGAAATCGCGGTCCTCGCTGACGCAGGCCCGGTATCCGGGCCATCCGCCCGGATATGCCGACTCCTTCAGACCCGTGATCACCAGCTCGAGATCATCACCCGGCTGTGCCGCCACACGGAAATGGAACCACTGGAAGAAGTCCGAATCCTTGTCCTTGCGAATCGCAAGTTCGGCCCGAAACGTGCCGGTTGGCGTCGGGGAAACCGATTGGACGACGATGTTACCGGAATCGAAAGCGCAAGAAATGCTGGGAATTTTGGTCTGGGTCATGGGACCTTGATAGTCGCTCCGGATTCGCCGGGGAACCCAGTAAACAGCCCCTGGGCAAGTTTGGCGGCGTTGAGTTGGGTGTCGGCCATCGGCGTTCCAGCCTTCGCTTCCACCGAGGCGCGCCCTTCCCACAACACCACGCCATCGCCCGAGCGGATGTTTGCGAACAGTTCGGTGGCGATTCGGTCCTTGGGCCGCCCCCCCAGATTGATGCCGATGCCGACGCCCAGACCCGATCCGAATCCACCGGTCCCGCCCCCTACACCCACGCTGACGGGATTGCGCTCACCCCCTGCGGGCGAGAGCACCATCCGCTCGATGCGAACCGTCGCGGTCTGCACATCGCGGCCGCTGCCGGCTCCCACCGGGAGCACCTGATAGCCGACGCGTTCCAGCTCTCGCTCCACCGCGGCGGCATAGCTGCGATATTCCAGCGAGCCCGCGTCCATGCCATCGCCTGCGGTCACGCGAATCGATCCGCGGCCAAGTTCGCTCGCACGGTCTGGCGAAACAAAGCGGACGGCCTCAACCGGTCCGGCAGGCGACACGCAGGCACCTGCCAGCAACGCCGCGGCGGCGGCCATACTGACCGCAATGCTGCGGGATGTGCATGAAAAGCCCATGATGTTCGCGCCCTTTCCTGTTTCAGCGAGCCTTGCCCGCATTGTTGCTGCCTAACGCAACCTGTGATGAATGACCAATGAAGCGCATAAAAATCCGTTCCATCCCCGGCAGCGATGCTTGACTTTGCCTGCCCTGCCACGTATCCGCGCCGCTTTCCGGCATGGAAGCTCCAGCACGGCATTCGCGTGACATACGCGGGGTCGCAAGGGGCTTTCGCTGCATCAGAAGTTTCAATCAAGGGCCTGAACGTCATGAAGATTCGCAATTCGCTGAAGTCGCTCAAGGATCGCCATCGCGACAACCGCGTGATCCGTCGTCGCGGCCGCACCTATGTGATCAACAAGACCAACCGTCGCTTCAAGGCCCGCCAGGGCTGATCCGGCAGCGGCGCGCCCATCGGGCCGCGCCGTGTCTTGAAGCTGCGATTTTCATGCAAAGGCTCCGGCAGGCTCCGGGGCCTTTTGCTTGCGTGCGCGAGGGGGATCAGATGCAGCCGGTCGACACCATCATCTTCGACGTCGGCAATGTGCTGTTTCAGTGGGACATCCGCAACCTCTACGCCAGGCTGATCGATGATCCGGCCGAGCTCGACCATTTTCTCGGCAATGTCCTCACGCTCCACTGGCATGACCAGCACGATGCGGGGCGCCCGATCGCTACGATGATCGATGAACTTGCCGCAGAGTATCCGCAGCATGCCGCGCTGATCCGCCTCTACGAGTCGCGCTGGCTGGAGACGATCCCCGGGCCGGTACCGGGCATGATCGATCTGGTCGAGCAACTCGCGGTGCGCGGAGTGCCGATCTACGGCATCACCAATTTCGGGTCCGACCTGTGGCGCAAGTTCCGCCCCACCGCGCCGGTGTTCGACCTGTTTCAGGACATCGTGGTTTCGGGCGACGAGAAGATGGTAAAGCCCGACGCTGCGATCTATCGCCTCGCCATCGACCGCTTCGGCATCGACCCAGCGCGCACCCTGTTCATCGACGACCGCGAGGCGAACATCCAGGGCGCGATCGCCTGCGGCCTGCAGGGGCACCTGTTCCGCGATGCACCTGCCCTCTATGCCGATCTGGCGGCTCGGGATGTGTTCAACATCGCGACGATCTGATTTCAGGGCAGAGCGGCGGTATGTTTGGCGCCTGCAGCACGCTGATCAGTCCTTGTAGCCCTTGAGCTCCTCGCCGGTCAGCGTCACGATGTGTAGCACATTGGTCGATCCCGGGGTGCCGAAAGGCACGCCCGCCAGCGTGATGATCCGACCGCCGGCTTCGCCAAAGCCATGGCGCAACGCCATGCGCTTGCCCTTGCCGATCATCTCCTCGAAGCTGCCGATGTCGCGGGTCACCACCGGATAGGCACCCCAGAGCAGCCCGACGCGGCGCGCGGTCTCGCGCGACGGGGTCAGCACCATCACCGGCACCGACGGCCTCTCGCGCGACACGCGCCGCGCGGTCGAGCCGGACAGCGTGAAGCACACGATCGCGCTCACCCGCACGGTGTTGGCGATCTCGCTGCACGCCGCCGAAAGCGCATCGGCCGTGGTCGAATCGGGCAAGGTCTCGATGAAGTGCACGCGCGCGGCATAGCCGGGGTCGCCCTCCACCTGGGTGGCGATGCGGTCCATCATGCCGACGGCGAGCTCCGGCCAGTCGCCAGCAGCGGTTTCGGCCGACAGCATCACCGCGTCGGCGCCGTCGTACACCGCATTGGCGACGTCCGAAACTTCGGCGCGGGTGGGCGACGGGCTGGTGATCATCGATTCGAGCATCTGCGTCGCCACCACAACCGGCTTGCCCGAACGGCGCGCGGTTTCGACGATGCGCTTCTGCATCACCGGCACCTCTTCGGGCGCCATTTCCACGCCAAGGTCGCCGCGAGCGACCATCACTGCGTCGGAAAGCTCGATGATCTCTTCGAGCGAATTCAGCGCGGCGGGCTTTTCGATCTTGGCAATCAGTGCCGCGCGTCCGCCGATCAGGCTGCGTGCTTCGGCGACGTCATCGGGGCGCTGGACAAAGCTCAATGCGATCCAGTCCGCGCCCATTTCGAGCGCGAACGCCAGATCGCGCCGGTCCTTCTCGGTCAGCGCCGCCATGGGCACCAGGCTGTCGGGCACGTTCAGCCCCTTGCGGTCCGAGATGAAGCCGCCGACCTCGACCGAGCACAGGATTTCGCTCTCGCCGGGACGCAGCACGCGCAACACCATCTTGCCGTCGTCGATCAGCAGCCGCTGGCCCTTGTCGAGCGCGGCGAAAATCTCCTTATGCGGCAGATATGCGCGCTCGTCATTGCCCGGCGCGGGGTTCGAATCGAGCGTGAAGTGCTGGCCGTGCTTGAGGAAAGCCTTGCCGCCTTCGAACGTTCCGACGCGCAATTTCGGACCCTGCAAATCGCACAGGATGGTGATCGGCCGCTGCAGTCTGGTTTCGATCTGGCGGATGGTATTGATCGTCGCGGCGTGGGTAGCATGGTCGCCATGGCTCATGTTGACGCGGAAGGCATCGGCCCCTGCCCGGAACAGCCTTTCGATCATTTCGGCGCTGCTGCTGGCCGGACCCAGCGTTGCGAGAATCTTGACCTTGCGGCTGCGCTTGGCGATAGTCTTGCTCACTCAAATCCCCTGGACTGGTCTGCGCCGCAACCGTTTGCGTTGTGACGAAATATCTATGCGATGCTTAGGCCAGTGCAACACCAATCGCAAAACCGTTCTGGAAATAATCTGATGACCAATTCCGTTCCCGCCCCGCCCATGGATGTCGACATCCCCGACGAGGTCGCTGCCCAAGCCTTTCGCCGCCTGGTGCGCCACCTGCGCCACCGGCATGATGCGGAAAACATCGACCTGATGGGGCTCGCCGGTTTCTGCCGCAACTGCCTGGCTGACTGGGTGCAGGAAGCAGGCGGCGCCGAGGACCGCGATGCTGCGCGCCGCCTGATCTACGGCATGGACTTTGCGACATGGAAATCGCGCTATCAGGGCGAGGCCAGCGAAGAACAGCTTGCCCGGATGAAGGAAAGCGTGGCGAAGAACGCCGACCACCCTTAAGGGAGCGGTCCACCATTTTGCACCGGGAGATTCGCCCGGCGCCCCACCCGAAATGAAAGACATATCATGAGCGAACCCATCATGTCGGCTGACGATCAGCTGCGCCTTTTCATCGAGCGTATCGAGCGTCTGGAAGAAGAGAAAAAGGGCGTCGCCGATGACATTCGCGACACCTATGCCGAAGCGAAATCGCAAGGGTACGACCCCAAGATCATGCGCCAGATCGTGCGCCTGCGCAAAATGGAACCGCATGACCGCCAGGAAATGGAACTGATCCTCGACACCTACAAGGCCGCTCTCGGCCTTGGCTGAGACCCTGGTCTGAACCGGCACGATGGCGGCGCTGCACATCCGCGATGCCAGTGCGGCAGATGGCGCAGCGCTTGCCGCCATCTACGCGCCGTTCGTGACCGACAGCTGGGTCAGCTTCGAGACACAGGCGCCCGGTGCTGCGGAGATGGCCACGCGGATTTCGAGCCATGGCAGTTCGCACGGCTGGGTGGTGGCGGAGCTGGACGGCGCAGTCATGGGCTATGCCTATGCCAGCCCGCACCGGGTCCGCGCCGCCTATGCCACCTCTGCCGATATCGCGATCTATGTCGCGCCAGCCGCACAGGGCCAGGGGCTCGGCCGCGCACTGTACACCGCGCTGTTCGAACGGCTGCGCAGCCGCTCGATCCACGCGGTGTTCGCCGGGATCGCGCTGCCCAACCCGGCAAGCATCGCGCTGCACGAGGCGATGGGGATGGTGCCCGTCGGCATATATCGCGAGGTCGGCTGGAAGCTGGGCGGCTGGCGCGATGTCGGCTGGTGGCAGCGGTTGCTATGAACCATCTGGCTGGTGTAAAGGCGCGCACCAGCATTCGCATCACCTTAACTGAACAGGCAGAAATCCGCCATGGCAGGCCATAGCAAATTCAAGAACATCATGCACCGCAAGGGCGCGCAGGACAAAAAGCGCTCGGCGATGTTTTCCAAGCTCAGCCGCGAAATTACCGTGGCCGCCAAGATGGGCATGCCAGACCCTGACATGAACCCGCGCCTGCGGCTCGCGGTCAACGCGGCCAAGGCGCAGTCGATGCCCAAGGACAACATTCAGCGCGCGATCGACAAGGCGTCGGCCGCCGGCGGCGAGGATTACGAAGAAATCCGCTACGAAGGCTATGGCCCGGGCGGCATTGCGCTGATCGTCGAGGCGCTGACCGACAACCGCAACCGCACCGCGACCAATGTCCGCACCGCGTTCAGCAAAAACGGTGGCAACTTGGGCGCGTCCGGCGCGGTGAGCCACGGCTTCGACCGCATGGGCCTGATCACTTATCCCGCAAGCGCAGGCGACGAGGAAAAGGTGCTCGAGGCCGCGATGGAAGCGGGCGCGGAAGACATCGAGTCGACCGAAGACGGCCACGACATCTGGACCAACATGGAAGACCTGCACGCGGTTTCCGGCGAGCTGGAAAAGGCATTGGGCGAAGCGGAGAGCGTGAAGCTCGCCTGGCGCCCGCAGGTCCGCGTCGATGTCGCCGAAGCCGACGCCCAGACGCTGTTCAAGCTGATCGACGCGCTCGACGATGACGACGACGTCCAGACCGTCTGGGGCAATTATGAGGTTTCGGACGAGGTGATGGAGAAGCTGGGATAAGCTTGAAGAAAGCCCCTCCCCTTCAGGGGAGGGGTTGGGGTGGGGAATGGACAACAGCCTTCGCTTGTCGCTGTTCGCAAATGAGTTGCGCAACAACCCGACACCCTTGGAGATTATCCTCTGGAAATATCTCAAAGGCTCACAGTTGGGCGGCTACAAATTTCGTCGCCAATCCGTTATCGGCCCATTTATCTGCGATTTTCTGTGCCCGTCGAAAGGGCTGATCGTTGAAGTTGACGGTGACACGCACGACGCCGTGCGAGACGCCAAACGGGGTGCCGCTCTGGCTGAACTTGGATATTTCACCATGCGGTTCACTAACTATGAAGTAAGCCAAAGCCTTGAAGGGGTCTTGGACTTGATCCTGGCAAAGCTGGACACCCTCCCAGATCGTTGGCCTGGCAAGTTGCTTCCCCACCCCAACCCCTCCCCTGAAGGGGAGGGGCTTTAGATGATCATCCTAGGCATCGACCCGGGCCTTGGCACCACTGGTTGGGGCGTGGTCCGGTCGGAGGGCAATCGCCTGAGCCATATCGCCAACGGCCAGATCAAGACCAATGCCAAGGCGGCCCTGCCTTCGCGGCTACTGGAGCTCGACACTGCGTTGGCGGCGGTCATTACGGATTATGATCCCGACAGCGCGGCGATCGAGGAAATCTACGTCAACAAGAACCCGCAATCGACGCTGAAGCTCGTTCAGGCGCGCGGGGGCCTGATACTAGGACTCGCGCGGGCGGGCCTGAGCGTCGGCGAATATGCGCCGCGGCTGATCAAGAAGGCGATCGTCGGCACTGGCGCTGCCGAAAAGGCGCAGATCGACGCGATGGTGCAGCGGCTGCTGCCTGGCGTGCAGATCGCCGGGCCCGATGCGGCGGACGCGCTCGCGGTGGCGATCACCCACGCGCATCTGGCGGGGTACGAAAAACTGCGCTAACCCCCTCCTCTCCCGCGCAAGGGGAGAAGGAAAACAGATGATCGCCAAACTCACCGGAACGCTCGACAGCATGGGGCATGATCACGCGGTGATCGATGTCGGCGGCGTCGGCTATCTGGTGTTTGCTTCCTCGCGCACCCTCTCAGGTCTGGCCGCCAAGGGCGACAAGGTCGTGTTGCACACTGAAATGCAGGTGAGCGAAACCGACATGCGGCTGATCGGCTTTGCTTCGGCGAGCGAGCGCGACGGCTTTCGCCTGCTCACCGGCGTGCAGGGCGTGGGATCGAAGGTTGCGCTCGCCATCCTGTCCGCGCTCACCCCCGAAGAACTCGCGCGCGCCGTGGCACAGGGCGACAAGGCGATGATCGCCCGTTCGCAAGGCGTGGGCCCCAAGCTGGCGCTGCGCATCGTCAACGAGCTCAAGGACAAGATGGGTGCGATGTCGCTCGGTCCTGCCGGCATCGGCATCCCCGCCTTGGTCGGCAACCACGCCGCCGACGCGGTCTCGGCGCTGCAGAATCTGGGCTTCAAGCCCGCTGATGCGGCAAGGGCCGTGGCGGGGGCGGAAGAGGATCTGGGCGACGGCGCGAGCCTCGATGCGCTGGTTCGGCTGGCGCTTAAGAAGGCGGCGCGGTGATGGCTGGCAAGCTTTGGCTGTTGACCTTTAGCCTAGGTTTGGGTGCGGCCACAGCAACGCCTGCCTCCGCATGCTCATCGCCTGCGGCGTACCGTTCTGTTGTTGTAAACAAGGTCCCGGAACACATTCCAGACTGCGCCGTCATGCTGAAAGTCCGCGTGGTCGAAGCTCTCTACTCCGCCACTTATCGAGAAATTCAGGGCTTGCGGGCGGTCACGGTCGAAAGTTCTTCAAAGATCCCAACAGGTAGCACGATCGAGGTCAGGCAAAAATTGGGCAGTATGTGTAACACTTGGGTAGAAGTATGGTCTGATGACCACGTCTCGACTAGTGGCGTCCTGACCGGATTTGTGACAGGCTATATCAAACGGCAACCGGATGGGTCCTACCTGTTGACGCCGTTACTGTTCCAACGCTTCAAAGACAGAGATTGGAGCAATGGCCCAAAATCTCAGTCGAGAGGCAAGGTACCGTATGGCAAGCCAAGGCCCTTAGATCCCAGCGCCAAATGGGTTCCGTTCAAGATTGATGCCGAAGCCCTGGCTCGCAATCTGGATGAAACCAATGCTGCTATCAGACGGAATCTAGATGAGATGGAGAAATCAAGGCAGACGCCACCGTCTGGCCTTCCCGAGCAGCATTAAGCTATCCATGGAGGCGCGATAAAGCGCCATCGCTGGACTTGGTCCCGCGATCGTCTATAATTTTTCCCATGACGGATATGACCATATCGGTGTCGCCTGCCCTGAAGCAGTGGATCGACGAGCGCGTCGCGCTGGGTGAGTATGCCGATGCAGCCGACTATGTGCTCGACCTGCTGCGGCGGGATCAGGAACAGGCAGCAGAAGACAGCGCCTGGTTGAAGGCACAGATAGATGAGGGACTTAAATCCAGGGTGATGGACAGCGAGCCGGAGGACGTTCTCGACGCAATCATGGCCGAAGACCCCGATCTGCGTGGTTAGGCTGCGTATTGCTGAGGCTGCGCAGCACGATCTGCGCGACATCAGGATTTACAGCAAGGCGGCATTCGGCGCTGCCACCACCCGCCAATATCTGATCGGTTTGCGGGCGACCTTTACCCTGCTGAGGGAAAGACCGTTCATCGGTACATCAGAGGAACATCTGGGTTTCGCAATACGCAGTTTCGGGTACAAGGCGCATCGCATCTACTTTCGCAGCGCGGATGACGAAGTTCTGATCGTTCGCATTCTGCACCATGCCAGAGACGTGCCTAGGATAATGACCTCAGAGCAATGACCACAGACCGCCTCCTCACCCCAGACCGCATCCCCGAAGACCAGGACGCGGCGCTGCGTCCCAAGACGCTGGCCGAGTTTATCGGCCAGGCGGCGGCGCGCGACAATCTGCGGGTGTTCATCGAGGCGGCGCGCGGGCGCTCCGAGGCGCTCGACCATGTGCTGCTGTTCGGCCCGCCCGGCCTCGGCAAGACGACGCTGGCGCAGATCATCGCGCGCGAGATGGGCGTGGGCTTTCGTGCAACCTCGGGCCCAGTGATCGCCAAGTCGGGCGATCTGGCGGCACTGCTCACCAACCTTGAAGAAGGCGATGTGCTGTTCATCGACGAGATTCACCGTCTCAATCCGGTGGTCGAGGAAGTGCTCTATCCCGCGATGGAAGACCGCGCGCTCGATCTGATCATCGGCGAAGGCCCGAGCGCGCGCAGCGTACGGATTGACCTGCCCGCGTTCACGCTGATCGGAGCTACGACCCGGCAGGGACTGCTGACCACGCCCTTGCGCGACCGTTTCGGCATCCCGGTGCGGCTCAGTTTCTATACCGTCGGGGAGCTCGAGGCGGTGGTGACGCGCGCCGCGCGCCTGCTGGGGCTGGGAATCGCTGCCGATGGCGCGACCGAGATTGCCCGCCGCGCACGCGGAACGCCGCGCGTTGCCGGACGCCTGCTGCGCCGGGTGCGCGATTTCGCCAATGTGGCGGGCCAGCCCACCGTGGATGCGCTGGCAGCGGACGCAGCCCTCACCCGGCTTGAGGTCGACAAGCTGGGGCTCGATGCGATGGACCGGCGCTATCTGATGATGATCGCCGATATCTATCGCGGCGGCCCTGTTGGCGTGGAAACGCTGGCGGCGGGCCTGTCCGAGCCGCGCGACACGATCGAGGATGTGATCGAGCCCTATCTCATCCAGCTGGGCCTCATCGCCCGCACCGCGCGCGGCCGCTGCCTCAATGCGCGCGGGTGGAAGCATCTTGGCCTCAACCCGCCCGAAGGCGCACAGGAAGGCCTGTTCGACCTGTGACGGCCGCTCAGCCCCGCAGCCAGCCGGTCACCGCATAGCGCCGATAGGCCGCGGCGCGAGTCACTTCCGAGACGCTGTGCCGCTGGGGAACTGCAAAGACATCGAGCGTGTTGAAGCCGGGCATTTCGCCATGGCTGATCGTGCCCTGCTCGCCGTGAAACAGAAGCTGGCCGCCCCATTCAAGCCGCCATTGCGGGGTCAGACCCAGCACGAACGCCGCGAGCCGCCCCTTGCCTTCGACCGCGTCATCGTGCTCGGTCAGGAAATCCCCGGGCGAATAGGCGGTGGCCTGCGCATCGGCGAACCGGATGCCGCGTATCCCGGTGATGTCGCGCAGCAACCCGATCACCTCAGGCGACGACATGAACGTCGCGAACGCCGTGAGCGGATCGGGGCTGGCCATCCGGGCAACCGCGTCATCGGGGACGCGAATGCTTTCGTAGCGGAACTGGAAGCCGTTGCGCGCTCCGGCATAGACCGCCTGATCCAGCGCCGCGGCGCGCGTCGGCTCCATATGCGAACGGACATCGCGGCTCAGTTCATACAGCAACTCACCCGAATTGATCACCTGCATCCAGTCGCTGCGATCGCGCAGCAGTTGGTGCAGCATCCGGGCCGCGTCGTCGGCGAGGAAGCCGCGAATGCGCACCCGGCCCAACCGCTTGAAGGTCTGGCGCAGGTGAGGAGGTTTCAGGGCAGGGTTAAGGCAGTATGAGGTCGCAGTCATCCCTGCTCCATGGACCCTGAATACCGCTGTTGCAAGTCAGTTGCATAAACGTCTGAACTGAGATCGAAAAGGCGGTTTTTCTGCCGCCTTTGGCTACTCGACCGTGACGGGACGGCGCGACTCTGCGTGGCGAGTCGATGGCCTGCGGCGGAACCAGAAGGTCCAGACCGTGAGCGATCCCAGCAACGTCAGCGCCAACCCCACCAGCGTCATCACGAGTCGATAGGGCAAGCCGCCCACCTTGGCCGCGTGCAGCGGATAGAAGGTGTTGAACCATTGCACCTGCGAGGGCAGCAGCAGCGCGTTGCGCGCCTCGATCAGCCGACTGGTATCGGATGCAAACCACAGCATCGTGCGGCCGTTGGGAAGCCATTCCTCGGGCTGCTTCATCCGCATGGTGATCGGTCCGCCATCCTGCTTCGGCAGGCTGATCAGCCGGATTTCGGCATCGGGGAAATGCTGGCGCGCGGTGCGCACGATCTGGCGCCAGTCGGGTTGGTCGGCCAGCGGCGTGGCCGCAGACTCGGGCGCCTTCAGCGCCGCACCGATGGTGGCGGGCGCAGACGGACCCAGCACCAAGGCTGCCACCGGGCGGAAGATCATGCTGGTGCCGGTGAAGAGGGTGAGCAGAAGCAGCGGCGCGAGGACCACGCCCATATCCCGGTGATGCCACAGGATCGCCGGGCGCGTGAGGCGCGAAGGCAGCAGCCTGAAGCGGAAGGTCCGCCGGGTGCGCCACCACAGCACCAGCCCGCTGAGCACGAAGAACAGCCCGCACAGCCCCGCGATCCCGATCACCCACTCCCCGGTATCTCCGGCGAGCAGATGGTGGTGCAGATCGAACAGGAACAGCTCGGGCCGTCCCCACACGCTGTCCCACCGGCTCACCACGGCGCCGCTCTGATCGGTATAGGCGCCGCTGCCATCGGCATAGGTCAGCCGGTTGAGGCCAAGGCTTTGGGTGGCGAACAGCACGCTGCCGGGGCGCGAATGCGGGTCTGCCATGATCGCCTCGAGCGCGCCCACGACCGCGGCGTTGTCGGCAACCTGCGTGTCATGCGCATGGGGCAGCATGATCCAGGCGTCGCGGTGCAGCAGCACCGTGCCGCTCAGACCCAGCATCGCGAGCACAAGCCCGATGAGCCCGCCGGTCCAGCGGTGAAGCCAGTCCAGCTGCCGCATCAGAAGCGCATGTCCCAGGCCAGCGTCATATTGCGGCCGCGCCCGGCAAAGAACGACAGGTTGTCGGTCGGCAACCGGACATCGCTGTTGTAATCGATATACTGGCGGTTGAAGATGTTCTGCGCGCTCAGGATGATGCGGCCTGGGCCTACCTGATAGCCCAGATAGGCATCGGTGAGCGTATAGCCGCCGAAGTCGTTGCGCGGATCGCGCACCAGCCCGTCAAAGGTCCGCGAGAAATAGACTTGGGTCTGCACCCGTGCCGATACCCTGCCCCGGTCGAAGCTGGCGGCCAGATTGAGGCGGTCGGGCGAGATGTTCGTACCATCCAGATCGGTATCGACCCGGTCGTCGGCATTGGTATCGCTGCGGCCCAGGATATGAGCATAGCCGGCGGAAAGGCGCAGACCATCGATCGGCATCGCCACGCCCAGATTGAGCTCGAGCCCCTCGATCTCGACGCGCTGGCGCTGCACGTCGAATATCCCGTCAGGCCGGGCGACGAGCAGCTGCCCGCGCGAGCTCGTAGACCAGAAATAGGTGACGCTGGCATCCACCGGCCCGCGCTTCACCTCGGCGCCGATCTCGCGGTTGTTCGAGATGATCGGGCTGATATCGAGGAAGTTGTCGAGATCGACCCCC
The DNA here is from genome assembly GCF_003431825.1 of Blastomonas fulva. Taxonomy (GTDB): domain Bacteria; phylum Pseudomonadota; class Alphaproteobacteria; order Sphingomonadales; family Sphingomonadaceae; genus Blastomonas; species Blastomonas fulva. The sequence continues at coordinate 2,324,409 of NZ_CP020083.1, read as the reverse complement.
GGCGCGCCGATCGCGCGGGTGATGCGGCCGACATCTGGAACAGTAAAGCCCTCGGCATAGCTGGCGTAGAAGCGGATTCCCTGCGCCGGTTCGACGATCACCCCGCCGTTGAGCAGCACATCGTCGAACTTGGGGCTGCCGCCGGAGACCAGCACTCCGCCGCGCGGGTTGGTGGTGGTGGCGAGCGTGGTGTAATCGTCAATCTTGATCTCGACATTTTCCCAGCGCGCACCACCCGCCAGCCGGACCAGCCCGTCGAACAGCTTGAGATTGGCCTGCGCAAACGGCGCGAGGCTGCGGAACTCGGTGGGTGGCACCCAGACGCGGTTGGTGGCGATCAGCCGCTGTTCGGTGGTATCGAACAGCGCGTCGAACCCGACGATCGCGGTCAGGTCTTCGAAGCCCGGGACTGCGCGTTCATAGCTGATCTTGCCGCCCAGCTTGCGCGAGCGGTTCTGCGACTGGTCGAACAGCGTGCCGACCGGGGCAATGCGGACATCCTGAAAGGCCGCGATCGGGCCGAGCTCTCCGCCAAACGTGTCGCGGCTGCGGTTGAAGAAGATCTGGCTCACGAAATTGCCGCCGCCAAGATCGGTATCGGTCAGCGACAGCGCAACGCTTTCGGTGCGGTTCGCGGCGGGTATGCCCGGCGGCGTGCCGCGCGCCGCAGTGGTGGGCACGCCGGTCAGCCGGTTGCCCGGCACCGCGACGAACTCGCCATCGCCCTTGAGCTCGTAGCGGCTGGCCATCAGGTCGAGTCGCGCGGTCGGGGAAAGCGCATAGCCGAAGCGCCCGAACAGCGAGACCGCATCGGAGGTCTGTGTCTCGCCTTGGGTGAGGTTGAGGCCGATGCGGCGGCCGCGCGCATCAAAGAACACGCCGCGCCGTTCGTAGGACGCACCCACGGTGGCATCGAAGCGGTCCGCCTTGTACTGCACAAGCCCCGCCGCCTTGGCGCCGAACCCGTCCGAACGGACATCGCCATCGGCTGAACCCTGCAACAACACCCTGCCGGAAACTCCCTCCAGCATGGGCGCGCCCACGGTCACCTGGTTGACGATGCCACCGGTGCCGCCAATCCCCTGCAGCGCGTTGGAACCATAGATCAGCTCGACCCGGTCGACGAAAAAGCCATCGATGGTGAAGCCGTCGCGGCTGCCATCGCGCAGCGGGGTGGACTGAGGAATGCCGTTGATCGCATAGAGCGGCGAACGGCCGCGCAGCGTCTCCCCTGCCCCCGACAGCTTGCCACGCGTGGGCGAGAAGGACGGCGTCAGTGCCGCAACGGCATCGGTGATCGACCCTGACAGGATGATCTGCTGGTCAAGCGCTTCCTTGCCGATGATATCGATTGTCAAAGGCAAGGCGCTGGGCGGCAGCACCGTGCGCGCTGCAGTGACCACGATATCAGCCTCCTCCGCAGGCGATGGCTCTTCCGCCGCGTCTGCTGCCAGATCCGCCGCCGAAGCCTGCGCAAGAGCCGGGCCCACCCACAATGTCGCAAGCACGAAGCCCGCCAGCTTTCCCAGTTTCATCTCGTTCCCCAATCTGGGCAGGCTGTTAGCAACGCCCAAATGCTATTGCAACAGATTCGCATTCTCGTGCGCATAGTCTCTGCTGTTGCTGGTCAAGGAGAGGCTGCGCCGTGATGCGAGGGTTGAGGGGCAGGCCCTGGCCCGCTATGCATGGGGCAAGGCCAGCACTCTTCAGGAAGGCACTGTTATCATGTCGGCTGCCACGGCTGCTCCGTTGCATCTTCTGGCCTTGAATCCGGCGCTGGACCGGGGTGCCTTGGCGCGGGACTTTGCCGTCAACCAGCGGCTGCAGATCCGCGATGTACTCGAACCCGAGGCCGCGCGCGAGCTGCGCAAGATCCTGGCGCAGCACACACCCTGGGGCCTGGCATGGTCGGCAGGCAACGATGGCCCGCATGGGCGCCGCCCCGACGAGATAGCTGCGCTGCCCGCCGCCGAACGCCAGCGCATCGCCCAGAACGTGGCCGATGCCGCACAGCGCGGCGATTACGCCTTCAGCTTTGCACGCTACCCGATCCTCGATGCCTATCTCGGGCGCTGGGCACCCGATTCCGCGCACGACATCCTGCTCGAGCATATCAACGACCAGCCATTTCTCGATCTGATCCGATCGGTCACCGGGATCACCGAGCTGATCAAGGCCGATGCGCAGGCGACACTGTTTGCTCCCTCGCAGTTCCTCGGCCTGCACAGCGACAGCCATGTCGGCGAAGGATGGCGCATCGCCTATGTGCTCAGCCTTGCGCCCGATGACTGGAAGCCGGACTGGGGCGGCTATCTCAATTTTCTGGATGATGACGGCGACATCATTGTGGGCTACCGGCCCCGGTTCAACAGCTTGAGCCTGTTTGCGGTGCCCCAGCCGCACCTGGTCAGCTATGTCCCCCCCTTCGCGCCGGTCGGGCGACTCTCGATCACCGGCTGGTTTCGTGACAGATAGGGCGACGCAAACGCCGTACCTCAAGGAATGAGTTTTTGATGCAGGATTTTCAACGGCGGTTCATCGCCGCGCAGCAAGCCTATGCCGCCGGCAACATCGCCGAAGCCGAACGGCTGCTGGACCAGGTCGAGCATATCGGCGGCCCGAATGCCGATGCCTTTCACCTACGCGCGCTGTGCCGCAAGCAGCAGGGCGACCTCGCCAGCGCGGCGAGCCTGTTTGCGACCGCACACCAACACCAACCGCACGACGTGCAGATCCTGGGTAACTGGGGCAACATGCTGGTTGCCGCCGGCGATCATTCTGCGGCTCTCGCAAAATATGACCGCGCGCTCGAGATCGACCCGGGCTTTGCCGATGCGCATTACAATCGCGGGCTGGCGCTGCATCGCATGCAACGCCATTCCGACGCGCTGGCGACCTTCGACTGGCTGCTCGATGCGGGGCATGCCTCCGCCAAGGTACATTCCGCGCGTGGTGCCGTGCTCAAGGACATGGAGCGCCCGCAGGAGGCGATCGCCGCGTTCGATCAGGCGCTGGCGATCGATCCCGACCGTAAGGTCGCGCTCGCCGGTCGTGCCCGGATGGCGCTGGAAACCGGCGCCGCGGACGCGAAGGACCGCCATATCGCGGCACTGCAGCGATCGCAGGGCGACCGAGTGCTGGTGCTCGGCATTGTCCAGGCGATGATGGAACAGGGCGACAACAGCGGCCTCGACGTGCTGGAAGACGTGCTCAAGCAAGACCCGCTGTGGCTCGAAGGGCATCACGAGTTCGCCAAGATGCGCGCCGAGATTGGCGAGGGCGACGCTTATGTCGACCATATCCACGAGGCGATCGGCCGGTTCCCGAAGCACCCCGGGCTGTACGAAGCATTGGCCGCCGTCCAGGCCTCGGCCGGCGAATTCGAGCCTGCGCTAAAGACCCTGCATGATGGCGAGCGCCAGTGTGGCGCGCAACAGGGCTGGCTGTTCGAACTCGCACGGCTGGAGGGCGAATGCGGACGGTTCGACCGCGCCGCTGCCATGCTCGCCCCGCTGCCCGATACCGATCTGACGCGGTGCACCCGCGGACGCATAATGCTGGGGCTGCGCAGGCCGGATGAAGCGGGATCGCTGCTCGAAGCGCTCGTCGCGCGCGCCCCCGACGACATCGTCGCCTGGGCGTATCTTGGCCTCGCCTGGCGTCTGACAGGCGATCCCCGACATGAATGGCTTTCGGGACAACCGGGCCTGGTGCAGGCACGCGCGCTGGACATCGATCCTGCAGCGCTCACCGATACCGCCGATCTCCTGCGGTCGATCCACACCGCGCGATCGCACCCCGTCGGCCAGTCCTTGCGGGGAGGCACGCAGACCCGGGGCCGGCTGTTCTGGCGGCAGGAACCACAGATCCAGGCGCTGCTACAGGCAATCGAGGCTTCGGTTGCCGCGCATTGGGCAAGCCTGCCGCCGCGCGACGCAACCCACCCACTACTCAAGCACCGCGGCGAGAGCCTCGCCATCGCGGGTTCGTGGTCGGTCAGGCTGACGGACTCGGGCTATCATGTCGCGCACATCCATCCGCAGGGCCTGTTGAGCTCGGCCTGCTATATCGTGGTGCCGCAGGAAGCCGACGGCCCGGACAAGGCGGGTTGGCTGGAGGTTGGCGCTGCGCCGACCGAGCTGGGCCTCGCGCTAGACCCGCTGGAGACGATCCAGCCGGTGCCGGGACGGCTGGCGCTGTTCCCCAGCTACATGTTCCATGGCACCCGCCCCTTTGCCCAAGGCGAACGGATGACCGTCGCGTTCGACGCGGTCCTCAGCCGCTAAACCTCTTTCCATCGCTGGCATCAAGGCCTGACGGGAGTTTTCCCGTAGGCTTTGCTGCGCCCGTTGATCCCGGACAAACCCCGGGCGGCGAACACAAAAAAATGGCGGCGAACCGAAGTTCGCCGCCATCTCTTTTAGGTTTGAACCCGATCAGAAGTTCAGACGTGCGCTCACGAAGAAGTCACGGCCGAGCGGATCGTAGAAGCCGGGGACGTTGTTGCCCTGCTCCTGCGCCGTTCCGAGAACCACGGGGGTCTTGTTGAACAGGTTGTTCACACCGGCGGTCAGCTGGAAGTTGTCCGTCACGGCGAACGAGCCGGTCAGGTCAAAGTAGTTGAACGCGCCAACGCGACGGTTCGGGAACAGAGCAGGATCCTGCTCGGTGCGAACCAGACCGTTGAAGGTGTTGATGATGCGGCTGTCGATGCCGGGGCCGTTATAGCGCCAACGCAGCGAGATCTGAGCCGGACCGTCAACATAACCCAGACGGGCGGTGTGACGCCATTTCGGCAGAGCGATCGTGCCTTCGCCAATCGTGACCCGCTCGGGGATCGCAGCCACTGCAGTGGTGCGATATTCGTCGAGATAGGTTCCGAGGAAGAAGAAGGTCAGGCGCGATTCGTCCGAACCGGTGAGCGAGAAGTTCAGCGGGATGTTGTAATCCACCTGAATATCGACGCCCGAGGTCGCCAGCTTTGCGATGTTGGCCGACAGCACCGGAGGGTTACGTCCACCCGAGGTCTCGCCGAGTGCACCCGTGGTCGGGTTGCGCTGACCGGCGAAGATCGAGCAGATCGGGTTGGTCAGATCCTGAGCCACGGTGAAGCAGAGCTGCAGAGCGCTGTTCAGACCACCACCGAAGGTCGAGATCGTGTCCTTCACCTTGATGTTGAAGTAGTCGACCGTGATATTCAGGCGGGGGATGAAGCTCGGACGAATGACCGCACCAATGGTGAAGGTGTCCGAGGTTTCTTCGCCCAGGTTCGGGTTGCCGCCGAACTGTGCCTGGATCTGCTGGTTCGGCTGAACTGCAGTGGTGAACACGTTGCCAGCCGGCACGCCGTTGGCGACGCAGAGTGCGCGAATGGCTGCCGTCTGCAGCGCAACCGGGGTACGGCTCGAGCAGGGATCGATTGCCTGCGGGAAGCCGACCGACTGGCCGCCGAACAGATCCTGCACGTTCGGTGCACGAACCGCACGCTGATACTGACCGCGGAAGGTGATGTCCTGGATGGGAGCGAATTCACCGCCACCAGCATAGGTCCACACACCGCCGACGTTATCGAGCGAGTAATCCGAGTAACGCGCAGCACCGGTCAGTTCCAGACGGTGGATGAAGGATTCATTCACCAGCGGGATACGGAGCTCGGCGAACACTTCCTTGGCGTTGTAGTTACCACCGGTCGGCTGGCCGGCGTTGAAGCCGATCACGTCGCCCGAAGCAAGGAAGGTATCGGGCGTGTACGAAGCCGAAACGCGACGATATTCACCACCGACTGCGAAACCGATCGGTTCCGAGTTGCCGAAGATGCTTCCGAGCGTGCCGCTGATCGAACCGACGATGTTCTGGAGATCCGAGGTTTCCAGGTTGGTCGAGTTGATCGTGACGTAACGCAGCGCGGCGGGATCAGCCAGACCCTGACCGAACACGTTGAGCGGTACGCAGCCAGCAGCGCGGGCAGCAGCATCGCGGCAGCGGGTCACGCCACCAACGGTTTCGGTTTCCAGAGTGGCGCGATAACGGCTGACCGAAACGTTGCCCTGCTGGAACTGCGTGTTCTCGGTACGCGAGTACATGTAGTACAGGTCGTAGTTGATGTTGCTGACGATTTCGCCGCGCAGACCCGTCATGATGCGGAATGCCGAGCGACCCTGGCTCGAGTTACGCGGACCGGACTGGTTGAAGCGGAAGCCAACGTTCTGGGTCGAACGACCAAGAGCGAGATCGGCAGGCGTTGCAGCAGCAGCCAGCGCAGCCTGGGTTCCAGCGTTGAAGAACGGGCTGTTGATCTGCAGGCTGGCAGCGATGCCGCCCGGGGTCGGAGCCAGTTCCTGGTTCACCTTGCTGTTGACATAGCTGACTTCAGCATAGGCTTCGATGCCGTCGGTGATCTGGAAGTTACCATAACCGCCGAACAGGTAACGCTCCTGGGGCAGCTGCAGGTAGTTGTCGGGTGCGAAGTTGTACAGATCTTCCGGGTTCAGGAACGGACGGGTGCCGCCACCGGTCGGGTTGAAGATCAGGCCGTTGCCGCCGCCAACACCGGGCAGGGTTGCGATCGGGGTCGAAGCCGAACCGCCGGGAACGAGACCGATTTCGCCGCCACGAGCGACGCAGGTGCCCAGAGCACCGCCGAGGCTGACGCCAACGCCGGTTGCGCGATCGGTGGTTCCAGCGCGGACGCAGCCGTCACCGGCAGCGAAACGCGAATAGGCGCGGGCGCCCTGGAAGATCGATTCACGACGCAGGTAGTTACCATAAATGGTGACCTGGCCGCGGCCGTCTGCAAACGGAGTGCCGATTGCGAAGTTCACGTCATAACGTGCGCCATCGCCCTTGCCGGTCAGCGAGTAGTTGCCGCCCAGGATGATGCCGTCGATGTTCTGACGCAGACGGAAGTTGACGACGCCTGCGATCGCGTCCGAACCGTAAACGGCCGACTGACCACCGGTCACAACGTCAACGCCTTCGAGCAGGAACTGCGGGATGGTGTTCAAGTCGACGATCTGGTTGGTATCATAGAACATCCAGCGGCGGCCGTTGACCAGCACCAGGGTACGCTGTGCGCCCAGGTTGCGAAGGTTCAGCGTGGCTGCGCCGTTGCCGGGGTTGTTCGAGAAGCTGGTCACGCCAGGCAGAACCTGCGGCAGGGTGTTCAGCACCTGTTCAACGTTGGTGGCGCCAGAAAGCAGGAATTCTTCGGCGGTCACAACAGCGGTCGGGCTGGTGGAGCTGAGGTCGGTACGGGCGATACGCGAACCGGTAACCACGATTGCCTGGTTATCCGATGCCGCGCTTTCATCCGATTGATCCTGCGCCATCGCAGGTGCTGCAAAGCTGCCAGCTGCTACCAGCAGGCTGCTTGTCAGCAGGCCGAGTTTGAAACGAGACGTCATGCTTTTTTCCCCTTGGAGCGTCGCCGTCGAGAGCGACCGTCTTTTGAAAAAATTATGGTTGGAAAGGCATTTTCACCCTTCTTGAGCTTTGCTTACGCAAGAACGCGTTGAAAACGCAACACTGCTCGCCCCTCCGACATACTGTTTCCATGGGGCTGTAGCAAAAAGGTCACAGAAAGCGTCGCAGCCGCATTGTTCGTTAACAAATCCTCTCTTGCGCAAGCTCAAAAGCGGCTTCAGGGTGTCGGTCCACAGTCCGGAGCAAAGCTTATGTCAGCGATCAGGCAACGTCATTTTTCGGCTCTTGCCGCCCTCTCCGTTGTGACCATCGTGGCCATGGCCACCCCGGCCCAGGCCCAGAAGAAGTCCGCTGGGGCAGATCCCGGACCGGTGTTCGAGGGCATGCTGCAATGCCGGACGATCACCGATGATTCCGCCCGGCTCGCCTGTTTCGACCGGCAGGTCGCCGCCTTTGCCGATGCCCAGAAGACCGGCGAGGTGATCGTCGCGGAACGCAAGGTGGTGGAACAGGCGCGCGAATCGGCGTTCGGCCTGGCGGTGGGGGAAAGCACCCTGCTGCGCGGTCCCGATGGAGAGCCGCTCAAGTCGCTATCGTCCAAGATCACCGGGCTGCGCCCCCTGCCCGGCAGCGGCCGTCTGTCGATCACGCTGGAGAATGGCAGCCGCTGGGAACAGACCGATCCACCGAGCTACATCTTTTCGCCCAAGCCCGGCCAGATGCTGGTGATCGATCGCGGAGCAATGGGGGGCTATCGGGCCAAGATCGAAGGCCGCACGGGCTTTACCCGAGTCCGCCGGGTGGAGTGATCGCGTCGGCGCGCGAAGTTGCGCGCCAGTTACTTGCAATCACTGACGGCCAATCACTGACGGGCAATCACTGGCCCATTGGCGGAACCAGCATCTGCGGGTCGATCCGCGCCTCGTTCCACTTCATGCTCCAGTGCAGATGCGGGCCGGTTGCGCGCCCGGTCGCGCCGATTCGGCCGATCTGCTGGCCCTGGCGCACGCGCTCGCCATCCTTCACGTCGATCGACGACAGGTGCAGGAAGGCGCTGTTGAGACCCATGCCATGGTCGATCATCAGCAGATTGCCTTCGAGCGAGAACGGTGACTGCGCAGCCAGGATGACCACGCCGTCCGCCGGCGCCACCACCGGCGCGCCGACTGGCCCTGCGACATCGACACCGCTGTGGAAGCTGCCGGGCTCGCCCGCATAGATGCGCTGCGACCCGAAAATCCCCGACACCCGCCCCGTGGCAGGCCAGATGAACGGCTGGCGCCAGCCGGCGCTGTCCGAACTGCGCAGCCGCGCGGAAGCGATCAGCTCGAGCTCGGGCTTGCGCCGCGCCATGAACGCTTCGCTCGGCACCCCGCCGCGTGCGGCGACCGCGATGAACTCGCGCCGCCAGGATCGCGGCTCGATCGAGAGCGGCTCGCTCACCACCTCGCCATCGTCAAAGCTGACGGTCAGCACGCCCAGCGGCGGCGCATCGCGGTTGAACCCCAGCAGGAACTGGCCGTCCTCGGCCAGCGGCACCTTCACCCCGTCCAGATCCAGCCCGACCACACCGCGGGGCGCAGTGCCACGCAGCAGCGCGCCCTGCACGGGTGCGCCGCTCAGCCGGATGCCGCTGGTCAATGGACGCACAGCGCCAAAGGGACGGGTGAGAAAGTCGGGTCCGCTGGCCTGCGTAGCCGCAGAAGGCGTGTCTTGCGAGGCGGGCGCGGCTTGGCCGATCGCGGGACCGGCAAGCGCCGCGGCGATCAGGCTCAGCGCGATTCCGCCCCGCGCCACAGGTTCAGCCCTGCCCCAGCGCGGCGCGCACCGAAATCTCGCAGCTGGCATAAGGCTCCTGCCGCTCGACGCTCCAGTAGCGCAGCTCTTCCAGATCGATCTTCTGCCCGGTTTCGGCGCACAGCACATGATCGCCCGGGCTGAGCAGACGAAAGCCGTTGGGCATATAATGCAGGCGCGCAGCCCGATCGCGGTTGGACATCAACATCTAAAGATCATGCTCCATCAAATCTGTATCGCAGGTTTACCGCTCGGTCGGCGGATGCCCTGCCCTTGACCTGCAGCCTATAACAATGCGCGCCGAGGTGCAAATTGCGCCCGGTCAGAACAGGCTGGACTGGCGCGGTTCGGTGGCCTGCGGTTTCGGACGAGCCGCAGCCGGCGGTGTGCGCGGCGGTGGCGACACCGGTCCATCGGCGGGCACGACATCGAGCACCCCGTCGCGAAAATGAAGCGCCAGGCTGGGCTCGCGCTGGGCTGAGGCGCGATCGAGCAGCGTGCGGCCATCGGCAGCCGTCACCCGGGCATAACCGCGCTGCAGCGGTGCGTCGGGGTCAAGCTGCGCCAGGACTCGCTCGAGCCCGGCCAGTCGCTCGCCTGCCCGCGTGGCGATCCGCTCGAGCATCGCCGGATCGAGCCTCAGCCGCGAAAGCCGCTCGCGCGCCAGGCCAGCACGCGCATCGAGCACCGCTGGCCGCAATGCGCCCGAAGCGCGCGCGAGCGTACCGCGCGCATCGGCGAGCCGCAGGCCCAAGGCCGCGCGCAGCCGCTCGCCCAGATCGTCGGCGCGCTGCTGTTGCGGGCTGAGCAGGTCCTGCAGCTTCGGCAGCCGCTGGGCTCGCGCCTCGAGCCGTTCGCGCGCCAGCCCCTGGGTACGGTTGATCGCCCGCGTGGCGCGCAGGCCGAGCTCGCCCAGCCCAGCCAGCAGATCGGCGCGCACCGGCACCGCCATTTCGGCTGCAGCCGTCGGGGTTGGCGCGCGGCGGTCGGCGGCGAAATCGGCGAGCGTGGTGTCCGTCTCGTGCCCAACGGCTGAGATCACCGGGATCGGGCTTTCGGCTATCGCGCGGACGACGGGTTCCTCGTTGAAGGCCCAAAGGTCTTCGATCGAGCCGCCACCGCGCGCAACGATCAGCAGGTCAGGCCGCCTGTCCTCGGGCATCGCGCTGAAGCCGCGCACAGCCGCTGCGACCTGCGCAGCAGCGCCCTCGCCCTGCACCAGCACCGGCCAGACCAGCACATGGCTGGGGAAGCGATCCGCCAACCGGTGGAGAATGTCGCGGATCACCGAGCCTGTGGGCGACGTCACCACGCCGATGGTGCGCGGCAGAAACGGCAGCGCGCGCTTGCGTGCGGGATCGAACAGCCCCTCGCCCGCCAGCCGCGCCTTGAGCTTTTCGAACAGCTGCATCAGCGCGCCCTCGCCCGCGAGTTCGAGCGATTCGATGGTGATCTGGTACTTCGAACGTCCGGGGAAGGTCGTCAGCTTGCCGGTGGCGATGACGTCGAGCCCATCTTCTGGCGCGAAATTCAGCCGCTGCGCCGTACCCTTCCAGATGATCCCGTCGATCAGCGCCTTGTCGTCCTTGAGCGCCAGATAGCAATGCCCTGACGCCGCGCGCTTGAATCCCGAAATTTCACCGCGAATCCGGACATGGCCAAAGCGGTCCTCCACCGTGCGCTTGAGCAGGTTCGAGATTTCCGACACCGACAGTGGCGGAGCGTTGTCGCCCGGCGCCATCTGGGCTAACAGCCCGCCGGAACGCGAGTTGGCATCATCTGAAAAGGGGTCGGGCATGAATATCCTGTTGGTGGGGAGCGGTGGCCGCGAGCATGCCCTGTGCTGGAAACTGGCGCAATCCCCGCAGGTGGAAAGCATCTTCGCCGCGCCCGGAAATCCGGGGATAGCCGAGCATGCACAATGCGTTGGCCTCGCGGTGTCCGATCATCCGGCGATTGTCGCGTTCTGTGCGGAACATCGCATCGGGCTGGTCGTAATCGGGCCTGAAGCGCCTCTCGTCGACGGCCTTGCCGACAGCCTGCGCGCTGCCGACGTGCCCGTGTTCGGGCCCTCCGCGAAGGCCGCGCAGCTCGAAGGCTCCAAGGGCTTCACCAAAGCCCTGTGCGACCGCGCGGGCATCCCCACCGCGCGCTATGTCCGCGCGAGCCATGCAGCAGAGGCGCACGCGGCTTTGGCCGATTTCGACCTGCCGGTGGTGATCAAGGCCGATGGGCTGGCAGCGGGCAAGGGCGTCATCATCGCCGAGACCGCCGAGGAGGCTGAGGACGCCATCGGGCACATGTTCGCAGGCGCCTTCGGTGACGCCGGGGCCGAGGTGGTGATCGAGGAGTTCATGACCGGCGAAGAGGCGAGCTTCTTCGCGATCACCGATGGCAGCGCGATCGTCGCCTTCGGATCGGCGCAGGACCATAAACGGGTGGGTGAAGGCGATACCGGGCCGAACACCGGCGGCATGGGCGCGTACAGCCCGGCTCCCGTCCTGACGCCGGAGCTTGAAGCGCAGGTGATGGAGCGGATCATTGCGCCGACCGTGACAACGCTCGCCGCCGAGGGGATGCCCTATTCGGGCGTTCTGTTCGCCGGGCTGATGCTGACCAGCGAAGGGCCGAAGCTCATCGAATACAATTGTCGCTTCGGTGACCCCGAATGCCAGGTGCTGATGACCCGGCTGCAGAGCGATCTGGCCGAGCTGGTGCTTGCGACCGCCAAGGGCGAGCTGGCCAGCAGCCCCCCTCCCCGCTTCTCGGACGACTATGCCCTCACCGTGGTGATGGCCGCCAAGGGCTATCCGGGCACCCCCGAAAAGGGCGGCGCGATTGCACTGGGCGACACTGGCGGCGCAAAGGTGTTCCACGCGGGGACCGCGCTGAAGGATGGCGGGCTGGTTGCAAGCGGTGGCCGTGTGCTCAACGTCACCGGCACCGGCAACAGTGTGACCGAGGCGCAGCGTGCGGCCTATGCCGCCGTCGATGCGATTAATTTCCCCGCCGGCTTCTGCCGCCGCGACATCGGCTGGCGCGAAGTGGCGCGCGAACGGGGTTAAAGCGCCGCCAACACCGCGTCGCCGATCTCCCGCGTCCCCATCGTCCCGCCGAGGTCCGCGCCCAGCGCCCCCGCATTGAGCGCGCCCGCCACCGCCGCCTCGATCCGCGCGGCTTCGGCTTCGAGACCGAAGCTGTGGCGCAACATCATCGCGGCGGAGAGGATCATCGCGACCGGATTGGCGAGGCCCTTGCCCGCGATATCGGGCGCGCTGCCGTGGATCGGTTCATAGGCACCCTTGGTGCCGAACGCGGTCTGCTGCGCACCCAGAGACGCCGAGGCAAGCAGGCCAATCGAGCCGACGCACATGCTCGCCTGATCGGACAGGATATCGCCGAATAGGTTGCCGGTGACGATGGTGTCGAACTTGCCCGGCGCGCGGACGAGCTGCATCGCGGCGTTGTCGACATACATATGCTCGAGCGTGACATCGGGATATTCCGCCGCGACCTCGATCATCACGTCGCGCCATAGCTGCGAGGTTTCCAGCACATTGGCCTTGTCCACCGAACACAGCCGCCCTGAGCGACCTTGCGCAGTCCGGAACGCGACATGCGCGATGCGGCGCACCTCGCTCTCGCTGTACGACATGATGTCATAGCCTTCGCGCTGGCCATCGGCGGTGGTGCGCATGCCCTTCTCGCCGAAATAGACGTCGCCGTTGAGCTCTCGGACAATCATCAGATCGATCGCGCCCGCGACCTCGGGTCGCAGCGAGCTGTGCGCCTCCAGCCCCGGAAACACCTTGGCAGGGCGCAGGTTAGCAAACAGGCTCAGCTCCTTGCGCATCCCCAGCACCGCCTGTTCGGGGCGCAGATGGCGTTCGAGGCCATCGCAAGCAGGATCGCCCACCGCGCCGAACAGCAGGGCATCGCATGCGTGCATCAGCGCCAGCGTCTCGGGGGGCAGCGGATGGCCATGGACGCGCCAGGCGGCGGCACCGACCAGGCCATCGTGCAGTTCCATCCCCGGCAGCTCGAGCGCGCGCAGCACGCGGACCGCTTCGGCCATGATTTCGGGGCCGATGCCGTCGCCGGGTAGAATTGCAATTTTCATGGTGTATCCCTGTCAGCTATCGCCGCGCGCATAGCCGCCGCCTGCACAGTCAGGCAACCATCCTTTTGAGCCGATCGATCATCATGCCGCGCGCCGCCAGCGGATCGGCGCGGCGTTCGGCAAAGAACTGGCGCTCGATGAAATGCCCGGTGAGCGCAAACCCCTGCAGCAATTGACCCCAATCGGGCTCGGCATCGCTGGTCATAAAGGGAGGCAAAAGCAGCAGCTTTTCGGCATAGACTCCGGCGGCGTGCAGCGACACCGCGCGCCCGGTGCGCGGGCTGACATAGGCCAGATCCTCGCGTTCGCCAGTCACCGCGCAGCGCTCCAGATCCATCCCGAAGCCGAGTTCGGCGAGCAGCAGCGCCTCATACTGCACCATCGCCCGCGCCCACCACCTCGCCGAGGGAGCCACGCAAACCAGTTCGAGCAGCGCCGCCAGCGCGGCGTACAATCGAGGAAAAGGCTGATCATCGGGCGCGACCGTAGCGGTGAGCAACGTCACCCACTCGAACGCAGCCGCCGCCAAGGGTTCCGCGTAATAAGGCGCGCGGCTGGTGGAGAGTTCAACCGTCAGGCTGGCGAGCTGATCCGGCGAGCGGCTGCGCAGCTCCGCCGTCACGAGGTTCGCGGGCATCAGCACCGGTCGCATCGCGGTCGATCGCCCCCCCTGCACATAGCCCGCCTGCAGGCCATGTTCGGGCGTAAACAACCGCGCCACCGCGCCATGCTCGCCATGCTTGCGCACCGTGCAGACGATCGCGGGGGTGCGGATGACGGGCAAGCTCAGCTATCCCCGGAAATAGTCATAGACCAGCTGCGCCATCGCCTTGGAGACGCCGGGGGCCATCTGCAGGTCCTGCAAGGAAGCGCTGCGCACAGCTTTTGCCGTGCCGAAGTGCATCAGCAATGCGCGTTTGCGCGCCGGGCCGATGCCGGGGACCTCGTCGAGCGGGCTGCTGGTCATCGCCTTCTTGCGCTTGCCGCGGTGCGCGCCGATCGCGAAGCGGTGCGCCTCGTCGCGCAGCCGCTGGAGGTAGAACAGCACCGGACTGTTGGTCGGCAGCGTGAACTCCTTGCCATCGGGCATGAAGAAGGTCTCGCGCCCGGCATTGCGATCCGGGCCCTTGGCGACGCCGACCAACGCGACATCCTCGATCCCCAGCACCGCCAGCGCTTCCATCGCAGCCTTGAGCTGGCCCTTGCCGCCATCGACCAGAACCAGATCGGGCCAGTCGCCGCCGCTGCGATCGGGGTCTTCGCTCTGCGCGCGCGCAAACCGCCGTTCGAACACCTCGCGCATCATCGCATAGTCATCGCCCGGCACGGTGTCGGCGCGCTTGATGTTGAACTTGCGATATGCCGCCTTGCGGAAGCCTTCGGGCCCCGCGACCACCATCGCGCCCAGCGCATTGGTGCCCTGGATATGGCTGTTGTCGTAGACCTCGATGCGGTCGGGCGGACCATCGAGCTCGAACAGGTCGGCCATCTCGGCGAGGTACTTGGCCTGGCTCGCGCTCTCGGCGACGCGGCGCTGCAATTCCTCGAGCGCGTTGCGCTGCGCCTGCTCGATCAGCCTTTTGCGCTCGCCGCGCTGCGGAACCAGCAGCTCGAGCTTGTGCGACATGTTGGCCGACAATGCCTCGACCACCAGATCGCACTCGAACGGCGTGCGGTCGGTGAGGATCAGGCGCGGCGGGGGCATGTCCTGATAGAACTGCATCAGGAAGCTGGGGAGGATCTCGGCCTCGTCGAGCTCCTGCACATGCGCGGGAAAGAAGCTGCGATGGCCCCAGTTCTGCCCGGCACGTATAAAGAACGCCTGGATGCACACCGTGCCGCCCTGGCTCGCCATCGCGAACACATCGGCGTCGGCGATGCCGTTGGCGTTCACTGCCTGGCTGCCCTGAATGAAGGTCAGCGCCTTCAATCGGTCGCGATATGCTGCGGCGCTCTCGAAATCGAGCGCCTGCGCCGCCGCTTCCATCCGCGCGCCCAATTTGGCCTGGACGTCGGTCGACTTGCCGGTGAGGAACGCACGCGCATCGCCCACCAAGGCCGCATATTCCTCCTTGCTGATCCGGTCTACGCACGGCGCCGAGCAGCGCTTGATCTGGTACAGCAGGCACGGCCGCGAGCGGTTGGCGAAAAAGCTGTCCGAGCACGAGCGCAGCAGGAACAGTTTCTGCAGCGAGTTCAATGTGCTCGTCACCGATCCGGCGCTTGCGAAGGGGCCGAAATACTGGCCCTTGTACTTCTGCGCGCCGCGGTACTTCGACATCCGCGGAAAATCGTGATCCTCGCGCAGCAGGATATAGGGGAAGCTCTTGTCGTCGCGCAGCAGCACATTGTACGCCGGGCGATAGCGCTTGATCAGCTGCGCCTCGAGCAGCAAAGCCTCGGCCTCGCTGTTGGTCGTGACGATCATCATCGACCGGGTCAACGATACCATCCGCTGCAGGCGGCGCGGCAATTTGTCGACCTGGGTGTAGTTGGTCACCCGATTCTTGAGTGCGCGCGCCTTGCCGACATAGAGCACGTCGCCGCGCGCATCGATCATCCGGTACACGCCAGGCCGTGTCGGCAGCGATTTCAGCTGGCTGCGGATCGCGGCGATTCCGGTGTCGAGATCGGGCGTATCGGCCCCGCGCACGCTATAGGTCGCCGCCTCCTCGAGGAAGCGGTCGGGCGCGCGCGGATTGCTGTCATTGGGGTGAGCGGGACGGCCTGCCATGGTGCGCGTGATGTGGCGTCAGGACGGCGGCAGGTCAATGGGCTAGCGGACTTGCAGCAATTCCCTCTCCCTCGCAGGGGAGAGGGGCAACAGAATCAATTCAGCCGCATGCCGAGCTGGGCGACGGTGCTGTCAACCAGCGACTTGTCCGCATCGGCGTTGTGGTTTTCGGCGATCAGCGTCGCGGCGGCACCTGCTGCAGCGGTGGCGACCTTGTTGCGGATCTCGGCGATGGCAGCGCGTTCGGCGGCGGCGATCTTGTCTGTCGCCATCTTCTGACGGCGGACGATCAGGTTTTCCGCATCGGTGCGCGCCTTGGCGCGGATGGCTTCGGCTTCCGCCTCGGCGCGCGCGTTCATGTCGGCGGCTTCCTGCGTTGCCGCAGCCAGCTTGGCCTCATATTCGGCGCGCAGCTTTTCGGCATCCGCACGCAGCGCCTGGGCTTCGTCGAGCTCGGCCTTGATGCTGGCGATCTTGCGATCGAGCGAAGCGCCGATCGTCGCCGGCACCTTCTTGTAGAGGATGATGCCGATCAGGATCAGCATTGCCGCCGAGACGAAGAAGGTGGCGTTGAGCAGGTGGACGCCGCCGATCGAGGGATCAGCATGTTCGCCCGCTTCGGACGCGAGGATGATGAGATCAAGCATCTGCCAGAGCTCCCTTGACCGCGCGGTTGACCTGCGGCTTGGTGATCTTTGCCGGGGTCAGCCGGGCGACGATATCCTGTGCGGCTTCGACCGCTACAGCTTCGATCTCCGACAGGGCAGATGCCTGCTGGGCAGCAATCGCGGCTTCGGCGTCGGCCAGATGGGCGGCGATGCCGACATCGGCCTCGCGAACCTTGGCTTCGGCTTCGCGGATGCCCTTGGCCTTGGCTTCGGCGGTGACCGCCATAGCCGCGTCGCGGGCACGGGCATGGGCTTGACGATAATCTTCCTCGATTTCGTCAGCGCGGGCATGCGCGGCCTTGGCAGCCGCGATGTCGCCGGCGATCTTGCCCTTGCGCAGATCGACCGTGCCCTGGATCTTCGGCAGCATCGAACGCCCGATAACGAAATAAATCAGTCCGAACGTGATCACCAGCCAGAAGAACTGGGACCCGTAGGTGGACATGATCTGGTCAATCTGGGGCATATCAAAGCTATCCGTGGATCAGAATCTTGAAGGTGCGAACCGGGACCGGCGGCAGGCCGGCCCCGGAAACGCGAATAATCAGGCGACGAAGATCAGGATCATCGCCACGACGAACGCCAGCAGGCCGAGAAGTTCGGCAGCGGCGAAGCCGATGAAGAGGCGGCCCTGCTGGCCGTCGGCAGCTGCCGGGTTGCGCAGTGCGCTTTCCAGGAACGAACCGAACACGTTACCCACGCCGATGGCGGCCATGCCGGCACCGATTGCAGCCAGGCCAGCACCGACCAGTTTTGCAGCTTCTGCGTCCATTGTAATACTCCTTAAGAAACTCGATTGGATGGAAAGATTGAGAGCGAAAAGAATAACTTAGTGCAGGTTCACCGCATCATTGATGTACAGCGAGGTGAGCAGCGCGAACACATAGGCCTGCACGACGGCGACCAGGATCTCGAGCGCGCTGATGCCGACCATCAGCGTCAGGCTGGGCAGCCCGACCATCAGGCCATAGCCGAGCCCGGCATTGGTCGAGTTGATCACGAAACCGGCCAGCACCTTGAGCAGGATGTGTCCTGCGGTCATCGCGACGAACAGTCGCAGACCCAGGCTGAACGGGCGGACCAGGAAGGACAGCAGCTCGACCAGGAAGATGAACGGTATCATCGGCAGCGGCGTGCCGTGCGGCACGAACAGCGAGAAGAAGTGGAACCCGTGGCGCGTGAAGCCGACGATCAGCACGATCGAGAAGCTGACAATGGCAAGGATGCCGGTGATCGTCAGATGGCTGGTCACGGTGAACGGATGGCCGCCGATCACACCGATGGGCAGCAGGCCCAGGATGTTGGCGAACAGGATGAACATGAACAGCGAGAACACATAAGGCGCGTATTTGCGGCCTTCGGCGCCGATATTGGCCACCAGCATGTCGTCGATGAAGCCGGTGAAGCTTTCGACCATCAGCTGCCAGCGACCCGGCACCAGCTCGCGCTTCATGCCACCCTGCATGAACACCCACAGCGCCACCAGCGTCAACAGCATCCACAGAGCGCTGTTGGTGAAGGCGATGGTCTGCCCAGCAATGTCGAAACCACCCGAGAAAATGGGCGCGATTTCGAACTGGTGCATTGGGTCGATTTTGCCTGACTCGGCTGCCACAACCTTACCTCTTCGTATCAATCTTCAGGCTTATCCTTCGGGGACTGCTGATTTTTCAGCCCCGCCGAATATGCGTTGGAAACCCGGATGATGTTCCTGAAGGCCACGAAAATCCCCAGAGCGAGGAACGTGATCAGGAGCCAGGGCGATGTGCCCAGCCAGCGATCAAACAGCCAGCCGAACAGCAAACCACCTGCAATACCCCCAAGCAGATCGGCGAGCACGCGGTTGCCCAGCCGATAATTCGCATCGACTGCGCCCCCTTTGCCGCTCACATCGGCCTGCTCCCGCTGCGTTATATCGCGCAGCCGATCACCGATGTGATCGATCCGCGCGTCGCCGCCAGAAGGGTCTTGCCCGGGTTCGTTCTCCGCCATTCGCCATACTCCTTGTTATTGGGCCAAAGGCTACAACAACCGAAAAGTCACGCAAAAAGCGGCGAGCTGACCCGCCAAGGCGCGGCCCGTTTAGAAAGGGCTGGTTCCCAAGTCAATGGCCATGCTGCGCTGCGCCATCGCGCATGAAAAAGCCCGGAATTCACAGGGAATTCCGGGCCGAAACATTTGCCGGGCGGCAATCTGCCTCACGGACAGCGCGCGTCGCGCACCGGCGGGCTGGAATCGCGAGTCTTCCAGCTGCCATCGGGCGCCTGGTATTTCTCGCCCGGCTTGGTGCGCGAAATCGTGTTGCAGCCGGCGGTGAAGGCGAACTGCTCGACAGTCGATCCTTCGGCCGAAGCGCGGTCGGTATAGACCTGCTTGCGCTTGAGGTTGATGTCGCTGACCATGCGCTGCAGCTGGCCGTCGCCGCCACCGACAATGCCCAGATAGCCATCGGGCTTTTCGCCGATCGACCCGTTCTCGCGCGCCGCCTCATAGGCTGGGTCACGCTGCGCCATAGCGGGCATGGCCAACCCCAGCGCCACAAAAGCCACCAGGCCGGTTTTCAATATTGCCCTGTTCATCAGAAAATCTCCGCATTCTCGTCGATCACCGCCTTGGCCTTGCCATCGAGCCGGTAGACGACCTCTTGTTTGATGTTGATGTTGAGGTTGATGACGATCGGCTTGTCAGGCGCCGATACCGTCACACAGCCCCCGAGCGCCGTCGCCGTGATTGCAAGTGTGGCCGCCAATGCCACCATTCCAACCGCCCGATTTCTCATCATCGCCATCCTGTGTGTCCCCTTCATGGACGATCCTCGCTTTCTGGGGGCTGAATGCCCGGTTTATCTGGTGGTGTCGCGCCGGGCAGCACGGCGCCCGGATTGTTGACCTGGCCGGGCAGCAACCCCAGCAGCGCCGGGTCGGTGACATATTGCGTATCATACAGCGATCGCGCCGACGTGATCAGCTGCAGGAACGGCGCACTGATCGTCACGTTGAACTGCAGCGGAAGCCTTTCAACCTGCCGCGTCAGGAAATTGCGCGACGCCCCCTCGCCCTGGCTGAGGCCATCAAAGCGGATGCGGGTGACCACCTCGCCCGCCAGATCTCCGTCCATCTCCACGATCAGATACTTGTAACGCAGCGATCGCAGGGCGTTGAACGCGAAGTTTGCCATCGTGCCGAGGTCTTCATACGTGAGCTCACCGACATAAGCGAGCGTGCCTCCATCCTCTATCACCTCCAGCCTGCCACCGCGGACATGGCCGCCATCCTTGTCGAACACGATCGGGATGACGCCGGCAAAATGCCCGGTGGCGTTGATGTTCTCGAAATCGAACCCGGCGAGGAACTGCGCGGCATCGACCCGGTCGACTCGGAACACCAAAGTCCGCGGCTGCTCGCTCACCAGATCGATCACGCCGGGATCAAGCAGCAGGCGCCCCCCTGCAAACGGCCATTCGCCGCCTTCCACCTGCATCCGGAAATCGGGCAGCAGCCGATAGCGAATCGTCCCGTTCGAGACCGCAAAGCCCGGATTGACCTCGGCGAGCCGCACCACCTGCCCCGGCCCGGTCTGCATCCCGAGCAGATCGCTGAACACGATATCCCCCGACAGCCCGCGCACGGGGCCGAAGGCGGCGGCGAAATCCAGCGAATCGGTGCGGAAGCGTCCGGTGCTGGAGGTAACGCCATTGGCGGACCAGTCGATCCGGCCCCTCCCCGCGAGCGTCCCGCGGGTGTTGGCGATGATGCCGAGCACGATATTGCTGACCATCTCGGGCTGCAGGTCATCATCGAACGTCAGCCGGTCGACAAACAGGTCGGCGTGCCCGGTGACGGACGAAAGGTCGTGTGCGATGGCCACGCGCAATACGTCGCGCGCGGTCTGCGGCTCGTCGAGCGTTCCGGTGACCGCAATCCGGCCATCCGCGAGCGTCAGCTGCATGTCGGTGCTGACCAAGGGCTGGAAGCGCGCAGGCACCTGCCGGTCGCGCAGCAGCCATTCGTCGCCCGACACGCCGAGCACCGAATCGACAAAGCTCCAGCTGCCGCTGCCGCGCGTGAGCAGCAACGGCACCGCGCCGATCGTCGCCTCGGCCTCGGCATAGCGCCCGCCCAGCGCCCCGCGCAGGTCGACGCTAAGATCGGCCGCCTTGATGTGCGTGCCCGATTCGAGGTTGCCGATCAGCAGATCGACATCGGACAGCATCGCCGAGCCTGGAAAGTCGACCGCCATTGCTCCGACCGCCAGCTGCATCGGAGACGATCCCAACCGCGCCTGCAGCCGCGTTGCCCCGCCCAGCCGCGCGGCCAGCTGCATGCCCCGTGCCCCCTGCCGCACCATCGGCTGGCCACGCAGCGGGCAAATCGTGATGGCTTGGCGGTCCGCGGTCAGATTGGCGAGTTGCAGGCGGTCGAAGCGCAGCGTCTGGCAGCCATCGTAAAGCGCCAGCCCGCTCGCCTCGCTCCATCGACCCTGCAACGGCAGCGCCAGCGCGCGCACCGATCCGCCGGGGATCGGGCCGGACAGCAATGCCCGTCCGCCGAAGGTCGCCAGCCCGCGGCCGTTCCACAGCGCAGAAAGCTCGGGCAGCGCCAGCGAGGCACCTCCGGCTGAATATTGCTCCATGCTGACCCTGAGTGCGTACGCCCCCTGCCCACGCGGGGTGATGCGCAGCTGCGCGCGCGGCAGCCCCTCGCCGCCGGTGGAGATGTTGCCAGCGACCTGTAGCGCATCACCGTCCTGCCGCAGGGTGAGGCTGTTGCCGCCGACCAGCCGGTCGCCGCGCGCGCCGGTCAGCGACAGGCGCGGGATCGTCAGCGCGAGCGATTCGCCGCCGCCGCGCGCCTGCAGGTCGAGCGCCAGATCGGATCCCGGGAGCGCCCGCCGCGCTGCCTGCGCCATCCGCGCAACCAATGGCCCGACCGGCAGATTGGCGCTCGCGGCTACGGCGTCGTCGAGCCCGGCGAGCCTTGCGCGATCGACCGTCAGCGCGCTGCCCTCGGCCCGTCCCTCGAACGACCAGCCCGGTGAGGCTCCGCCCAGCCGCAGAACGGCAATGCCCTTTGCGGCCATGTCGGCAAAGCCGATCCCCGAAGCGGCAGATTTGGCAAGCGCGAGGTCAACATCGGCATCGATCTGCTGCGCGGTTGCGGCGAAATCGATTTTGCCGCGCAGGTTAGAGGCAGCAAATCCGGCGGCCCGGATCGCGCCCGCTTGCGGGCCCAGCGACCCGCTGACCCGGTCGAGAGCGACATTGGCACTTGCGCGCACGGCAACCGCCGATCGCGCGATCGTCAGCCCGCCCGCCTGACACGCCAGCGCATCGAACCGCAGCGGGCCTTGGAATGCGGGCCGCTGCCCGGAGATGCTGACCGTGCCGTAAAGGCTGGGCTGGTCGAGCGTGCACCCGCGATAGGCAAGCTGCTTGCCCACCGCCGCCAGAGTGCCCTTGAACCCGCCGCGCAGATTGCCGCTGCCATCCGCCTTGATGCCCAGCGCGCCATACGGGCTGTCGATCTTGACGCGGGCATCACGCAGCGTCAGGTCCAGCCGCGACAGGCTGAAAGGCTCGGTGCTGTCGGTATAGAGGAAGCGGTCGAGGCTGCCGAAGCTGAGGCGCTCGTTCTCCCAGCGTCCGAAGGCGCGCAGGCCCTCGACCACGGCGCTGTCGACCGTCAGGCCGAACAGTCCGCCGCCGATATCGACCGTCAGCCGCTCGATCGTCGCATCGGGGCGCCTGGGATCGCCGAGCACCAGATTGCGCACCACCTGCCGCCCGACGCCGATCGATTCGATCTCGTAGGTCGCCGGCACGCCCTGCCGTTCCAGTTCGGCACCGATGAGATTGCGCGCGATGTCCTCGCGCTGGGTCCAGGCGATCAGGCCGACCAGCCCGAGCAACGCGATGCCATACAGCGCGATCTTCAACGGCCACGCTGTGCGCTGCCACGCCCGCACCTTGCGCGCGGGCGGGATCGCTTCGGCTTCGGTGTCGGCGTCGCTCATCCTGCCCTGAATGCGCTGCAACGCGCGTGGTTGCAACGCCGACCACGAAAAGTCGCGGCGGCAGAGGCGACGGGGACAAAGCGTTTGCCCGGCAGCATGCTAAAGATTAACCTCAAACCATGCCCTCCTCTTCGCCCGTGCTGCCTTTGCTGGCCGATGCCGAGATGCCCGATGCGGCGGCGGGTGGCCATCACGGCGCAGGGCATCGCTCGCGCCTTAGGCAGCGTTTGCTGAACGGTGACGGAACCGGGCTGCATGACCATGAAATCATTGAGTATCTGCTCGCCCTGGCGATCCCGCGCCGCGACACCAAGCAGCTGGCCAAGCAGCTGATCGACCATTTCGGCGGGCTGGCGGGCGTGCTGACTGCCGATGGCGATTCGCTGCGCGCGATCCCCGGAATGGGCGAGACCAGCGCAGCCGCGCTCAAGATCGTGCAGGTGGCCGCGTCGCGATTGGTCAGCGAACCCGTGCGCCGCCAGCCGATCCTGTCGAGCTGGCAGGCCTTGCTCGACTATCTCAGGCTCGACATGGCGCACCTGACCCGCGAGCGGGTGCGGGTGCTGTTCCTCAACGCCAAGAACATGCTGATCAGCGATGACAACATGTCCGAAGGGTCGGTCGATCAGGCGGCGATCTACACCCGCCAGGTGATCAAGCGCGCGCTCGATCTTGGGGCGACATCGCTGATCCTCGTCCACAATCACCCCAGCGGCAACCCGCAGCCCAGCAAGCAGGACATCCAGATCACCCGCGAGATCATCGAGGCGGGCAAACGGCTGGGGATCGATGTGCATGACCACATCATCATCGGGCTGGATGGGCATTCGAGCATGCGGTCGATGGGATTGATGTGACGACAATCCTCCCCGAGCTTGTCTCGGGGAGGTGGCAGCGCGCAGCGCTGACGGAGGGGCAGATGTTCAAACGGTTGCGCCATGCCCCTCCACCACGCCGCTACGCGTCGCGGTCCCCCTCCCCGAGACAAGCTCGGGGAGGACTTGAACCGGGAAATCCTCGACTAAACTGCTCCCTCACGCCATAGACCCGCGCCATGCCCTCCCCCGCCCCCACTCCTTATGACGCGATCATCCTCGGCGCAGGCGCCGCGGGATTGTTCTGCGCAGCGGTCGCCGGGCAGCGCGGGCGCAAGGTTCTGCTGATCGATCACGCCGATGCACCCGGCAAGAAGATCCTGATCTCGGGCGGTGGGCGGTGCAATTTCACCAATGTGAACACCCAGCCCGATCGCTATATCAGCGCGAACCCGCACTTCGCCAAGTCCGCTTTGGGCCGCTACAGCGCGCAGGATTTCATCGCATTAGTCGATGCTTATGGCATCGGCTGGCACGAAAAGACGCTGGGGCAGCTGTTCTGCGATGGCTCGGCCAGGCAGATCGTCGCGATGCTGCTCGACGAGTGCGCCAAGGGCGGCGTGCAGATCGCGCTGGGCCAGCCGATCGGCGACGTGGCGCACGCCGAAGGAACTTACCGCGTCACTTACGGCTCGAAAACAGCGTCCGCGCGGGCGTTGGTGATCGCCACCGGCGGGCCATCGATTCCCAAGATGGGCGCGACCGGATTTGCTTATGATCTCGCGCGGCAGTTCGGTCTCAAGGTTGTCGAGCCGCGCCCTGCGCTCGTGCCGCTGACGCTGGGCGGTGAAGAGACACTGTTCCGATCGCTCTCGGGGGTTGCCACCGAAGTCATCGTGCGCGCAGGCAAGACGGCGTTTCGCGAGGCGGCCCTGTTCACGCACAAGGGGCTGTCCGGCCCCGCGATCCTGCAGATTTCGAGCTATTGGCGCCATGGCGAGCCGGTCGCGGTCAACTTTCTGCCCGATACGCCCGCAGGCTGGCTGACCACGGCCAAGCGCAGCCAGCCCCGCGCCACCTTGCGCAGCGCCCTGGGTGGCCTCCTGCCCGACCGCCTCGCTGCGACGCTCGCCGAACGGCTGGCGGGCGACAAGCGCCTGGCCGATCAGAGCGACAAGTTGCTGGCCCAGGCCGAACGACTTTTGGGAGCTTGGGACTTTCACCCCAACGGCACCGAAGGCTATGCCAAGGCCGAAGTGACCGCGGGCGGCATCAGCACCGATGGCCTGTCATCGCAGACCATGGAGGCGCGCAAGGTGCCTGGCCTTTATGCGATCGGCGAGGCCGTGGATGTCACCGGCTGGCTGGGCGGGTACAATTTCCAATGGGCCTGGGCCAGCGGCCATGCCGCAGGGCTCGCCATCTGACACCAGGCCATCGAACCGGTCAGCGCGTGCGGCAGCGCCCGGTGTTGGTGTTTTCCACCGTGCCGTCGTCGTCATAGCGGATCTGCATGGTGTAGCCATCGGCAGCGATCGACCGGATCGTCGCCTTGTACCATTTGCCATCGCTCCACGCGCAGGAGATGCGGCTGCCCGCCTGCCAGTCGAACGGCACCACCGTATCGGCCTGGCGCGTCTCGACATCGCCATCGTCAAAGCGCACCGTGATCACCGATCCGCTGCGCGATTCGACCACGCCAGGATAGAACACGCTGCTGCCGCGCCAGGGCGAGAGCACCCAGTCGCCGACTTCCTGCGCCATGGCGCTTGCCGGAACGATGCACGCCGCTGCCATGATCATGGCTTTGGCAGCGAGAGACAGTGATTTCATTGCAGGCCATCCTTTCCAATATTCCCATGGGTAACCGCCGTCGCCGCTGCTGCGCGTCGGCGCAGACATCCGGCGATGCGACTCGTGCCTTGCCCGCATTCTGGAGATGCGGCGGGGCCCGGCGGCAATCTAATGCCGATCAGCGACCGCACCGCCACAAAAAACGACGAACCGAGCCAAAAACCCGCATTCGTGCTGCACCGCGCATGGAACATGCAGCAGGCTAACGCGTTGATGCTGCTGCGAATTCCATTCTTACCCACACAAGGCCTGAGACAATGCAAACGGCAGCGCCGCCCGTGCAATTCGATCGCGACGCCTATGTCGATCTGCTCAAGCGATCGATCACCAACTATCACTATCTGGGGCAAGAGGCCTCGTTCGAGCAGTTCCGCTGTGTCTCGCATTACGACATGGATCAGAGCGAGTGGAAGATCGACCGGTCGGTGCAGCCGACTACCCTGCTGCGCAAGGGGCAGCTCGACCTGATCGAACAGGCGGTGGTCGCGATCGAGGCTGCCCGCGTCCCCGGCGACTATATCGAGGCGGGCGTCTGGCGCGGCGGAGTCATCATACTGCTGCGCGCGCTGCTCGGCGCCTATCACATCGCCGACCGCAGGGTGTTTGCAGCAGACTCGTTCGCCGGCATTCCACTCAACACCCGCGCGCAGAACGACCCCGTCGACCAATGGTCGGATCGCTGGGTCGCGGGGCTCGACGAGGTGAAACGCAATATCGAGCGTTTCGGGATGCTCGACGAGCGGGTCAGGTTCGTCCCCGGCTTTTTCGCCGATACGCTGCATACGCTCGCCACTGAGCGCTTCTCGCTGATCCGGCTGGATTCCGATTCCTATGATTCTGTCGAGACATCGCTGGAATATCTCTATCCCCGGCTCTCCGATGGCGGGATCGTGATCATCGACGACTGGCATCTGCCCGGCTGCAGAATGGCGGTGACCGACTATCGCGACTATTTCGGAATCACCGACCCGATCTACGAACACGATGCCAATGCCTATTGGACCAGGAACGGCCGCAACCCTTTGCCGGGGCTCGTCTAACCGTCCTGGCCGCGCGGCTGTGGTGCGGCGGCCCGATTATCATTGTGCAACTGCACACTTTCGGCTACGCGCAATCGCTTGCAGCGACGCCCCTTTGTGCATCGCGCGCGGTTTCGCCTGAAGATGCGGAGCCTTCGCATCTTCAAGACGAATTGATAAGCCATGCCATTTGATACTGTTCCCGCCATCCTGTCGGACGCGCTCGACGCGCACGGCTATGATACCCTGACACCGGTCCAGCAGGCCGTGATCGCCCCGGACGCGCATGGCCGCGACCTGATCGTTTCGGCGCAGACCGGATCGGGCAAGACCGTCGCCTTTGGCCTTGCCATGGCAAGCGACCTGATCGGCGAGGATGGCCGCGTGGCCCCCAGCCACACCCCGCAGACGCTGATCGTTGCCCCGACACGCGAACTGGCACTCCAGGTCAGCCGCGAGTTCATCTGGCTCTATGGCCCCGCAGGTGCGCGCATCGCGACCTGTGTGGGCGGCATGGACGCATCCAAGGAACGCCGCGCACTGTCGCAGGGCGCACAGATCGTCGTCGGTACCCCTGGTCGCCTGCGCGATCACCTCGAACGCGGCGCACTCGACCTCTCCGGCCTCAAGGTGGCGGTGCTCGATGAAGCCGACGAAATGCTCGACATGGGCTTTCGCGAAGATCTCGAGGAAATCCTCGACGCGACCCCCGATGGCCGCCGCACCATGCTGTTTTCGGCAACCATGCCGCAGCCGATCGTCGCGCTTGCCAAGCGCTACCAGCGCGATGCGCATCGCATTTCGACCGTGGGCGCAGACCGCGGCCATGGCGATATCGAATATCTCGCGGTTACCGTGGCCCCTGCCGATATCGAGAACGCCGTCGTCAACCTGCTGCGCCTGCACGAGGCGGAAACAGCGATGCTGTTCTGCGCGACACGCGACAATGTCCGCCATCTCCATGCCAGCCTGATCGAGCGCGGCTTTTCCGCGGTCGCATTGTCCGGCGAGCACAGCCAGAACGAGCGCAACTCCGCGTTGCAGGCGCTGCGTGATCGCCGCGCGCGCGTCTGCGTCGCCACCGACGTTGCCGCCCGCGGGATCGATCTGCCCAGCCTTTCGCTTGTGATCCATGTCGAGCTGCCGCGCGACATGGACACGCTCAAGCACCGCTCGGGCCGCACCGGACGCGCGGGCAAGAAGGGTACCGCGCTGATGATCGTGCCCTATCCGCGCCGCCGCCGCCTCGAATCGATGCTGCGCGGAGCCAATATCAACGCGCAGTGGATCAACGCGCCGTCGGCCGAGGACATCCGCCGCGCCGACCATGACCGCCTGCTCGACAAATTGCGCGCGCCGGTCGAGGCTGACGAGGCCGACCGCATGCTGGCCGAGAAGCTGCTGGGCGAACGCACCGCAGAAGACATCGCGATCATGCTGGTGCAGGCGCACCGCGCGCAGATGCCATTGCCCGAGGAACTGCTCGACGCCGATTCATCGCCGCCCCCGCGCGAAACTGGCCCGCGCGCCGGGTTCGAGGACACGGTATGGTTCACGATGAACATCGGACGCCGCCAGAACGCTGACCCGCGCTGGCTGCTGCCTTTGCTGTGCCGTCGCGGCCACATCACCCGCAGCGAGATCGGTGCGATCCGCCTTGGTGACGAGCAGAGCCATTTCGAGGTTCCCCGTGCCGTTGCCGATCGCTTTGCCGAAGCTGTAGAGCGTACCGCAGGCGGCGAGGACAGCGACGAGGGCAGCCTGGTGATCGCGCGTGCCGATGGTCCCCCGCAGGGCCACAGCCGCTCGGGCCCGCCGCGCCGCCCCGAAGGCCGCAACGGTTCGGGATCGGGCTACAAGGGCAAGGGCAATTCCGGCCCGCTCAAGCCTCGCTATGAAGCCAAGGCATTCGGCGAGAAAAAGCCGTTCGGCGACAAGAAGCCGTTCGGCGATCGCAAGCCTGCAGGCGACCGCAAGCCCTATGGCGAGCCGCGCGCGTTTGGCGACAAGAAGCCCTTCGGCGACAACAAGTCGTTTGGTGACAAAAAGCCCTATGGCGACAAGAAGACCAATGCCGACCGGGCATCCTTCGCCGACAAGCCGCGCGGACCGCGCAGCGATGGTCCGCGCAGCGATGGCCCGCGTTCGGGTGGCCCCGGCGGCGGCAAGCCCTTCGCCCCGCGCGGCGACAGCCGTCCACGTCCCGAAGGCAAGCCCCGCTTTGATGCCAAGCCGCGCGCAGGTGGCCCCGGCAAGCGCCCCAAGGGCTGAGCCTATCCTGGAATAGAATTCGCCTGCCTTGCCCTTCGCGCTCTCAGCGAGGGGAGGCAGGCGGCCATTCCCAGCGTTTTCATAGCCTCGTCATTCCCGCGAACGCGGGAATCCCGCTTTTGCGCGACTGCGGAAGATGAGCGGGCCCCCCGCGTGCGCGGGCGTGACGATCGACTGGGCGTTTGCTTTGCTGACGCGCTGCAACTCGGCTTCCGCCTGGCGCCACCTTACGGCGCTGTAATCGCCTCGCCGCCCAGCGCGCGGTACAGCGTCACCCGGTTGCTCGCTTCCACCAGCCGCGTCGTCAGCAGCGTGCGCTCTGCGGTGTAGAGCGAGCGTTGCGCATCGAGGCTGGTGAGGAACGAGTCCAGCCCGCCGCGATAGCGCATGTCGGTCAGCCGGTAGTTGTCCTCCGCCGCCTCGACAAAGGCGCGGGTGGCGCGGAGCTGTTCGGTGATCGTGCCGCGGCGCGCCAGAGCATCGGCGACATCGCGGAATGCCGCCTGGATCGCGCCTTCATAGCCTGCCACCGCCGCATCGCGCTGCGCCTGCGTCTGCGCCACGCCGGCCTGCGCGGCGCCGCCGGCAAACAGCGAATAGCGCACATTGGCGCCTGCCGAATAATTGAACGCCGCGCCGGTGAACAGCGTCGACAACGCGTTGCTGGCAAGCCCTGCAAGCCCCGTCAGCGTGATCCGCGGGAAGAGCGCTGCGCGCGCCGCGCCGATCTCGGCATTGGCGGCGCGCAGCTCATACTCCGCCTGCATCACATCGGGGCGGCGCAGCAGGATGGTGGAATCGAGCCCGGCGGGCAAAGTCTTCACCGCCTCGCCCGCATCGGCGAGCGATCGCGGCAGCAGCGCCTCGTCGACCGGGGCCCCCACCAGCAGCTGCAAGGCGTTGACATCCTGCGCCAGCGCGGTGGTCTGTGCGGCGATATCGGCCTCGGCGGTCGCGAGGATCTGCTCGGCCTGGCGCAGATCGGTGCGCGGCGCGATGCCGCCATCGAGCCGCAGCCGGGTCAGCTTCACACGCTCGCGCGCGTTCGCGGCGGTGTCCTCGGCCAGCTTGAGCAAAGAGCGGTCGGTGGCATAGGTCAGCCAGGCATCGGCGATATCGCCGATCAGCGTCAGCCGCGTGGCGCGCGCCGCCGCCTCGGTGCCGAAATAGCGGTTGAGCGCGGCATCGGACAGCGATTGCAGCCGCCCGAACAGGTCCAGCTCGAATGCGGTGGTGCTGACATCGGCGGTATAACGCACCCCTGCGGTCGAGCGACTCGCGGTCGGGCTGTTGCCGATGTCGACATCCTGGTTGCGGTTCTGGTTGGCGGTGCCGTTGTCGAACTGCGTGCGACCCGCCGCCACCCCGATCTGCGGAAGCTGAGAGGCCCGCTGGATTCGGAACTGCGCGCGCGCGGCCTCGATATTGGCGGCTGCGATGCGCAAGTTGCGGTTGTTGGCCAGCGCCTGATCGATCACTTGCGCCAGCCGGGGATCGACGAACACATCGCGATAGGACAATACCGGCAGAGACGCCTCGCTCTGCGCCAGATAGGCATCGCCCACCGGCCAGGATTGCGGCACCGGCAGCTCTGGCTGGACATATTTGGGCGCCATCGAACAGCCCGAAAGCAACGCGATCGCGATCAGTGCAGCGCCCCTCATGCCGCGCCCTCGCTCGTTTTAGGTTCGCCGATGTGCAGCTTCTTCAAGGTATCGCGCGTGGTGCGGCGGACCAGCACGAAGAACAGCGGGATGAAGAAGATCGCCAGCACCGTCGCGGTCAGCATGCCGCCGATCACCGACGTGCCGATGGCGATGCGGCTGTTGGCCCCTGCTCCGCTGGATAGCGCCAGGGGGAGCACGCCGAAGATGAAGGCAAGGCTGGTCATCAGGATCGGTCGCAACCGCAGCCGCGCCGCTTCCAGCGCCGCATCGATCACGCGGCTCCCACGCTTTTCCGCCTGTTCGGCGAACTCGATCACCAGAATGGCGTTCTTCGCCGCCAGCCCCATGGTGGTGAGCAGCCCGATCTGCAGATATACGTCGTTCTCCAGCCCGCGCAGCGTCACCGCGAACACCGCGCCGACCAGCCCCAGCGGGATGACAAGCATCACCGCAACTGGAATGGTCCAGCTTTCGTACAGTGCAGCCAGGCACAGGAAGACAACCAGCAGCGAGAGGCCGTAAAGCAAGGGCGCCTGTCCTGAGGACAGCCGTTCCTGAAACGACAGGCCAGACCAGGCGACGCCGACCCCGGGAATCTCTTTCGCAAGCTCCTCGATCCGGTCCATCGCAGCGCCCGAGCTTTCGCCCGGCGCAGCCTGGCCTTCGAACTGGAAGCTGGGATAGCCCTGAAAGCGCGACAGCGTGGTCGGCGTGGTCGCCCAGCTGGTGCGGGCAAAGGCGGAGAACGGCGCCATCTGGCCCTGCGCGCCGCGCACGAACCAGGCATTGAGATCATCGGGCGTCGCGCGATAGGGCGCGTCGCCCTGCACGAACACGCGCTTGACCCGGCCGCGATCGATGAAGTCGTTGACATACTGCCCGCCCCAGGCGGCCGACAGCGTGGTGTTCACATCCTGCTGGTTGAGCCCCAGCGCTGCCAGCTTGGGCTGATCGATGTTGACCTGCAGCGTCGCGACATCGGGCAGCTCGCCCAGCCGGACGCCGGCCAGCACAGGGTCGCCTTCCGCCAGCTCGAGCAATTTGTCGCGCGCGGCGGTAAACTCTTCGCGAGTCATGCCGCTGGTGTTCTGCAACTGTAGGCTGAAGCCGTTGGTCTGCCCAAGGCCGCGAATGGCGGCGGGGACAAGCGCGTTGACCTGCGCATCGCGGAACTGCGAAAATGCCTTTCCGGCGCGCTCGACAATTCCGTCGGCTGAGTTTTCCGCGCCCTCGCGCTCGGACCAGTCGACGAAGTTGACGAAGCCCTGGCCGGTGTTCTGTCCCGCCGCGCCTTGCCCGCCACCGGCAACGATGAACATCACCGCGATGTTGTCGCGTTCCTTTTCCAGCATGTACTTCTCGATCGCCAGCTGCACCTCGCGGGTGCGACCCTGGGTGGCACCGGCGGGCAGGCGGAATTGCACGCGCGCAGAACCCTGGTCCTCGGTCGGCAGGAAGCTGGTGGGCAGCCGCACGAACAGCACCGCGAGCAGGACCAGGACGATCGCATAGATCGCAAGGAACAGCCATTTGCGGTCCACCACCTTCTCGACCGCAGCGACATAGCGGTCGGTACCGCGCGCAAAGCCGTGGTTGAACCAGTGCTGCGCCTTGTCGACGCGCCGCGCGCCAGCTGGCCAGCGGCGTTCGAGCCAGCTTTGCCGCTCGTGCCCGTCGATCTGCTTCTGCCGCAACAGGCTGGCGGTCAGCGCCGGGCTGAGGATCAGCGCGACCAGCGCCGAGAGGACCATCGCCGAGACGATGGTGATCGAGAACTGGCGGTAGATCACCCCGGTCGATCCGCCGAAGAACGCCATCGGCAGGAACACCGCAGAGAGCACAACCGCAATGGCGACCAGCGCGACCTGGATTTCGGCCATCGACTTGATCGTGGCTTCCTTGGGCGTGAGCTCGGGGTCTTCCTCCATCAACCGCTCGACGTTCTCGACGACCACGATGGCATCATCGACCAGCAGGCCGATGGCCAGCACCAGCCCGAACAGGGTGAGCGTGTTGATCGAGAAATCGAACAGATAGAAGATCGCGAACGTGCCCAGCAGCACCACCGGAACCGCGATGGTGGGGATCAGCGTCGCGCGCCAGCTCTGCAGGAACACGAACATCACGATGACGACCAGGATGATCGCCTCGATCAGCGTCTGGACGACCTCGTCGATCGACAGCCGGATGAACGCGGTGGTATCGTTGGCATAGGCGACCTTGTAGCCGGGCGGGAAGTTCGCCTCAGCCTCGCTGACCGCCTGCTTGACCAGATCTGCGGTTGCCAGCGCGTCGGCGCCCGGCGCGGACGACACCGCAAGACCTGCCCCCGGATGGCCGTTGATCCGGCTGGATGCGGAGTAATTCTCTGCCCCCAACTCCACCCGGGCGACATCGGACAGGCGGACGATCGCGCCGCTCTGTTCGGACTTGAGAATGATCGCCTTGAACTCGTCGACGGTTCGCAGCCGCGATTGCGAGGTTACCGTGGCGTTGAGCTGGTTGGTATCGGGCTGGGGCAGGCCACCCACCTCGCCTGCGGCCACTTCGGTGTTCTGGTTACGGATCGCGGTGATCACGTCACCGGGCATCAAACCGACCGAAGCCAGCCGGTCCGGGTCCATCCAGATGCGCATCGCATATTGCGAGCCGAACACGTTGGTCTCGCCGACCCCCTCGATCCGCGCGAGCTGATCCTGCAGGTTGGAGACGAGGAAGTCGGAGACGTCGATATTGGTGCTGCGGTCGGTCTCATCGTAGACGCCGACGATCAGCAGGAAATCGGGGTTGGACTTGGTAACGCGCAGCCCCTGCTGCTGCACCTGCTGCGGCAGGCGGGCCAGCGCCTGCTGGACCTGGTTCTGCACCTGGACCTGAGCGATATCGGGATCGGTGCCCTTTTCGAACGTCGCGCTGATCGTCACCTGCCCGCGCGAGCTTGAGCTGGAATTGAAATAGAGCAGCCCGTCGATCCCGGTGAGCTGCTGCTCGATGATCTGGGTGACGCTGTTTTCCAGCGTGTCCGCCGATGCTCCGGGGAAGGTCGCGCGGATGTTGACCTGTGGCGGAGCGACATCGGGATATTGTTCGATCGGCAGCAGATAGATCGCCCCGACCCCGGCCAGCATGGTGATGATCGCCAGCACCCAGGCGAAGATCGGCCGCTCTATGAAGATCCGTGACATGCGCCGGCCTCAGCCGCGCTTCGGCGGGGGCGGCGGTGCGATCACCTGCGGCTTGCTGGCCGGAACCGGGCGGACCGGCGCGCCGGGCCTGACCTTGGCCAGCCCCTGGACGATCACCTTGTCGCCCGGCTTCAGTCCCTTGGTGATCACCCAGTCGGTGCCCACGGCCCTGTCTGCGGTCACCTGGCGTTCGGTCGCGCGGTTCTGCGCGTCGATCACGAAGACCGCCGCCTGGCCGCGGGCATTGCGGCTGAGCCCGGCCTGCGGAACCAGAATGGCGCTGGTGTTGATCGCCTGGTCGAAGCGGGCGCGGACGAACATGCCGGGCAAAAGCAGCCCCTGCGGATTGGCAAAGCGCGCGCGCAGCGTGACCGTACCGGTCGCGGCGTTGACCATCACTTCGGAGAATTGCACCACACCGCGCTGCCCGTAGTCGCTGCCATCTTCCAGCACCAGCGACACCTCTGCACTCGCTGGCGCAGCCCCGCCCTGCGCGAGCGAGCGGCGCAGCGTCAGCAGTTCCGCGCTCGATTGCTGGATGTCCACGAACACGGGGTCGACCCCCTGAATTATCGCCAGCGGCTCGGCCTGGTTGCCGGTAACCAGCGCGCCCACGGTGAACAGCGAACGCCCGATGCGCCCGGTGATCGGCGCGGGAACGCGGGTGAACTGCAGGTTGACGTCGGCGGTCTGCAACTGCGCGCGGCTTTGCTGGACCGCTGCGGCAGCCTGACGCGCGGCGGCGGCGGCATCGACATAATCCTGCAGCGCCACCGCCTGCGCCTCGGCCAGCGGCTTCAGCCGCTCGGCCCGGATGCGGGTTGCCTCGGCATTGGCCATGGCACTGTTGAGGTTGGCGTTCGCCTCTGCGGTCGCCGCCCGATACAGCCTTGGATCGATTTCGTAGAGCGTCTGCCCTGCCCGCACCACCGCGCCCTCGGCGAAGAACCTGCGGCGGATGATGCCGGTGACCTGCGGGCGAACCTCGGACATCTCGAAAGCAGCGATCCGCCCGGCTAGCTCGACCGAAACGGGCACGGGGCTCGACCGGACGACAACGAAGCCGACTTCGGGCACAGGCCGTTCGCCGCTCTTGTCCTCCTCTGCGCTAGAACATCCGGCAAGCGCGAGCGCCGCCAGCCCTGCCAGGGCGACGTGCTTCACGATCGTTCGTGTTGGTCGAACGGATAAGGAAATGACAGACTCGCAGAAACTTAGGGACACCGTATACGATTATGGCGCGGTATTAGAAGGCTAACCCCTGACGGGGCAAGTTTGTTTCATCCCCGGCAACAAAATTTCGCAATCTGCCAGTGCTGCGGTCGGTTGACGGCATTCAGGTCGTTCAAGCGTGACTGACTTCCTTGATCGGGATAGCCGGATTGGCCAGTTCCGTCAGATCGAGCGGCACGCCTTCGAGCACCGCCTTGCGGCCCTGGACATAGTCCTTGGTGGCATTGACGCAGTCGAGAGCGATCACCTTGCCGCCGCGCAGATAGATCACCGAGAAGCTGCGGCTGACAGGATCGCCGCGGACGAGTTCCTGATCGTAGTCCACCGACAGGCCGACGGTCTGCAGCCTGAGGTCATACTGGTTGGACCAGAACCACGGGATCGCCTGATAGGGCTCTGCTGTTCCCATGATGTGGCTTGCGGCGACCTTGGCCTGGTCGTTGGCATTCTGCACCGATTCCAGCCGGATCACCCGGTCGTTGGCAAAGGCGTTGGCGTGCGCGGCGCAATCGCCGATGGCATAGACATCAGGAAGGCTTGTGCGGCAGAACTCGTCGACATCGACCCCGTTGCCGCCCGCTGCCCCGGCTGCGATCAGCGGCCCGGTCTGCGCGATGATGCCGATACCGACGATCACCATGTCCGCCGCGATCCGCTCGCCATTGCCGCAGCGCACCGCGACCGCATGCCCCGCCTCGTCGGTCTCGATGTGATCGACGGTGTAGCCGGTGCGCAGATCCACCCCATGGTCGCGGTGTTCCTTTTCGAAGAACGCCGACAGCGACGGGCCGGCAACCCGCGAGAGCACCCGGTCCAGCGCCTCGATCAGCGTGACCTGCTTGCCCAGCTTGCGCATTACCGCGGCCGCTTCCAGCCCGATATAGCCGCCGCCGATGATCGCGACGCTCTGCGTGTTGTCGAGCCGCGCCATGATCTTGTCGACATCGGCGCGGGTGCGCACGGCAAAGACGTTGCTGGCATTGCTGCCCTGGCAATCCATCATCCGGGGCGTGCCGCCGGTTGCCCAGATCAGCTGGCCATAGCCGGTCTGCGTGCCGCCACTGGTGGTCAGCAACTTGGCGAACGGATCGACCGCGGTCACCCGCTTGCCGAGCTGCAGGTCAACCTGCCGCTCGCTCCAGAAGGTTTCGGGACGCAGCAGGATTCGCTCGAACGGCTTGTCGCCGGCGAGATATTCCTTGGAGAGCGGCGGCCGCTCATAGGGCGGAAACTGCTCCTCGCCGATCAGCGCAATCGAGCCTGCGAACCCCATCTGGCGCAGACAGATCGCCGCCTGTGCGCCCGCGTGTCCTGCTCCGACGATGGCAATGTCATAGCTGTCCTGCACCGCATCCCTCTCCTGCTCGATGGCCTTTCGGCAACCGTGATCCTGCGCGCCATGTGCCGGTTGACGCTGCGGAAAACAAGCCTGCACATCATGGCGCTATCCAATAGCGGTGTTGAGGCGCATTTTGGTTTGACCATCGCGCAAGTGCCAACTATAGCGCGCGGCCTGCCCCGGCTGTAAAGCGCCGGGCGCGCCGGGATGGCGGAGTAGCTCAGCTGGTTAGAGCGGCGGAATCATAATCCGTAGGTCGGGGGTTCAAGTCCCTCCTCCGCTACCATCCCGGACACAATCGGCGGCGGAAATTATTTCTTTGCCCCCGCCGAGATTTTAAGCTGCCACGATCCGCTTGGTTTTCAGCATATTAGATGGACTCCATCGGCAGATTGCCGATAATGTCAGCGTGCGTTCCGGCGGCTATCGTGCGTGTCCGGGCAGCTGAGCGCGCGCTTAGGCATCTGTGAGAACAGTGGTGAACCAGCCGGAATCCCCCGATCGCAGACTGGATGGCTGGAAGTCTATCGCCGGATATTTCCGCCGTGACCGGACGACCGTAATGCGCTGGGCGCGCGAGCGTGACCTGCCCGTCCACCGCCTGCCCGGCGGAAAACAGGGATCCGTTTTCGCCTATGAGCGCGAGCTTGCCACCTGGGCTCGCCGCGCCGAGCAGGACGACCTTGCCGACGCGCCTGCAGCGCCCGAGCCCGAAGCTCCGCTGCCCGCCAGCAGCGCACCGCCACCGTCCGCGCCTCAGACGCAATCGCTCGGGACGGATGCACCGTCGCAATCGTCCCGGCGCTGGCTGTGGCCTTCCCTCGGCGCGGTGGCGCTGGCTGGCGTGCTTGCAGTGTCGCTGCCGATGCTTGGCGGTGCGCAGTCGCCCGGCGAACCGCGCAGCGAACAGATCGTCCCCCTGCCCCGCGATCCCAAGGTGGCCAGCGACTATGTCGCCGCGCGTGATCTGTGGGCTCGCCGAACGCCCGCCGCGCTTAGCCGGGCGATCGGGCTGTATGAGCGCGTGATCGCCGCGGATCCCGAATTCGCGCCCGCTTATGCAGGCCTTGCCGAGGCATGGCTGATCACGCGCGAATACGGCGCGGCGACCGAGAGCCGGGCCTATAGCGCGGCGAAATCCGCCGTCGAACAAGCGCTGAAGCTCGACAGCCGCCTGCCAGCCGCGCATCGTGCCAATGGCTTCATCCAGTATTGGTGGAGCTATGACGCCCAACGCGCGGTCAATTCGTTCCAACGCGCGCTGACGCTCGACCCGCACGATGGCCTGAGCCATTTCTGGTACGCCAACGTTCTGGCCGATCTGGGCCAGGATGCAGCGGCGCAGCGCGAGTATGATACCGCGCAGCTGCTGCTGCCGGGCACTCCGGCGATCGCGATCGAACGCGCGTGCGCGCACTGGCAGGCGGGAAGAGACCGTCGTGCGCTGATCGAACTCAACCAGCTCAAGGCGCAATATCCCGACGATGCGACGATCCGCAACTGCCTGGCCTGGGCGCATATCTCGCGCGGCGACATCCGCGCTTATGCCCGTGAATTCGGCGAGCTGGCCAGGCTGCGCAAGGTGCCCGAGCTGCTCGCGCTTGCAAAGAAACTGGATACGGCGGTCGTCCGCAATCCGGCGACAGCGCATCTGGTGCTGGTGGCCGATGCCCAGCGCGAATTTGCCGCAGGCGAGCGCAAGACTCGGATGACCCCCGCCTTCCAGGCCTCCAGCATGGGCGACCGCGAAACGCTGGTCGCGCTGCTGCGCCAGGCAGCGATGCTGGGCGAACGCTGGTATTCGGCGACGCTGAACAAGCGCATCGCCCAGCAGTGGCAAGGCGATGCCGAGGTGCAGGCGCTGCTCAACAAGGTGGTGATCGCCACCCCCAAGGTGCGGCTGACCTGATCGAGTAACGCCTGCGTCACCTGCATACTCCGCGATTTTCACCGCTTCGCAACAATTTGCTACAGCCTAGTTTCGCCCCGTTTGCGCTAGCAGGATCATGGTCTGATCGGCGGGACCGGGGGTATTCGTCGACCCAACTGGCTGCTGGCCATCTTTCGTGCCCCGGCCCCGGCGATCAGGCCACCCTTGTCACCCGGCCACAGCATCGGGCCGATCGATCGGGGTGTTTGGGTCTTGCCATCGGCAGGACGGCCTTCGGGGGACTCCATGCGGCGAGTGGCGATAGGTCTGGCGCTGTTCCTGACCAGCGTGCTGGGTGCATGGGTCGTGCTTGGCTGGCCCGCACAGGCGCAGATGCTGTCCTTCCGCTCGGCCGATCACGATATCGTCCCAGGCAAGCGGACCCGCGTCCAGGCCGATCTCGCGAGGACCATCGAAAGCTGGCACGGCACCCGCGCCTGCAACGCGCAAGGCCGCGCGCGGCTGGCGCTCAAACCTGCGGTCGCGCGCTGGCTGGGCGGGCAGACGGTGGCACAACCCCGCAAGCGGCTGGCGCAATGGGGGTATCACTCGGGCGATATCTGGGTCGAGCAGCGCGTGGTCGATGGCAAGCCCAGCTGCACGGCCGGGTTTCGCAAGCTCATCGCGTTTGCGGATTTCCGCTAGGGCAGTTTGCGGCTCAGGCCGTTGCGAGCAGCCGCTCACTCAGGTCCCACAGCCGTTCGGCACTGTCGCTGTCCACCGCGTGCGGCTCGACAAAGCGATAGCGGACGGGCTCGCCGCTGGAGACTGCCGCGATGTTGCAATCCTCGCAATAGACCCCGCCATTGCCGTGCAGCAGCGGGCTGGTGGCGGCCCACAGCGTGGTGGTGCAGCCCTGCGCGGGTGTCTTGAACATGGCGCGGGCACCCTCGGCAATCTCGCCCTGCTCGTTCAGCCAGCCCAATGCGACCATTTCCTCGGTCGGCAGATGCCGCTGCAACGGGGTCATGATGCCGCCGGGGTGGACGGCAAACGCCATACCGCCGCTTTCGGCCAGCCGCGCATTCAGCGCGACCGCGAACAGCGCATTGGCGGTCTTGGACTGGCCATAAGCCTTCCATTTGTCGTAGCTGCCATCGGTCCAGTTGGGGTCGTCCCAGCGGATGTCCGAAAGCTTGTGCCCGGTCGATGACAGCGCCACCACGCGGCATTCGCCGCTACGCTGAAGCAGCGGCAGCAGAACGTCGGCCAGCGCGAAATGGCCCATATGGTTGGTGCCGAACTGCATCTCCCAGCCCGGCCCCACCCGTGTTTCCGGGCACGCCATGACACCTGCGTTGTTGATCAGCAGGTCGAGCCGCGTGACCTTCTCGGCATAGCCCTGCCCAAAACGCCGCACCGATGCGACATCGGCAAGGTCCATCAGCGCGATGCGGATGTCGCCCTTGATGCCGTCCAGCGCGGCGTGCGCCTTGGCACTATCGCGCGCAGGCACGGTGACCGATGCGCCCGCTGCCGCCAGCGCGCGCACCGTTTCCAGCCCGATGCCCGAATAGCCCCCGGTGACGATCGCATTCCTGCCTGTCAGATCGGTCCCGGCGAGCACCTCATGCGGTTCGCTGTGGCGACCGAAAGGCGAATCGACGGGGGTCTGATGGGCTGCGATCATGAAGCTCTCCTGCTGCGCTGTGGGCGCCTCAGGCGAGCGCCTCTTCCATCGGACAATAGTCGTAGCCAAGGTCATCCGCCACCGCCTTGTAGGTGACCCGGCCGTTCCACACGTTCAGGCCCGCGGCCAGATGTGCGTCAGAGCGCAGCGCGTCCTTCCAGCCCTTGTCGGCCATGCGCAGCATATGCGGCAGCGTAACATTGTTGAGCGCATAGGTGCTGGTGCGCGCAACCGCGCCGGGCATGTTGGCGACACAGTAATGCACGATGCCATCGACGATATAGGTCGGCTCGGCATGCGTCGTCGCGTGGCTGGTTTCGAAGCAGCCGCCCTGGTCGATCGCGACATCGACCAGCACCGCGCCCGGACGCATCGTGGAAAGCATCTCGCGCGTCACCAGCTTGGGCGCGGCAGCGCCGGGGATCAGCACAGCGCCGATCACCAGATCGGCCGCCGCGACGCATTCGGCGACATTGGCGGCGTTGGCAAAGCGCGTCTTGGCACGCGATTCGAAATAATAGCCCAGCCGCTCGAGCACCTCGGGGTTGCGATCGAGGATGGTAACGTCGGCGCCAAGGCCTGCCGCCATCTGCGCGGCGTTGAAACCGACGACGCCGCCGCCGATCACGCAGACCTTGCCGGGCGCCACGCCCGGAACGCCGCCGAGCAGGATGCCGCGTCCGCCGTGCGCCTTTTCGAGCGCGGTCGCACCCGCCTGGATCGACATGCGCCCTGCGACCTGGCTCATAGGCTTGAGCAGCGGCAAACCGCCGCTGGCATCGGTGACGGTTTCATAGGCGATGCACACCGCCTTGGAAGCGACCAGATCCTTGGTCTGCTCAGGGTCGGGCGCAAGGTGCAGATAGGTGAACAGGATCTGGCCTTCGCGCAGCATCGCACGCTCGACCGACTGCGGTTCCTTGACCTTTACCACCATCTCGCACTCGGCGAAGATTTCGGCCGCGGTGTCGATCAGCTTGGCGCCAGCGCGCAGATAGTCGTTGTCGCTCTCGCCGATGCCCAGGCCTGCGCCCTTCTGCACCCAGACCTCATGGCCGTGCTGCACCAGTTCGCGGGCGCTCTCGGGCGTCAGGCCGACGCGATATTCGTGGTTCTTGATTTCCTTGACGGTTCCGACGCGCATGACAGACTTCTCCTGCTGGATGTTCTGCCCATGGCTTACCTGCACCGCCTTCCCTGTGCGACATCATTTTGTTACTTTATTACATTATTGCGTAATTTTCCGAATTGGCACTGGAATGTTGCAAATATCCGCACCGCCTGCGGGGATGTTGAAAAACGCGTCCTTGCGGTTGGACCGCGCATCGGCGTAGCGAGCGAATGATTCGCTCGCGCTGTCGAGATATTCGAGCTTGGGCCGCTGTGCTTCCGGCAGGTCCGACGCCAGGCGCACCGACTGGATGGACGTGCGTTCTGCGGGGGTCTCGTAAAAGCCAAGTTCGCCGGTGCCGCGCGGCAGGCTGGAGAGATGCTCGATGCCTTCGACTACCCGGCCGACCAGCGCGATGTTGCGGTCCAGATGCCGCGGCGCATGGCCGATGACGGTGTAGAGCTCGGCCCCGCTGCCCATGTCGGGCGAGATGTTACGGCCCACGCCGACCATGCCATAGCAGTGTACCGGCCAGGCCTGATAACCGCCGCCTTCGCCCGCGACCGAAGCGGCACGCCCCTTGGTGTCGTTCGCCATCGGCCATGACTTGTAGAAATGCGGGTTGCGCGCATAGCTGTCGGCGGGCAACCGGGGCGGCGGCACGGGAAAGCGCGATCCTGTCTGGTCGCTGAAATCCTGCGGCAGGCCGACGACATAGTCGCGTTTGCGGAGGCCATCGGTCTCACTCAACGCTACCACCCCCTTGGGCAGCGGCTTGGCCTTGGCGGCATCCTCGCCATCGGGATCGCCCCATTGCACCACATAATTGTCCTGCACCCGCACGATCGCTGTGCCATCCCACCAGTGCGCTGCGGCGAGTTTGCGGATGTTGGCAACCCAGGGCTCGCTGATCGGCGCGGCGATCAGCTGGATCAGCACCCGCCGGGGCTTGCCCGCCGCATCGGGTGCCAGCTCCATCACCAGCAAGTCCGCGGGCGCGATCGGCACCCAGTGACCAGAAGGAGCCGCAGCAATGACCTCGCCGGGGCTGACACCGGGCATCGGGGCGGCGGAAGGTTCTGCGGCGGCCACAAGGGTGAGCGGCGCAAGCGCGGCCATCGAGCGCAGCATGGCGCTGTGGAGTCGGGTGTGTGTCATGCTGCCACGCTATCACGCGCTGGGCGCTTGCGAAACCGCGCAAGCCGGTGCAGGTTTTGCAGGGTCGCGGGAGAGAATATCATGGCTGTTCCTGACGAAAACGATGATACCCCGCTTTCGCTGCGCAACAGCCGCGCGACGCTCGACCGGCTGCTCGACGAGATGATCGAGACTCCCGACCGGATGGCAACGCTGGCCGAGACCATCGAGCAGGTGTTCTGCGAAACCCGCGCGGTCATGGTGCTCGACATGAGCGGCTTTTCGCGCACCACCCAGCGACACGGGATCGCGGCGTTCCTGCTGATGGTGCACCAGATGAAACGTCTGGCGATGCCCGAGATCGAGGACAAGGGCGGGCTGCTGGTCAAGGCGGAGGCCGACAACCTCTATTGCCTGTTCGATACGACCGATGAGGCGGTGCGCGCCGCGCGCGCGATCGTGCGCCAGCTCAAGGCCGCGAACCTGATCCTGCCCGAGGATCGCAGGCTCTATGCCTCGATCGGGATCGGCTATGGCGCGGTGCTCAACATCGATGACGAGGATCTGTTCGGCGACGAGATGAACCTGGCGTGCAAGCTGGGGGAGGACATTGCCGCGCGCAGCGAGATCCTGCTGACCGAAGCGGCAAGGGCGACACTGACACTCAAGACCGTCGAGACCCGGCCCGAACAACTCAGCATCTCGGGCCTGGCGCTGAACTATCACATGGTGTTGTAAGCCAGCGCGGCACGGCCCCCGCCGCGCCCGCCAAACCACCTCTTGCGCTGGTCCGCACTTGCCTTTAGGGGGGCGGCTCCCAGGACAAGCGGAGCGGTGGCCGAGTGGTCGAAGGCGCACGCCTGGAAAGTGTGTATAGGTCAAAAGCCTATCGTGGGTTCGAATCCCACCCGCTCCGCCACTTCGGAACAACGATGGGCACTCCGCCCGCCGCCGTGGCTACGCCATTGGCGGCCAGCACGCGGAGCAGGTTGCTCTTCGATCCCATGATGCGGACCTCGCCGCGATCGACCTCGACCCGCTGCGCCAAGGCGCGAAGATGGTCGCGGCGATAGCCGCCGCCTTCCGTGCGGATGCGCCGCCGCGCCGTTGACGCGAACTTTCGCAACGTGGCCGGCGTGATGGCCTGCTGCGTCGAGTTGAGCAGGAGGGCCGAGGCCCGCTCGGCATCCGCCCGCGCCTGATCGCGAGTCGCCTTCAAGGCGACGATGCGATCCCTGAGCGCCGGATCGTCCAAATCGGCGACGCCGCTTTCGATCGCGTCGTAGAGCCGTTTCAGGCGCAGCTCGGTCTCGGCGGATCGCCGGTTCAATTCCGCGATATGCTCGCGGCGCCGGTCGCTGCGCTCCTGTCGACGATCCAGAACCTCGGCTAGTACATCCTCCAGCCGGTCGGGATCGAGCAGCCGGTCGGCCAGATAGTTTGCGACCAGATCGTCCAGCCGCTCCATCGAAACCGTCATGCCCTCGCAGGCGGTCGCGCCCTGCCGCGCCTTCATCGAACAGGTGTAATAGCGATAGCGCCCACCCTTCCCGGTGCGAATCGTCATCGCGCCGCCGCACTTCCCGCAATGGATCAGGCCCGTCAGCAGCGTCGGGCCACCGACGACCTGCGGATGGGCGACCTTCGGGTTGCGCGCCTTGAAATGTGCCTGCACCGCATCGAACGTGGCCTGGTCGATGATCGCCGGAACCTCGACCGCGATCACTTCCTCGGAGGGCTTCAATTCCTTGCTCTTGCCGCGCTTGTTGAACTCGTGGCGGCCGATATAGGTCGGCCGGGTCAGCATCCGATGAACCGTGCCGATGCCCCAGCGGCCGCCGTCGCGCGTGAAGATACGGCGCTCGTTGAGATGCTTGGTGATCGACTTCACGCCCATCGGGCCGGATGTGCCGTCGCCTTCCAGCGCCAGCTTGAACGCCAGCCGCACCGTGTCGGCGTGGATCGGGTCGATCTCCAGCTTCTTCTTCATCTTCGCGCCGCGTTGCTCGGCATCGACCACGCGATATCCGATCGGCGGCAGCGAGCCGTTCCAGAAGCCTTGCCGGGCATTTTCCTTGAGCGCGCGAAGGACGTGCTTCGCATTCTCCTTCGACTGATATTCGTCGAACAGCGCCATGATCTGACGCATCATGACGTGCATCGGATCGTCGCCCATTTCCTGCGTGATCGACAACAGCTTGACGCCGTTCTTGGCGAGCTTGCGAACGTAGAACTCCAGTTCGAAGTGATCGCGGAAGAAGCGCGAGAAGCTGTGGACCACCACTACGTCGAACGACGCGGGCTTGCTGGTCCCGGCCTCGATCATGCGCTGGAACTCGGGCCGCCGGTCGTTCGTCGCCGATGCGCCGGCCTCGACGAAGGTATCGACCAGCTCCAGTCCCCGCGACAGGCAATAGGCTTCGCCCTGCTTGCGCTGATCGGGGATCGACACGTCATGCTCGGCCTGCCGCGCCGTTGAAACGCGCAGGTAAAGGGCGGCGCGCAGCGGCACGGTCATGGTAGCGAACTCCTCACATCATTGGCACGGCC
This sequence comes from Blastomonas fulva, assembly GCF_003431825.1. GTDB lineage: Bacteria > Pseudomonadota > Alphaproteobacteria > Sphingomonadales > Sphingomonadaceae > Blastomonas > Blastomonas fulva. The sequence continues at coordinate 2,279,915 of NZ_CP020083.1, read as the reverse complement.
CGAACAGCTCGTCGAAAACGTCGCCGAACCATGCCTCGAACACATCCACTTCCGCACTCGTGACCGGCACGCGCTCGGGCCAGTCGTCGGTGACGGTCCAGGTCGAAAGATCGTCCTTCGGGCTTTTCCCCGCGCAAGGACGGAGGCTGCCGACCGGCAGCGTGGCATAGTCGAACAGGTCGTCCGGGCATTCGGCCCGGCGACGATGGGGGCGACGATGGACTTTGCGGGCAAGGGCCATCCCGACAGGCTGCTTCGCGCTCGCGCCTCATGCAAAGCCTCTGTCGCGGCGAAGCGCAGATAGGGGCGAAGGGCGGCGCGCTGCATCGTAGCGTTCGATGCGGCCGGCCTCATCGTCAGTCGTCCGACTCGAAGCTGCGCTCCTCGCGGCAATGCCACAGGCGCAGGATGAAGATCGTCGCATCCGCAATCTCGTAGCGCAGCTCGTAATTGCCGACGATGATGCGCCGAACCTCGCGCGGCTCGTAGGCGTCCAGCTTCTCGCCGATCCGGGGATAGTCGAGCAGCCGATCCGGCGCGCGCGAGAGCTGCTGCACGACCCGCGCCGCCGCCTCCGGGGCAACCGGACGCAGATGCTCGTGCAGCCGCACCAAATCCGAGGACGCCTTGCCGGTCCACTTGATCCTCATGCCGAAGGCGGCGGCAGCGGGGTGTCAGTGCCGAGGCTGTCCGCCCAAGCGCGCACGGCCTGATGGTCGATCACGCGCCCGGCATCGACATCTTCCATTGCTTCGAGCGTCATGCGGTGACGCTCCTCCTCCTGATCAACCCAGGCGGCGAGCGCCTGTTTCATCACCCAGCCACGCGAGCGTTCGAGCCGCGAGGCCATTGCTTCAACCTTCTCCGCGAGGTGCAGCGGGACGTGTGCGGTCAACACTTTTGTCTCAGTCGCCATGTTCATCACCTGCTATCAACCCGATTAAAATATAATCGAAATAGGCTGGAAAAGCAAGGTCAGCAGAATGGCTTGGCGCCTCCCTACGGGACCGCCGCTCTATCTCCGCTGCGCTCCGACCGAGCCCCTGACGGGTCTCGTCCCTGCCGGGTGACGATCAGCATGGCGGGGTGGCGCTGCTGCGCCGTTCGGCAATCCGCTGCGCGGATTGTTGTCTTTCCGATCTGCGGAGATCGAGCCAGGGCTGCGCCAGCCCGATCGCATCTGGTCGTTTCTCTCCCCGTCGATGGGGTGGGCGACGCTTCCCTTTAGGCCCGCCGCGCCGGGCCGCAACGCGCTGTTGGCGCGTCCTCCACTGCGTTCCGGTCCTGCGGATGCTGCCCGGCTCCGCCAGCGGGCCAACGGCAAGCTTCTTCGCCGCCCACCCCATTCCGGGGTGAGTGTGGTTTTTAGGAGAAGTGTGATGAACGCTGTTACCGAAATCCTAGCCGCCGAGCCTGTGTCGGGCGTCGAGATTTTCGTGCCGCTCGCCAAGCTCAAGAAGTCCCCGCGCAATGCCCGCAAGGTGCCGCATGGGGAAGCCGCTATCGAGGCGCTGGCCGCTTCGATCCAGCACAAGGGGCTGATCCAGAACCTTGTCGTAGAGCCGGAAACCAAGGAGGACGGGACGCCGACCGGCAACTATCTCGTTACCGCTGGTGAAGGCCGCAGGCTGGCGATGTTGCTGCGCGCCAAGCGCAAGCAGATCAAGAAGTCGGAAGTCGTGCGCTGCTGGCTCGATACCGCCAACGATCCGTCCGAAATCAGTCTGGACGAGAACGTGACCCGGACCCCTATGCACCCCGCCGACCAGTTCGAGCGGTTCCGCGAACTGTCCGAAAGCAAGGGCTATGGCGTGGAAGAAATCGGCGCGCGGTTTGGCGTGTCGGCTGGCGTGGTGAAGCAGCGGCTTCGCCTTGGCGCTGTCTCGCCCAAGCTGTTGCAGGTCTATCGGGAGGACGGTCTTACGCTGGATCAGCTTATGGCCTTCGCTATCACCGAGGACCATGACCGGCAGGAGCAGGTTTTCGCCAACCTGCATCACAACCGCGAACCGTGGATCATCCGGCGCGACATGACCGCAAGCAATGTCGTGGCAGAGGACCGGCGCGCGATATTCGTCGGAGCCGAAGCTTACGCGGAAGCGGGCGGCAACATCATCCGCGACCTGTTCAGCGAGGATCGTGGCGGGTTCTTCGAGGATGCGGGTTTGCTCGATACGCTCGCCGTCGAGAAATTGCGCGAAGTTGCCGAGCGCGTTCAGGCCGAGGGCTGGAAATGGGCCGAGGCGCATATCGACTATCCCCACGCCCACGGGATGCGGCGCTTCTATCCGCAGACCGTCGCCCTGTCCGACGAGGAGGAGGCGCGGGTCGATGAGGCATGGGCCGAGTACGACCAGATCGTCGACGGCTATGACTCGCTGGATGAAATGCCCGAGGATTTGGCGGCGAAAGCCCGTGCGCTGGACGCCGAAATGGACGCCCTGTCCGCCAAGCGTTCCGCCTACGACCCCAATGTGATCGCCAATGGCGGTGCGTTCGTCGTACTTCAACATGACGGCACGGTCAGGGTCGAGCGCGGTTTCGTGCGGGCCGAGGACGAGGCGTTGGCGGACCCCCAGCCGGAGCCGGAAGAAGGCGATGCGACCGAGCCGCAGATGGGCGACGACGAGCAGCCGGAGGACGGCGACGAGGACGTGCAGGATGCCGACGAGGACGAAGACCCGGGCAAGCCGATTTCCGACAGCCTCACCCGTGACCTGTCCGCCTATCGGACGCTGGCGCTTCGCGTGGCGCTGGCCGAGCAGCCCGATATGGCCCTGATCGCGCTGACCCACACGCTGACCGCGCAACTTTTCTACAGCTATGCGGAGGCCGGTTGCCTTGAGGTTCGTCCGACCGTGACCCCCTTGGGGAGCCATGCGGACGGGATCGAGGACACGCCATTGGCGGCACGGGCGAGCGAGCAGCACGAGGCATGGGCCGAGCGGATGCCGCGCGACGTGGCGGACCTGTGGGGCTTCATCGTCGGGCTGGACGAGGCGAAGCGGATTGCGTTGCTGGCGCATTGCGCGGCTCGCACCGTCAACGCTCTGCGGTTGCCGTGGGACCGCAAGCCCCGGTCGCTGCAAACGGCGGACAGGCTGGCGGACGCGCTGGCGCTGGACGTGGCGAAGGACTGGACGCCGACCGTGGACAGCTACCTTGGCCGCGTCACCAAGGCGCATATCGTGGACGCTGTGACCGAAGGCGTGTCCGAGGACGCCGCTCGCCGCATCGCGGACATGAAGAAGCCGGACATGGCGCAAGCCGCCGAGCAGCTTCTTTCCGGGACCGGCTGGCTTCCTGCCGTGCTGCGGACGCCCGAACCGGAGGGAGCGGACCCCGCGCCTGCGGAGCCGGAGGACGCGGATAGCGTGGAGCAGCCGCCCGAAGTGGAGGACAGCGAAGCATCCTTTGCTGTCGCCGCCGAATAGCGGCACGGGGCCGGGACCGCGCGAGCGGTCCCGGCTTCTTTTTGTGACCGGCGAAAAATCGCGGCCGCGCCCGTTGGGGCGCGGCCGCTTTCCCATTGCACAGGCGCCCCGCTCCGAGGACGCGGGGCGGCGTGCTGATAGCGGATCGACCGTTGCATTTCTGGAGGTGGGTTCGTCGAGTAAAGTTGCAGACCCACGCGGCGGGACCGCTCGGCGACTATGATGCGGGCGATGAGCGACGGTCTATGCCAGCCTCGCGCGGGATCTCGGCGAACACATAGGGAGCGTCAGCGGCGTTCGCTCTCCTGTAGTCTTTGCGAAGGATTACTTGCGAGGTGAGCCTGGCGCGGTCCAGCAAAGAAGCGAATGCCCTCCGACTGACGATGCCCATCATAGCCACGGCGTAGAATTTCCGGCTCGGCGACAACCGCGCGGCCTCTCGATTGGCTTGATCTAACCGGGGCCGGCTTCGCCTTGATCGGCCTGGCGCAACGGCGCCGCGCGGCTTTTTTCCGCCGCCTTCGGCTTTGCATCGCGAAACAAAAAAGCCGCGCGTCGCCATCCTCCGCTGTGCTTCGGCCGCAAGCGGTGCGCGTCCGATCATCCCCGCTTCACCGATCGCCATCGAGGCCGCGGCGGTCGTGGCCCGAAGCAAAAGGAACTTCGACATGGCCACCATCGGCACCTTCACCCAGGCGGGCAACGGCTCCTTCAGCGGAACCATCAAGACGCTCACCCTCAACGCAAAGGCCACCCTCCGTCCGATCGAGAAGGAGAGCGATAAGGCCCCCGATTTTCGTCTCGTGGTCGGCACGGTCGAGTGCGGCGCGGGATGGAAGAAGACCAGCCGCGAGAACCGCGACTACATCTCGGTCAAGCTGGACGATCCGACCTTCGCGGCTCCGATCTACGCCACTCTGGTCGAAACCGAGACCCCCGGCGAATACGCTCTCATCTGGTCGCGCTGACCTCGACACGGCGCCCCGCTCCCTCTGAGCGGGGCGCCTTCGTGTGTTGGTTCGCCAGTTCATAATATGGACGGGCCATCGGCCCGGCATGTTGTGAGGTGCTTGGGGCGCCGCCCCCAGCGCCCTTCGGAGCGGCTTCCGCCCAGCTTCCTTCACGCGCGAGCGCGTTCCGTGCAGCCGGTTCCCCGCGAAGCCGCCCACTCCGGTTGCACCCCCGGTCTCGCCGACGGGCAGGGTTTCAGCGCGGCGTTCCGCTGCGCGGAAACCCAAGCCCAAGGAGTTCAGCCATGTGTCATCAGCTTGCCACCCGGTTCGGCCGCAACGCCCATCAGATCAGCGGCCGTGAGGCGCTCGACAACGAGGCGCTGTATCGGCACGTGCCGTCCATCTTCGCCCGCGAGGCGCACGACAGCCGTTCGGAGCGCTATGTCTATGTTCCGACCATCGACATCGTGGAGGGGCTGCGCCGGGAAGGATGGTTCCCTTTCTTCGCGGTTCAGTCGGTTCCGCGCGACGGCAGCCGCCACGGCCACGCCAAGCACATGCTGCGCCTGCGCCGGGACGACGGTATCGGCAAGCCCGAGGCGGCCGAAGTCATCATCGTCAACAGCCATGACGGGACCAGCGCCTATCAGATGTTCGCCGGGATGCTGCGGTTCGTCTGCACCAATAGCATGATCGCGGGCGAGCGGTTCGAGGAGGTCCGCGTGCCGCACAAGGGCAACATCCAGCACGATATAATCGAGGGTGTTTACACCGTGGCGGAGGACTTCCCCCGGCTGATCGACGCCAGCGAGACCATGAAGGAGGTTCGGCTTTCCGAGGAAGAGCGCCGCTTACTCGGCGAGGTCAGCCTGGTCGCGCGCTACGGAGAGGACGAAAGCCCGTTGCGGCCCGAGCAGATCATCGAGCCGCGCCGCCGCGAGGACATGGGTGACAGCCTGTGGACCACGTTCAACGTCATTCAGGAGAATGTCGTTCGGGGCGGATTACAGGGCCGCAAGCGCAATGCCGAGGGCCGTATCCGCCGCAGCCAGACCCGCGCCATCAACGGCATCGACCAGAACGTGACGCTCAATCGCGCGCTTTGGACACTGGCCGAAGGGATGCAGCGCCTCAAAGCCTAACTATCGCCGCCGCAGGGCCGAGCTCGGCCCTGCGGCTTCGCCATTTCCGCGCCGATCCGCTGCGGCGGATCGGCGGCGGCCGCGCGTCCCCAAGGTCCGCGCGGCCGCAAAGGTTCGCTCGCCGGGCTGCCGCCCGGCTCGCTTTGGGTAGTCATTTCGGCAGTGCTGTTCTATGAAGTCCTCGGGCCGCTACGCGGCGGCCTGGGGTGTGGAAACCCCGGATTAACCGGTTCGGCGCCGGCCGTGACGGCGTCGCGATCCTTGACCATGCGGTCGGGGAGCCTGCGACGTATGTCCAGGTGCCTCGGTGCTAAAGGTCGTAGGAACCGAGTTAATCCGGTTTTCCAACTCCCCGATCACGGGTTCAGGAGCTGTTTGCGGGGGCGCACCGCAAATCAGCAGCCCTGTGAATTGTCGAGGCATTGCAGATTCCGCGCGCAGTCATGCAGAACGAGCGCATCGAAAATGCTCCGACATTGGCTTATTGGTTAACGCGGGCGGGAAGTCGGGGGCATCATGGTCAAGATGGGATTCGATGAATGCGCGCCTGATTCGCAGCAGCTCACCAGCTATGACGAGGGTCATTTGGCGGACTATCTGCGCTTGTTAGATGCTAACGCAGATGGAACCGATTGGCGCGAGGCAGCGGGACTGATTTTCGGCATCGACGCCGCCGTGGAGCCGGATCGTGCGAAGACGATGCATGACACTCATCTAGCTCGCGCGCGGTGGATAACAGAGGTGGGATATGCTCATCTGCTCGGCTGTCAGCCCCCGCTAAACCGTTAAAATTGAACTCCAATTTGGATCGAGTTCGGTTGTTATGGTCCCGCCCGCGCGACATGGTTGTGCGCGATCTTCGCTCTATCCTGTAGGTAAGGCGGCGACGATGTTGCGTTCTCCGAAATCCGCGCAGAGCGCGGCGGGGAGGATGCAATGCCGACGCCACCTGGGCGTCGCCAGCGGCGCGCCGGCGGACTGTCCGACGCCCTCGGGCGCGCCGATTTAGCAGCTGAGTTCCTACGCCGAAACCGCACCTATCGCGCCGAACACACGCAGATGCAGCAGCGCATCGCGAGCGGCGCCGTCGCGAAGAACGCCGCCGAGACGGCGTTCGCGCGGCGCTGGGGGTTGTCCTTTCGCCACGGCGCCGGATGAGCTTTTAGAGTCGGTCATCTGGCGCCCGGAGCTGACCGCCGTCACGGTCATTCTCGACGCCGCGCCGGAGGGATTTGAGACCGCCGCCCCGGTCCCTCCGCGCGCGCTGGGCGCGCTGCTCGCCGACCTGGCCGGGATCGACGGCCGCCATGTCGTCGTCGCCGACGCGGCCGGCGAGCATCGGCTGTGGCTGCGCGATCCTGCACCGGGCAAGCCGCTCGCCGCGATCATTCCGCTCGACAAGGACTTCATCACCCGGATCGCGAGCCTGCTGCGCTTTCACCGGCGTCTGCTCGGCCGGACAGCCGGGCCGCTGCCGCGCGGCTGGCCGCTGACGGCCTATCGGCTCGCACGGCTCGACCTGATGCTCCGCGCGATAGACCTCCGTCAGAACGGCGCAACCTACCGCGAAATCGCGACAGCGCTGGGACGCGATGACGCTGCCCGTCTTTCCGCGAGCGACTGGAAAATGTCGGCCTCGCGGTCATTCGTCGTGCGCCTGGTCCGCGACGGCATCGCCATGATGAATGGCGACTATCGCAAGCTGCTCCGCATTCGTTGATCGTCCTAAACGGCCCCTCGAAATTGGATTATAGGACTTTCACGCAATATAAGGTCGCGCAGTTTCCGGCGCGGCGGCGTTGCGGCAGCAAAGTAACGACCTAACATCAAGAACGAGCATTGAGAGCGGTGGCTATTAGGGGCAGGTAGCGACTAACTTGATCGCGGTCGCTTTGCTTCTCTTTGGCGCTGAGATCATGGTAGTCCGTCGCCGCTTGCCGATCCCATCGTTCCACCAGTTCGGCAGGCAAGACGAGCGAGCCGTCTGCTTGCCTGACGCCCTTTGAATGCATGTATCGCTGCCAATGTGACCAGCGCTCATGCTCGATCGCAGCCAGTTCGTCCATGAGACCGTACAAGACGGCATCGACGTCGATCGGATCGCCCATCGGTTAGATGAGCCCGTCAGCGACAAGCTGCCGATAATGCTGTCCGAGAACCGTCAACTCGCAGGACTTGCTGTTCATCGCTGCGTGCCACATGTGGGCTTCCCCGACCGGACGAACCAAATTTACCTTCACATAGCGCTGTAACACCGCAAAGACCGCGTTCTTTTGGGGGTCTGGTGGCGGTAGATTTGGGTCAGCCTTCTGTTCCTCCGTGCGTTCCGGCTCGTAGCTGGGATCTAGGGGAAAATCATAGTCCGGGCGGGGGAAATATGTCGCCAGCACTTGCAAATCCGCAAGCGGGATCGGTGCTGCAGCCTTACGCAATGACACGAAGGTCTTCACATTGGTCTTGAACATAGGGCGTTGTGCCCAAGGGCCAAGAGATTGATCGATATGCGCATAGACGCTGCCGGGCGTTACGTCGCCAAGTAGATTTGCAGCCGCACCGCCGAGTGCATCGACGAATAGGCTCGTGAAGACACCGGCCCCACCTCCGGGAACTTCCATCGCATATTGCTCTGCGGTTGAAGCCGTCAGAATGGTCATGCCTTCCTTCACTTCGGCAATCATCTGCTCCGGCCGCGTGCCTGCAACGCCACTGTGGCAACTATCGAGAATGACGATCTTGTTCTTTGCGGGAGACTTCCCTGCGAGAGTCATCAACTCGGAGAGCGAGAGACCATCGTCGCCAGACTTGCATTCCGTGCCACACAGAAAACCGCCAGTATCTTCAATGTAGCCATGACCGGCAAAATAGAAGAGCGCGATTTCCGAATCGTCAGCAAATAGTTCTCTAACCGCGTCCTTGAGCCGCCCCTTTTCGACTCGATCCGTCGCGCTGGTTCCAGTCAGCAACATCGGCGTGGCGAAATTGACAGTGCCGTCGGCATGCCGTTCGAGCACGCTTTTCACCGAGTGAGCGTCATTTACGCAACCACTCAGGCCGCCAATGTGGTCGTAGTGGTCGATACCGACAATGAGAGCCTTACGCACAAATGCACCTCATCAAAGCGAGTCGATGAAGCCGCTGATATTCGTGTCGCTCCAGACGTACGTGGTCACGCCCGCCAGACTGGTCCGGTCATTGGAGTAGGCGTAGATGCCTCGAATAGGCTTACCCTCTTCCTGAGCGCACTGAATCTCCCATTTTTGGCCGCTCGAAGTCAGCGAGTTTTTGCTTACGAGGACGATCACACCGTCTGAACGACGGATGCGAGTGCGCACCTTCGTCTTCCAATCATTGTCGTAAGCCTGCTTCACCGACATGTCGATGAACTCATACGGAGCGCGGGGATGAAGCGACTGCCCCTTCAAGAAATCCCGCTGGCGTTCGTCTTCGATTGCGAACGCGATGAACACCACTTTCTTGTCAGCCATCTCTGCCCCCAAGTGATTCTGGATAAGCCAGTAAACCTGTGATTGCATATAGCGGCTGGGACGCAAGGAAGACATAGTTCATTCCGCTTCCGGCTGAGGCCGATCGCCCTCGCGGGGTGGTCGCGTCCGTGCAGCCGCACATCTTCATACCCCACCCGGCCGCCTCAGTTCTGACAATTACGCCTCCTGCCGCCACCGCCCGCAGGAGCAGTCACTTGTCCGATACGCCTCCCAATCTGCCGCCCCGCTTCCTGCGCACGCCGGAAGCCGCGCGGTTTCTCGGCCTCTCCGGCCGGACCCTCGAAAAGCACCGCTATTTCGGGACCGGCCCTGCCTACCGCCGGATCGGCGGGCGGGTGGTCTATTCGGTCGATGACCTGCGCGCCTGGGCCGACATCGGCATCAAGCACTCGACCTCCGATCCGGGGCAGGACGACCTCATGCCGCGTGCGGATTCGGCCATCGCTCGGAGCCGGCGATGACCGTCCCACCGTCGCCCATGCGCCACCGCCAGCCGTCCGATGACGGCATGACCCGCGTTGAACTGACCTGGATCGAGAAGCGGATCGAGCACTGGATCAGGTTCGGCCGCGTCGCGGTGGACGAAATCGTTGATCGCCGCCGCCGCATCGTCCAGTTCCGTCCCGGCGCGATCTTCGCGTTCGTCCGATGGGCGGCGAACGACTACGGCACGGTCAGCTCGCGCATTGACATCGTGCGCGCGGTCGGCGCGAACGAGCCGTTCACGACGCTCCCGTTCGTGCGGCCGGGCGGCGACATCCTGCTCAAGATCGAAGGCTGGCCCAAGGTCAGCCAAGTGCTCGCCGCGATCGACGCTACCGAGGCGGCCGGCGTCGATCCATGCGACGCCGCGCCCGATCACTGGCGGCATGTCGCCAACCGGATCGCGGCCGGACAGCAGCCGCGCCCCTACACGATTGAGCGTCATCGCGCCTGGCTTAAGCGCCGGGAGATCGAAGGATGACGCGCCGTGGATGGGCCATTGCGACAGCATCCGCCGCGTCGCTGTTCGCCGCGTCGTTCCTCGCCGTGGCGGTGTTCGACCCGTTCCCGCGCGTCGTCTGGAACGCCAGCGCCAGCGCGCCGATCGGACTATACCGGATCGAGCCGCTGCCCGATCCGCCGCACGGTGCATTGGTCGCCGTGAAGCCGCCACCAGCGCTGGCGCGATGGCTGGCGGAGCGCGGCTATCTCGGCGAGCGTGTGCCGCTGTTGAAGCATGTCGCGGCGCGGCCGGGACAGATCGTGTGCCGCATCGACGCGGTGGTAAGCGTCGATGGGCGGCCCGTCGTCGTCGCCCAGCAGCGTGACGGCCGGGGCCGCACGCTGCCGGTCTGGCAAGGCTGCCGCACGCTGCGCGCCGGTGAGCTGCTGATGCTCAACCCCGACCACGCCGACAGCATGGACGGCCGCTATTTCGGGCCGCTGCCGGCCTCGACGGTGCTCGGCCGCGCCACGCCGATCCTCACCCGCAACACGCCCGACGCGCCGCTCACCTGGCGCTGACCCGCTTTCCCGCCCGCCAACCCAAAGGAGATTCCCATGCAGATCGGCAGCTTCTTCCGCACCGCCAAAGGCTACGAAGGCATCATCGAGACGGCGACGCTCGACATCCGTATCTCGATCGTTCCGGCCGAGCAGAGCGACGCCGACAAGGCGCCGGACTGGCGCGTCCATCGCGGCGATGACGGCGAAGGCCCGGAGATCGGCGCCGGCTGGAATGAGACCGGCGAACGCGCCGGGGATTACGTCTCGCTGCGCATCGACGACCCCGCCTTCGCGCAGCCGCTTCGCGCCGCGCTGTTCCAGAGCACCGCCGACAAGTCGGCTTGGTCGCTGCGCTGGAACCGTCAGCCGAAGTCGCGCGAGCAGGATTGATCCGGTGCGCTTCCCCATAATCCCTTTGTTCGCGGGAAAACCGTCTCATCCCTCCGTCCCGCTCGGTCGCAGGCCGGCCGGCGCGCGCAGCGAAGGTCAAGGGCGGCCAAAGGCCGGCGCTCCGCGCGCACCCTTGAGCGTAGCGAGCACGCTGGCAGGCTGGCGGCGGAGTGGAGTGGGATCGGCAGTGGCGCCTGCCGTCATGCTGCTGTCCGGCGGCGTCGCGTCTGTCCCGGCGGTGGCGCAGGAAGTGCCGGCGGCGCGATCGGCGGCCGTCCATCCCTATGCCGGTCATGTCGCCGGGGCCGCGCGGCGGTTCGGCATCCCGGAAGCGTGGATATGGGCGGTGATGCGCGTCGAGAGCGGCGGCAATGCCCGCGCCGTATCGCGCGCCGGGGCGATGGGCTTGATGCAGATCATGCCCGCGACCTGGGCGGGGCTTCGCACCCGCTACGGCCTCGGCTCCGATCCGTTCGACGTGCGCGATAACATCATGGCGGGCGCGGCCTATCTGCGCGAGATGCACGACCGCTACGGCAACGCCAGCGCTATGCTGGCGGCCTATAATGCGGGACCGGGCCGCTACGACGACTTCGTGTCGCGCGGCCGTCCGCTGCCGCCCGAGACGGTCGGCTATCTGGCCCAGCTCGCGCCGATCACGGGCGCATCGAGCGCGGTGGAGGCGGCGACCACTGCTACGCCTGATCCGTTCGCATGGCGTCGTGCAGCGCTGTTCGTCCGCACCGCTAGCGCCGCTTCGGAAGCTGTCGTCGGGCAGTCGGACGGAGAAGAAGCCGCGTCCGAGCTGCCAACCGACCGGCCGACATCTGGCGGCGTTCGCGCTGCCGATCCGTCCGCCAATGAGCCGCGCGAAACGCTGTTCGTGTCCCGCGCCCGCGCGGGCCGACCGCAATGATCGGCCTGTCGCCCCCCTCATCCGTCCGAAGCAGTAAGGGGGCTGGGGAGGAGGAAAACGGCAGGGACAGACGAGGGCAAGATATAAGCCGCACCCCGTGTCGTCGAAAAGCCAAGGCTTTTCCGTGGCTTCACGCGGGGGCGTCGGTCGGCACGCGTGCCGCGCGGAAGGAAAAAGGCAGCAATATCAATGCGCCGAACGGCACCAAGGGCCGTTTTCGGCGGAAAGCGCCCCGGCCGTGAGCGAGGACAGCGAGTTCTGCGTCCGGCCGGGCAAGGCCAAGCGTAGCAAGGCGCAGGGGCGCAATGCGCGCGGTCTGGTGGCTGAGGTGCTGCGCGTCGCGGCGATCCACAGCAGCGGCAGGCGCACCGGGGGCGGGCCGCGCCGTGGCGGCCAGTCGAGTTTCGGCCGGGGCCGCACGGCGTTCGCGCGCAGTCGCCTGTTCGGCTCGGGCCGGCGAGTGATGGTCAAGATGCTGCCCGTCACCACGCGCAGTCGAGGCGGGCGGCGCATGGCGCCGCTGTCCGCGCACGTCGCCTATCTAAAGCGCGAGGGCGTGACCCGCGATGGCTCGCCGACCCGGATGTTCGACGCGGCCGGCGACAACGCAGACGATCGCGCCTTCACTGACCGTTGCAAGGACGATCGTCATCACTTCCGCATCATTGTATCGCCAGAGGATGCGGCCGAGCTGACGGACCTGCGCGAATACACGCGCGACCTCATGCGCCAAATGGAGACGGACCTGGGCACGCGGCTCGATTGGGTCGCGGTCGATCATTGGAACACCGACAATCCGCACGTCCATCTGCTTGTGCGCGGGCAGACCGACCAGGGTGCCGATCTCGTCATCTCCCGCGACTACATCAGCCACAATCTCCGGTCGCGCGCGCAAGACTTGGCTTTCGCCGAGCTGGGGCCGAAACCCGAACATGAGGTGCAGCGCGCGCTCGACCGCGAGGTGACGGCAGAACGCTGGACCCGGCTCGATGCCGAGATCCAGCGTTCTGCCGACGAGCTGGGCGTGATCGACCTGCGCGCCGAGCGGCCCGGCCCGGACGATCCGCGCCTCCGCCGGTTGATGGTCGGCAGGTTGCAGCATCTGGAAACGATGGGCCTCACTGCCGAGGGCGAGCCCGGCCAATGGGCCGTCGCCGAGGGCGCGCAGGCGAAGCTCCGCGAGTTGGGCGCGCGCGGCGACATCATCCGCACGATCGGCGCGGCGCTCAAGGACCGCGGGCAGGACCGGTCGCTCGACAGCTACGCGGTCCTCAGCGGCGCGCCCGACAAGCCGATCGCCGGCCGGTTGATCGACAAGGGGTTGCACGACGAGCTGACCGGCACGGCCTATGCGGTGATCGACGGCACAGACGGCCGCACGCATCATGTTCGGCTCCCCGGCATCGAGGCGCTAGAGCATAGCCCGGCGATCGGCGGTATCGTCGAGCTGCGCGCAATCGGCAAGCCCGGTGAGCCGAAACCGACCCTGATCCTTGCCACGCGGTCGGACCTCGACCTCACCGCGCAGATCAAGGCGCCCGGCGCGACGTGGCTCGACCATCGGCTGATCGAGCGCGGCGCGAGCGTCGCGGACAGAGGGTTCGGCGCCGAGGCGCGCCGCGCGATGGACGCGCGCACCGATCATCTTGTCCGCGAAGGACTGGCGCGCCGCTACGGCGAGCGGACCGTGTTCGAGCGCGGACTGATCGACACGCTGCGCCGCCGCGAGCTGGACGCCGTTGGCGCGAAGATCGCCAGCGAAACCGGGCTGGCCTATCGGCCGACGCAGGCCGGCGAGAAGATCGCCGGTGTCGTGCGGCAGCGTCTCGTGCTCGCCTCCGGCCGCTTCGCCATGATCGACGACGGTCTCGGCTTCCGCCTCGTGCCCTGGGCCAGCGCCCTCGAACAGCAGCTTGGCCGACAAGTCGCGGGCGTGATCCGCGATGGCGGCGGCCTCGACCTCGCGCTGGGCCGCAAACGCGGCCTCGGTCTGTAACCCCGAAAAGGAGTCCTCAATGTCCGCCACCAAGATTCTTTGGGGCCAGGTCTTCGCCGTCTTCCTGATCGTGCTCGCCGGGGTGTGGGGTGCGACGCAGTGGACGGCCGCCGCGCTCGCCTATCAGCCCGAGCTGGGGCCGCCCTGGTTCGCTGCGTTCGGCTGGCGCGTCTATCCGCCCCCGGCCTTCTTCTGGTGGTGGTTCTCGTTCGACGCCTATGCGCCCGCGATCTTCCAGACCGGCGCCTTCATCGCCGCGTCGGGCGGCTTCGTGTCGATCGCGGTCGCGATCGGCATGTCGGTGTGGCGGGCGCGCGAATTAAAGAACGCCGAGACCTATGGCTCGGCTCGCTGGGCGACCGAGCGGGAGGTGCGCGCAGCCGGGTTGCTAGGGCCGAACGGCGTGGTGCTTGGCAAGCTCGCCGCCGATTATCTGCGCCACGACGGTCCCGAGCATGTGCTGTGCTTCGCGCCCACGCGCAGCGGCAAGGGCGTCGGCCTTGTCGTGCCGTCACTGCTGACCTGGCCGGCCTCGGCGATCGTGCATGACATTAAGGGGGAGAACTGGACGCTGACCGCCGGCTTTCGATCGCGCCACGGCCGGGTGCTGCTGTTCGATCCGACCAACGCGGCGTCCGCTGCCTACAACCCGCTGCTGGAGGTGCGGCGCGGCCAGTGGGAGGTGCGCGACGTGCAGAATGTCGCCGACGTGCTGGTCGATCCCGAAGGCAGCCTCGAGCGTCGGAACCACTGGGAGAAGACCTCGCACTCGCTGCTGGTCGGCGCGATCCTCCATGTCCTCTATGCCGAGCCGGACAAGACCTTGGCGGGCGTCGCCGGGTTCCTGTCCGATCCCGGTCGCACGATCGAGCAGACTCTGGCCGCGATGATGGCGACGCCGCACCTGGGCAAAGCCGGCGTGCATCCTGTCGTTGCTTCCGCCGCGCGCGAGCTGCTGAACAAGTCCGACAACGAGCGATCGGGCGTGCTCAGCACGGCGATGTCGTTCCTTGGCCTGTATCGCGATCCCGTCGTCGCGCAGGTCACGCGCGCTTGCCAATGGCGCATATCGGATCTGGTCGAGGGCGATCGGCCGGCAACGCTCTATCTGGTCGTGCCGCCCAGCGACATATCCCGCACCAAGCCGCTGATCCGCCTCATCCTCAACCAGATCGGGCGCCGGCTGACCGAGGAGCTGACCCCGAAGGGCAACCGGCATCGGGTGTTGCTGATGCTCGACGAGTTTCCCGCGCTCGGCCGGCTCGACTTCTTCGAATCCGCCCTGGCGTTCATGGCCGGCTATGGACTCAAGGCGTTCCTCATCGCGCAGTCTCTCAACCAGATCGAAAAGGCTTACGGCCCGAACAACGCGATCCTCGACAACTGCCATGTCCGCGTGAGCTTCGCCACGAACGACGAGCGGACCGCCAAGCGTGTGTCGGACGCCCTCGGCACCGCGACCGAGATGCGGGCGATGAAGAACTATGCCGGGCACCGGCTGTCGCCGTGGCTGGGGCACTTGATGGTGTCGCGGTCGGAGACCGCCCGCCAGCTCCTCACGCCGGGTGAGGTGATGCAGCTCCCGCCCGACGACGAGATCGTGATGGTGGCGGGCGTCCACCCGATCCGCGCGAAGAAGGCGCGCTACTATCAGGACCGGCGGCTGTCCGAGCGGATCATGGCGGCGCCGGCGTCCGTGGCTGCCACGATCCGTCCCGACGATTGGACCGGGCGGCAGGCGGCCGCCGATCCAAAGCAGGTCGCGCGGATTGTCCGCGATGCGGAAGACGCGGCCAATGCCGGTCTGCGCCGGGAGCCCGAACTGCCCGAGCATGTCGCCATCGCGCCCGAAACGGCAGCACCGCCAGCCCAGGAGTTCGCCATCGTCGATGACGAACGGGACGACGCGGCGCGGCAGGCGGCCGTGCGGCGCCGGATGCAGGGACTTGCGCGGCAAGCGTCGCTCGACCCCGGCGACGGCATCGAGCTGTAGGAGGCGATCATGCGGACCCGGCTCAACGTCTATTTCCCGCCCGCGCTCGCCAAACAGGTTGACGAGCTGGCGATCCGGCGACGCATATCACGCTCGGCGATCGTGGAGGCGGCGGTGGCGTCCTACCTGTCGCCGGACGGCACCGACCGGATGGAGGCGGCGTTCGCGCGCCGGCTCGATCGCCTGTCGCGGCAGGTGCAGCGGCTGGAGCGCAATACCG
The DNA here is from genome assembly GCF_003431825.1 of Blastomonas fulva. Classification (GTDB taxonomy): domain Bacteria; phylum Pseudomonadota; class Alphaproteobacteria; order Sphingomonadales; family Sphingomonadaceae; genus Blastomonas; species Blastomonas fulva. Next base: position 2,263,877 of record NZ_CP020083.1, on the reverse strand, counting down.
GACTGAGCACCGAGGCACTGAGCCTGTTCGTCCGTTTCTGGCTGTCCGTGACCCCGCCGCTGCCCGACGAAGATCAGGCAGCGGCGCAGGTCAAAGGTCGTAAACGCTACGAGGGTTTTATCGAGACGCTTGGTCGGCGCTTCGCCAGCGGCAAGACCCTCATGGACGAAATACCGGAGGATGTCTGGCCGCGGTCAACATCGCCCGAGTCGGAGTAGCAGAAGCGCGCCGACCTTGATGTAGTCTGCAAGAGACTTCGCCTCCGGCACCGTATCTACCGCCCCCTCTACTACGCCGATAACTAGCTGTTGCGACGCGAGCATTGCTGCGTCTCTTGATGTGCCCCTGACGCCGGGCGGCGGTTCGCCCGGCCCAATCGAGGGGCCAGTCGTTGACCGTCCAGCCAATCCGATCCGAGGCGAAATCACGCGGCGCGCGGATGCTGCGCACGGCGCTGGGACCGTCGATCACAGCCTGGCTCGACGACCCCGCCGTCATCGAGGTGATGCTGAACCCGGACGGCCGACTTTGGCTCGATCGGCTCGGCGAGGGGATTAGCGATACCGGCGAGATGCTGTCCGCCGCAGACGGCGAACGCATCGTCCGGCTGGTCGCGCACCATGTCGGTGTCGAGGGTCATGCTCGCAGCCCCCGCGTCTCGGCCGAACTGCCCGAGGGGGGCGAACGGTTCGAGGGATTGCTGCCACCCGTCGTCGCGGCGCCGGCCTTCGCTATACGCAAGCCCGCCGTCGCCGTATTCACGCTCGACGATTACGCACGCGCCGGGATCATGTCGGCAGTTGAGGCCGAGGCGTTGCGCCACGGCGTCGAGACCCGCGCCAATATTCTCGTCGCTGGTGGGACCGGCGCGGGCAAGACAACGCTGGTCAACGCGCTGCTCGCCGAGGTGGCAAAGACCGCCGATCGCATCGTCCTGATCGAAGACACGCGCGAACTGCAATGCGCCGCGCCCAACCTCGTCGCCATGCGCACCAAGGATGGCGTGGTGTCTCTCGCCGAGCTGGTCCGCTCATCACTGCGCCTGCGTCCCGACCGCATCCCGATCGGCGAGGTGCGCGGTGCCGAGGCGCTCGACCTCATCAAGGCGTGGGGCACCGGCCATCCCGGCGGGGTCGGCACGATCCACGCCGGCACCGGGCTAGGCGCGCTGCGCCGCATGGAGCAGCTCATCCAGGAGGCCGTCGTCACGGTCCCGCGCGCGCTGATCGCCGAGACGATCGACCTGATCGCCGTGCTGGTGCGCGACGCGCACGGGCGTCGGCTGACCGAGCTGGCCCGCGTTGAAGGGCTCGATCCCACGACCGGCGATTACCGCCTCGCATCCCTTTCCACCACCCAATCGGGAGACCTGCCATGATCCATGCCATTCGGCATGGCGCACGCCGCGCCATGCTTACCACCACCGCCGGCGTGGTCGCGCTGACCTTCGCCGTTCCGGCCCGTGCCGGTGGATCGTCGATGCCCTGGGAAGCGCCGCTCCAGTCGATCCTCGAAAGCATCGAGGGGCCGGTGGCGAAGATCGTGGCGGTCATCATCATCATCGTGACCGGCCTGACTTTGGCGTTCGGCGACACCAGCGGCGGGTTCCGCCGGCTGATCCAGATCGTGTTCGGCCTGTCGATCGCGTTCGCAGCCAGCTCCTTCTTCCTGAGCTTCTTCAGCTTCGGCGGCGGGGCGCTGGTCTGATGCTCGACGTGGCCGAACCGATCGCGGGTTTCCATGCTCCCGTTCACCGGGCGCTGACCGAGCCGATACTGCTCGGCGGTGCCCCGCGGGCGCTCGCCATCGTCAACGGAACGCTGGCGGGCGCGATCGGCCTCGGCCTGCGGCTGTGGATCGCAGGCCTGGTCATCTGGGCCATCGGCCACGGGCTGTCCGTCTGGGCCGCCCGCCGCGACCCGCAATTCGTGGACGTGGCCCGCCGCCACCTCCGCTTGCCTGTTTGGATGCGGCCATGATGAGCTTGCGCGAATATCGTAGCAAAGCTGCAAACCTGCCAGACTTCCTGCCCTGGGCCGCGCTGGTCGGCGAAGGGGTCGTGTTGAACAAGGACGGCTCGTTCCAGCGCACTGCGAGGTTTCGCGGCCCCGATCTCGACAGCGCGACGCCGGCCGAGCTGGTCGCCACGACTGCGCGATTGAACAATTCGCTGCGTCGGCTTGGCTCAGGCTGGGCGATCTTCGTTGAGGCGCAGCGCACGCCTGCGCTCGACTATCCGGAAGGCCACTTTCCCGATCCTGTGTCGTCGCTGGTCGAGTTCGAGCGCCGCGAACAATTCCGCGAGGAAGGCGCACACTTCGAGAGCCGCTATTTCCTGACGCTGCTGTGGATGCCGCCCGCAGAGGAAGCGGCGCGCGCCGAAGGCTGGCTTTACGAGGGCCGGGCCACGACCGGCGTCGATCCGTGGGAACTGCTCAAGGGCTTTACCGATCGCAGCGACCGCGTCCTCAATCTGGTCGAGGGATTCGTGCCCGAGGTCCGCTGGCTCAATGACGCCGAGACGCTGACCTACCTGCACAGCACGGTCTCGACCCGCCGCCAGCGCGTGCGCGTGCCGGAAACGCCGATGCACCTCGACGCCCTCTTGGCGGACGAGCCGCTGACCGGCGGGCTGGAACCGCGCCTGGGCGACCATCACCTCCGCACGCTCACCATCGTCGGCTTTCCGAGCGTGACGTTCCCCGGCTTGCTCGACGAGCTGAACCGGCTCGCCTTCGAGTATCGCTGGGCGACGCGGGCGATCATGCTCGACAAGACCGACGCGACCAAGCTGCTGAGCCGCATCCGCCGCCAGTGGTTCGCCAAGCGCAAGAGCGTCGTGGCGATCTTGAAGGAGGTGATGACCAACGAGGCGTCGGTCCTGATGGACAGCGACGCCTCGAACAAGGCCGCCGACGCCGACACCGCCCTGCAGGAACTGGGTGCCGATTATGCCGGCATGGCCTACGTCACCGCCACGGTGACGGTGTGGGACCGCGATCCCGCCATCGCCGCCGAGAAGCTGCGGCTGGTCGAGAAGGTCATCCAGGGCCGCGACTTCACCGTCATTCCCGAGGGCATGAACGCGATCGAGGCGTGGCTGGGAAGCCTGCCCGGCCACATCTACGCCAATGTCCGCCAGCCCCCGATCTCCACCATCAATCTCGCCCACCTGATCCCCCTGTCAGCAGTATGGGCGGGGCCGGAACGGGACGAGCATTTCGGTGCGCCCCCCTTGCTCTATGGCAAGACCGAAGGCTCGACTCCGTTCCGGTTTTCCCTTCACGTCGGCGACGTCGGCCACACGCTGATCGTCGGCCCGACCGGCGCCGGCAAGTCGGTGCTGCTCGCGCTGATGGCGATGCAGTTCCGCCGCTACGAGAACGGCCAGGTCTTCGCCTTCGACTTCGGCGGCAGCATCCGCGCCGCCGCGATCGGCATGGGCGGCGATTGGCAGGACTTGGGCGGGATGCTCGCCGACGAGGCGGGTGACGGCGTGCAGCTCCAGCCTCTCGCCCGGATCGACGATCCGTCCGAGCGTGCGTGGGCGGCGGAATGGCTCGCGGCGATCCTCGTCTCCGAAGGCGTCGCGGTCGATCCGCAGGCGAAAGAGCATTTGTGGTCGGCGCTCGGGTCGCTTGCCAGTGCGCCCGCGCCGGAACGCACGCTGACCGGGCTGGCCGTGCTGCTCCAGAGCCAGCAGCTCAAGCAGGCGCTCGCTTCCTATTGCCTCGGCGGGCCGTGGGGTCGGCTGCTCGACGCAGAGGTCGAGCGTCTCGGCGAGGCGTCTGTCCAGGTGTTCGAGACCGAGGGCTTGGTTGGCGCCGGATCGGCCGCCGCTGTCCTGTCCTATCTGTTCCACCGGATCGAAGGCCGGCTGAACGGCTCGCCGACGCTCATCATCATCGACGAGGGTTGGCTAGTTCTCGACAGCCCGCAGTTCGCCGCGCAACTCCGCGAATGGCTGAAAACGCTGCGCAAGAAGAACGCCAGCGTTGTGTTCGCCACGCAGAGCCTCGCCGATATTGAAACCTCGAACATCGCGCCGGCCATCATCGAAAGCTGCCCGACGCGCATCTTCCTGCCGAACGAGCGCGCGGCCGAGCCGCAGATCGCTGCCATCTACGAGCGGTTCGGGCTCAACGCCCGACAGATCGAAATCCTCAGCCGGGCGACGCCCAAGCGCGACTATTACTGCCAGTCGCGGCGCGGCAACCGGCTGTTTGAGCTGGGGCTTGGCGAGGTCGCGCTGGCCTTCGCCGCCGCTTCTTCCAAGACCGATCAGCTCCGCATCACCGAACTCGTCGAGACACACGGTCGCGAGCACTTCGCCGCCGAGTGGTTGCGCCATCGCGGCTTGGCCTGGGCGGTCGATCTCCTTCCCGACCCCCAACCTGATCCGCTGGCCGGTCGCCGGGAAGATGCCGGCCAGCTTCCCCTTGCCTTGAAGGACATGACCCCATGAAGCCCAATATCCTGCGCCGCGCCATGCTGGCCGGCGCCATCGCCACGTCGAGCATGATCGGCATCACCGCCGCCACGCCGGCGCACGCTCAGTTCGGCGGGATCGTCTATGACCCGACCAATTACGCGCAGAACGTGCTGACGGCCGCGCGGTCGCTCCAGCAGATCAACAACCAGATCCAGCAAATCCAGCAGCAGGCGACCAGCCTCATCAACGAGGCGCGCAATCTGGCGTCGCTGCCGTTCAACTCGCTCCAGCAGTTGCAGCAGCAGGTGCAGCGCACCCAGCAGCTTCTCGGCGAAGCCCAGCGCATCGCCTACGACGTGCAGAACGTCCAACAGGTCTTCAACGGCCGCTACAAGGGCGCGGCGCTCACCGGCACCCACGCGCAGATGGTCGCTAACGCCAATGCGCGCTGGGAGGATAGCGTCGGCGCGTTCGAGGATGCGCTGCGTGTGCAGGCTGGCGTCGTCGGCAATATCGACGGCGCGCGGACGACGATGGACGGCGTGGTCACGTCTAGTCAGTCGGCGACCGGCGCGCTCCAAGCCGCGCAGGCGGGCAACCAGCTTCTCGCGCTGCAATCGCAGCAGCTCGCGGACCTGACGGCGCTGCTCGCCGCGCAGGGCCGGGCGCAGGCGCTGGATTCGGCGCGCAACGCGGCCGTTGAAGCCGAGAGCCGCGAACGTCTGCGCCGCTTCCTGACGCGGTCCACCGGCTATCAGCCGGGCAACGCCCGCATGTTCCACGACTAACGCCCGTGGACAGCAAGCTCCTCGCGCGCATCGGCGCGGTCATCTTCGTCGCCATCGCCATCACCATGACGGCGATCGAGATGAGCCGTGCGCCAGAGCCACCGCGCGCGGGGCCGGCGGCCGTCGCCGAGACATCGGCGACGGACCCGCTGCTGATCGAGCTGCGCCGCTGCCAGTCGATCGGCGCGGCCGGGGCGAGTGACCCGGATTGCCTGCGTGCCTGGGCCGAGAACCGTCGCCGGTTCCTCGCGCCCGGTGCGCTTCCCGCTGCCCGCATCGCCGATGGCGCGACCCCACAGGAGAACTGACATGGGCGGCACCGGCGTCGTCGATCGCTTTCTGGATGTCTTCACCCGCTACATCGACAGTGGGTTCGGCCTGCTCGGCGGCGAAGTGGCGTTCATCGCCACCACCCTGATCGTCATCGACGTGACCCTGGCCGCCCTGTTCTGGACGTGGGGAGAGGGCGACGACATCATTGCGCGCCTTGTCAAGAAGACGCTGTTCGTCGGCGTCTTCGCCTACATCATCGGCAACTGGAACAGCCTGGCACGCATCGTCTTCGAGAGTTTCGCCGGGCTCGGCCTCAAAGCGTCGGGCACCGGCTTTACGGCGGCCGAACTGCTCCAGCCGGGCCGCGTCGCGCAGGTTGGCTTGGAAGCGGGCCAGCCTATTCTCGAATCCATCTCCGACCTTATGGGCTGGGTCGCGTTCTTCGAGAACTTCATCCAGATCGCGGTGCTGCTGATCGCCTGGCTGCTGGTCATCCTCGCCTTCTTCATTCTGGCGATCCAGCTTTTCGTGACGCTGATCGAGTTCAAGCTGGCGACGCTCGCCGGATTCGTGCTCATCCCGTTCGGCCTGTTTGGCAAGACCGCGTTCATGGCCGAGCGCGTGCTGGGGCTGGTGATCTCGTCAGGCATTAAGGTGCTGGTGCTCGCCGTCATCGTCGGCATCGGTTCGACCCTGTTCGACGAGTTCCGCGCCGGCTTCGGCGGCGCGCAGCCCAGCATCGAGGACGCGCTGGCCGTCGCGCTCGCCTCGCTGTGCCTTCTCGGCCTTGGCATCTTCGGCCCGTCGATCGCCAATGGCATTGTCTCCGGCGGCCCGGCGCTTGGCGCAGGGGCCGCAGCGGGGACCGTGCTCGCGGCCGGCGGTGCGCTGGCCGGTGGCGCCGCTGCGGCCCGGCTCGGCGTCGGCGCTGCGGTGGGCGCGGCCGGTGGCGCCGCGCGAGGCGCCGCCTTCACGTCCGGGGCCGCAAACAGCGCCTATGCGCTTGGTTCGGCTGGCAAGTCCGGCGCGGCCGCAGTCGCTGGCGGCGCAGGCGGCGTCGGACAAGCCGCCGTCGGCGCAGCCATGTCGCCGCTGCGCAAGGCGGCAGCCTCGCTCAAGGATAGCTACCGTTCCGGCGGACGTGCCGCCGTCACCGCGACCGGCGGGACCATTTCGGGCGGCAGCTCCACGCCGTCGCCGGACGCACCGGCCGGCGCGCCCGCCTGGGCGTCCGCGATGAAGAACCGCCAGACCATGACCCACGGCGCGACCATCGCTGCCCACACGCTGCGCTCCGGCGATGGCGGCGGCAGCGGCGCGTCCGTCGACACCAGCCAGAAGGATTGACCCATGTTCAAGCGACCGAGCATCCGCTACGGCCAGACGCCCGCGCCGACCACCCCTTATCAGCGCGCGGCGCAGGCATGGGACGACCGCATGGGCTCGGCGCGCGTGCAGGCGAAGAACTGGCGGCTCGCCTTCTTCGGGACGCTGTCCCTCTCAGGCGTTCTGGCCGGCGGTCTGGTCTGGCAATCGACGCGCGGCCATATCGTCCCCTGGGTCGTGCAGGTCGATCGGCTCGGCGAGGCCCAAGCGGTCGCGCCGGCCGAGGCCGGCTACCGTCCCACCGACCCGCAGGTCGCGTTCCATCTCGCCCGCTTCATCGAGCAGGTCCGCGCGATACCGGCCGATCCGGTCATCGTCCGTCAGAACTGGCTTCGAGCATACGATTTCACCACCGATCGCGGCGCGCTCGCGCTCAACGATTACGCGAGGGCCAACGACCCGTTCGCCAATGTCGGTCGGGGGCAGGTCGCGGTGGAAGTGTCGAGCGTCATCCGCGCCTCACCCGACAGCTTCCGCGTCGCCTGGATCGAGCGCCATTATCAGGACGGCAGCCTTGCCGCCACCGAACGCTGGTCGGCGATCCTCACCATCGTCGTGCAGCCGCCGCGCACCCCCGACGCCCTGCGCAAGAATCCGCTCGGCGTCTTCGTCAACGCCCTCAATTGGTCGAAGGAGCTGTCGCAATGACCGGCATACTCATCCGCCGCGTGGCCACGGCCGCGCTCTTCGTCTCCGCATCCGCGCTCGCCGGCTGCGCCACCACGTCGGCCAGGCCGCCCGTGATCGCGTTGGACGATCCGCCCCCGGCGATCGCCGCGACGCCCGCGGCCGAGCCGCCCCGCGCGGTCGAGATCGTCACGATCCCCGAGCCGTTGCCGCTCCCCGGTCAATTGAAGCCGGTGACGGAGCGCGCGCGACCGCCGGAGCCCGCCGATCCGCGCCGCCGTGTCGGCGACGCCAACGATGCCGCGCGCGTCCAGCCGGTGCGCGACGGCTTCCTCAACGCCATCCAGCAATACCCGTGGACCGAAGGCGCGCTCTATCAGGTCTATACCGCGCCCGGTCAGGTGACAGACATCGCCTTGCAGCAAGGCGAGCAGCTTGTCGGGCCGGGGCCGGTCGCGGCGGGCGACACGGTGCGGTGGATCATCGGCGATACGGTGAGCGGCAGCGGAGCAGCTGCCCGCGTGCATATCTTGGTAAAGCCCACCCGACCCGACCTCGCCACCAACCTCATTATCAATACGGATCGGCGCACCTACCATCTGGAGCTGCGCGCCACCCCCGTGACCTACATGGCGTCAGTGTCCTGGACCTATCCGCACGACCAGCTCATCGCCTTGCAAGGCCGCAACGCGGCTGCTGCTGCGGCTGCACCGGTAGCGACCGGCGTGGACGTGGCGGCGCTCAACTTCCGCTATCGCATCGACGGCGATAGAGCGCCGTGGCGTCCGGCCCGCGCGTTCGACGACGGAAGGCAGGTCTTCATCGAGTTTCCCGCCGGGATCTCGCAGGGCGAGATGCCACCGCTTTTCGTGACCGGCGTGGCCGGCGACGCCGAGCTGGTCAATTACCGCGTGCAAAGCCGCTACATGGTGGTCGATCGCCTGTTCGCTGCCGCCGAGCTGCGCCTGGGCGACCGGCGCACCGAGCAGCGTGTCCGCATCGTGCGGGACGATGGACGGAGGGGGCGGCCGTGACCGACAGCCACGATCCGTCCGTCGAGGATCGGCCCGCCGCACAGTCGGCCCGCCCTGATCCGGCGGCGTTCCAGCTTCGCGGCGATCCGCCCCGCGTCATGCGGCTTTCCCGTAAAGCGCTCGCCGTCGTCGGCGTCGCCGCCGGCCTCGGCATAGGTGGTTCGCTGATCTATGCGCTACGACCGCCGAGCGATCGGGCCGCGCAGGAACTCTACAACACCGATAGCCGCGCCACGGCCGAGACTATCACGTCGGGGCCCCGCGACTATGCCCAAGCGCCCCGGCTCGGCCCGCCGCTGCCCGGCGACCTCGGCCGACCGATCGTATCGGCACAGCAGCGCGGCGAGGATGTCACCGTGCCGCCGGTCGGCGCGCAGCCAGGTCCGCCCGATCCGCGCGCTCAGGCGGCGGAGGCGGCTCGGCAGCGTGCCGCTCAGGAGCGCGACGCGGCCCGCACCAGCTCGGTCTTCCTCGGCGGCAGCGGAAGCGCCGCATCACCGGACACCCCGGTTACGCCGGTTCTCGCAGCGCCGACTCCAGCGCCTGCGGCGACGGGCGATGCGTCGGCGCAAAGCGATCAAGCGGGAAGGCGCACCTTCATGGCGCAGGCGCCGAACCAGCGCACGGTCAGTGTCGAGAGGCTGACCACGCCGTCATCACCCAACATCGTGCAGGCCGGCAGCTTGATACCGGCTGCCCTCATCACCGGCATCCGCTCCGACCTTCCCGGCCAGATCACCGCGCAGGTAACGGCCAACGTCTATGACAGCCCTACGGGGCGCATCCTCCTCATCCCGCAGGGCGCGCGGCTGATTGGCGAGTATGACAGTGAGGTCGCCGCGGGTCAGACACGCGTGCTGCTGGCCTGGGACCGGCTCATCCTGCCGGACGGACGTTCGATCGTTCTCGAGCGCCAGCCCGGCACCGATGGCGCAGGGTTTGCGGGCCTACAGGACCGCGTCAACCAGCATTGGGGCAATCTCCTGAAGGCGGCGGCCGTTTCGACGCTTTTGGGGGTCGGTGCTGAGCTGGGCGCAGACAGCGAGGACGACCTGACCCGCGCACTGCGACGCGGCTCGCAGGACACCATCAACCAGACCGGCCAGCAGATCGTGCGTCGGCAGCTCAATGTGCCGCCCACGCTCACCATCCGGCCGGGGCATCCGCTGCGCGTGGTGCTGACCCGCGACTTGGTGCTCGAACCCATCGGAGTAACGCGATGACGAAGTTGAAGCTCGGGCCGCTGGCCGACGATCGCCCCGTCAAGCTCACGGTGGAGTTGCCTGCCGCTGTTCACCGCGATCTCACGGCCTACGCCGCCGCGCTTGCGGCCGAGACCGGCGGGGATGCTATCGTTCCTGAGAAGCTCGTCTCGCCAATGCTGGCGAAGTTCATGGCGAGCGACCGAGGATTCTCGCGGCGACGGGATACCTCGAAGAGCTGACCGCCTCGCTGCCATCAGTTACCCAGGAAGCGTCGGCGGCGATCCTGAGCATCCACCTTGATGATCGCTTCTTCGGCCGTGGCGCATTCGCCGCCACGGACCGAGCCGTCACGACATCCGGCCACCAACTGTCGAGCCTCGTCGATATGAGCGACGAAATACTGTGTGCCGCGTGCGTCGTCCGATGCCTTGGCCACCGCTGCCCCGGTGGCGGTAATCCTCGCTTGAGGGATCGGCGCAATCAGCGGTCGTAAGGCAAAGCCTCCCGCAAAACCGATGGCCAAGTTGACTAACACGATAATGATTGTCTTGCTGTGAGACATAGTAGATATCTCCAGAAAATTCTGTGTAAATTACTGTATTTTTGTCGAGAAATCAAAGGTTAGCGCGTAGCGACTCTTGATGAATCCGAGGAAACGGTGAATAGTCGGATTGATATTGTCTTCGCACCAATAGGCGGAAAAGCCAGTTAGTGCCGGCCCTTGTTCCCCGTGTATTGGCCGATACACAACATCAGGGTACAGTGCGCCGGTCGAACCTTCGCAAACGATGCTCACGCCAGAGCTAACGCCTAGCATGCTCAACACAGTCTCTCGGCTCGACCGCAATACTCGAATATCGGGCTTACTGCCGGACAACGCCAGACGGCCAAGCAGCATATCGCGAATAGCTGGGCCAGGGTCGGTGATTGGTAATAGGAAGCGCTCTTCCCGAAGATCAGTCCAGTGCACGACATCTTGGTTCGCGAGTGGATGCGACTCGGGTAATGCAACGAGCATTCGCTCGCTCCACACCGGTTCGCAGCGAAATCCGTTCTGCCCCGCAACGCCCATCAAGATTGCGATGTCAATTTCTCCAGTATTCAGTCCGGCCAGAAGTAGACTTCTGTCGGATTCAACGCACTCCACATCAACATCCGGGTGAGTTTCGATCCAATTCAATATCGTTGCACGCAAATTGCCGGCAGAAACGGAACTGTTGTGTCCGATCATCAGGCCACCAGCACGGCCCTGACCTGCTGCACGCATCATTTTTACCAACTTATCGGCTGTGTCTACCATCGGCTTAGCGCTGCGGATGAAGGTGCTTCCAGCCAGCGTTGTTGTGACACCTGAACGCGAGCGCTCAAAAATAGACATGCCGATAGAGTGTTCCAGCTTCAGGATAGCCCGGCTCAGAGTCGATTGCTCGACATCTAGGGCACGTGCCGCACGATAGAAGGAACCGTGATCTGCTGCCGCGATAGCGTAGCGAAGTTGCCGGATATTGAACGGCAAATTAATGCCCGGACGAGGTTGAGAAGACCTGCATAACGACCACGCCTGAAACGATCAGGCCGATGCCAATGATCGCGGCCACATCCAAAGCCTGGCGGAGCACAACAACCCCCACGATGGCAGTGAGAACGATGCCGCATCCAGCCCAAATTGCATATGTTATGCCAAGAGGGATAACGCGGAGCGCTTGCGTCAAACAGTAAAATGACATCCCAAAGAATAATGCCATCAAAAGTGTCGGAATTGGCCGAGTAAACTGCTCAGATTTTGCCATGAAAGTCGAGCCGGTCACTTCGCATATAATAGCAGCCGTCAACGCAGCATAGGGAAAGAAAGGATGCATTTTTAGTTCCCTTATTAAATGACGTCGTTGAATGATGGTTCATTGCACCACGGGATTTTGATTATTGAACTTAAGGGCGGATGTCGCGCCAGCCTGCTCCCAACGCGAGCTGCGCGGCTATCCAGCCTTGCGTTTTCTGAACTCGCCGGGCCAAGGCGGTCGACTTTGCATCCAGTGCTTCGACTTGCGCGCCCAACCGTGCACGAGCAGAAATCTGACCCGCATTTTCCCGAACTGTCGCCAATTCAGCGCTTTGCTCGGCAGAGCGCGCGGCAATTTCTGCCTCATTGGCGGCCCACCGACTTGAGTTCCAAGCCTCCAAGGCGCTATCGGACTCTTCGAGTGCGGCCAGAACCACGGCCTGCCACTGTGCAAGCGCGGCTTCCGATCTAGCATCAGCAGATTTCACCCGGCGTAGTAGCCGGGGCATATCAAACAAACCCCAGATCAGGCTCGGCCCAACCGCAAATCCTACGGCGCCATCATCGCCGAGCCGGTCAGGCCGAGCTGAAAGCGCGATATTTCCGGCTAGCGAAATACGTGGATAGAGATCTGTGACCGCAATACGCGCTTGTGCCACAGTGCCAGCAAGCCGCTGCTCGGCTGCGCCGACATCGGGTCGTCGGCGCAGCATGGCTGCCGGATCGCCGGCATCAAGCACGCTGGGAGCGATGGGTAGACTGCCTGGCGCCAGATTGGGGTCAGGCACGCGCCCGCCAAGGATCGACAGACGTCGTGCGCTATTGCGGCGTGAAGCGACAAGGTCAGGTAACTGACCTCGCGCCAGGGCAAGCGCACTAGTTGCCGCCTCGCGATCTATGCGTGAAGCGGCACCGAGCGCTTCCGCTTTATCGACACTCAGTGAAATTGCCTCCAGCGCGGCGATGCGCTTCTGCACCAGCAGCTCTTGCTCGGCAGCGTAGCGATTCTCCACATAAGCGCGGACAACCGACGCCGCTACCGCAGCCTCTGTCTGCCGGCGCAGCCATAGAGCTTCACCTTCCTGAGCGCGTGCTGCTGCGAGGTTCGCGGAGATGCGTCCAAACAGATCGACTTCCCACCCGAGCGTGACTCCGACATTTGCCAGATTCTGGTCCGGATAGCGATCAGGCGCCCCCGGAAATGGGGGCTGGGCTAATCCCGCAACGCGCCTGCTGGAGACGCCAGCTTCAACCGATCCACCTGGCAGAGCGCTGGCCTTCGCTTCGCCAACCAGTGCCTGAGCCGCTTTGAGGTTTGCGGCAGCGGCGGCGAGATCGGCATTGCGCGCCAACGCATCGCTGACCAATGTATCGAGCACCGGGTCATTAAATGCCCGCCACCAGTCCAGAACGACCGGCTGGGCACTCTGTCCTTCTGCAATCACCGTCCAGGTCGGCATCACCGGGGGAACTGGTGTTCGCTCAGAGAGACTGACACAACCGCTTAGCGCGAGCGCAGCCGAAGCGAGTAAGACAACTTGCGATCTCATGACAAAGCCTCCTGAGGCGGGGCAGAACGGGTTCGCAAAGCCGGCAGGCGGTGGAACAACAGCGAATAGAGCGCCGGGATCAGGACCAAAGTGATAAGCGTGCCGAGCGCCAGGCCTCCGATCATCGCGGCTGCCATCGGTCGCCAAAGATCGCCGCCGAAGGCGAACAGCGGCAGAAGACCGACAATGCAGGTAAGCTTGGTCATGATGATCGGGCGCAAACGGACCTCCGCTGCACGGACGATGGCATCGACATGACCGGCACCGTTGGCCCGCTCCTCGACTACTCGTTCGAGCAGTAGAACCGCATTGTTGACGATGATTCCAGCCAGCGCCAGCAGACCGAGCGTGGCGGTGTAGTTCATCTCCTGACGGGCGAGGAACAGACCCAAGGTCGCCCCAATGATGACGAATGGGATCGAGGCCATGACGATCATCGTCTTCCTGACGCTACCAAACTGCCACAGGAACAGTCCGGCCATGCCGAAGAGTGCTATCGGCAAATACTGGATCAGGCCGCCATTGGCTTCGGCAGATTCTTCGATCTCACCCCCCGGGATCACCGAATGCCCGGCTGGCAGGTCGAGGCTGGCGACCGCGTCGGCGACCTTGCTGGTCAGTGCCTGGGCCGTCAGAGTGGGGTGGCGCGCACTAACCATAATCGTGGGGTATTGATTGCGGCGATTTAAAACGCTGTCCTGATCGGCCAGGCGCACTGTCGCGATATCGCCAAGCGTAACGCCCGGCTTGACCAGCGTCGCCGAGATTGCGTCGGGCGAAAGGCGCAGCGTCGCATCGGCGCGCAATACGACCGGGGTCGTGAGTTCGCCACGGGTCAATGTGGTGACCGTTACCCCCGAGTAAGCCGCTTGCAGGGCACGCGCCGTGTCGGCCGGCGTGACGCTGGCGGCTTCCGCGCGTGCGCGATCGATATCTACGACAAGGCGCGGGATCACCGTTTCAGCATCATCTCGGACGTCGAGCGTCCCCGGCACTGTACGCAGTGCCGATTTGAGCTTCTCGGCAGCCTTGCTCAATGTGTCGCGATCGGGCCCTGTAAGAATGAACACCGCCTTGCCGGCTTCCGACATCCCCAGGGAAAAGCGCTTGGGCTCGATACGCGCCTGCGGAAAACGGGTGGTGAGATCGTCGCGCAGTTCGCGCACGACAGCATCGCTATCAGCGCCCTTGGCAAGATTGACGACGGCGTAGGCGCGGTTGCCAGCCGGCAGAGGCGGGTTGAGGCCAAGAATGAACCGCGGTCCACCGTCGCCGACATAAACCACGTTGCTGACGACTTCCGGATGCGCCTTCCGATCGCTTATCCTTGCCGAGATTTCCTGAGCCACCCTCAGGCTTTCCCGAGTGGCGCCTCCGGGGGCGATCTCAATCGGAATCTGTACCTGGGCACGGTCAGACGGACCCAGCAGCCCTTGAGGCAGGAGGCCATTGAGGACGGTCGCCCCTGCGAGGAGCGCAACCATTGCGACAGCTACAGTTGCTGGACGGCCGACAATGATTAGTACTTTGCGCCCGTACCAGCGCCTGAGCCGCCCGATCCAGTCGTCCTTCTCATGCTCCTCGTGAGGGGCTTTGATGTACATCTTGCAGAGTAGTGCCACGACCGTCAGGGCGAGAAACAACGACAGGAGTAATGTGACGCCGAGAACAATAGCGAGGCTGCGCATGTATTCGGCAGTTTCACTCGACCCGGCCACCAGCGGGGTAAAGGCCAGGATGATAGCCAGAGACGAAACCAGCAGCGGCGCGGCCATAGTCTTGCCCGCATGGATAGCAGCGGATTCGGCGGCTTCGCCATCTCCAATACGTCGCTGATAATCCTCGACTACCACGATGGCATTGTCGACGAAGATACCAAGCGCGATGATGATGGCGGCGATTGAGATCTGGTGCAGTTCGATCCCAAGCACGCTCATCACCAGAAGAGTGCCGAGGACCGTTAGCGGCACAATCACACTGGTGACCAATCCAGCACGCCAACCGAGAAACACGACGACGACACCCATGACGATGACGACCGTCTCCGCGAAAATCTTGCCGACCTTCTGCAGATTGTGGCCCACGACCTCCGCCTGATCGGTGATCGGGGAAAGGGTCATCCCGATCGGGAGGTCTGCTTGTGCGGAGGCGACTCCCGCGCGGAGCGCGTCAGCGAAATCGACGACGTTCAGGCCCGTGCGCATCGAGACGCCGAGTACGATCGCCGGTTTGCCGTCGAAAACGGCAGCAGCCGTCGGAGGGTCCTGGGGGCGTTGTTCGATCTTGGCGATCGTGGAAAGCGGGACGGAACCTCCGCCTGGAAGGGCGACGGGTACAGCCCCGACCGCAGAGGCTGTCTTGAGCTGACCGGAGGCATCAAGCATCAGAGTGCGTCCGGACACATCGAGCTCGCCGGCCGACACCACCATGTTCCGATCACCGATCGCCTTGGCGACGGCTTCCAGGCTGATGCCAGCCGCAGCGAGGCGCGCTGGCAATATTTCAATGTAAATTTGTTCTTCACGCACACCGTGAAGCGAGACCTGCTCAACGCCGGTCACGCCTTGCAACCGCAATCGTGCCGCGCGCGCAGCTTCCTGTAGCTGACCCTGGCTGTAACTTTCGCCAGTAAGCGCAAGGGTCATAACTGATACCCGGCCCCAGGAATCGTTGAGGACTGGGCCGATCGTGCCTGCCGGGAAGAGCGCTGCGGCCTCCTGGCTTCGAGCGCGCAAGGTCTGCCAGACCTGGTTTACGCGCTGAGGACTGACATTGCTGTGAAGCGCAATGGTCATGATCACCACGCCAGGGCGCAGAGTCGTTTCCATTTTTTTGACTTCGGCAACGGTTCGCACACGCTCTTCGAGCGGCTTGGCCACTAGGCTCTCCAGACGCTCAGGTGTTGCGCCCGGAAGATAGGCTTCAATTGTGGCAGCCCGAAACGGGACGGTCGGCTCCTCGGTGGCGGGGAATCCGATCAGGATCACCAAGCCTGCGATGAGCAAGGCGACGGCGCCGGTCAGAGTGAAGCGTGACCGCTTCATGGCGATTTCAGTGAGGGACATGATGCCTACCGCGTTCAAGGCGTGAAGGTGAGCGGGCGAACACGTTCGCCAGCCTTGATGAGTTCAGCGCCAGTGGCAATGACGCGCTGGCCAGGAGATAACCGTCCCCGCACCAGCGCGCCCGCAGAGGAGACGCTGATGATCTGAACCGGTTCTGCCGTCGTTCGACCGTCCTGACCGACAACGACAACCCGGCGGGCACCGGAGCGGTCAGCGATGACGGCCGACAAAGGCAGCATCAAATCGCCGTTGGTGGCTCCTCCGGCTGGCAAGCGAACTTCGACGGCCGCTCCGGGTGCTGCGGTGCCTGAAACGATGGTGAACCGCGCTGTCTGTGCATCCACACCGGCAGATCGCGGAGAAAGGCCGGACAATCGAGCTTGCCCGCCCGAACCACCGATATTGAAACGCACGATCGTTCCGATGCGTAGCTGTTCGGCCGTCGCGCTGGAGACCGAATGACGTGACCCCCTGATTTTCCTCCACGAGCGATTAGAGTCTGGCCTGAAGGAAGGACAGACGATGAAGCGTATGAGGTTTTCAGAAGAGCAGATCATTGGCGTGCTGAAGGAGGCGGAGGCGGGTGCGAAGACCGCTGATCTTGCTCGGCGGCACGGTGTGTCGGAAGCGACGATCTACAACTGGAAGGCCAAGTATGGGGGGATGGAGGTGTCGGAGGCCCGGCGTTTGCGGGAGCTCGAGAGCGAGAACGCGAAGCTCAAGCGGCTGCTGGCCGATGCGATGCTGGACAACGTGGCTCTGAAGGATTTGCTTTCAAAAAAGTGGTGACGCCCGCCGCGAAGCGGGAAGCTGCCGCTCATCTCCAAGCGTGCCATGGGATGAGCGAGCGGCGGGCGTGCCGCGTCATCGATGCTGATCGCAAGAGCGTGCGCTACCGTTCCATCCGGGATGATGACGGTGCCCTGCGCGAGAAGCTGCGCGGGCTAGCCAACCAGCGACGCCGGTTCGGCTACCGCCGCCTGCATATCCTGCTGCGCCGGGAGGGTGTGATGATCAACCGCAAGAAGACCCAGCGGCTGTATCGTGAGGAAGGTCTGGCGGTGAGGCGGCGGCGCAGCCGCAAGCGTGCTGTCGGGACCAGGGCACCGGCTCCGGTGCTGGCGCTACCGAACCAGCGCTGGAGCTTGGACTTCGTCCATGACCAGATGGCTTCTGGCAGACGGTTCCGCGTCCTCAATGTGGTCGACGACGTGACCAGGGAGTGCCTGGCGGCTGTGCCGGATACCTCGATCTCCGGACACCGCGTCGTGCGCGAGCTGACCCGGCTGATCGCCCAGCGGGGCAAGCCCGGCATGATCGTCAGCGATAATGGCACCGAGCTCACCAGCAATGCCGTGCTCGCTTGGGTAGCGCAGATCGGGGTCGAGTGGCATTACATCGCGCCGGGCAAGCCGATGCAGAACGGCTACGTCGAGAGCTTCAACGGCCGCATGCGCGATGAGCTGCTGAACGAGACCCTGTTCATGAGCCTCGCCCACGCCCGGGTCGAGATCGCTGCCTGGGTCGAGGATTACAACCGGGAGAGACCGCACTCGTCCCTTGGCTATGCAACCCCGGCGGCGTTCGCCGCCAAACTGGATAAGCAATGGCCTGCTTCGCTACGCCCTACGGGCTCCGCTATGCAGCCCATTGCTTCAACCGCGCTGATGCGCAAAACAACCGCTCGGCTCTAATCCCAGCTGGGGGAAAGCTGGGGCTCACGTCACGAAGCAACGATCTCGCGTTCACCCGCACCTTCCAGCGAGAACACGGGGGCCCCAGCCGGAAGTATGGCGCCAAGCTCGCCTTGACGAGCCGTAATCACCCCGGCCACGGGCGCGCGTAATTGGGTTTTTGCCAAGGCACGGGCATTCAGCGCAGCTTGGTCGGAGGTAGCCCGCTGCTGTGCTTCCGCACGGCTGACGTTTGTCCTTGCGGCATCAAGATCCTGCCGCGCCGCCGCGCCAGCCTCAACAAGCCCTTCAAGACGTTTTGCCTCACGGCGGGCAGCATCCAGATCAACATTCGCGGCCTGCATCTGCGCTCGGGACTGGGACGCCTGAAGTCGGAATGGCTCCGCGTCGAATTCTGCAAGAATTTGACCCTGCGCGACCCTATCGCCGATGTTTGCTCTTAGCCGAACAAGCCGCCCAGGATTCTCGGGGGCAATATCATAAGACCCCAATGATCGGACGATGCCAGTGATCTGGGTGTCGCTTGAACTAGCTTGCTGCACCGTCGCCGTGAGAGCCGTCCTGAGCGGCGCAGGTTCTGGCTGGGATGATCCACACCCGGCGAGTTGCCCTGATGCCAGCACAACTGACCCTATCATCAGCCAGCGGCGAACTGATATAACTGAGGCCTTACTAATATATGGCACGCAATCTATGGCCGTGTTTGACATGTGTTAGTCCTTAGAAATCAGATTGGTACGGCGGCGCGGCGCATCATATCGACGCAAGCAGTCACTAACTGAGCGCGAGCGTAACCGGGTAAACAAATGCGCCCGAACAGCCCATCCATTATACAGTTAAATGCGATCGTTAGCTCATACGGATCGACTGAACTTGCGATCTGGCCTTTTGCTTGTGCCAAAGTGACGGCTCGAACCATCGCCGTGGTAAAACGCTGGTCGCAGGAGATCGCAATCTCAGCAATTTCCGGTTTGCGGCTCGCTTCAGCTATAATTTCTAGCCGAAGGCGCGACATGGCTTGCTGCCGTTCGTCCTGCATAGCCAAGAGGAGTATGCTTTCAGCACCATCAAAAAAGTTCTCACTGGC
Organism: Blastomonas fulva; assembly: GCF_003431825.1. Classification (GTDB taxonomy): domain Bacteria; phylum Pseudomonadota; class Alphaproteobacteria; order Sphingomonadales; family Sphingomonadaceae; genus Blastomonas; species Blastomonas fulva. The sequence goes on along the minus strand of NZ_CP020083.1, from coordinate 2,244,956 downwards.
CATCAGAACTTCGATGAGGCCAACGCTTTCGGCGAGATCTAACTCGATCAGAGCTAGAATGAGATCGTCTTTGCTCGGAAAATACTGATAGAGGCCGGCAACACTTATCTCGGCTTCAGCACTGATCTCCGCGGCGGTCGTAAGGTGAAACCCTTTCCGCGCAAAGCATCGATGCGCAGCCTCCAGAATCTGTGAGCGACGCTTAGCACGTGCCTGAGGATCGGCCGGTCGGCCACGGCGTGCAGCGATATTCGATTTGGACATTCGATTTATGTGAGCTATCACTAACCTAATGTCAATCTGGAGATCGTTTATGAATGTCGACAGGCGGCGCAGAAGGATCGTTGTGGTGGGTGGTGGAGTAGCAGGGGTCGAAATTGCCACCTCGCTCGGACGCCGGTCGAAGAACGATCAGAGTATGCCGGCTGTCATATTGGTCGATCGTGATTCCGCCCATATCTGGAAGCCGATGCTTCACACGATCGCGGCAGGTACACGTGATATATCTCAACAGCAGACGCCTTATCTCGCACAAGCCCGAGATGCTGGCTTCGAATATCAGCCTGGCGAGATGTGCAGTCTCAATCGGGCCAATCGCACGATAGGCCTCGCTCCGCTCCATGCTCCAGATGGTCGGTTGCTCGTTCCTGCAAGGGAAATCGCCTACGACACTCTCGTCATATCGGTTGGAAGCGAGGCCAATGACTTCGGAACACCTGGTGTACAGGAATATTGCTTCAAAATTGATTCCCGCTTGCAGGCTGACGCATTCAACCGTGAAGTCCGTATTCGGATGCTGCAATCCGTCGCGCAGGAACAGGACTTATCCATCGCAATAGTAGGCGGTGGCGCGACCGGCGTCGAACTCGCGGCCGAACTAATGCAACTCACGCAGATCGCGGAGGCCTACGGCGCCCCAGCACTATCATCCCGGATCAGGATCACCCTGATCGAGAGTGGGCCACGCTTGTTGCCGGCCTTTCCAGACGACATCTCGCAGGCAACGGAGGAGAGGCTTGAGAGTATCGGCATCAGGGTGATGACTAACTCTAAGGTCAGTGCGGCAACGACGGAAGGCTTCGAGCTTGACGATGGCCCAACGGTCACCGCGTCTCTCAAAGTATGGGCTGCCGGCGTGAAAGCGCCCGCTTTTCTGACCAATCTCGATGGACTCGAGAGCACCCGAGGCAACCAACTTGTCGTGCTGCCGTCACTGCAGACGACACAGGACCCAAACATTTTTTCACTCGGAGATTGCTCAAGCCTTACCTTGTCCCAAGGGGAACGTCCCCTGCCGCCAACGGCGCAGGTCGCCCACCAGCAGGCGCAGCATTTGATTCGTCATCTTCCCGCCGTCATCTCGCGTGGAAAGCGGCCGCCTGATTTTAACTATCGGGATTTCGGTTCTCTCGTATCGCTTGCCGAATATGATGCTTTTGGCTCACTCGGAAAATACGGATTATTCAAGGGAACGACGATAAGAGGAAGACTGGCCCAGTTGAGCCATGCAATGCTGTACCGCAGCCATCAGGCACGGTTGTACGGTTTTTGGCGCGGAAGTCTTGTCTGGATGGTGGATCGTCTCAACATGCGGCTGCGCTCGGCGATCCGCCTCGATTGATCTTCTGGCGGCTTAGTTCGGTAAATGCATGACCGTCTCAAATACTCCGTGCCGAGTAGCGCAATGAGTTTGTCGGCATCCGCCGATGTCACTTGAACTGGATTGCAGCCAGGAGACGCGCCCTGCGGTAAATCACCGAGATCTATGCCAGCGCGTGTCGGTCGCGACGATGTACCCAGCGACACCACGGCCGCGTTGTAAGCAACCCGCTTTCCATATTTCGCCGGAGGCATGGCGACATGACGATAGAATCTCACGATCTAACGGCCAGGCAAGAATTCACGCTCGACCTTGCAGCAGCGGGCAAATGTTATCGCCGAAAGAACCGGCCCGCTAATCGCCGCCGGCAGAAGATTGTCCGCTTCGTTGGACGTGAGGGCGACGTCGAGACCTTTACGGTCCAGCAGACGTTCCCGGTCGTTGGTAGTCTGAACTCCGATCTTCCATCAGATCGCCAAATCGAAGCTGTGGAGCAGTTTTTCAGACACCGCCCAGAGACACGTTGGCAAGCTCACACCATGCTGAGCGCGCGCGATTACGGATTGGAGCTTTCAAGCCGCTATCCGTTTACCGCCATTCGACGGATGGTGATCGGTGTCAGCGTCGCAGCGTTCATACTTAGCGACCGGGCGCTCCGCGACAATGTGCGCCGATGGTGTGAAGATCGCTATCAAGAATCGTGCCCCGGCATCAGCTCGGGAATAGCAAATCATGCTCCTCATCGAATAGCGAGCCGGTTCGCCGAAAAGCTCGTGATGGATATGCGTGGTGCAGGCTCGGAGGTATTCGGCTAAGGCCAGTCACGATCGCGGGGACTGACTGGGGGAATATTATGACGACCGTGCCGCCGGCACCTATCGAATATCAGCTCATTGGCCTCGCTGAAGACGGCGGCATCGGGAACCTACTGGCGGGTCTCGATCAGAAGCAGGGGCGTGTCCGCCTTCAAGCGCTCATATCCGAATGGCTACGAATGGAGAATCTCGTCGTTCTGACGGGATCGGGCACGTCGGTTTCCGTCGGCGGTAAGACGATGGCCAATCTCGAAACGGCTGTATTCGCCACGATCCAGGCGCTGCCCGACATCCCCGCCTCGGTCGCTGCTATCATCGAAGCCCGCAAGAACGCTGTCCTTCTCGCCGCCTTCGACGATGATGACCCGATCGGTTTCGAGGCATGGCTTTCGTTCGTCGCCAATGCTCTGGTCGTCGCGGAGTCTACGGGCGGACCATTTTCCGCCGTGACGTGGCCCAGTACGCCGGCGCCCAGCGTCGCCGATCTGCGTTGGCTCGTCGATCGCCTTCGCATGGCGATTTTCGCCGAGTGCGCGCTTTCGCTCCCTGATACGGGGCTGGCCGCGTCCGCTGATGGCATCGTGCCGCATCTTGCATTTCTATCCAAACTCGTGGCTCGCGATAGCAACCTCGGACGCACCCATCTCTTCACGCTCAATTACGACACGCTTTTCGAGCAGGCATTGGAGCTGCTCGGCGTCCAGTATTTTGACGGTTTCACCGGCCGCGCAGCCGGCCGGTTCGACCCTTCCGTTTATGGTTTGGACATCTACTATCCGGGCGAGGTGGCGGAGGGCCGTGTACGGCGCTTCGACAAGTTCCTGCATTTCTACAAGCTCCACGGCTCGATCCACTGGTTCGAGCAGGGCACCGAGATGCGCGCGCGTCATCCTGATCTGACCCCTTTTCAGACCTACGCCGCCATGACGGCCGAGCAGAAAGCCGCGTCGCTTCTGTCTCTGGTCGGAGGGACGCCTTCGGTCGGGATTCTACCGACCGCGAACAAATTCGCTCAGACGCTTGCGATGCCCTACGCTCACCTCTTCCGGTCCTTTCAGGTGCGGCTCGGCATCCCCCAGACCTTCCTCCTCGTGCTGGGCTATGGCTTCGGCGACGATCATGTCAGCCGGATCATCGAGAATGCGCTCATGAATCCGTCGCTTGTGATGCTGGTAGTCGAACCAAATCCGAACAGTCCGGTGATCGCACGCATCCGGCGATACAAGGATCTCGGTAAGCGCGCCTTCGTCCTATGTCCGACGACGGATGCCTTCTCAGCAACACCATTCAAGCTCGCGACCTTCGACGACTTTGCGCGAACGGTGATGCCCGACGTGCAGTGGCTCGACGACTTCCTTCGCTTGCGCCGCTTCGAAAAGCAGATCGCTTCGTCCGCAACATCAGCCGGAGCGGACACGGAGGGCGCGGATGGATAATCCGCGCCTCGTCGGGCACATCGTGTCGGTTCAAGGCTTCCGAGTGAAGGTCGAATTGCTGCCCGAAACTCGGTCGGCGTTACGCGCCACGCTAGACGGCGTGCAGGCGGCCATCGCAATCAACGCCTATCTGACCTTCTCGCTCGGTGCGGGGGAAACGGTCATCGGCATCATCACCGATCTGGAAGCTCGCGAGACCTTCGATCCCGGTAGCGGGGACGATCTAAACCTCGAACTGATGAAACCACGCCGCGTTGCCAGCGTACAGCTGCTGGGCACGATCGAGCACAAGGACGAGGAGCCTACCTTCAGTCCAGGCATCTCGGTGCTGCCAACACTCGACACTCCCGCGGAGATCGGATCGCCGGACATCCTTCGCGCGGTGTTCGAGATACCACCGCGGCGCAACAAGCCAGAGGACTATGACGCGAAGGATTTCGATTGCGATCTGAAGATCGGATTCCCGACCGGCCAAGACCGCAACGTCGTGCGGGCCTCCTATAACGACCTGTTCTCGCGGCCGCTCGCGATCGTGGGCAATACCGGCTCGGGCAAATCCTTCTCGGTGTCGAGCCTGATCCAGAAGGCGATGGCTGCGCTCGATGGCGCGGCCGAGGAGCCGCACGTCTTCATCCTCGACATCAATGGCGAGTATGCCAAGGCCTTCCCGACGGCTGAAGCGGCGCAACGCTTGCCGGATCGCATCTACCTCAATGGCAAGGAGTTCAGCCTTCCGCTCTGGTTTCTGAACGCCGAAGAAATCTGTGCGTGGCTGAGCGCGTCGGAGCAAACGCAGGAGCCCGTGCTGAAAGACTGGTGGGCGATTGCCAAGGGCGGCAGTGCCACCGCCGCCGCCAGCATGGGAGCGTTTCAGAATGGCATGAGCGCGCTCGACCAGCTCTTGAGCGAACTGACGAAGATCAAGAAGAAGGCAGCCGGCTCCTATTGCGATGCCGTGGTCGGCCACCTCGCCGATACAGACATTGATACAGACCCGTTCGCTGGCCTGTTTACCGCTCATAGGTCAGCTAACGATTTCAACACCGAGGTCATGAACAATCAGGCCGCCATAGCTGCGGAGGCGGAGAAGCTGAAAGACGCGATTCGCGCCAAGATCGTCGGTGGTAGCGGCACGGCGGAGGCCGGTGCACGCACTGCGGACTCTCCGTTGCCGATCGCCCGCGCAACCCTGACCGATCCATCGCTTATCAATCGGGCCGTATCCAAGGAGGATACGTTTCGCGTCGATGCCCACCTGACGACGTTGAAGCTGCGGCTGAAAACCCGCCTCGACGACAAGCGATGGCGCGCCTTCCTCAACTATGAGGAGACCGATACGAAGATCGAGAAGCTGTCCTCATGGTTCGCACGCTTCGGGCTTGGTGCTGCAACGGGACCGAAAGTCTCGGTGCTCGACCTGTCAATGTTGAGCAACGAGGTTCTTCCCTATGCTTGCGCGGTGATCGGGCGGGTGTTGCTGGAGGCGCGTGAGCGCCTGCCCGCAGCCTCGCGCTATAAGCATCCGTGGGTGCTTGTTCTCGAAGAGGCGCACAACTATGCCCGCCCGGCCCGCTCAGACGAGGATCGCGGTCATCGCCTAGCGCGGTTGACATACGAGCGCATCGCCAAAGAGGGGCGCAAATTCGGCCTTTCACTCATCATCGCCAGCCAGCGGCCGAGCGAGATCAGCCAGACGATCATCAGCCAGTGCGCCAACTTTATCAGCCATCGCCTACAAAATCCTGACGATATCGACCATTTCCGGCGCATCATTCCAATGCAGGCGAGACGGCTGCTCGATCAGGTGACTATCCTGTCGTCAGGCGAGGCAATCGTATTCGGTAGCGCCTTTCATATTCCGACGCGGGTTCAATTCGACCGGCCTCAACCCGGCCCTTATAGTCAGACGGCCGCGCCCTATCATGAGTGGCGCAAGGAACAGAATCCGTTCCCGCTGTCGCAGGTCATCGATGCGTGGGGTGCCTGACGCGCAGGTTTCGCCAGCCCTGCTCATGGCATTGTGCAGCGGCTCATTTCAAAACACTAGAAATGGGGACCACCTAGGCGAACAGGCCGCTGCCCTCTACGGCGACAATCGGCGGAGAAAGACGCTACACGGTGGCCCAATCATAGTGCGATAGCGTAGGTATAGTGCCCATCCTCATCGGGCGTGGCCCGCCAGTACCCCCCAGCAGCCCTTGTCAAAAGCCGCTCTGCACCGCCGCCGTCGCGCGCGCCCTGGCTCGCCTGGCGCGGCGTTCAGTTGCCCGTGTAGAGTTCCGCGATCGACAGCGAGGCCTTGCCACGCCCCTTTTTGAGCTCTGCGCGGATCAGCGCTGCCAGGCCGCCTGCCGCGCGCTGGCCATCGGCGTTTCGCAAGGCGGCGCGCAGCGCTTCGGGAACCTCCGGGGTGGCGAGGGCTACAAGGTGATCGACCCCGAACGGCGGCACGACGACCGTCTCCAGCAGCGACTGCTGCAGCGCATCGTCCAGTTGCCCTCCGCCATCGGGGGCCAGCGGATAGAGCAGTTGCACCGTGCCGTCCGAGGCGAGGTTGAACACTGTGGCGTAACGCGGCCCCCCACTGCGCCGAGTGCGGGCCAGCGCCACCGCGATCGGCGCACCCTCGCCATAGAGCGCGTCCGACCCCAGCGGGTTCACCGTCAACCGCATCGCCAGCTCGGACACCAAAGGGCGCAGCGTCAGGATCGCCTGCCATTTGTCCATCACGCCCGCAAAGGCGGCCTGGCTGGCGATGCCGCTGGCCACCACATCGCCCGAGCTGCGCAGCACTTCGCGCGAGCCCAGCAGCCACAGGAAATCGGCATCGTTGGACGATGCCGCCAGCTGCCAGGCGGCGTCCTGCGGGGCGGTGGCAAGGTCGTCGCCCTGCCCGGCGATCATCACATAAGGGGCAGGCAGATCGAAGCTCAGCCGGGGAACGGGCACTGCCGCGAACACCGGGCGTTCGGCCCAGCCTGCGGGAAAGAACAACGTGCTTTCCTGCCGCTGCGCGGTGAGCATGCGCACCTGGCTGTTGAGATAGGAGCCGATCTCGACCACCGTGACCAGCCCGTCGCCATCCAGATCCGCCACCGGCGACTGATCGTTGCTGCCCGGCAGGCTGAGCGCCTGTTCCAGCGCATAGGTGAGCACGCCGCGCTGCGGTGCGCCCTCCTGCGGCAGCGCCGCTTCCAGCGCCAGCTGATCGTCGCGCGATGCGCCGATATAGACCAGATTGGGCAGGTCCTCGCGCCTGGGCACCGCAATCTCGCCGGGTACGACGCCCGGCGTCGCGTCCGCCCCGAGCGCACCCAGCCTTGGCCCGGGCCGCGCCACCAGCTCGATCGCGCGCGCTTCGCCGGGGCGGAAGGCGATGCGCGGCGTGAAGGCGAAGGTGCGCAGATCGATGGCGCGGTGCATGGTGCCCGAATGACAGCTGTCGACGACCATCAGGATCGCGACATCCTGCGGCAGATAGCGCTTCATCCACGCATAGAAGTCCTTGTCGACGATGAAGCTTTCCGGATCCTGTCCCACAGGATCGAAGCCCGGAAGCGGCACGAACTGGTCATAGGCGCCATCGGTCTCGTCAGGATTTTGCGCGCGCGCCTGCGCGCCATGACCCGAAAAATAGAACAGCACCCAATCCCCGCTGCGGCTGCGCTGGCCCATGTCGTGGATCGCGGTCTCGACGCTGGAGCGGGTGACCGCGCCATCGGCGAGCGTCACGATGTCGCTGGCGCCAAGACTGCGCGCGAGCCGCTCCATCGCGGACACGTCATTTGCAGGTCCGGCAAGGTCCGGAATGCTGGCCGACTGATAGCGCGACACGCCCACCAGGATTGCGCGGGTCTCGGCATGGGCGGGTAGCGAGCCGACCCCGGCGACCAGCGCGAGAACCAGACTGCACAGGCGCAAGGCAGCGCGCATGGCTCAGCCGCCCACCCCGGCTTCGTCCGGTTCCAGATCGCGCGCCACCCGCAACCCGACATCGTCGCGGCGCTTGGTTGGAGCCACGCCGAAACGGTTGGCAGAGCGCAAAGCTGCGGGAACGCTTTCGAACGATCCGCCGCGCACCGCCCGGTTGCGACAGGCCGCATCAAGGCACTGCGAGGTCCATTCCCAGACATTGCCCTGCATCTGGTAGAGACCGAAGCTGTTGGGTGGGTAGCCCGACACCGCCTCGGGATAGCCGCGATAGGGCGACGTCGGAGACCCCTGGTAGCGCGCGGTGTGATCGTAATTGGCTTCCGAAGGGGTGATGCTGTCGCCCCAGGGAAAGGCGCTGCTGGCCCCTGCCCGGCTGGCATATTCCCATTCGGTATCGCTGGGCAGGCGATAGGCCCGGCCCGACTGGCGCGACAGCCAGCCCAGAAACGAGAGCGCATCGTCATGGCTGATGCTGGTCGCCGGGATCAGCGGGTTGGGATTGTCCGCCGCCCAGGTCGACAGCTTCGGGCAACCGCCGTCGCGCACGCACGCGGTCCACTCGGCCACCGTTACCTCGTACACCCCCATCGCGAAGTCGCGCGCGATCACCGCGGCCTGCTGGGCAGCCTCGTCCTTGCCGCGCCCGGGTTCGGACACCGGCGAACCGATCACCCCCTTGCCCGCCGGGATGATCCGCATCCAGGGGCAGTTGGCGCAGTCATAGAAGCGGTTGCCGCTGCTGGGATCGCACGAGACGAAACACGGTGGCTGGCCCTGCAGGCCATAATCGAAAGTCGGCTTCTGGAAGCTTGCCGCCTTGGCCATGGCGACCCGATCCGACACGCGCTTCATCGCATCGGCAATGTTCTGCTGCGGGCGCCGGATTTCCTCGGCGAGCACCTTGGAGAAGATGCCATTGTCGAACGCGAACTGGTCGGCGCTGGTCGAGAACGCGACGAGATAGCCCTGATCGGGCCGAATGCTGCTTTCGGCAGAGCGGATCACGCGGCGCAGGCCTTTCGATCCGGGGACGAGCGTATCGCCGCCGGTGACCGCATCGCTGGTCGACATTGGCTGTACCGGCAGCGATATCGTGTTGCGGCACATGTCGAGCACCACCAGCACCGTGCGCGCGCCCGAGCCCATCAGGTTGCGGGTGACAGCCGAACGCGACAGCGATCCGCCAGCCGCCAGTCCGACCGGTGAGCCATCGACCGGCACCATTTGGACATCGCCGCCGCTGCCGAGTGCGACGCCATGGCCGGAGAAGTACAGCACGCCAAAGGCCTGGGGCCCAGCGGTGGCAAGCGCGGCGCGGAACGCGGCGATCTCCGCCTCCATCTCGGCCGCGCTCAGGTCGCGGCGGGTGCGCACCGCGCCGCCGCCGGGATCGACAAAGCCGGTGCCCGAAAGCGCCGCGGCGATCCGCTCGCCATCGCCGAAGGTCGCCTGCAGCCGGTCGAACCCGCGATAGTTGCCATTGGCGATGACCAGAGCCAGGCGCGGTTCACGCGCCTGGCTCTGTCCGAAGGCATCTGGCGCCGACATCAGCCACGCCCCGAAAGAGGCCAGAGCCAGCGCCAGCAACGGGACGAGCCGCAGCATCAGAAGCGGAAGCCGATACCCGCGCTGTAGGTGCTGTACCCGCGCGCCTGGATGGTGCTGAAGTTGATCCGGATCAGGTCACGCGTGGCCCGCACCGAATCCTCCCGCCCGCGGATGCCGAACGAAATCGTCGCCTCGTGGAAGCTGTCGTTGCGCAGATCGCTGCCGAAATACTGGGTGAAGGCATAGCTTGCGCGCATCGAGCTGCCCCGGCTGAACAGCCGCGCCTTGAGCGGCAGGTCATAGGCCACGCCGTTGCGCAATGACCAGTTCTTGAGGTCGGGGTTGATGTTCGCCTGCGTCCCCGGCGTATCGAGCGTCTGGCCATAGCCGACCATGTTGCCGACGATCAGCCGCCCCCGGCCGATCCCGTCGATGACATAGCGGCTGGTGATCGACCCCTGCAGGATGTGCCCAAGAGAGCCGGCATTTTCAGAATAGACCGCGCCATAGCCGATGCGCGGCTCGATCGACCATTTGCGCTCGATCAGCGGGATTTCCAGCCCCAGGCCGATCTGCGCGCTGTAGCTGTCGATGCCGTTGATCCGGGCATAGTTGAACGGCAGGTCGAACTTGAGCAACGCGCGGTTGCCCTCGAAGATGCGGAAGCTGCGCTGAACGCGGGCATCCACCCGGCCGATGTCGAAACGGCCGGCAGAACCGGTGTTGTAGGTTGCGCCGATCAGCCAGGGATCGTTGGGCGTGTTCGCGCCCTCCGGCTGTGCGTCCTGCTCGACCAGCGAATCGCCATTGGTCAGATCGAGCGCGCTGCGGGTGAGCTGCGCCTGAAGGCTGCCCGGGTTGCCCGCCAGCGGATCTGCGGGCGAAAAGCGCGTGAACGAACGCGCCAGACAGCCGAGCAGCGCTTGCGAGGTCGGCGTGCCTTCATCGTCCACCGCGGCATCGAACGCGTTGAACGCCTGCTGCCGGTTGACCCCGTTGAAGGTGAATGTACACGCCGCACCATTGCGCTGGGTCACCAGCTGACCGGTCGGCGAGACGATCGATACGGTCAGCAGCGCGCTGTTCTGCAGATAGCCCGCCACCGCGGTCGCGCCGCGAATGTCGAACACGCCCGAGACCGCGCCCAGCTGGGCATTCTGGAAGCCGACCACGGTGGCGATCACGCTGGGGTCGAGAAAGTCGATGATGTCGTCGATCGTGTCCTGCTCGAAGCGGGCCGACTGGTCGAAGCCGTTGAGCTGGTTGTTGACGCGGATGCCGATGCGGAACGACTTTCTGAGCTCCTGGTAATTGGCGATGTTGGGGACCGGCTGGCCCGCCTGCTGGGCAAAGGCCGAAGTACCGGCGCACAGCACCGCACAGGCAGCGAGCGCGCTGCCGAATTTCAATTTGGACACGTATTCCCCCTTGGAATAGACACCTGATGATGGGCCGGAACACGGGCGTTGCCTTGCCCCGTCGCAGTCCGGCCACTGAGCCAGCTTGAACCGTTGGCCTCGCGGGGGCGCTGTGGCAAATTGTCGCAAACCGCGACAAATCGCCGTTTCGCGGGGCGTCCCGCTTCGTGCTGCGCGATACACCCGGCAATTGCCCTGTCGCGTGCGCCGGGGCATGGTGGCACTGCCGCAGCCGCCCGGATCACCCGCGCCAGCTTTAGGAGTGGTTCGATGCCAGATGCCGTTCCCCGCCTTTCCCGCACCTCGGTGCTCGCCATCAGCTTTGGCGCGATGGTGTTGCTGGCGGGATTGCTGCGACAGACGGGCGATGCGATCGGCGGGATGCTCGACCTGACGCTGAACGGGACACAGGCCCGCGCCTTTCTGGCGCAGCTGACACCGTGGCAGCGCGATGTGCACGCGCATGCCACGCTGATCTATGACGGGCTGTATCCGCTGGCCTATGGCGCCTTCTTCGCCGGGCTTGCGGTCCGGCTGGGCGGCGCACCGGCGGGCTGGGTCGCGTTGACAATGCTGGCCGGGATAGTCGCGGACTACGCCGAGAATATCGTGCAACTTCTGGCGCTGAGCGGGCGTGCCGATCTGCTGGATGCCAAGACGGTGCTGACCCCGCTCAAGTTCGCCCTCACCGGCACGGCGATCATTGCGACGCTGGTTCTGGCGGTCAGAGCCGGAGCGCGCGCGCTGGGGCGCTGACCCGGCTCAGGCGCGCTGTTTGCCGCGAAAGCGCCAGTCGCCGATCGGCTCCCATGGTCCGCCCATATAGCGGTGCAGCGCCAGCCCGGTAATTGCGATCGGACGCGGCAGGAATTCGGCGCTCAGCTGTTGCAGCAGCGCCTTGGCCGCTGCCGGCTCGACCTTGTTCTGCACCGTGATGTGGAGCCTGGGCTGGCCCTGGTCCTGCGCGGTCAGCAGGCCGTGCAGCCCTTCTGCCATCATGTCGCGGATCGCCAGCAGGCCCGGCGAATGGATGCGATAGGCAACACCGCGGCCCAGGTTCATCACCTCGCTCAGCCGGGCATCGGGGGCAGCAAACTCTGCCGCCAGCGCCTTGGCGCGCGCCACCGCCTCGGCCTCATAGGCACCCGGCAAATGGTGGAACAGCGTGACATGCGCATCGAGCACATTGCGCTCGGGCGGATAATGCGCGCGGCGCAGGACATTGGCCCAGGCCTGATCCGCCGCGCCCATACTGGCAGTCATGATGATCGGTTCGCGTCGCATGACGATGCCTTAGCCTTGGCCTGCGCAACATACAAAGGGGGCGCGGTGCATCTCTGCTCCGCGCCCCCCGCTTGCGACCCGTCAGGGTATGTTGCGAGCGCTCTCGCTTATGCGAGTTCGAGCTGCTTCGTCTTGATCTTGGCGAGCACGTTTTCAGGTGCGGTTTCGCCATAGGGATCGCTGTCCAGACCGTGGTCGTTGATGCCCGGCTCTTCGAACCAGTCGGTGACCACACCGTTGTCGACGACCATGGCATAGCGCCAGCTGCGCTCGCCGAAGCCGACATGGTCCTTGCGGATCAGCATGCCCATGCGGCGGGTAAAGTCGGCCGAGCCATCGGGAAGCAGCTTGACCTTTTCGACGCCCAGCGACTTGCCCCACTGGTACATCACGAACGCGTCGTTGACCGACACGCAGTAGATTTCGTCGATGCCCTGCGCGCGGAAATCGTCGTACAGCGCTTCGAAGCCGGGGACCTGCGAGGTCGAGCAGGTCGGCGTGAACGCGCCGGGGAGCGAGAAGATGACGACGCGCTTGCCGGCAAGCAGATCGCCGGTGAGCTGGTCCTGCCAGCGGAACGGATTGGGGCCTTCGATGCTCTCATCGCGCACACGCGTTTTGAGGCACACATTGGGGACCTGACGTCCAATCATAGTAGAACTCCTTTGAACGATGGGGGAAAATTGTTTTTGCACCGCAGCATGTAGCGACCCTGCCGCACGGAGTGAAATGAATTGATTGGACTGGCCTGATCGCTTTTTTCGATGAGTTGGCCGCATTCCCGGCGACAGTCCGGTTGGACCCGATGCATGGTTACGTGACATGCTTGCCAAAATGAGCAGAAAGCTTCATTTTGAATGTTTCTGGAGGTTCTGAATGCTGATGTCCCGCCCGCTTGGCTGGTTCTGGTTGCTGGCGATCGCGTTGCTTGCCTGGAATGTCATCGGTCTCATCGCGTTGCTGTACGATCCGGTGATCGGCCTGGGCGATGTGAGCAAGCTCGCGCCGGAACAGCAGGCGATATACGCCGCGCGTCCCGCGATCGCGTTCTACGGCTTCGTGCTCGCCACCGTTGCGGGCACGGCGGGCGTCATCGCGCTGCTGCTGCGGCGGCATGTCGCGTTGTGGCTGTTCATCGCTTCGGCCGTTGGTCTGGTGCTGCAGAACGCGTGGCTGTTTGGCGATCCGGCCAATCTCACGGCCGAGGTTCTGGGCTTCCAGGCGCTGATCGCAGGATCGATCGCGCTTGAAATCTGGCTTGCACTGACTGCGAAAAAGCGCCGCTGGAGCCGCTAGGGCTTCTTCAGCAGAAACAGACTACATCTCGCCGCGCGCCCTGCGCAGTGCGAACCACTTTTCGACATTGCGGTTGTGATCGGCGAGCGTGTTGGCGAAGACGTGCCCGCCGGTGCCGTCGGCGACGAAATACAACGCCTCGGTCCGCGCCGGGTTGAGCACCGCCTCGATCGAGGCACGCCCCGGGTTGGTGATCGGCCCCTTGGGCAGACCCGTCATCGCATAGGTGTTGTAGTCGTTGACATCGGCGATCTCGGACTGGCGAATGCGCCGCCCCAGCGGCTTGCCGCGCGTGATCGGGTAGATGATGGTCGGGTCCGCCTGCAGCATCATGCCCTTGCGGATGCGGTTGGAATAGACCCCTGCGATCATCCGGCGCTCGGACGGCTTGCCGGTTTCCTTCTCGACGATCGCGGCCAGCGTGATCGCTTCCTTGGGCGTCTTGACCACCGTTTCGGGAGAGCGCTTGGGCCACAGTTCCGCGATGGTGTCCTGCATCGCCTTCTGCATCCGCAGCATCACCGCGATGCGCTTTTCACCGCGCTCGAAGCTGTAGCTCTCGGGCAGCAGCGATCCTTCCTCGGGCACCGGAACCTCGCCGGTAAGCAGCGGCTCGCGCATCAGTTTTTCCTGCACCAGGATGCTGGGCATGCCCTCGGGAACGGTGACCATCCGCAGCACGACCTCGCCACCCTGCAGGATGTTGAGGATTTGCGCGTTGCTGGCGCGTGCGGGGATAACGAACTCGCCCGCCTTGATCGGATCATCGCCGCCGAACACCTTGGCCCGGTTGAGGAAGGCCCCTGCCGAACTGATCGCGCCCTTGTCCTCGAGCACCTGGGCTGCGCGGGCAAGCGAGCTGCCCGCGGGGATGACGATTGCCAATTCCTGCTGCGCCGGGCCTTCACCCGTCCAGCCCCAATAGAAATTGCCGCCGATCAACAGCACCAGGGCCGCGGCTCCGGCCAGAACGATGCATCCCAATCGGCGCAGCATGATGGCGTTATACCGCCTTCATGATGAGGCTGGCATTGGTGCCGCCGAAACCGAAGCTGTTGTTGAGCACCGCGGTCACCTTGCGCTTCTTGGCGGTGTGGGGCACCAGATCGACGCCCTCGCAGCCCTCGCTCGGGTTGTCGAGGTTGAGCGTCGGCGGGACGATCTGATCGCGGATCGCAAGAATGCAGAAGATCGCCTCGACCGCGCCCGCGCCGCCCAGCAGATGGCCGATGGCCGATTTGGTCGAGCTCATCGAAACGTTGGAAATGGCATCGCCGAACAGCCGCTTGACCGCGCCCAGTTCGATGGTGTCGGCCATCGTCGAAGTTCCGTGAGCGTTGATGTAATCGATATCGGCGGGGGTCATGTTCGCCCGCTTCAGCGCCATTTCCATTGAACGATAGGCTCCGCTGCCTTCGGGCTGCGGCGCGGTCACGTGATAGGCGTCGCCCGAGAGGCCATAGCCCACCACCTCGGCATAGATCTTTGCGCCACGCGCCTTGGCCCGTTCGTACTCTTCGAGCACGACGACGCCTGCGCCCTCGCCCATCACGAAGCCATCGCGATCCTGGTCATAGGGACGGCTGGCCTGTTCGGGGCGGTCGTTATAGGTCATGTTGAGCGCGCGCGCCTGCGCGAAGCCGGCGATGCCGATCGGGCAGATCGTCGCTTCAGCGCCGCCCGCCAGCATGACATCGGCATCGTCGAGCGCAATCATCCGCGCTGCGTCGCCAATCGAGTGTGCTCCGGTGGAGCACGCGGTGACGACGGCATGGTTGGGTCCCATCAGGCCGTACTTGATCGAAACCTGGCCCGAGATGAGGTTGATCAGCCGACCGTGGACGAAGTGGGGCGATACGCGGCCCGGACCCTTTTCGGCCAGCAGCAGCGATTCACTTTCGATTCCCGGCAGACCGCCAATGCCCGAACCGATCGAGCATCCCGCGCGGAAGCGTTCTTCCTCGCTCATGTCGGTCAGCCCGGCGTCTTCAAGCGCCTGGCCCGCAGCATCGATGCCATAGATGATGAACGGATCGACCTGGCGCTGGACCTTGTGATCGACGCGCTTGTCCGCATCGAAGCCCCAGGGATGGTCCTTGGGCTTCACTTCGCAGGCGATGCGGCACTTCTGATCGCTCGCATCGAACCGGGTGATCGGTCCCGCGCCCGACTTGGCGGCGATGAGGTTCGCCCATGTCGTCTCGACATCCGCCCCCAATGGCGTGACCAGTCCCAGACCCGTTATGACTACGCGGCGCATACGCCCTCACTCCTGCATATCTTCTGTGCGATCAGTTCCCTCAAACGCTCGAGGGCACTGGCCGGAACGAAAAATGGCTTCCCCGGTCGCACCGCGACAGACAGGGAAGCCATCCTATTTCACATGGTCGCCATCTGCATCATGACGACGCTGCCCTCCTGCGACCGCTGGTGCGGTTTGCGCAGGCACTTCGGGCCCAGCCCCTGTGTCAGCTGCAGATCAGCCCTTGTGGCTGTCGATATATTCGATGGCATCGTTGACGGTGCTGATCTTCTCGGCGGCGTCGTCGGGAATTTCAACTCCGAACTCTTCCTCGAAAGCCATCACCAGTTCGACGATGTCGAGGCTGTCAGCGCCCAGATCGTCGATGAAGCTTGCGTCCTCGGTGACCTTCTCTGCTTCAACGCCGAGATGCTCGATCACGATCTTTTTAACGCGGTCCCCAGTCTCACTCATTCAGAGTTCCTTCAATAGTGTGTAAATGGATGTGCGAACGAAAATACCCGCCCGCCCTAATGCGGCTTTTGATCGCTGGCAAGAGGCGGGCGCAGCCAAACATGGTGGATGCGCCGCGCTGCTTGCCCGCGACGGCAGGTCACAGCATCGCCATGCCGCCGTTCACGTGCAGCGTCTGGCCGGTGACATAGCCGGATTCGCGGCTGGCAAGATATATCACGGCGGCGGCGACATCGTCCCCTTCGCCCAGCTTGCCCGCCGGAATGCGGCCCAGCAGCGCGGTCTTCTGCCCCTCGGGCAGCACCTCGGTCATGGCCGAGGCGATGAAGCCGGGGGCGACGCAATTGACGGTGATGTTGCGGCTGGCAAGCTCTGCCGCCAGCGCCTTGGACATGCCGACAAGGCCAGCCTTGGACGCAGCATAATTGGCCTGTCCCGGATTGCCGGTGGCACCGACCACGCTGGTGATAGAGATCATGCGGCCGAAGCGCGCCTTCATCATCGGCTTGGCAGCCGCGCGGCACAGGCGGAACGCGGCTTCCAGATTGACGCGGATCACGTCGGACCACTCGTCGTCCTTCATCCGCATCGCGAGGTTGTCGCGGGTAATCCCGGCATTGTTGACCAGAATGTCGAGCCCGCCCAGCGCCTCGACCGCGCGCGGCACGAGCGCATCGACCGCAGCCGGGTCGGACAGGTCGCACGCCAGCGTGACATGGTCGCCGCCCAGTTGGGCTGCAAAGGCATCAAGCTTGGCTGCGTTGCTCCCCGACAGCGCCAGCCGCGCACCATGCGCCGCCAGTCCGCGCGCGATCGCGGAACCGATGCCGCCGCTGGCGCCGGTGACGAGGGCGGTCATGCCTGTAAGATCGAACATTGAAGTCTCCTGACTGTTAACGCCTCTCCCCTTGCGGGAAAGGCCGCGAGACTTGGTGGCTTTGCCACCCAGTCGCAGCGCGAGAGGGGAATGCGGACACCGCCCAACCCTCTCCAACACCGGCTAGGCAGCAAGCTGCCAAGCCTTCGTATCCTCCCCCGTCAAAGGGGAGGAGCAAGTATCACACCGCCTCCAACAGGCTTTCGATATCGCGCATGTCGACCAGGCTGTCGCAGGCGACATCCTCGACGATGCGCTTGATCATCGGGACCAGCACCTTGCCGCCCAGCTCAATGAATTGATCCACGCTAGCGGCGTGCATCGCCATCACGGATTCGCGCCAGCGCACCATGCCGGTGACCTGCTCGACCAGCAGCGCGCCGATTTCCGCAGGGTCGCTCACCGGCGCTGCGGTGACGTTGGCGAACAACGGCACGACAGGCTCGCGGATTTCGGTTTCGGACAGTGCGCCGGCCATGCGGTCGGCCGCAGGCTGCATCAGCGCGCAGTGGAACGGGGCCGAGACCGGCAGCATCATCGCCTTGCGCGCGCCAAGCTCCTTGGCGATCGGCAGGCAGCGTTCGACCGCGCTGGCATGGCCCGAGATGACCGCCTGGCCGAACGCGTTGTCGTTGGCGACCGCGCACACCTCCCCCTGCGCCGCCTGCTCGGCGGCCTTGACAGCCTGCTCGAACTCGATGCCCAGCAGCGCCGCCATCGCGCCGACGCCGACCGGTACTGCCGCCTGCATTGCCTGACCACGGATCTTCAGCAACCGCGCCGTCGTCGCCAGATCGAACGATCCGGCTGCGCACAATGCGGTATATTCACCCAGGCTGTGCCCCGCGACATAGGCGAAGCTGACCGGGCTGCCGGTGCCTGCTTCATGCTGCAGCGCGCGCAGCGTGGCGATGGCGTTGGCCATGATCGCAGGCTGGGCGTTTTCGGTCAGCTGCAGCTCGTCCGCATCGCCCTCGCACATCAGTCGGAACAGGTTCTGCCCCAGCGCATCGTCGACCTCCTGGAAAACCTCGCGCGCCTGGGTGCTCGAGGCGGCGAGCTCCCTGCCCATGCCGACCTTCTGGCTGCCTTGTCCGGGAAAAATGAATGCGCGTGTCATGATCCTGCTGTCCCTCGCCCCGATCTGTCCGTCGCTGGCAAGACCCCCCGGCCTCGCGCGACAAGCGCCGCCCGTTATCTCCGATGACGCAGCGTTGCAAGGTGCTTGCGGCCTGTTAATCGATCACTTAACACCTCGCCATGGACGATACACTTTTTGCAGCGTCGCTGGAAACGCTTTGCCGCGAGCGGCTGGGCGGCGACGGTCCGCTGAGCGGTTTGCAGCGGCTTTCCGGCGGTGCGAGCATGCAGAGCTGGCGCTTTGGCTGGGGCGACGAGCCGCTGATCCTGCGGCGGATGCCCGAAGGGTTGAGCGGCGACGATGCGGCGATCGAATCCGCCAGCCTCTCGCTCGACGGCCAGGCCGACGTGATCGAGCGAGCGGGCGAGCATGGGGTGATGGTGCCGGCGGTGCGCGCGCGGCTGCGACCGGAGGACGGGCTTGGCGAAGGCTTCATCATGGCCTGCGCCGCTGGCGAAGCCTTGCCGCAGGTGCTGCTGCGCGACCCTGCCTATGGCGAGGCGCTGGCAGGCCTGCCACGCCAATGGGCCGAGCAGCTCGCGGCGATCCATGCCATATCTCCGGGCCGCCTTCCCGCCGAACTGCCCTGTCGCAGCCCTGCCGAGATGGTCGCCGAGCTCGAGCAGCGCTGGCATTCGCTGGGCGGTGTCTCGCCGATCTATGCGCTGGCCTTCGGCTGGCTCGAGCGTGCCCTGCCCGCCCTTGTCGAGCCTTCGCTGTGCCACGGCGATTTCCGCATGGGAAACCTGCTGCTGACACCCGATGGCCTGTCCGCCGTGCTCGACTGGGAGCTCGCGCATCTGGGAGACCCGGTGCAGGACCTTGCCTTTGGCTGCATCCCCAGCTGGCGCTTCGGCCGCTATGATCAGATGCTGGGCGGCTTTGCGCAGCCCGGCGCCATGCTCCAGCATTACGAGGCGCTGACCGGCCATGCGGTCGATCCGGCGCGCTTCCGCTTCTGGCTGGTCTATTCGTGCCTGTGGTGGGGGGTGTGCTGCCTGGTGATGGCCGATATCTGGCGGCGAAGCGAGCGGGAGGGGCCCGAGCGGCTGGTGATCGGGCGGCGCGCGTCCGAGGTCGAGATCGACCTGCTGCTGATGCTGTCCGACGACCTGCCGTCGCCAGAAGCCCCGATGCCATGGCCCGAGGCGGAGCACGCAACCGAAAACGGCGTGCCAAGCGGCGCGGCGCTGATCGGTGCGGTGAGCGGCTGGCTCGATGCGCAGATCGCGGACCAGGCCAGCGGCCATGCAAGGTTCGAGGCGAAGGTCGCGATCAACGCGCTGGGCATGGCCGCGCGCGACGCCGCCATGGGCCCGGGCTTTGCCGCCCTGCAGCAGCACAGGCTTGCCGACATCGGCATGGATGCCGGCACCTTACGCAAGCGGTTGCGCTGCGAGCCTGGCAGCGTGACCCGGATGCAGCACGATCATCTGCGCCGGCTGGCGGTGGAAAACTGCCTGATCGACCAGCCGCGCTATGCCGGACTGGCGGTCGCCCGGCAGCTTTGGACCTCGCCCCCCTGACCCGTCCGGTTACGCCAGGTTACAAAATCGTCTCGACATCAAGTTTCCACTTAAGGCCTGCGACGCGCGGTCGTTAATGCTGGTGAAGAGTTGATTAAGGACGATTGGGCTCAACCGATGGCGGAACACCAGGTACAGCGAGGCAATTTCAGGGACCGGATGAAGCTGGCGGCTTCCATCCTGGCGGGCCAGTCCAAGGCGGAGGACGACGCCCCGCGGGAAGAAACCGTCTTTGAAAACATCAGCAAGCTCCAGTACCTCAAGGTGTTCTCGTTCCTTGAACAGGTTCAGCTGGACCCGGTGCCCGATCATTACCGGCTGGCGTGGGAATATCTCAACGGCGGCAACATGATGCTGCGCGAGGCTGTGAACCGCAAGCTCGATGCCAACGGGCGGCTGTCGCCCGAGATCGTTGCGGAAATCCTGGACGAATGCGAAGGCCAGATGAAGGTCAAGGACCTGAACGCGCTTGTCGCCGAGAGCGAGACGCTGCTTGCTGGCGGCTTCAAGACGCTGAGCAAGAGCGGCAAGGAAAGCATGGCCTATGCCGAGGTGCTGCAGTCCCGGCTCGACTGGATGCGCGATCTGGACCCGGCCGACCAGGCCGACATGCCGATCGAGGCGCAGTTCAAGGCGCTGCTCAAGATCACCTCGCAGATGCTGCAATCGACCAAGAAGGCGAGCGAAAGCCTCGACCAGAGCACCAAGAAGCTCAGCCAGATGCGCAACCGGCTCGACGAGGCCAACGACAAGGCGCAGCGCGACCAGCTGACGGGCCTCCCCAACCGCTGGGCGTTCGAACAGCAGTTCTCCGCCGCAACGATCCGTGCCAAGGAGCGCTTCGAGCCTCTCTCCGTCGCGTTCATCGACATCGATCACTTCAAGCAGGTCAACGATACCCACGGCCATGAAGCGGGCGACCGCGTGCTGCAGCTGGTGGCCAAGACGCTCGACGGGTTCGGCCGGGGCAACTGCCATCTGGCCCGGCATGGCGGCGAGGAGTTCGTCATCGTGCTGGAAAACACCAGCACCCAGGAAGCCAAGCAGCAGATCGACGCTGTTCGCGAGGAGCTGGCCGAACGTTCGCTGGTCAACAAGGACAACGGCCAGAATATCGGCCGGGTAACCTTCTCGGCAGGCATTGCGCCGTTCAATCCGGGCGAACCCAACCGCCAGGTTCTGCGCAATGCCGATGCGGCCCTATATGAAGCCAAGCACAGCGGCCGCAACAAGGTGCTGATCTTCAACTCCTCGAATTGATCGGGAATCCTTTCCAGATGCCTCTTTTTCTCGTCTCCGCGCTTGCTTTCTTCAAGGTTCTGGGTATTAGCCCGCGCTTGCCTTCGGACGACTGATCGTCTGCGGGCATTCGAAGAAAGCCGGAGGGGTGCGTTGCATGGTGCGCGCATCAGCGATCGGCAGATGAGTAAAGGAAGCCAATACATGCCGCTTTACGAGCATGTCTTTCTGGCGCGCCAGGACCTGTCACAGGCCCAGGTAGACGCGCTGGCCCAGACCGCCACCGAGATTGTCGAACAGAACGCAGGCAAGGTCACCAAGACCGAGACCTGGGGCCTGCGCAACCTCGCCTACAAGATTCAGAAGAACCGCAAGGCGCACTTCGTGATGCTCAACATCGACGCCCCCGCCGGCGTCGTCGCCGAGCTGGAACGCCAGACGTCGATCAACGAAGATGTCATCCGCTATCTGACCGTGCGCGTCGACGAGCTGGAAGAAGGCCCGTCGGTCATGATGCGCAAGCAGGACCGCGAACGTCGCCCCCGCCGCGACCGCGACGCTTGAGCCAGGAAGGATAAAGACACATGGCACGCCCATTTTTCCGCCGCCGCAAGTCCTGCCCGTTCTCGGGCAAGAATGCTCCCGCCATCGATTACAAAGATGTGCGCCTGCTGCAGGGCTTCATGTCCGAGCGGGGCAAGATCGTTCCCAGCCGCATCACTGCCGTTTCCGGCAAGAAGCAGCGTGAACTTTCCAAGGCTATCAAGCGCGCACGCCACGTCGGCCTGCTGCCGTACATCGTGAAGTAAGGAGCAAGAGACATGCAGATCATTTTGCTCGAACGGATCGAGAAGCTTGGCTCGATCGGTGACGTCGTCACCGTGAAGGACGGCTATGCCCGCAACTTCCTGTTGCCCAACAAGAAGGCCCTGCGCGCCAACGAAGCCAACCGCAAGGTCTTCGAAGCCAACCGTGAGCGCATCGAATCCGACAACGTCGCCAAGCGTGACGAAGCTGCCAAGCGTGCCGAAACGGTCGATGGCATGCAGGTCATCCTCATCCGCGCATCGTCGAACAGCGGCCAGCTTTACGGCTCGGTCTCGGTTCGCGATATCTCGGATGCGCTGAACGAAGCTGGTGCCACCGCCGTCACCAAGGCGATGATCATCCTGGAACGCCCGATCAAGACGCTGGGCGTGTTCCCGGTCAAGATCGCGCTGCACCCGGAAGTTTCGGTCAGCGTCACCGTCAACGTTGCGCGCAGCGATGACGAAGCCGAGCTGCAGAAGGCCGGCGTCGACGTGATGCGTCAGATGTTCGAAGAAGACCAGCAGCCTGCCGGCTTCGTCGAAAAGTTTGACCCCAATGCCGAACCGGGCCTCATCCCGCAGGATGAGACCGAAGAAGCCGAAGGCGACGATACCGACGCCTGATCGGGTTCGATACCGACACACAAAAAGCCGGGTTCCTCCCAAAGGAGCCCGGCTTTTTTGTTGCCCGTGTCATTCCCGCCCGCGGCCGCGCGGATCGGTCGTGTTACCGCGCAGGCGGCGCGACGACTTCCTGGTTGAACCTTTGCGCCAGCACCACGAAGTTGGTGACCTCGCGCCGCAGCGTTCCTCGCTTCACGCCGAAATCGCTGATCAGATACCGAGCCACGAACGGCTCGCCCGCCACCGAAACGCCCGCCTTGCTGAACTCGTAGAGCCGGTTGAAGTCGCCTGCCGCCTGGGTAAGGTTGGCAAGGTTGCGCTCCGCCGGTTTGGGCCAGAACGCGAGAAGGTAAAGCCCCTGGCACTGATCGGGCTGCCCCGGCGGGCAGGCGGTGAAGAACATGTTGATCTTCAGCTGACCGAAGCTCGCCTCGACGAACGGGCGCCCCTCGGGCGTCTGGCGGTCGGCAATGGTGATGGCGGTGCCGAAGGACGACAGGATCTGGCGCACGCTCGCCGGGGTGAAGGCGTTGACTTCGGTCATGTCGTCCGGGTTGCCGGACGGCGGTTGCTGCGCCAGCGCAGGCATCTGCGCGGCGGCCAGCACAAGGCAGCCCACCAGACCCGTTTTCAACATCTGCAATGTCACTCGCCTGTGCATCGTCATCTCCTGCCCCCCCCTTTGGTGTGTGGGGTGCATCATAAGCGGTGCCTGTCGCAGGTTGCAAGCTCTCGAAAAACCGCAGCGGGGCGGTCATTTTCCGGTAATGACAGTGTCGCGCAAAGTCGTTAAGCGTCGAACATGAACAGTGTAGACCAGATCATCACCGCCCTTGCCGACCATTATGAGCAGTCGGTTGCCAATCTCCAGACCGCCATCCGGGCCTTTGTCGAGCATGGAACGCTCCCCGATGCGGAGCAGCGCCGCAATGGCGGTTTCAGCTATCCGCTGCTGCGGATCGAGTATGATGGACGCGAGCGCGGCTCCTCCACCGGCCTGGCGTTCGGGCGGCTGAACGCGCAGGGGCTCTACACCACCACCGTCACCCGGCCACGCCTGTTCGCCGACTATCTGACCGAGCAGTTGAACCTGCTGCGCGAGAACTACGACGTGGCCATGTCGGTCGAGGCAAGCACCCAGGAAATCCCCTTCCCCTATGTGCTCGACGGGATCGCCGGGATGGACCTGGGGGGAATCACCCCGCTCGAACTCGCCCGCCATTTCCCGACCACCGAGCTTGCCGATATCGGGGACGAGATCGCCGACGGCTTTCTGCCGTTCGGCCAGGGCATGGACCGCCCGCTGTCGCTGTTCGATGGCCTGCGCACCGATTTCTCGCTGGCGCGGCTCCGGCACTACACCGGCACCCCGCCCGAGCATGTCCAGCGCTTCATCCTGTTCACCAACTATCACCGCTATGTCGATGAATTCGTCGGCTGGGCCTGCAGCCAGATCGGCAAGGGCCATTACACCGCATTGTCGGGCGCGGGCGGGCTGTACACCGATCAGCCGGGGTCCGACCCCAGCCAGCTGGTGGCCGACAGCGCATGGCGGCGCCACCAGATGCCCGCCTATCACCTGATCGCGCCCGATTTCGGCGGCATTACCCTGGTCAACATCGGCGTCGGCCCGTCCAACGCCAAGACGATCACCGATCACCTTGCCGTGCTGCGCCCCGAAGTGTGGCTGATGATCGGCCATTGCGGCGGCCTGCGCCCCACCCAGCGGATCGGCGACTATGTGCTCGCCCATGCCTATCTGCGCGACGACCACATCATGGACGATGTGCTGCCGCCGGAAATCCCGATCCCTCCCATCGCGGAAATCCAGCAGGCGCTGGCCGGCGCGGCGGAGGAAATCTCCGGCACCAGCGGCGCCGATCTCAAGCGACGGATGCGCACCGGAACGGTGGTCACCACCGACGACCGGAACTGGGAGCTTCGCTATTCGGCCAGCGCGCTGCGGTTCTCGCAATCGCGCGCGGTGGCAATCGACATGGAAAGCGCGACCATCGCCGCACAGGGCTATCGCTTCCGCGTGCCCTACGGCACTTTGCTGTGCGTATCGGACAAGCCGCTGCACGGTGAACTGAAGCTGCCCGGCCAGGCGAATCGCTTCTACGAGGAGGCGATCGCCGCGCACATGCAGATCGGAATCCGCACCTGCGAAATGCTGCGCGGGGAGAGCAACTCGCTGCACAGCCGCAAGCTGCGCGCCTTCAACGAGCCGCCGTTCCGGTAACTTTATCATAACGCCTGCATATATTTGCAGATATGCATTGACGCAGGGCTGAAGATGCGCCAGCCTGCGACTCATGCCAAAGCGCATCCCTATCGCCCGTGAGCTTGCCGAGTTCTTCAAGCTCATCGCGCATCCCGACCGGATACGTCTGATCGAGGAACTGCGCACGGGCGAGTGTGACGTGAACACGCTCGCACAGAGGCTCAACCTGCCCCCGACCCGTCTTTCCCAGCATCTCAGCCTGTTACGGGCTGCCCGGATGGTTGCGGAACGGCGCAACGGCAGACAGCACCTCTACAGCCTTGCCCAGCCGCAGATCGCGGGCTGGATCACCGAAGGTCTGGCCTTTGTCGAGGCCCGCGCCCCGGCGGCCCTGGCCGGAGAGCTGCAGGAAGTGCGAGAACTCTGGTCCTGACCCTTTAGACATCTATCAAGAAGGAGCCTCCCCATGCCCCATTTCGCCGCAGGCGTCGTCCGCTTCCAGACCGAAGTCTTCCCCGAGAAGCAGGAGCTGTTCGAAAGCCTCGCCAAGGGCCAGTCGCCCGAAGCCCTGTTCATCACCTGCTCGGACTCGCGCATCGAAACCGCGATGATCACGCAGACCGATCCGGGCGAGCTGTTCATCTGCCGCAATGCAGGCAACATCGTTCCCCCGCACACCAACCACACCGGCGGCATGACCGCCTCGATCGAGTTCGCGGTTGCTGCGCTCAAGGTGCCGCACATCGTGATCTGCGGGCACACCGAATGCGGTGCCATGAAGGGTGCGATGAACCCCGAGGGTCTGGACGGCCTGCCCCATGTTCGCGAATGGCTGGGCTATACCCGCGCTGCGGTCGAAGTGGTAAACCATCTGGGCAGCAACCTCGATGATGCGGGCAAGATGCAGATGCTGCTGGAACAAAATGTCATCCTGCAGCTTAATCACCTCAGGACCCACCCCGCCGTCGCCGCGCGGCTCGCCGCGGGTGAGCTTCAGCTCCACGGTTGGGTCTATGATATCCGCACGGGCGATGTGACCGCCTATGATGACACCACCGGCAAGTTCGTGGCCGTGCACGAGCATTACGCCAGTGAAATGGCCGCGATTGCCGTGGCCAAGCATGAATGTGCAGCCTGAACCTGAGTCCCTGACCATCCGATCCCCAGGAGCATGATCATGACCGCGACTACCGCCCCGATGGGTGAATTCGAGACGATGAAGAAAAGCTGGCCACAGGATCTGCTGGCCTCTGTCGTCGTGTTCCTGGTGGCGTTGCCCCTGTGCCTTGGCGTTGCCATTGCATCGGGCGCACCGCCTGCGCTGGGGCTGATCACGGGCATCATCGGCGGGATCGTCGTGGGCTCGCTCGCCGGTTCTCCGCTGCAGGTCAGCGGACCGGCGGCGGGTCTTGCCGTGTTGTGCTATCAGCTGGTGGCAGAGCACGGCCTGATCATGATGGGTGTCGTCGGCCTGATCGCCGGCGCGCTGCAGCTGATGGCAGGGGTCGCGCGGCTCGGCCAGTGGTTTCGTGCGATATCGCCGTCTGTCATTCACGGGATGCTCGCCGGGATCGGCGTGCTGATCCTGGGTTCGCAGTTTCATGTGATGATCGATGACAGCCCGCGTGGAAGCGGCCTCGAGAACCTGATCTCGATCCCCGAGGCGATCTACAAGGCCGTGTTCCCGATGGCGATGGACAGCCATCACCTCGCGGCCATGGTTGGCGTCGCGACGATCGCTGCGATCCTGCTGTGGAACCAGTTCAAGCCCAAGTCGCTCGCCGTCGTCCCCGCCCCGCTGATCGCCGTGATCGTTGGCACGCTGGTCGCGCTGTTCGCCGGGTTCGACATCAACCGCGTTACCGTGCCGGACAACATCGTAGCATCGCTCAACATCCCCACGGCCGAAGCCTTTCAGCGCGGCCTTTCGATGGACATCCTGCTACTGGGTGTGGTCTTCGCGTTCGTCGCCAGCGCCGAGACGCTGCTGTGCGCCACCGCGGTCGACCAGATGCACACCGGCCCGCGCACCAAGTACGACAAGGAGCTGCGCGCGCAGGGCATCGGCAACATGCTGTGCGGTGCGGTCGGCGCGCTGCCGATGACAGGCGTGATCGTGCGTTCGTCCGCGAATGTCCAGGCCGGTGGCAAATCGCGCCTCTCGGCGATCATGCACGGCGTCTGGATTCTCGGCACGGTTGCCGCCCTGCCCTGGCTGCTGGCCTATATCCCCACCGCAGCCTTGGCCGCGATCCTGGTGTATACCGGCTACAAGCTGGTCAACATCGCACAGATCAAGAAGATCGCCTCTTATGGCCGGATCGAACTGGTGATCTACTTCGCGACGCTGGGCGGCATCGTGGTGTTCGATCTGCTCACCGGCGTGATCATCGGCTTCGTGCTGGCCACCGCCAAGGTGGTGTACACCTTCACGCATGTGCGGGTTGATCTGGAGGACGACGAGATGGCCAACCGCACCGATGTGTTCCTGCACGGATCGGCAACCTTCTTCTCGATCCCACGGCTTGCGAGCGTGCTGGAAACCGTCAAGTCGGGCCGCGAAGTGCACGTGCATGTCGAACATCTCGACCATATCGACCACGCCTGCCTCGACATGCTGGGCGCATGGGAGAAGCAGCATAACGCCACGGGCGGCACCATGATTATGGAGTGGAAGGATCTTCGCGATCGCTATGCATCGCCTTACCAGAAGATGCAGGATCAGTTCGACGGCAATCCGGACCAGCCGGGAGAGGGGCCAAAAAAAGCCCCGCCGGTGCTTGAGCCGGCTGCCTGATCCAACCCTCTCTAACTGCTACAGAAACAAAGGCCGTCGGGGCAACCCGGCGGCCTTTTTGCATTCCTCTGTCGAAAACCATGCAGTTTGTGTCGGGATCAAGGGAACATTTGGCGGTGGTCGGCGTAATGCCTCCATCAACGGAATGGTAACCCCAGCCGATGAAGCCAAGGAGATTATCTATGAGCGATGCCATCAAGACTGCTGCAGCGCGCATCAAGGAAGACGCGCTGAACCTCGCCGAACGTGCCCGCACGGAAGCTGCGAGTGCATTTGCATCGGTCAATGACCACCGCGACGAACTGCGCGCCAAGGCCACCGAAACCGCCAAGCTGGCCGGCGAAGTGATTTCGGAGAACGCCCGGATCGCATCCGACCTCGCCCGCCGCAACGCGAACGCTGCCGCGCACATCATTTCGGACAATGCCAAGGCGCTGACCACCGAAATGGGCCCGCTTCGCGACAAGGCCGGCGAACTAGCGCAAGATGCCTCTGAGCGTCTGACGGTTGCCGCACGCGAGCTTTCCGCCAAGGTCAGCCAGAACAGCAAATACGCCGCCGACCAGGCACGGGCGCATCCGGCAGTGGCCATCGGCCTTGCGGCTGGCGGTATCGCGCTGATCGCAGCAGCCATCGCGCTGACCCGCAAGAGCAAGGTCGATCCTGCGCCGCAGGCCGACGAGAATAGCGACTATGTCGATCCGACCGTTGTTCCCTCGACGACCAGCGCTGCCGGTGCGCCGTATACCAACACCAAGCGGTAATCAGCTCCGGCTGTAGCCCGCCCAACAGATAGGTGCTGCGCGCGATTCCCTCATGCGCGGTGCCTCGGGGCCTGTTTTCCGGCAAGAGGCGCCCCCCGCTTCAGGAGAGCAGGCCCCATCATTCTAACGACCGGTCATCGGTCGCTGCGACCTCAGACAGGGGCAGATGCTGCGGCTCTCGGGCCGTAGTTTCTGCTCCTGTTCTGTTACCGACCCCTGAAACCAGCGCCGCTTACCAACCGCATTGCTTGCCCTTGTTCTGCTCCTTGAGCCACGTCTGCAGCGGCGCGAAGTATTCGACCATTGCTGTGCCATCCATTTCGCGTGATCCGGTAAAAGCCTCGAGCGCATCGGGCCAGGGCTTGGACGCACCCATCTCCAGCATCGCGTTCAGCCGGTTGCCGACCTCCTTGTTGCCGTAGAAGGTGCACCGATGCAGCGGGCCCTTCCAGCCGGCGATGTCGCAAGCGGCCTTGTAGAACTGGAACTGCAGGATTCGCGCGAGGAAATAGCGGGTATAGGGCGTGTTGCCGGGGATATGGTATTTCGCGCCAGCGTCGAACGCATTGTCGGGCCGATCAACCGGCGGCGTGATACCCTGGTACTGCAGGCGGAGCGCCGTCCAGGCCTCGTTGTATCCGGCAGGCTTGATACTGCCGTCGAACACGCCCCAGCGCCACCGGTCGACCAGCAGGCCGAAGGGCAGGAACGCCAGCTTGTCCATGCCCTGCCGCAGCAGCAGCCCAAGGTCCTTGTCCGCGCCGGGTACCTTGGCCTTGTCGAGCAGGCCGATCTCGACCAGATAATCGGGCGTGATCGACAGCGCGACCATGTCGCCGATCGCCTCGTGGAAGCCATCATTGGCGCCATCGAGATGCAGCGTGTCCTGCTTGTTATAGGCCCGCTGATAGTAATTGTGCCCCAACTCATGGTGGATGGTGGTGAAGTCGTCGGCATTCACCTTGATGCACATCTTGATGCGGATATCGTCCTTGTTGTCGACGTCCCATGCCGAGGCGTGACAGATCACCTCGCGGTCGGCGGGCTTGGTGAACTGCGAGCGCTGCCAGAAGGTCTCGGGCAACGGCGCAAAGCCCAGCGAGGAGAAGAACGCCTCCCCGCCCTTGACCATCTTGATCGGATCATACTGCTTGGCCTTGAGCAGTTCGGTGACGTCGTAGCCGATGTCGCCCGCGCCCGCAGGCGCCACCACATCATAGATGTTGCCCCATTCCTGTGCCCACATGTTGCCGAGCAGATCGGCGCGGATCGGTCCGGTCTTGGCCTGCACCGCATCGCCATATTTCTCGTTGAGCTTGGTACGGGTGTAGCAGTGCAGATCGTCGTACAGCGGCTTGACCTGCTGCCAGAGCTTCTCGGTCAGCGCAGCGAACTCGTCCGCGCTCATGTCGTATTGCGAGCGCCACATCGCGCCGACATTCTTGAAGCCCAGCTCGCGCGCGCCCTGGTTGGCGATGTCGACCATCCGGGCGTAGTCGTCCTTCATCGGCGCGCCGACATTGTCGTGCCAGCTCGCCCACATTTCCTTGAGCGCATCGGGGTCACGGCTTTCGCCCATGGCTGCCTCGATGTCCGATCCGTTCACCGGCTTGCCATCAAGCGTACCCTTGCCCTTGCCGTAGATCGACTGCAGGTTGGTGGCGATGGTGTTGAGCTCGGCCGCTGCGCCCGGAGTGGTCGGCGCGGGCAGCACGATGCCGCCGCGCATCTTGTCGAGCTTGCGCCGCGTCTCGTCGCTGAGCCCTGCGACATCGTTGAACTTCGCCGCCTCGAGCGCGAAGCGCACCTGCATCTCGGTCCCCTTGGCGCCGACCTCGGCCGCCAGCGCATTGGTATCGTCGGTGAGATAGGTCGAGTTGACCCAGAACACCCGGCTGGCCGAGATGATGTAGTCGTACATCTCCTTTTCGGCAGCGGTAACAAAGGCATCGGCCTCGGCAGCGGTCGGCTTGGCAGCGACGCTCTGCGGAGCAGCGCCTTCGGCAAATGCGGGAACAGCGCAGGCGGCAACGGACAATGCGATGACGGACACGATCGATTTCAGGGATTTCATTTCAGACACCTTCTCATCATGCGCCGTACACCGGCGCAGCAGCATGGCAGCAACGATGGAACCGCCACGGCGGAGCGTCAAGCGGTGAGAAATGAAACCATTTCGTCCGCCAGCGCGGGCTCCAGCACGCTCGACATGTGCGTGCCCCTGATCTCGCGATAGGTTGCAACGTGCAGCTGCCGCGCCAGCTCGGGCGCAGAGCCGTTGTCCTGGTCGTCGGCGCCGCAGACCACCAGCACTGGAACGTCGCGCTTGACCAGCGCATCGGTATCGACGTCGCCAAAGCTGTCGAGCAGCAAGCGCGCAGCGATGGGGTCGATCCCCTGGGTCTTCATGAACGCAACCGCCAGGAAATGCGGATCGCCGCGCTTGACCTCGTCGCGCCGGTCGATCGCGGTGACGAAGAAATCGCGCCGCCGTCCCCAGCCGGTCAGCCCTTCCCAGCCCATGCCGGCGAGCACCGCCTTGCGCGGGGTCACCCCTGCCGCCAGCAGCTTGGCGGTGGTGCGCGCCCCCAGCGAGAAGCCACCGAGGTCGAAATCGTCGAGCCCGAGCGTATCGATCAGCGACAATGCATCGTCGACCAGCACATCGCGCGGATAGGCGGCTGGATCATGCGGTGCACCGCTTTGCCCATGCGCGCGCAGATCGGGCATGATGACGCGAAAGCCCGCGCTCGCCAGCCTTGCCGCATGGCCGAACTTGATCCAGTTGGTCTCCGCGCTCGAGAACAGCCCGTGGAGCAGCAACAGCGCCCTGCCCTCGCCGGTTTGGTGCACCGCAAGCTCGGTGCCGTCGAAGGAGCGGATGCGGCTGGTGGTGATGGTGGTGCTGGGCTGGGTCATCCCCGCTCTTTAAGGCCAGCCTGCTCCATGCGCCAGATGGCAAGATCGATCCGATCCTGACCGAAAAACGGTTCGCCATCGAACACCAGGGTCGGCACGCCCCAGTGGCCCGCCATTTCCAGCGCTTCCTGGTTGGCGGCAAGCTCGGCGTCCAGCGCCTCGGGCTCGGCCAGCGCAATTGCGTCAAGCTCGGCGAGGTCAAGCCCGGCCCGCGCGGCTGCCCCTGCCAGATGCTCGCCCTCGTGCCAGCCAGCGGTGCCGCCCCAGATCAGCCGCGAAACCTCGTCGCAGAAGGCAAGACTCTTGCCCTGGCGCGAGGCCACCTGCCCCAGCCGCGTGATGCGATAGACATGAGGCTGGTCGGGCGAGATCGTCCGCGTCGCGATGTTCTGCTTGATCGGGTCTGGGTTCGGCGGCGCAAACGGGATGTCCAGATACTGCGCCAGCCGGAATACGTCTGTCAGCGTGTAACGCAGCCAGCCGGGCTGGCTCTTCTCGAAGAAATCGGGTTGGCGGATCGCCAGCGGATAGACCGGGCGCAGGTTGAGCGCGAGGTCGTAGCGCTCTGCCATCGCGCGATACCGCCGCGTCGCGAGATAGCTGTAAGGCGAGCGGAACGACCAGAAGATGTCGGCTGTCAATGTCATGACACAAAGACTGCCAAAACATCCGCCCGGATGCAAATGCATTCGCTCTTTGAGTTAGTGTCATATGCTATTATATCGATAGCCATGACAGACTCGATCGGTTTTCTCATCAACGATACCGCCAGGCTTTTCCGCCGGATGTTCGACGGCAACATCCGCGATCTGGGAATGACCAGCCTACAATGGCGCACGGTCGCACGGCTCAAGCGCGAGCCAGGCATGCGCCAGAGCGAGATGGCCGATCTGCTCGAAGTCGAGCCGATCACGCTTTCGCGGATGATCGATCGGCTGGCGGAATCGGGCATGGTGTGCCGCAAGCCCGATCCGAACGACCGCCGCGCCTGGAACCTGTATCTGACCGAAAAGGCCGAACCGCTGATGGCGCAGCTGCAGCGCGAGGCCGATCTGGTGCAGGAGCTTGCCCTGACAGGGCTGAGCGAGGAAGAGCGCGCCGTTCTGGGCGATCTTGTCGAGCGCATGCGCGTGAACCTGTCGCGGCGGGAGGCGGTCGATGCTTGACGGCGACAGCAAGCTAACCTCCCCCGAAACGCAGGACACTTCGGTGGCGCCGGCGTCCGAAGCAGGCAGCCGACCTGCCGCGATCGATGCCCCGGAAAAGCCTTCCCGGCGCTGGACCGTGCGCGGCCTGATGCTGGCGGTGCCTGTCGCGCTGCTGGCTGTGGGCGCCTATTACTGGCTGTCTGGCGGGCGCTATGTCTCCACCGACAATGCCTATGTGCAGCAGGACAAGGTTGCCATTTCGGCAGAGGTCGGCGGGCGCATCATCGATGTCAGGGTCCGCGAGAACATGTCCGTCAAGCAGGGCGACATCCTCTTCCGCGTCGATCCCGAACCCTATGCGCTGGCCGTGCGCCAGGCCGATGCCGACATCGCAGGCGCTGAGGTCTCGGTCGCCACGCTGGCGAGCGAAGCGCGCTCGACCGGCGTCGGCATAGCGGCCGCGCGCGATGCAATCGCCTATGCGCGAATCGATCTGGAGCGCCAGCAGGCGCTCATGGAGCGCGGTTTCACCACCCGGGCACGGCTCGACGAGGCCGAGCGCAGGGTCGAGCTGGCGCGCGAGCAGCTGCGCGCTGCCGAGGCCAGCGCGGCCGAAGCGAGATCGCGGCTGGCAACCGGAACGGCTATCCCGGGCGTCAGCCCCGCCATCGCGCAGGCCCGGGTGCGGCGCGACACTGCTGCGCTCAATCTCGACCGCACCGTGATCCGCGCGCCCGTTAGTGGCCGCGTGGTCCAGGCAGAGCGGCTGCAGCGCGGCCAGGCCATGGTCGTCGGCCTGCCCGCGCTCACACTGGTGGTCGATGACCGCAGCTGGATAGAGGCCAATTTCAAGGAGACCGACCTCAACCACATGCGGGTTGGTCAGCCAGCCGAGGTCAGGCTGGATGCCTATCCCGATCTCAAGCTGACCGGGCGGGTGGAAAGCATCGGCGCGGGAACGGGGTCGGAGTTCTCGATCCTTCCGGCGCAGAATGCGACCGGCAACTGGGTGAAGGTAACCCAGCGGGTGCCGGTACGCATCCGGCTGGACAAAACCGCTGACCGGCGGCTGATCGCAGGGCTTTCGGCAGACGTCACTATTGATACCGGCAAGCACCGCTAGGACCGGGCAATGGCCAGCCGCGCCGCCCCTGCCCGTTTCGCCGGGCCTGCGCCGGGGGCCCTGCCCATCGACCTGCCCGCCATGCCGGTTCGCCACCGGGGACTGCTGACGCTCGCAGTGATGATGGCGACGATCATGCAGATCCTCGACACCACTATCGCCAATGTCGCGCTTCCGCACATGCAATCCAGCCTGGGCGCAACCGCCGATACGGTGACCTGGGCGCTGACCAGCTATCTGGTCGCATCTGCGATCGCGATGCCGATCACCGGCTGGCTGGCCGAGCGCGTCGGATCACGCAACCTGTTCGTCTGGGCGGTCATCGCCTTCACGCTCGCCTCGATGGCGTGCGGCGCGGCGGCCACGCTGGAAGAGATGGTGCTGTTCCGTGCCATCCAGGGGATTGCTGCAGCATTCATCGGTCCCTTGTCGCAGACCGTGCTGATGGACATCAACCCGCCCAGCGGCCAGGCGCGCGCAATGTCGATCTGGGGCATGGGGATCATGATCGGGCCGATCATGGGGCCGGTGCTGGGTGGCTGGCTGACGGAGAGCTACAGCTGGCGCTGGGTGTTTCTGGTCAATGTGCCGGTGGGCATCGTCACCATCGCGCTGCTTGCCTGGCTGCTGCCCAGCCGGGAGCGCACCCGCCGCCGGTTCGACCTGTTCGGCTTTTCGATGCTCGCGCTCGGGCTTGCCGCGATGCAGATCATGCTCGATCGCGGCACCCAGCTCGACTGGTTTTCCAGCCCCGAAATCCTGATCGAAGCCGCAATCTCGATCGCATGTCTGTGGATTTTCGCGGTGCACATGATCTGGGGTCGCAATCCGCTGTTCGAGCGCGGCCTGCTGGGCAATCGCAACATGGCCGCTGCCTTGCTGTTCATGCTGGTGGTGGGCGTGGTGATGTTTGCCAGCATGGCGCTGCTACCGCCGATGCTGCAGCAGCTGTTCGGCTATTCGGTGCTGGATACCGGCCTGCTGCTGGCCCCGCGCGGGCTGGGCATCCTGATCAGCATGGGGGTGGCAGGCAGGCTGGTGAACACGGTCGACCCGCGCTATCTGATGATCACCGGGGCTGCGACCGCGACCTATTCGCTGTGGATGATGACTGGATGGTCGCTGGACATGACCTGGCACCCGATAGTGGTCGCAGGGTTCGTGCAGGGGATCGGGATGGGCCTGTTGTTCATCCCGCTCAATTTTCTGGCGTTTGCCACGCTCGAGCCCCGCCACCGTACAGATGGTGCCAGCCTGCTCAACCTGGCCCGCAGCCTGGGCGCGTCGGTCAGCATCTCCGTGCTGACCACATTGCTCAGCTTCAATATCCAGGTCAGCCACAGCGATCTGGCCGCGCACATCACCGGTTCGTCGCTTTCTATGCTGGACCCCGGCACTGCCGACAAGTTCGGGTCGCTGGGCGATGCGGCGTTGCTGGTGGTCAATGCCCAGATCAACCGCCAGGCAGCGATGATCGCCTATATCGACGATTTCCACGCGATGATGCTGGTCAATCTCGCCGCGATCCCGCTGCTTCTGCTGCTGCGCCGCCCCAAGAACATGGCCGTCGCCCCGGTCCATATCGGGGAGTGAGAGCACAGTAGGCTCGTAAAGCGCGGTGAGGTTAGCGCCCTCACCGCGCTTGCGTTTCAGCCCTTTTTGAGGTGGCGGCGGCCCAGAAGTTCGGCGATCTGCACCGCATTGAGCGCAGCGCCCTTGCGCAGGTTGTCCGAGACGCACCACAACGAGATGCCGTTCTCGACCGTGCTGTCGTCGCGCACGCGGCTGATGTACGTGGCGCCATCGCCGACGCATTCGACCGGGGTCACGTATCCGCCGTCTTCGCGCTTGTCGACGAGCATGATTCCCGGCGCTTCACGCAGGATCTTCTGCGCATCTTCGGCGCTCAGTTCGTTTTCGAACTCGATGTTCACCGCTTCGGAATGGCCGACGAACACCGGAACGCGCACGCAGGTCGCGACCAGCTTGATCTTGGGGTCGAGGATCTTCTTGGTCTCGACCACCATCTTCCACTCTTCCTTGGTCGATCCATCGTCGAGGAAAACGTCGATATGCGGAATGACGTTGAAGGCGATCTGCTTGGTGAACTTCTTCGCCTCGGCGCTGTCGCCGACAAAGATGTTGCGCGACTGCTCGAACAGCTCGTCCATGCCTTCCTTGCCCGCGCCAGACACCGATTGATAGGTCGCGACGACGACGCGCTTGATCGTCGCGGCATCGTGCAGCGGCTTGAGCGCGACGACCAACTGCGCGGTCGAGCAATTGGGGTTGGCGATGATGTTGCGCGCCTTGTAGCCATCGATCGCATCGGGGTTCACTTCCGGAACGATCAGCGGCACGTCGGGCTCCATGCGATACAGCGACGAGTTGTCGATCACCACGCAGCCCTGCGAGGCGGCCTTGGGCGCATATATCTTGGTCGCGGCAGAGCCGGCTGCGAACAGCGCGATGTCCCAGCCGGTGAAATCAAAGTGCTCGATGTTCTGCACCTTGATCATCTTGCCGGTATCGCCGAACTCGACCGTGGTGCCCGTCGAACGCGACGAGGCAACTGCTGCGATTTCATCAATCGGGAACTCGCGCTCGGCCAGGATGGCCAGCATTTCGCGACCGACATTTCCGGTCGCGCCGACTACGACTACTCGATAACCCACGGATCAATTCCTCCAGTGCAATGCACCGGGGCGCCTAGCGGCTCAGCCCCGGCAATACAAGCTGCGAGTGGCGATGATGCGACAGCGCGTAGATATTATTGCGCCACATCTCCAGCTTGCGAAACAAACCGTCCATCAACCTGCCTTCAACTCGCCGAAAATTCCCGGATGGGGATCGGGGAGTTGGGCGGGCCTGCATCGGGACGACTTGACAACGAAAAAGGGCGGCCTTTGCAGACCGCCCTTTTGCAAGATCAAAGACTGTCGAAAACGATCAGGCTTCGGTGCTGCCCTTGGCGGGACGGTTGTCGCGACGCTCTGCAATACGTGCGCGTTTGCCGGTCAGGCCGCGCAGATAATAGAGCTTAGCACGACGCACGACGCCGCGGCGCACCACGGTGATCGAATCGATGTTGGGCGAGTAGAGCGGGAATACGCGCTCGACGCCTTCACCGAACGAAATCTTGCGCACGGTGAAGTTGGAGCCGAGGCCCCGGTTCGAACGTGCAATGCACACGCCTTCGTAATTCTGGACGCGGGTGCGGTCGCCTTCGACCACGCGCACGCCGACGCGGATGGTGTCGCCAGCCCGGAAGTCGGGGATGGTCTTGCTAGCCTTGAATGCCTCGATAGCTTCAGCTTCGAGCGTCTGGATGAGGTTCATATGACCTGTCCTATCTTTTTCGCCGCGCACCAGAGGGCGACTGATCCGGAGCGCCCCCATGGCGCTCCCAAAGATCCGGCCGCCTTAGCCGTGTTATCTCCGCAGCCTGGCTGTCACGCCATGCCCGGATTTTCGCGTGATCCCCCGATCGCAGCACTTCGGGGATCGCACGCCCTTCCCAAATTTGAGGTCGGGTGTAGTGCGGATATTCGAGCAAACCGTTCTCGAACGATTCTTCGTCTCCGCTGGAAGAGGCGCCCATTACATCGGGCAACAGCCGAACGCAAGCGTCAAGCAGCACTAAAGCCCCGGTTTCCCCGCCCGAAAGCACGTAATCGCCGATCGAAATCTCCTCGATCGGCCTCGCCTCGAACAATCGCTCGTCAAACCCCTCGAATCGCCCGCACAGGATCGTCACGCCTGGGCCGTCCGCGAGTTGCCTTACGCGCGCTTGGGTGAGCGGCGCGCCGCGCGGTGTCATCGCGATCACTGGCGCGTTCGGCGAGCGTTCAAGTGCATGATCGACCGCGCTGGCGAGCACATCGGCGCGCAGCACCATCCCCGCCCCGCCACCCGCAGGCGTATCATCGACACTGCGGTGCTTGTCGGTGGCAAAGTCACGAATCTGGATCGCGTCGAGCGACCACCGCCCCTCGGACAGCGCACGCCCCGCGATGCTGTGGCCGAGCGGGCCAGGGAACATCTCGGGGTAGAGCGTGAGGATCTGGGCTGCGAAGGTCATTGGGTCCAGTTCTCGACCTTGAGGCCGGGGATGTCGGCGAAATCATTCTCATTGTCCGTGACCATGATAAGATTCTGGGACAATGCCTGTGCAGCAATCAGGCGGTCATAGCTGCGACGCTTGAACGGCAACGCGGCATAGGCGCGGGCTGCTGCGATGTCGAAGGCCAAGACGGGTACTTCCTCGAGAAAGGCTTGCAGTTGAGCGAACCCAGGGGGCTTGCCCCGAACCGATCCGAGAGCAACCTCGGCGATAGCGATGGCGGACGTGACAATGTCCCCCTCAAAACACTCACCGGCGCGACCGACAACACGATCGTCTGCGTTCATCGTCAGGGCAATGACGACGTTACTGTCGAGCAGGTATTTCATGAACCGTCACTGCCGCCCAACAAATCCCAGCGCAGCGGCCGCTCTTCAAACACCCTGTCCTCGGGTTTGATCGGTTTGAGGCTGGTCGCTGACCCCGCCACCTTATCGATATTGAACTTGCGCCTTGGCGCGCCGATTTCCCGAACAACATATTCGCCATTCTGTTCGGTGATCGTCCACTCCCGATCCGGTTCGATCCCCAGTGCCGCAGGCATGCGGATGGCGACGGAATTGCCAGACTTGAAACTCTTTGCCCGGTATTCCTTACCCATCACGGCCTCCTGTATATACGCGATGTATATACTATTCGGCCCACACAGGGTCAATCGCGATGCGGTCGTCGCCGATATCGGCGGATGCGACCGGGACCATGAAGGTCTTGCCGTCGGGCTTCAGGATATCGAGCAGGTCGCCCGCGCCGAAATCCTCGATGGCTCGGACCGTGCCAAGCGGCTCACCGGTTTCGGACACAACGGGCAGGCCGACCATATCGGCATGATAATACTCCCCCTCGCCCAGCGGCGGGAGAGCCGAGCGGGGGACGGTGAGTTCGGTGCCGCGCGCCGCTTCGGCGGCGTTGCGGTCGGTGATCTCGGCAAAGCGCGCGATGCCGAGGTCCTTCTGCGGACGCAGCGACTTGAGGGTCAACGCTCCGCTGTTGAAGCTCTTGTGCGCCTTCACGCCGTCGAGGCCGGAGCCGAACAGCTTGAGGCGCACTTCGCCGGTCACGCCATGCGCGCCGACGATGACGGCCAGGGTTATCGGACGGTCGGGCATAGAGGCGCTTTCAACAGTGCGTTCAATCTTTGCCCACCCCGGTCCGGCAAGCCGGACCCTCCCCTCCCGCAAGCGGGAGGGGAGAGGCGTCGTGGCTTAGCCTTCGGTCGATTCAGCAGGTGCTTCTTCAGCAGCGGCTTCTTCAGTGGGCGCTTCTTCAGCGGCGGGCTCTTCAGCCGGTGCGTTCTTGGCTTCTTCGGCAGCGCGAGCGGCTTCTTCGGCTTCGGCGATCTTGGTCGCCTTCTCTTCAGCGCGTTCCTTGGCCTTTTCGCCCGGTTCACCCTTCTTCAGGTTCACGGTCGCCTTGCGTTCCTTGATGCCCATGGTGTCGAGGAAGCGGGCAACGCGATCGGTGGGCTGCGCGCCGACCGACAGCCAGTGCTTGGCGCGCTCTTCATTGATCTTGACGCGCTCGCCCGAATCCTTGGCGAGCAGCGGGTTGTAGATGCCGATCTGCTCAAGATACTTGCCGTCACGCGGTGCGCGGCTGTTGGCAACGACGATCTTGTAATAGGGGCGCTTCTTGGAACCGCCGCGCGACAGACGCATGGAAATAGACATGTGAACCTTACCTTTCTGATATAATTAGATTTAAATCACTTTTTCTTGAAATTCTGAAAGCCCGGGGGAAGCCCGTTGGGCAGTCCCGGCAGCCCGCCGGAAATGCCCTTGCCGCCGCCACCGTTGCCGCCACCCAAAAGCCCGGCGATATCGTCCTCGGTCGGCATCTTGCCGCCGCCCAGAGGACCGCCGCCACCGCCGCCGCCGAACATCGCGGCCAACCCCTTGAGGCCGCCCATCTTGCGGATCTTCTTCATCGCGCCTTCCATCTCCTGATGCATCTTGAGCACCCGGTTGACGTCCTGCACGGTGGTTCCCGATCCCTTGGCGATGCGGATCTTGCGCTTGGCGTTGAGCAAGGCGGGTTTCTCGCGCTCTTTGGGGGTCATCGATCCGATGATCGCGTCCATATGCACCAGCACCTTGTCGTCGACACCGCTCGCGCTCATCGCCGCCTTGGCCTTCTTCATGCCCGGCATCATGCCTGCAAGCGCACCGAGGCCGCCCATCTTGGTCATCTGGCGAAGCTGGGTGCGCAGGTCGTTCATGTCGAACTGACCCTTGGACATCTTGGCGGCGAGCTTGTCGGCGTCTTCGCGCTCGACCGTCGCAGCGGCCTTTTCGACCAGGCTGACGACGTCGCCCATGCCCAGGATGCGGCCAGCGACCCGGCCCGGATGGAACGGCTCGATCGCGTCCATCTTCTCGCCCATGCCGACGAACTTGATCGGACGGCCAGTGACAGCACGCATCGAAAGCGCCGCACCGCCGCGCGCATCGCCGTCCATGCGGGTCAGGACCACGCCGGTCAGCGGCACCTGCTCGGAGAAGTTCTGCGCAACGTTGACCGCGTCCTGACCGGTGAGCGAGTCGACGACGAGCAGGATTTCCTTGGGCGTTGCCTCGTTGGCGACCGCCTTCATCTCGTCCATCAGCTGCTGGTCGACATGCAGACGACCCGCGGTATCGAGCATCACGACATCGAACGACTGCAACTTGGCGGACTGAAGCGCACGCCGCGCGATATCCACCGGCATCTGGCCCGCAACGATCGGCAGCGTGGCGACGTTGACCTGCTCGCCCAGCACCTTGAGCTGCTCCTGCGCGGCAGGGCGCTGCACGTCGAGCGAGGCCATCATGACCTTCTTGCCGTGCTTTTCCTTGAGCAGCTTGGCGATCTTGGCGGTGCTGGTGGTCTTGCCCGAGCCCTGCAGGCCGACCATCATGATGACGGCGGGCGGGGCTACGGCGAGATCGAGGTCGCTGGCTTCGGATCCCAGCATTTCGGTCAGCGCGTCGTTGACGATCTTGACGACCTGCTGGCCGGGCGCGACCGACTTGAGCACCGACTGGCCCACGGCCTTTTCGGTGACGGAATTGATGAAATCGCGGACGACGGGCAAAGCGACATCGGCTTCGAGCAGCGCGATGCGGACTTCGCGCATCGCCGAGCGGACGTCCTCTTCCTTCAGCGCGCCGCGGCCACGCAGCTTGTCGAACACGCCGCCAAGGCGATCAGTCAGATTATCGAACATATCCGCTTCTCCTTCTGCCCGCCCACATGGCCCGCCAAACCGTCCCGATCAACCACCCCGGCTCATCAGCCGGGCCTGCCCTTGCGCCAAACGCACAAAACGCCGGTGGGCGAAACCTCGCCGACCGGCGCGCGCATGGACCGGCAATGCGGTTTCAGCGGCGGGACAGGATGCCCATGCACAATCGGGTGCGCACAGGTTGCGCGGGCCATTAGCGCAACCGCAGTCCGCTGGCAACCCCCGCACCGCAACGGGGCGCGGCCGGGGCCTGCTTAACCGCATCTTGACCATCGTGTCGCGCAGAAATGCTGAATAGCCGCCCTTTGCCCCTTCCCAAGCGTAAACGATGTTTTAACGCTCGCGGCTTACGTTCCTTGCCATTCAGCCGGATAATCCAGGCCGGTTGAGGGGAATGATGGTGCAAAACGTGAAATCCGATCCCACCAACAGCGATCGCACGGGGGCTCTGGCCGACCGAGCGGTGCGGGGACGCGACTTCATCGCAGGCGGCATCATGACCGCAGCTATCCTGATGTTCGTCGGCACAGCCGGCAGCGTCCTCCCGACCGTGATCAACCGCTATCATGGCATGGCGGTCTCTCCGGACAACATCGCGGTCACCGCGCTTCTGCTCAACATCGCGCTGATCATCTTCGGCTGGCGGCGCTACAGCGAGCTTTATGACGAGATTGCGCATCACAAGAACGCCGAGGAGCAGGCCAAGACTCTGGCGGTCACCGATCCGCTGACGGGGTGCCTCAACCGCCGCGCCATCGGCGAGGCGACATCGAGCCTGATCGCCCAGGCCACGCGGCGCGAGATGACGGTTGCGTACCTCATGCTCGACCTCGACAACTTCAAGAACATCAACGACATCCAGGGCCATGACGCAGGCGACAAGGTGCTGGTCGAGGTCGCGCGGCGACTGAAGGCGACCATGCCCCCCAACAGCCATGTTTCGCGGCTGGGCGGCGATGAATTCGCCTGCACCTTCATCTTCGACGCCGATTTCCCGGAAACCGTGCAGCGCGTGGCAGAGGACATGATCGAGCAGGTCAGCAAGCCGATCCCTGGTCCCGTGGGCCATGGCGATGCCGAACTGACCGTCACCGCGTCGATCGGCATTGCGCGCGCAGACCTGTGCGACAACAGCCTGGACGTGCTGATGCGTCGCGCCGACATCGCGATGTATGCGAGCAAGAAGCACGGCCGCAACCGCTATTGC
The DNA here is from genome assembly GCF_003431825.1 of Blastomonas fulva. Lineage (GTDB taxonomy): Bacteria > Pseudomonadota > Alphaproteobacteria > Sphingomonadales > Sphingomonadaceae > Blastomonas > Blastomonas fulva. Next base: position 2,203,169 of record NZ_CP020083.1, on the reverse strand, counting down.
TGGTTCGACCCGCGGATGGAAAGCGAAGTCCAGTTCCGCAACAAGATCGAATCGGGAATGCGCATCGGCATCGGCCGCGGCGAGTTCGTGCCCTATTACGAACAGCAGATCGACCTGGCTTCCGGAACGCTGATCGGCTTCGAGGTGCTCGCACGCTGGAACTCGCCTGAGCTGGGCCAGATCGCGCCTGACATCTTCATCCCCATCGCCGAGGACACCGGCATGATCGGCGACCTGTCCGCCTGCGTCATCCGCCAGGCGATGGAGGACGCGCGCAACTGGGACCAGAGCCTGACCATCTCGGTCAACATCTCGCCGGTCCAGCTGCGCGACCCGTGGCTGGCCCAGAAGATCGTCAAGCTGCTGGTCGAGACCGGATTTCCCGCCAGCCGGCTGGAGATCGAGATCACCGAAAGCTGCCTGTTCGAGAACATGGGGCTCGCCCAGTCGATCATCGGCAGCCTGAAGAATCAGGGCGTGCGCGTCGCGCTCGACGATTTCGGCACCGGCTACAGCTCGCTCGCGCATCTGCGCGCGCTGCCGTTCGACCGGATCAAGATCGACCGCAGCTTCGTCACCTCGATGAACGAGAGCAAGGAAAGCCGCGCCATCGTCCAGACCATCGCCCTGCTGGGCGAATCGATGGGGCTGCCGATCACCGCCGAAGGAATCGAGGATGGCGACTTGATCGAGCACCTGACCGCAATCGGCTGCGCCAAGGGCCAGGGCTTCCATTTCGGCCAGCCCCTGTCCGTCGAACAGGCGCGCCGCCTGCTTGCCGACCGCAACATGCTGGGCCTTCCGGTGCAGCCGCGCACGCAGGACCATTCGGACGACACAGACGATCTTGCGGGCCTTACCGAACCGCAGCGCCGCGCCGCCCTGGGCGAATAACCGCTCGGCGGGGCGACAATCCCGATTGGCCTTCTCAAGCCCGCCTGCAACGTCTAAAGCGCGGCCATGGCGCAACACCGCTTCCACAAGATGCACGGCCTCGGCAATGACTTCGTCATTTTCGACGCCCGCGAGCATGATCTTTCGCTGACGGCCGAGCAGGTCCGCGCGCTTGCCGACCGGCATCTTGGCATCGGCTGCGACCAGCTGATCGTGATGCGTGCGCCCAGCGCCACTGGCACCGCCGACATGGCGATGCAGATCTTCAATCATGATGGCAGCGAAGTCAGCGCCTGCGGCAATGCCACCCGCTGCGTCGTCGCGCTCGCCGGGCACGATGTGCTGATCGAGACCGGCGCGGGCCTGCTGCGCGGTACGCTGGGCGATGGCGCGGTGACCATCGACATGGGGCTGCCGGGGCTGGAGTGGGACACCCTCCCCCTCGCCTACCCCATGGACACGGCGCATCTGCCCGTGGGCTGGGAGGATCTGACCGACCCTGCCGCGGTCAGCATGGGCAATCCGCACGTAATCTTCTTCGTCGCTGACGGTGCCGCAGTCGACCTCGAACGGCTGGGACCGCTGATCGAACACGACCCGTTGTTCCCCGAACGAGTCAACGTCAACGTGGCGCAGATCGCCGATGATGGCATCCATCTGCGGGTGTGGGAGCGCGGCGCGGGGCTGACGCTCGCGTGCGGCACCGGCGCATGCGCGACCGCGGTTGCCGCGATCCGCCGCAAGCTGGTGACTGGTCCGGTGCAGGTGCACCTACCCGGCGGCACGCTGACCATCGACTGGCAGCCCGGCGGCCCCGTGTCGATGACCGGGCCGACCACGCACGTCTTCACCGGCGAGATCGACATCTGACGCCGATGGCCGAACCCGTCGTCTCCGCGACCGGCCCCGAGATCATCTCGATGGGCTGCCGCCTCAACATTGCCGAGGGTGAGGCGATGCGCGGCCTGCTGGCCGGGCGCGCCGACGTGGTGGTGATCAACAGCTGCGCGGTGACCAACGAGGCGGTGCGCCAGACGCGGCAGGCCATCCGCAAGGCGCGCAAGTCCCGGCCCGAAGCGCAGATCGTGGTCACCGGGTGCGCAGCGCAGACGGACCCTGCGATGTTCGCGGGCATGCCCGAGGTCGACCGGGTGCTGGGCAATATCGACAAGTTCGATGCCGCAAGCTTTGATCCGCGCGCCAATGCCAAGGCCCGCGTCTCCGACATCATGGCGGTCCGCCAGACCGCACCGCACATGGTCACCAGCTTTGCCGAACATGCCCGCGCGTTTGTCGAGGTGCAGAACGGCTGTGATCATCGCTGCACCTTCTGCATCATCCCTTATGGCCGCGGCAACAGCCGCTCGGTGCCTGCAGGCGCGGTGGTCGATGCGGTGCGCGCGCTGGTCGATCGCGGCTATGCCGAGGTGGTGCTGACCGGGGTCGACGTCACCAGCTATGGCCCGGACCTGCCCGGATCGCCGACCCTGGGAATGCTGATCGAGCGCATCTTCAAGCTGGTGCCGGCGCTCCAGCGCCTGCGGCTGTCCTCGCTCGACGGGGTCGAGGTGGACGATCGCCTGTTCGACCTGATCACCGAAGAGCCCCGCATCATGCCGCACGTCCACCTGTCGCTGCAGTCGGGTGACGACATGATCCTCAAGCGGATGAAGCGCCGCCACTCCAGAGCGCAGGCGATCGCACTGGTCGAACGGATGAAGGCCAAGCGCCCCGAGATTGCCATCGGTGCGGACCTGATCGCCGGCTTTCCGACCGAGGACGACGCGATGCACGCGCAGAACCTTGCGATCCTTGATGCCTGTGATGTCGTCCACGGCCATATCTTCCCCTTCTCGCCCCGCGCGGGAACGCCTGCTGCCCGGATGCCGCAGCTTGATAGCGCGCTGGTCAAGGCCCGCGCTGCCGAGATGCGCGCCGCGGCGAAGAACCGGGCCGATCGCTGGCGCCAGTCGCTGCTCGGGACCCGGCAGAACCTCCTGGTCGAGCGCGACGGGCGCACCGGCCATGGCGAAAACTTTGTGCGCATCGCTTTGCCTGCGGCCAATCCTTCCCATATCGGAAAGATCGTGCCAGTGACGATCACGGGGCAGGACGGCGATACGCTGACAGCGGAGACAAGAATATGACCGAGGGCAGCTGGAGCGAGCGCCTGCTGGGCGGCTTTCGCAAGACGTCGGACAAGCTGACCCAGAACATCGCCGGGCTGGTCACCAAGTCGCGGCTTGACGAGGACCAGCTCGACGAGATCGAGGAAGCGCTGATCGTCAGCGATCTGGGGCCGCAGATGGCGGGCAAGGTGCGCACGCGGCTGTCCGAAGGGCGCTTCGAACGCGGGCTCGACGAGGAAGGCCTGCGCGAGATCGTCGGCGAGGAAATCGCCAAGTCCTTGCGCACCGTTGCCGAACCGCTCGACATCATCGCCTTCCCGCGCCCGCAGGTGATCCTGGTGATCGGCGTCAACGGATCGGGCAAGACCACCACCATCGCCAAGCTCGCCCACCTGTTCCAGGAGCAGGATTACGGGGTGATGCTGGCGGCGGGTGACACCTTCCGCGCAGCCGCGATCGGCCAGCTCAAGATATGGGCGGACCGGCTGGGCATCCCCATCGTCAGCGGCAAGGAAGGCGGCGACGCAGCAGGCATCGTGTTCGACGCGGTCAAACAGGCGACTGCCACCGGCATCGACGTGCTGATCGTCGATACCGCAGGCCGGCTGCAGAACAAGCGCGAGCTGATGGACGAACTCGCCAAGATCCGCCGCGTCCTCGGCCGTCTCAACCCGCAGGCACCGCATGATGTCGTGCTGGTGCTCGATGCGACCAACGGACAGAACGCCCTGTCGCAGATAGAAACCTTCAAGGAGGTGGCAGGCGTTACCGGTCTTGTGATGACCAAGCTCGATGGCACTGCGCGTGGCGGCATATTGGTGGCGGCGGCCGAGAAGTTCGGCCTGCCGATCCACGCGATCGGCGTAGGCGAGACCATCGACGACTTGCGTCCCTTTGACCCCGAATATCTGGCGCATGTGATCGCCGGAGGAGCAAAATGAGCGAAGAACTGCCCAATGCGACCGAGGTGGTAGCGCCGAAGAAATCGGAAGGCAGCCTGTTGCCGCTGCTGCTCGATTTCGGCCCGCTGCTGATCTTCTTCGCGGTGTTCAAGCTGACCCAGAGCGACGGCGCCGCGCTCGCCTCCACCCGCGCCGCGATTAACGGCACGCTGGCGTTCATGGCCGCGATCCTGGTCGCGGTGGCGGTCTCGAAATGGAAATTAGGCCGCGTCTCGCCGATGCTGTGGCTGTCCGCCGTGCTGGTCGTCGGCTTCGGCGCGCTGACCGTCTATTTCAACGACGAGAGTTTCATCCAGATCAAGCCGACGATCATCTACACCGCGTTTGCGGTGCTGCTGCTGGGCGGCTGGATGACCGGCCGCCCGCTGCTGCGCTATCTGCTGCAGGCGGCGTACGACGGCCTCAATGAGACCGGCTGGATGAAGCTGTCGCGCAACTGGGGGCTGTTCTTTGCAGGCATGGCGCTGATCAACGAGGCCCTGCGCTACAGCCTCGACTTCGAAACCTGGCTGACGGTCAAGGTCTGGGGCGTCACCGCGCTCTCCTTCCTCTTCGCGATGAGCCAGATCCCGATGCTGATGAAGCATGGGTTGGCGATCGAGGGAGCGAAGGGGGAGTAGCTGCTAATCGGCGGCTTGTGGGGCAGGTCCACCCTCATCTTATGTTAACCCGGGCCGCGCTAGGCTTCGCTACCATCGCACAGGTATCTGCAATGCGCTGGCTGAGAGACTGAGCAGTGCTCCCGCGACTACGGGAGAACGCACATCTTCAACTTCATTCTCGAACCGGGCATTCCTTTGCTTACGGTGACGCGCACCGGCCAGTGGTCGGTCGAGACAGTGGCCGCGCACGAAATCGCCTTTCGCCAGGAACTGATGCAGCTGCGCCTGTCGGGCAAGACCAGGGGTCTGATCGTCGATATCGGCGGAACATGGCCGCAGGAGCGCAACGTTGCCCGGGCCCTGCGCAGGATGGAAGCGCGGCTAGGTGACCTCAGGCCGGAGCGGATCGCCGTGGTTTCCTCGTTCGGCGCGTCGCGCCTGCATGCGCGGCATCTGCGCGAGCCCGACACGCAGATTTTCGCTTCTATGGAATTTGCGCGCGAATGGATCATACGGCAGGCCGATGCCACCGCCTACCCCGGCAAAATCTATGATCAGGCAAGCCGCGCCGAGGCCGAGGGCCCTTCGGTCCATGTCCATGGGCCATCAGACATGCATATCGTGCTGACGCCCGCAGCCGCGCTCGAAACCGCCAAGCGGATCGGCGACGCCGCCGTCGAGGTGATCATCGAAAATGCCATGGTCGATGGCGACAAGGCGACAGTCGCCACGCTGGTCGAGTGCGCCGAGGCGAGCCTTGCAAATTCTCGGTTGCAGGCTCTGATCATTTCGGGGCCACCGCTGAATTCGGAACAGGCCGCAATCTGAGCATCCCTGCCCCCCGGATAGTCCGGAGGACAGGGTTGGAAATCTCGGTCTAGATCAACCTTCCTGATCGGCGCGGTCAGTGCCCTTGCCGTCGAGGTTCTGCGCCACGAATTCCCAGTTGATCGCCTTGTCGAGCACAGTGCTCAGGTAATCCGGGCGCGCGTTGCGGTAGTCGATGTAATAAGCGTGTTCCCACACATCGAGCGTCAGCAGCGGCTTCATGCCGTCGTGCGCCACGGGCGAATCCGCGTCGTGCAGCGAGGTGATTTCCAGCTTGTCGCCGTTGAGCACCAGCCACGCCCAGCCGCTGCCGAAATGGCCGACGGCTTCTGCCTTCAGCTTGTCCTTCATGTCGGCGACCGAACCGAAATCGGCGTTGATGCGCTCTTCGAGCGAGCCGGGGATGGTCTGCGCTTCGGGGCTGAGGCAATGCCAGAAGAAGGTGTGGTTCCAGATCTGCGCGGCGTTGTTGAACAGGCCCTTGTTGCCCTTGTCCTTGGCGGCGACGATGACCTTGGAGAGGCTCGCGCCTTCGAGGTCCGTGCCCTTCACCATGTCGTTCGCCTTGCCGACATAGGCGTTGTGGTGCTTGCCGTGGTGATAGTCGAAGGTTTCAGCCGACATCACGTCGCCGAAAGCAGTCTTGTCGAAGGGAAGCGGGGGAAGGACGAAAGCCATGGGTCATCTCCTGTTTGGGAAGGTTGGAACGCTTGCCGCAACGCATATGGGCAATTGCCGGTGCGGGTAAAGGGCCAAAGCGTGGGCGCTCGCAGCAATTACGGGGTGCGCCTCATTCGGTTGCGATGCGCCAGGGCGGATAGCGCCGGTTCTCGCCACCGAAATAGAGGCACAGGACATTGCCCGCCGGGTCGCACAGCGTTGCCTCGCGCCAGCCCCAGCTCTCGTCGTGCGGCATCTGGTCGATCGCGAACCCTTCCGATGCGAGCGCCAAGACGCGCGCGTCAAGATCCGCGCATTCGAGATACGCCATCGCCCCGCCTGCAGCTTCGCCGACATGGACCGAGAGCGTTGCACCGTTGCCTGCCTCGAACCGGGCATAGCCATTGTCAGGGCTGTCGACGATCTGAACCAGCCCCAGCGCGCGGTAGAAGGTGACCGAGGAGGCGTAATCGGTCGCGCCCAGGGTGATCTGGTTGAGGTTCCAGCCGGGTGCCAGCGCATCATTGCGCACGTGTTGGTGGCCCATGGGTCCATTGACCGCGACCAGCGCGGGTGCGTCGCGCAGCGCCAGCCGGACGAACAGCCGAGCACGCTCCACCGCCTGCTCCAGCGCGAGCCCCTGGCCGAGCAATGTCGCGACGGCACTCGACAGCGTGCAGCCGGTGCCGTGGGTGTGAGGGCTTTCGATGCGCGGATCGTCCCAGCGGGCGATCTCTCCCTCGCGGGTCACCAGCCGGTCGGTCACCGTCTCGCCGCTCGCATGGCCGCCCTTGATCAGCAGAGCGGGCGCCAGCTCCAGCACCGCCGCCTCGCCGCCCAGCGCGCCGAGTTCGGGCAGATTGGGGGTGACGAGCGTCGCGCAGGCCATCAGCCGTTTGAACGCCGCGATGGTGGCCTCGTCCGCGAGCACCGCGCCGCTCGAGGCGATCATCACGGGATCGAATATGACAGGAACCTCGTCATTCCTGCGAACGCGGGGATCCCGCCTGTGCGGGGATGACGAAAGCCAGTCCGCCAGCGCCTCGGCAATCTCGAGCGAGCCCAGCATGCCGATCTTGATCGCATCGAGCCCGAAATCGCGCGCCACCGCATCGATCTGTGCGATCACCATATCGGCGCCCAGCACCTGCACCGCATCGACTCCGCGCGAGTTCTGCGCGGTGATCGCGGTGATCGCGGTCATCGCGTGCCCGCCGAGCATGGTAATGGTCTTGATGTCCGCCTGAATGCCCGCGCCGCCCCCGGAATCGGAACCTGCGATCGTCAGGATGCGGGCAGGTCGCTCAGCCATGCTGCGTGAACTTCCGCGCGGTCGATCCCGGAAACTTGGCGAGCAATTTCTTCGCGCGCACCGGGCGGTCGACCAGTTCGCCGCCGCAATTGGGGCAGATGTCGTCAAGCGCCTCGCTGCATTCGGCGCAGAAGGTGCACTCGAACGAGCAGATGAACGCGCCGGGAGCATCGGCGGGGGTGTCCGCGCCGCAGCGTTCGCAATCGGGACGCATCTCCAGCATCAGGCGGTCACCTCCGCCACCACAGCGCAGATGCGGTCCACCACCGCCTCGACCTGCGCGGCGTCATCGCCCTCGGCCATCACGCGGATCACAGGTTCGGTCCCCGAAGGACGGATGACCAGTCGCCCGCGTCCGCGCAGTTCGTCTTCGGCTTCCGCGATGACCGCCTGCACGCGCGGATTGTCCAGCGGCTTGCCACCGGCAAAGCGGACATTCTTGAGCAGCTGCGGCACCGGATCGAACACATGCAACAGTTCGCTCGCAGGCTTGCCTTCGCGCACCAGCTCGGCCAGCACCTGCAGCGCAGCGACCGTGCCGTCGCCGGTTGTCGCGTGGTCCAACAGGATCATGTGGCCCGATTGCTCGCCGCCGACATTGTAGCCGCCGGCCCGCATCGCGCCCAGCACGTAGCGGTCCCCCACCTTGGTGCGGATCAGCTCGAGCCCCTGCGCCTGCAGGTACCGCTCCAGCCCCAGGTTCGACATCACCGTCGCGACCACGCCCCCGCCGCGCAGCCGACCCTGCCGCGCCCAGCTGGCACCGATCAGCGCCATGATCTGGTCGCCGTCGACGACCTTGCCCTGTTCGTCGACCACGATCAGCCGGTCGGCATCGCCATCCAGCGCAATTCCGATGTCCGCGCCCGATGCGACGACGCGCTCCTGCAGCGTCTCGACATGGGTGGAACCGACCCGGTCGTTGATGTTGAGGCCGTTGGGGGTCACGCCGATGGCCACCACCTCCGCGCCCAGCTCCCAGAAGGCCGAGGGCGCAACCTGATAGGCTGCGCCATTGGCGCAATCGACCACGATCTTGAGGCCATCAAGCCTCACCCGATCAGGCAGCGATTCCTTGACCGCATGGATATAGCGCCCGCGCGCATCCTCGATCCGGCGGGCACGGCCGATGGCCTCGGACTCGGCCAGCTTGGGGTCGCCTGCGTCCAGCAACGCCTCGATGCGCAGCTCGTCCTCGTCCGAAAGCTTGAAGCCATCGGGGCCGAACAGCTTGATGCCGTTGTCCTGGAACGGGTTGTGGCTGGCGGAGATCATCACGCCAAGGTCCGCGCGCATCGAGCGGGTGAGCATCGCCACCGCCGGGGTCGGCATCGGTCCGACCAGCACCACGTCCATGCCCACGCTGGTGAAGCCTGCGACGAGCGCGTTTTCCATCATGTAGCCCGAAAGGCGGGTGTCCTTGCCAATCACCACCCTGTGCTTGTGCGTGCCCCGCAGAAAGTGCGCGCCTGCCGCCTGGCCTACCGCCATCGCCATCGCCGCGGTCATGAAACCGCTGTTGGTGCGGCCGCGGATTCCATCGGTCCCGAAAAACTTGCGTGTCACGAATGCTTTTCTCCGTTTGCAGCGTATGGCACGTAACCGATTGCGTTGCCGCTTGCCAGCCATCCGCGTGCATCTATGGTGGCACAAGGTCGTAAAAAAACATGCAAAATCCTTGCTTCGCTGGGCAGGATGGGACCGAGACAGGGGCTTTTGAATGCTGAAGACATTGCTGGTGCTGGGTGCCCTCATCATCGGCATCGCGCTGGGAATCGCGATCGGCAACGGCGCGCCGGGTGCCATCGAGGTCGCCGACCTGATCGGATCACTGTGGCTGCGCGGCTTGCAGATGACGGTGGTTCCGCTGGTTGTAGCGCTGCTGATCACCGGGATCCTGCGCACGGCCCAGATGGCGACCGCAGGCCGGCTCACGGTCCGCACCATCACCACGATGATCGTACTTCTCTGGCTTTCAGCAGCGATGGCCACATTGGTCACCCCCGCGCTGCTTGGTACGTTTCCTTTGCCCGAGGCCGCCCGCGCGGCGCTGCAGGGCGCGCTGGCCAATGCCGAGCCCACCGGCGAAGTCCCGCCGTTTACCGATTTTCTGCGCGCGCTGATACCAACCAATCCGATTGCCGCGGCCGCGAATGACGCCATCCTGCCGCTGATCGTCTTCACACTGGCCTTCGCTTTCGCCCTGACCCGGTTGCCGGAAGACGAGCGCCGCCCGATGCAGGGGTTTTTCGGCGCCATCGGCGATGCGATGATCATCCTGATCGGCTGGGTGTTGACCCTTGCCCCGATCGGCGTGTTCGCGCTGGGTCTGGTGGTCGGGTCGCGTGCGGGCGGTGCCGCCTTTGGCGCGCTGGGCCATTATGTCCTGACCGTCGTCGCGGTCGGATCGGTGGTGTGGATCACGGCCTTTGTGATTGCGGCAGTCGGCGGGCGGATCGGTCCGCTGGCGTTCCTCCGGGCGTCGATCCCGGCACAGGCGGTGGCAATTTCCACTCAATCCTCGCTTGCCTCGCTGCCCGCCATGCTGACAGGCGTCCGCAACCTTGGCGCGGGCGAGCGGACTTCGGACGTCGTGCTGCCGATCGCGGTCGCGCTTTTTCGCGCCACCGGCCCCGCGATGAACATGGCAGTGGCGATCTATGTCGCGCATCTGATGGGGGTCGAGCTTGGCCCGGTGGCTTTGCTGGCGGGACTGGCTGCGGCAGCGATCACCACCATGGGATCGGTCTCGCTTCCCGGATCGATCAGCTTCATCGGTTCGATCACACCCATCTGCTTTGCGATGGGCGTGCCGATCGAGCCGCTGGCGCTTCTGTTGGCGATCGAGGTGTTTCCCGATATCATGCGCACGCTGGGCAACGTAACGATGGACATGGCGGTCACCACCACGATCGCCCGCGCCGAAGGAGACACGCAATGATCTATCGCAAGCTCGGCGGACTGGAAGTGTCGGCCCTTGGGCTCGGCTGCATGCCGATGGCCGGGATAGGCCCCGCGATGTACGGCAAGGCCGACCATCGCGAGTCCATCGCCACGCTCGAGCGCGCGATGGAGCTGGGCGTTACCTTCTTCGATACCGCCGAGGTGTACGGTCCGTATGTCAACGAGGAGCTGCTTGGCCAGGCGATCCGCGGGCGGCGCGAGCGGCTGGTCATCGCCACCAAATTCGGTTTCCGCCTTGCAGATGGCAAGGTCACCGGGGTCGACTCCTCCCCCGAGAACGTGCGCCGCGCTTGCGAAGGATCGCTGAAGCGGCTGGGGGTCGACACCATCGATCTGTATTACCAGCACCGCGTCGATCCCGATATGCCGATCGAGGAAACGGTGGGAGCGATGGCGCGGCTGGTGGAGGAAGGCAAGGTGCGGTTCCTGGGTCTGTCCGAGGCCGGCGCGGACAATATCCGCCGGGCGCACGCCACGCATCCGATTGCCGCGCTGCAGTCCGAATATTCGCTGTGGGAACGCGGAGTGGAAGAGGACATCCTGCCGCTGTGCCAGGATCTGGGGATCGGCTTCGTGCCCTACAGCCCGCTGGGGCGTGGCTTCCTGACCGGGCAGTTTTCCAAGCGGTCCGATCTGCCAGAGGGCGATTATCGCCTCAACGACCCGCGCTATTCGGAAGAGAATTTCGCCAGCAACATGGTGATCGTCGATGCGGTCAAGACCATCGCCGCCGCGCACAGCGTCTCGCCTGCGCAGATCGCGCTCGCCTGGCTGCTCGCGCAGGGTGACGATGTGGTGCCGATCCCCGGATCCAAACGCCGCGCGACGCTGGAGGATTCCATGGCCGCAGTGAATGTGAAGCTCAGCGCCGCCGATCTCGATGCGCTCGATGCAGCTGCCCCAAGGGATGCCACCGCCGGCGACCGCTATGGCGAGGTGGGGATGAAGATGGTGCGGATCTGACGCTGCACCGCTCTCCCCTGAACGGACGAGAGCGACACCTTGGAGCCTACCACCAGCGGAAGACGCCCGCAGCGCCGACGCCCAGCGGCATATGCGCCCATTGCGCGCCCAGCCACAGCGCGACGCCGCCGATCAGTGCGATCCAGCCTGGAAAGGCAAGTCCGCGGCCAAAGGGCACGAAGCTGGTCTTGCCCTGCCAGTGCAGCCAAGCATCGCCCATCAGGATGAACTTCTTGGCGTCCTGCAGCCTTGCGCCGACCAGCGCCAGTACAATGATCGCGCCGCACAGGATGAAGGTATCGATCCGCGGCGCCACCAGGATATGGCTGATCCCCCATAAGGCAAAGCCCCACATCATCGGGTGACGCGTGATGCGGAATACCCCGGCGGGATCCTTGACCGCGATGCGCTTGGCCGCAGCTTCGGGCACCGGCAGCGCCGGGTTGCCGATCAGCGAGCCGGCAAACAGGATTGAGGCGACCAGCATCAGCAGCGTACTGACCGCCCACAGCGCATCGCCGGCGGGCCAGAAGGCTTCGGTCATCGGCGCGCGCTTGAAGCCTTCAACCATCAGGAACAGCGTCAACAGCGAGACGGCCGCATAGGCCAGCTGGAAACCCTTGTCGCCCAGCCGTGCCACCATCGGCGCGCGCAGGGGATGCGACATCGCAAAGTGGCTGCCGACAAAGCCGATCGCGCCAGCCAACAGCATCGCATAGCCCTGCATAGACGCTCTCCCCTGCCCGCCGGCTGCCCTGTGTCAGCGAGTCCCTGATGGCACCATATTACCGTTCATAGGCCTTGGGCAACGCCCCTTCCTGCGGGGTACGATAGCGGTCGCGCAGCTTGGCCTGGCGGTTGCCCAGCGGCTGTTGCACACCGTCGATCATCACCGCGACCGGCGCGGACGATAGCTCGAGCGGATCGCCATCCCAGATCACGACATCGCCCTGACGGCCAGGCTTGAGGCTGCCGAGCATCGCATCGACGCCCATGGCCTGTGCAGGGCCTGATGTGATCGCGGCAAAGGCCTGGTCCCAGCTCAGCCCGGTTGCCCCCGGCACACGCTGCAGCGCCACCAGATTGCCCGCGTACTGCGGCGAGTAATGCAGCTTGTGCGCATCGCTGTCGTCGATCATGCCGATCGCGATCGTCACCCCCGCTTGCTTCATCCGGCCGATGTTCGATTGGGTTGCTGCGGTCTTTTCGAAGTCGGACGGCAGATCGTTGAGCGCCGAGGCGATCACCGGAACCCCGGCGGCCGCGATCTGGTTCGCCACCAGCCAGCCTTCGGACACCCCGACCAGCACCAGCTTGAGCGCGGGGAATTCCTCGCGCAGCTTGATGACGTTCAGAATGTCGGCGGCGCGTTCGACATGCACCAGCAACCGGATTTCGCCATTGACCACCGGCAGCAGCGCTGCGGCATCCTGGCGGTTGAGCAGCGCGTCATGCGGGTGCGCTGCAACGCCGCGCTGGCCGACGGCCAGCGCACGCGCCTCGATCAGCCCGTTGCGGAATTCCAGGAACGCCGAGGCCCGGCTGCCGCCTGCCTTGGACGATCCGGTTTCGCCCAATTCGACGAACTGGAAAGCGCGCGCCTTGGTGACCGCGTTGTAATCATCGCCCAGATCGATCAGCGCGCCCATGCCCGCGAAGATCGATGCCGGCGCTTCGGGCGCGACCACTGCACGGGTGATGCCAGCAGCGCGGTTGACCGCAATCGGTGTCACCTTGGCGTTGATCGCGGGGGCAACATCGATGGCAGCAGAGAAATCGCCGGTGTTGGCGCTGCTGTCGTTGGTTTCGCGGACCGCCTCGACCTCGACCAGGCCGATGCGGCTGAACCCTGCGAACAGCCCGGGTGTCACCCAGCGGCCAGCGGCATCCACCACCTGCGCCCCTGCAGGCACGGCAACCCCCGCGCCAGCGGCGACGACCTTGCCATCGCGCAGCACGACGGTGCCGCCCTCGATCGGGGCGCTGCCGTCACCGATGACGACCTTGCCGCCGGTGATCGCGATGGTCTGGGCGGCTGCAGGAGCCGCAAACAGCGTGGCGGCGGCGGAGACGAACAGAAGCGCCTTGGTCATGTCGAGGCTCATTTCGTGTCTCCCTCTCCAGGCTGGCCCAGCTCGAAATCGCTCACCGGACGGCGCCTCGGATCATTGGCGTCATACATCATCGCGCCGTCGATCCAGACCTTTTCGGGCCGGGCGTAGACCGAGAGCGGGTTGGCATTCCACAGCACGACATCGGCCATCTTGCCGGGCTTGAGGCTGCCGGTCTTGTCGCCGATGCCCATCGCCTTGGCGGGGTTGTAGGTCAGCCAGCTGATCGCGGTGGCATCCGAGATGGTAAAGCCCATCCGGCGTCCGTCGCCCAGCGCCTTGGCGGCTTCCTGGTTCAAACGCTGGATCTGGTTCTGGTCGTCGGAGTGGATGATGGTGCAGGCACCGGCGTTCTGGATGATCGCGGCGTTCTCGGGAATGCCGTCATAGGATTCCATCTTGAAGCCCCACCAGTCGGCCCAGACGGCAGAGCAGATGCCGTTGTCCTTGAGCAGATCGGCGATCTTGTAGCTTTCCACCGCATGGTGGAAGGTGGAGACGGTGTAGCCGAACTCCTTGGCCATATCGATCACGATCGCCATTTCATCAGCGCGATAGCAGTGGTTGTGGATCTGGATCTTGCCTTCGAGCGCGCCCTTGAGCGTATCCATGCCGATGTCGCGCGCAGGCGGGGTGCCGCCCTTCTTCTCATACTCGTCCCAGCGCGCCTTGTATTCGGCGGCGCGGGCCCAGGTCTGGCGGTTGAGCGCCAGATTGCCCATGCGGCTGCCGGGCTTCTGGTTGCGGCTGCCGTAGACGCGCTTGGGGTTCTCGCCGCATGCCATCTTGAGGCCATAGGGTGCGCCCGGGAACTTCATCGCCTGCATGGTGCGCGCAGGGACATTCTTGAGCGTGACCGAGCGGCCGCCGAACAGGTTGGCCGAGCCGGGCAGCACCTGCAGGCTGGTGATGCCGCCATTGGCGAGCGCGCGGCTGAAGCCGGGGTCCTGCGGCCACACGCTGTGTTCCGCCCAGACGTCCGCGGTTACCGGCCCGGTCACCTCGTTGCCGTCCGAATTCGCCTGCACACCGGGCGAGGGATAATTGCCCAGATGGCTGTGGATATCGATGATGCCCGGGGTCACGAACTTGCCGGTGCCATCGATCACCATCACATCGGCGGGGATCGCCGTGCTGGCATCGCCCACCGAGGTGATCTTGCCATCGGTGAAGAACACCACGCCGTTGTCGATTTGTCCGCCCTCACCATCGAAGATGGTGACGTTGCGGATCGCGGTGGGCTGGCCGGGATAGACCTTGTAGGTGCTGGGATAGGGGTTCTCGTTGAAGCTGACCTTGGCGGGCTTGGCCGCGCTGCCGCTGGCGGAGGACGGCGCTTCGGCGGTTGTCGTATTGGCACAGCCAACGACCAATATGGCCGCCAGCGGCGCAGTGAACCCGTATCGCATGTTGTTATCCCTGTCGCAGTTCGGTTGGTTTTATCAATTCAAGGTCAGGCGCCGCGCGTGGCGGGATTGATCCCCGCAGCCTGGGCTTCGGCGAGCTCCGCCTCGCCCGCCAGCGGCTCGACATCCTTGAGCGTATCGAGGTGCATCAGCTTCTTGATCAGCGGCGAGACGACCATCACGGCGACACCCACGCCGATCGCGATCCAGCCGATGTTCGAATACACGTCCAGCACCGTCTGCTGGCCCGCACCTTCACCGCTCGCCGCTTCCGAACCGGTTGCAGCCGCGATCAGCCCGGCGACGAAGTTGCCCGAGGCCGAGGCGAAGAACCAGGTGCCCATGATAAGCGAGGCCATGTGCGCCGGCGCCAGCCGGTTCATCGCGCTCAGACCCACCGGCGAAAGGCACAGCTCGCCCGTCGTGTGCAGCAGGTAAATGAGGAAGATGAACAGCACCGGGGTGGGAACGCCCGCACCGGTTGCCGCAGCGCCCGCCACCAGAACCAGGAAGCCCGCGCCCAGCTGGACCATCGCCAGCCCGAACTTGGCAGGGGCAGACGGCTCGAGCCCCTTGCGGCCCAGCCAGGTCCAGATGCCCGCGAAGAACGGCGCTAGCAGCACGATGTACATCGCGTTGACCGACTGGAACACCGATGCGGGCACGCCGCCGCGGTCGACATAGCGGTCGGTATAGAGGTTGAGCGAGGACCCTGCCTGTTCAAACAATGCCCAGAACAGGATCGAACCCAAGATCAGGAACATCGCGGCAAAGATGCGATCGCGGTCATGCGGCTCGAGCTTGGTGACCGCAGTGATCAGCACATAGCCGACCAGCACGACACCAGAGACCAGCAGCAGCCAGCCGACGACATCCTGATACTGGATCAGCGCCCAGATACCGAGCACGGCGGCGATGCCGACGCCATAGATCAGCCATTCCTTCTTGATGCCCATCACCGGGGCAGCGAGCGCCGCAGGATCGGGCGATTCGCCGCGACCGCACAGCAAGGGCTTGCCCAGGATGAATACGACGAGGCCGAGCAGCATGCCGATGCCGGCAGCGCCGAAGCCATAGGACCAGCCATAAGTTTCGCCCAGATAACCGCAGGCGAGCGACCCCAGGAATGCACCCAGATTGATGCCCATGTAGAAGATCGTGTACGCGCCGTCGCGGCGGACATCAGTGCGCGGATAGAGCTGACCGACGATCACCGAGATGTTCGCCTTCAGGAAACCCGAGCCGACAATAATGAACGCCAGTGCCAGCCAGAAGATGCTGAGCGAAGTGGGGTCCTGCCCGCCGGTGCCTTCAAAGCCCATCAGCGCATGGCCGAAGGTGAGCAGCACAGCGCCGAAGGTCACCGCCTTGCGCTGGCCGAGGTAACGGTCGGCCAGATAGCCCCCCAGCACCGGGGTGATATATACGAGAGCGGTGTACGCTCCGTAGATGACGCCGGATTTCTCGTCCGAGAACAGCCAGTGCTTGGTGAGGTAGAAAATCAGCAGCGCGCGCATGCCGTAATAAGAAAAGCGTTCCCACATTTCTGCGAAGAACAGCACATAGAGCCCCTTGGGGTGCCCCAGAAACGTGCCCTTGGAATCGCCGCTGACGGCATAACCGCTGGCCATAATCGCTATTGCTCCCGTCGATTTTATAATGGCGGCCTGCCCCCTGAGCCGCCATAGCATGCGCGCCAACCTAGACAAAAAAGCGCGGCTGTGAAGCGCCTTGTTGCAGTTGTTACCACCCCGCCGCATTCCTGCCGCCGACCGGAGCCAGACGTGAACCAGTTCAACGACCTTTCATCACTGCCTGCCTATCTTTCCAGCCGCCGCTCGGGGCGCCCGCGCGACATGGTCGCCCCCGGCCCCGATGCCGCGCAGCTTCGGTCGATCGTCGCGACCGCATCGCGAACCCCCGATCACGGCAAGCTCAACCCCTGGCGGGTGGTGCATGTGGCGGGCGACCAGCGCGATCGGCTCGCCGAGTTGCTGACCTCCGCCTATCGCGCCGAAAAGCCCGAAGCCGGACGGCTCGAGATCGAGGCGATGGAGACTCTCGCGCGGCTCGCGCCCGAAATGCTGGTGGTGCTTTATTCCCCGCGCGAATCAAGCAAGATCCCGCTCTGGGAGCAGCAGCTTTCAGTCGGGGCATTCGTGATGAACCTGCTACACGCGATCCATGCGCAGGGCTTTGTCGGCGGGTGGATCACCGGCTGGCCAAGCTACAGCGCGGCGGTGCGCGACCAGTTCGGCGCAGCGCCCGAGCAGATTGCGGGCTTCGTGTTCATCGGCACCGCGGGCCAGCCGCTCGAGGAGCGGCCACGGCCGGATCTCGACGCGGTGTTCAGCACCTGGCAGCCCGGCACGACCTGACGCACCTTCGCCAACCGGGCACCCCCCAAGCCTGATCAGACCTCGTCGCCCTCGGGCGGCTCGCTCAGATCGATCCCTGCTGCCTCCTCTTCGGCGAATTCGCGGGTGATTTCCGCATCGAGCTTGTCGAGCGGTTCCAGCTTGGATTCCTGCTTGTGCGCCAGCTGCGCAGCGGCGTCCCACGCCTTGGCGGCGCCCAGCGCGATATCCTTGCGGTTCTTCAGAGTTTCGTTGGCAGCCTTGGCGATCTGCAGGCTTTCCTGCTCACGGCAGAATTTCTCGGTGACGCGCACACTGTGCCCTCCTTGGTGTTGCTGGTGCCGACCTTCAGGCGGCGACGGGCGCAGCTACGCGCGGTATCGATGCGGATCTGGGCGAACCTGAAAGCGCACCGTAGCAGTCTGCGGCGGGAGACGCGAGGTATCGTTGGAGCATGCCGAGGATGCCGGTGTTCGCGTCTGCATCGACCTTGCGCGCGATGAGGTCCTCGCTGTGCGTCAGTTCAGCCAGATCGTGCCCGACATAGTTGCGCGTCGCAGCTCGATGTCGCCATCGGTCGGTGCGTAGCTGAACTGAACAGCAAGCCAGCGTCGTATCATTCCGGGTCCTGCCTGGGTGGCCTGCCCCTTGGCCTTTGCTGCGGTGCCGCAACCTTGATCCCGCGCCGTGCAAGCGCCTCGCGCAGCAGCACCTCGATCTCGGCATTCACGCTGCGGAACTCATGCGCCGCTGCGCGCTCGAGGGCGTCGTACAGCGACGGCTCGAGGCGCAGGGCAAAGGACTTCTTTGGAGGAGCTGCCATGGATCGGCTCAATAGAGCGACCCGGCATTGACCACCGGCTGGGTATCGCGCTCGCTGCACAGCACCACCATCAGGTTGGATACCATCGCCGCCTTGCGCTCGTCGTCCAGCTCGACCACGTTTTTCTCGCTCAGCATCGTCAGCGCATGCTCGACCATCGTGACCGCGCCCTCGACCAGCCTTGAACGCGCGGCGATCACCGCCTCGGCCTGCTGGCGCCGCAGCATCGACTGCGCGATCTCGGGCGCATAGGCCAGATGCGTCAGCCGGCATTCGTCGATCTGCACACCAGCGGCAGCGACGCGCTCCTGCAGCTGCACCTCGAGCTCGTGGCTGACCTCTTCGGCATCGCCGCGCAGCGTCACCTCATCGACATTGAAGTCGTCGTATGGGTAGCGCGCACCGATCACCCGCACCGCGCTTTCGATCTGGATGTCGACGAACTCCTGATAGTTTTCGACATCGAACAGCGCCTTCGATGTGTCGGCCACGCGCCACACGACGTTGGTGGCGATCTCGATCGGGTTACCGCGCAGATCGTTGACCTTGACCTTTTCCGAGGTGACGTTGTGGACCCGAACCGAGATCTTCTTGCGGCTGAGCCACGGCCAGCGCCAGCGCAGACCAGTGTTGCGATCGGTGCCCTTGTAGCTGCCGAACAACTGGATCGCCGCAGCCTCATTGGGGTTGAGCATGTAGAAGCCGCTGATGATGAACATGAACTCAGGCCGCAGCCGATGATCACCGCCACCCCTTGCGGATCGCCTTCTGCCACCATGCCGAAACCGGCCACCGGCAGCGCGATGGTTGCCAGCAGGAGGAGCAGAAAGACATAGCCGTTGAACGTGCTGGCCGAACGCTCGCTGCTCGCCACCATGGCTGCGCCGCCGCCGTTGCCTAATCCCGTGTCCTGCATGATCACATCTCCCAAATGATTCGAAATCATGATATCATATTTATATCAAATGTTATGGACGGCAAGCGCATTTATCGCAGGCGGTGCGGATGATCACAGGGCTCGCCGCGCAGCCATGCGACAAACAGTTCGTCGCTGAAGGAAACCGTTTCGGCGGCTGTGCGTATTCAGCGTCAAGGTAACTGAGGAAACAGGACATGACGATGCATTTTGCCCGCCGCGCCTTCGATCCCGGCCAGGCCCTTGCGGCGGGGCACGGCTTTGCAAGCCGCATCGCCGGACGCGGTTTCATGCCGCTCTATCACACAGGGGATGTCAACCACTGCCCCGGGTGTGGCGGCAGGCACTGGCATGTCGGGCGGATGAGTGCCGAATGCGCGACCTGCGAAACCGCAATCCCGCTTGCGGATGTGGCAGCGCAGCCAATGCGCCCGCTCTTCCACGTCACCCGCAGCCGCACCGCCTGGGTCGAATAGTCGACGCTTGTCTGTGGCTCAGGCCGACACCGGCTTGCGGCCCAGGACTTTGGGATAGAACTCCTGCTCCTCCCAGCGTAGCCGCGCATACAAGGCATCGGCGAGCGGAGTGAATACGTCCAGGAACGCAGCCGGACTTTCCACGACTCGCTTGGCCGGCCAGTGCGCGTTGCAATCCATCAGCGAACCGCGCCACGCCAGCAGCTCGTCGTGAAAGCGCCTGATCATGTCGGCGCGCTCGGCGGCGACATGAGGATGGCTCTCCAGATGCGCGCGCAAGCAGTCGATCTCCGCCGAACAGTGCGCTCCCACCGCACGAGAGAATGCAAGCCGCAGCGCGGGCAGCGGATCGCGCGCAGCCGCACCCGTCCCGTTAGCCAGCGCGCTCACATGCGCCACGATGTCGCGCGCGATATCCGCGAGCTCGATGTGCTGCGCCGAAAACATCCGGAATTTCATGGTTGCACCCATTGTTCTTGAAAACGGCGTCACTTCAATTTTACATTTGAACTGTGGCTAGTCGGCTTAGTCTTTCCAACGGGTTAATCACTTGCTCGGCTTGGCGCATTGCGTCATCCTTTGCTGCAAATCAGGATCAGGGGAGCGGCACGAAATGACATTGGACCCGGCAGGTACGCTTGAGCGGCGCGCGTTTCTTCGGTCGGCAGCCTTGGTTGGTGGCGGGCTCGCCCTGACCGCAGGCGGTGGCGGCGCGGCGCTGGCAGCAGACGGCGACATCGCCCGCATCCGCAAAGCAGCCGAGGCCAATCGCGAGGCCGATATCAAGCGCATCCAGGACTGGATCGCCCTGCCCTCGATCGCGGCGGAAAATCTCAACATGCCGCAAGGCGCGGCGTACATGGCCGATCTGGCAAGGGCCGCCGGGTTCACCGGGGTCGAAATCGTGCCCTCCGATGGTCATCCCGGTGTCTTCGGCACCATCGATGTCGGCGCCAGGCGGACGCTGGGCATCTATTTCATGTACGACGTCAAGCAGTTCGACCCCGCCGAATGGACATCTCCGCCGCTGGAGGCGAAGATCGTCGACAAGCCCGGCTGGGGCAAGGCGATCGTCGGGCGCGGCGCGGTCAACCAGAAGGGTCCGCAGGCGACGTTCCTGGCCGCGCTGCATGCGATGAAGGCCGCTGGCGTGAAGCTGCCGGTCAACATCGTGCTGCTCGCCGAGGGCGAGGAGGAGATCGGATCGCCCAATTTCAGGCAGATCGCCACCAAGCCCAACGTGCTTGCCGCGCTGCGCAAGTGCGCGGGCATCTTCATCCCCGCCTGCTGGCAGGGCGCCAACGGCGAGGTGCAGGTCAATCTCGGATCCAAGGGCATCATCGAGCTCGAGCTGGTCGCCAGCGGCGCCAAATGGGGGCGCGGGCCCAAGGGCGATGTGCATTCCAGCTACAAGGCGATGATCGATTCGCCGACCTGGCGGCTGGTACAGGCGCTGCAGACCCTGGTCTCGGCAGATGGCAACAACGTCGTCATCGGCGGCTGGTCGGACAATGTCCGCCCGCTGACGGCGCGCGAAAAGGCGTTGATCGCCGAGGCGGCCAAATCGATGGACGAGGCGCAGATGAAGGCATCGTTCGGCGTCACCCACTGGATCGATGACCTGCCGCTCGAACAGGCGCTGGTCCGGCTGGCGCAGGAGCCGACCGCGAACATCGAGGGGCTCGTCGCGGGCTATACCGGCCCCGGCGGCAAGACCGTGCTGCCTGGCCGCGCGGTCGCCAAGCTCGACTTCCGGCTGGTCCCCAACCAGACCCGCGCCGAGGCGGAAGCCAAGCTGCGCGCGCATCTCGACAAACATGGCTTCACCGACATCGAGGCGAACGTTTCGGGCGGCTATGACCCGACCGAGGTCGCCGAGGACAGCCTGCTGATCAAGGCGGAAATGGCGGCTTATGCGAGGCTCGGGGTCAAGGCCAACCTCAACCCGCGACTCGCCGGATCCTGGCCGGGCGCGGTCTTCACCGCACCGCCGGTGAGCATCCCTGCCGGGCATTTCGGCATCGGCCATGGCAGCGGCGCCCACGCCCCGGACGAGTATTTCGTGGTGGACTCATCCAACCCCAAGGTCGCCGGGATCACCGATGCGACAATGGGCTTTGTCGAGATGCTCTACCAGATGGCGGCTGTCCGCTAGTCGGGCTCAGCCTGTGCGTGGCGCTTGCGGCGGCGCGCTTGCGGTTGCATGACGACGGCCATGAAGATAACCGCCGCCATCCTCGACAGCATCGGCCATAACGGGCCGTTTGCCGATACCACCCCGCTGCGGCTTGCCCAGGTCGATCTTGCCCCACCGGGCGCGGACGAGATGCTGGTCAAGATCGAGGCGGCCGGGCTGTGCCACAGCGACCTTTCGGTCATCAACGGCGACCGTCCGCGCCCGATGCCGATGGCGCTGGGGCACGAGGCGGTCGCCACCGTGATCGAACCGGGCGCAATTGCTGCGCAGCATTTTGCACCCGGAGACCGGGTGGTGCTGAGCTTTTTACCCCTGTGCGGATACTGCCCCAGCTGCCATTCGGGCGAAGGCTATCTGTGCGGCAATGGCGCAGCAGCCAACGGCGCAGGCACACTGCTCGGCGGTGAGCGGCGCTTGTCCGAGAACGGGCATGAGGTGCAGCATCATCTGGGCTCGTCGGCCTTTGCCACGCACGCAGTGGTGGACCGGCGCTCTGCGGTGAAGATCGACGCCGACATTCCGGTGGAGATCGCCGCTTTGTTCGGCTGCGCGGTGCTGACCGGCGCGGGCGCGGTGCTCAACAGCGGTGCCTTGCGCGCAGGCGAAAGCGTGGTGGTCTATGGCCTGGGCGGTGTGGGCCTTGCCGCGCTGATGGCCGCAATCGCCGCGGGCGCGCATCCGGTCATCGCGATCGACCCCGTGCCCGCCAAGCGTGCGCTTGCGATGGAGCTGGGCGCGGTCGCCGCCGTGCCTCCCGAGGATGGCGAGGACGCGGTGATCGCCGCATTGGGCCGCAAGCCCGATCTGGTGATCGAAACCGTCGGCAAGGCAGCGGTGCTGGCCAAGGCATACGGATTGGCGCGGCGCGGCGGACGGATCGTCACCGTGGGCCTGCCCAACCCCGCGGACATGCTCTCGATCCCTGCGGTCTCGCTGGTCGGCGACGGCAAGACGCTGATGGGCAGCTATATGGGCAACGCCATCCCCTCACGCGATATCCCGCGCTACATCGCCTTGTGGCGCGCAGGCCGAATGCCGGTCGAGAAATTGCTGAGTTCGGTAAGCCCGCTAAGCGAGATCAACGCCCTGTTCGATGAACTGGCGAGCGGAACCGCGATCCGGCAGGTGGTGGTGCCTTGAGTTATTAGCGACGGCTTTTTCTGTAACATTTATTGGCTCGTTTCTGACAACCAGATATAGAGCCTCAATGGTCAAATTAGAACCGCAAAGACTGATCCGTTGGACACCTTGTCGCGAAGCTGAAGATAAGGCCCCATCGTTCGGCGACTTAAAAATCTCAAGCCACCGCCACCAGCGGCTAGCTGTCAGCTTGCCCTATCACGAGGGAAAGCTGCATCTCGATTTCAAGGACGTTCGAGCATTCAAGACAATATGGGACGGCGACGCTGACGTATTTCTGACTACGGACCAAAGCAATCGGCCTGAAGGTTGCTTGTTTAAAGTAGAAAACTCCCACTGGCTGTGGTCCGGCCAATTCACACTCGATATCGAAAGCTCTGAGACGTGTTCGGATGCCCCTTGGGAGCATTTTTACATCGTGTCTGCGGAGAGGTGTCTACAAATTGTCGCTCGCGATGATGTTGAGACCCTCTGGTTTGCTGGCGTCTGGTCAGGTGAGCCTGGCAGTTGGAAGTTTGCCCCGGATCTGGATCACCTTAAGAAAACATGAGTGAAAGTGCCGCGAATAGGCGCTTCTATGTCTTTGCAGCACCCACCTCCGCTCAGCCTGAGCCTGTCGAAGGCCGCGCTTTACGGCCAGCGTGGGCGCGGGTCCTTCGACTTCGCGGGCGGGAGCCGGCAGTTCAGCGTGCGGCAGTTTCGACCGGTTTTGCCTTCATCGCAGGATTGCTCACCCGCCAGATGATGCCCGCGACGTCATCGGTGACGAGCAGCGCGCCGCGGCTGTCGACGGTGACATCCGTGGGGCGGCCCTTGGCGGAGCCGTCCTTGGAGAGGAAGCCGGTGAGCACGTCGACGGGAAGTCCGCCGGTGACCTTGCCCTCGGCATTGCGGGTGACGGCGGGGCGGCCGGTCTGCCCGAAGGGCACGAATACGACCTTGTAGCCCGATGCTGGCTTGCGGTTCCACGATCCGTGCAGCGCGACAAAGGCACCGTTGGCAAAGCCCTGGCCCAGCGCCGCCTTGCTGGCGAAGGTCAGACCCAGGGGGGCGACGTGGCTGCCCAGCGCATAATCGGGGCGGCGGGTGTATTCGCGCAGATCCTGGCGGCGAGGCTCGACGCGCAGGTCCTCATATCCCCCCCAATAGTTCCACGGCCAGCCAAAGTGCATGCCGACATCGACCCGGGTGAGGTAATCGGGCACCAGATCGGAACCGAGCATGTCGCGTTCGTTGACCACGGTCCACAGCGCGTCCGAATTGGGCTCCCAGGCAAGGCCAACGGGATTGCGCAGGCCAACCGCGAAATCGCGCTTCTTGCCGGTGGCAAGATCGATCTCGATGATCCTGGCGCGGCCCTTTTCGGCGGGCAATCCCTTTTCGGCGATGTTGGTGGCAGAACCGATCGCGACGTACAATTTGGTGCCGTCGGCATTGGCGAGCAGGTTGCGGGTCCAGTGATTGTTGGGCTTGGACGCGGGCAGATCGATGATCTTGCGACCTTCGCCGCTGATCTTCACCTGGCCGGGGGTATAGGGATAGGCCATCACCGCATCGGTGTTGGCGACGTACAGCGTCTCGCCGATCAGCTGCATGCCATAAGGCGAGTTCAGCCCGTCGAGCAGCACCGTCTTCGATTCGGCCCGGCCATCGCCATCGGCATCGCGCAGCAGCGAGATGCGGTTGGCGGACTCAACGCCTGCCCCCGCCTTGTCCATCAGCATCCGCATGATGAAGCCTTCGATGCCCTTGTTCTCGCGCGGCGGGCTGTTGGTTTCGGCGACCAGCACATCGCCATTGGGCAGCACCAGCATCGATCGCGGATGATCGAGCCCTTCGGCAAAGCGAGCCACGGCCAGACCCTTGCCGGCCTCGGGCGCCTCGCCGTCGGCCCATACCTCGACATCGGCGACGTTGATGGTGGGGAAGATTTCCTTGCGCGGCGCGGAGATCACCGGCGATGGCCCGCTAACCTCGGTGATATCGAGCTCTGCTGTGTCGCCGCTGAGGAAATACCACCCGGCCCCGCCGACGATCGCGGTGGTGAGGCCCAGAAAAACGAGGATGTTGCGTGCTTTGTTGGTCATGCCTTCCGAATTAGGGAGGCAACCGGGCTCACGCAAGCACGATCAGCCGGTATAATCGGGCAGCGAATGGAATGCGTTCTTCAACGCATCGCTCCACTGGTCGGCGATGAGGTTGTAATAGGGGTCGCTGCCGGAAATCCGGCGGTTGCGCCCGGCAAAGCTGTTCGATGCGTAAATCTGCAGATCGAGCGGCAGATCGACCGAGAGATTGGCCTTGATGGTCGAATCGAACGACACCATCAGCAGCTTGATCGCATCGTTGAACGACATGTCGCGGTCATAGGCGCGCACCAGGATGGGGCGGCCGTATTTGGTCTCGCCGATCTGGAAGAACGGCGTGTCGTCGCCCGCCTCGATGAAGTTGCCTTCCGGGTAGATCAGGAAAAGCTTGGGATCCATGCCCTTGATCTGGCCGCCGACGATCATCGAGGCGCCGAACGAGGACGAGGCGGTTTCGCCCGCGATCGAGCGGGTGCGCGCGATCTCGTCGCGCAACGTCTCGCCGATGATCCGCGCCACCTGGAACATGGTGGGCGCTTCCATGATCGAGGGCTTGCGCTCGTGCGGTGCCTTGGTGCGCTCCTCGAGCACGCTGATCACGCCCTGGGTGGTCGCAAGATTGCCCGCGGTCATCACCGTGATGTAGCGGTCGCCCGGTTTTTCCCAGGTGAACATCTTCTTGAAAACACTGATGTTATCGACACCAGAGTTGGTGCGGGTGTCCGACATGAACACCAGCCCTTTGTCCAGGCGCATCCCGACGCAATATGTCATAGGAGCGTCCTCCCCCTTTGCTCTCATGCGTTTCATAAGGGATCAAGCGCAACAATCGGTCAAGGCCGAATGCCGCCAGGGCCACATTGCATGTGGAAAAGCCGCTATTGCTGCGCCTGAACCTGCTGCACAGTCAACGTCACGGTCATCGCCTCGTTCCCCTTGCCGAAGGTAATCCCTCCGATCGGAGCGGCTTCGCGATAGTCCAGACCGGTGGCGACGCGGACATAGCGCTCGTCGGGGGAATAGCCGTTGGATATGTCGAACCCGACCCAGCCCAGCCCCTGCGCGTGCACCTCCGCCCAGCCATGGCCTGCGTCCTGCTCGGTCCGGTCGTTCATCAGCAGATAGCCGCTGACATAGCGCGCGGGGTAACCGAGCAGACGGGCGAGCGTGATGAACAGATGGGCATGATCCTGGCAAACGCCGTGCCCGGCATTGAGCGCCTCTTCCGCGGTCGTGGTCGCTCCGGTCTGGCCGACCTCATAGGCGACCGCGCCGCGCACCAGTTCGGACAGCGCGTGCAGACGCGGCGCATCGCCATTGGCAGCGCCGGGATCGTCGAACTGGCGCAGCAGCTTGCGGATCGCAGGCCCTGGCCTTGTGAACGGGGTTTCGCGGCGGAAGTACCACAGCGGCGCAGATCCGCCGTGCTGGCCGACCATCCCGGCATGATCGCTGGTCTCCACTTCGCCCTCGCAATGGATCACCACCTCGTGCTGATCGGGATTGAAGCTGAAGAGTTCGACATGGTTGTTGTGATGGTCGATATACTCGACCTGCTTCGATCCACCCTCGACCTCGGTCTTCCAGCGCACCACGCGCTGCCCGGCGGAATCCTTGGGGATCATGCGCAGCCGCTGCAGCGCATAAGGCATCGGCGTGTCGTAATGATAGGATGTTCGGTGGACGATATGCAGACGCATGATTGACCGGCTAACCCTTTTGGCTCTGACCCTCTCCGGACCTACAGATAGAAGCGGAATTCCTGCTCGATCTGGGCGGAAATGGCGTTGTTGCGCTTGATGAAATCCTGGATGAACTGGTGCAGTCCGTTGTCCACGATCATGTCGATATTGGCCTGTTCCAAATCGCGCCGCAGCGCGCAGGCGAGATCCAGGCTGGCGCCGCTGGTGCCGTATTCGCGCGCGATCGCCTCGAGCGCGCCCGCCATCCGGCCCGCGCAGAACGATAGCGAGCGCGGCATCACCTGGTCCAGTATCATGAACTGGGCGATGTTGCGCGGATTGGTTTCCCCCGGGTTGAGCCAGCGGAAGGCGCGATACGCCGAAACCGAGCGCAGGATCGTCTCCCACTGCACATTGTCCAGGCTGGATCCGACATAGGACAGCGAGGGCAGCAGCACGTAATATTTGACGTCGAGAATGCGCGCGGTGCTGTCCGAGCGTTCGACGAAGGCGCCCAATTGCGCGAAGAAATAGATGTCGTTGCGCATCATCGTGCCGCTCTGGGCGCCGCGCACCTGCGCACTCTGCTGGCGGATGAGGCTCAGCACATCGGGGAGCTCATTGTCGGAAATCTGGGTGCGCAGGGCTTCTTTGAGCGTCATCCAGCACTCGTTGGTCGCCTCCCACACCTCGCGGGTCAGCGCGGTGCGCACCAATCGGGCGTTGTTGCGCGCGCTTTCGATGACCGAGAGCACGCTATTGGGGTTGGTCTTGTCGCGCAGCAGAAAGTTGATGACGCTGGAGCCATCGACCTTGTCATAACGTTGGCTATACGCGCGGCGCACGCCCGCGGTGGTCAGCACCGACCCCCATTCGTCCTCGGCCGCTTCCGACCGGGTGAGCGCGATGCGGAAGCCCGCATCGACCAGCCGCGCGATATTTTCGCTGCGCTCGAGATAGCGCTGCATCCAGAACAGGCCGCCTGCGGTCTTGCCCAGCATCAGCGGGCCCCTTCGGCATCGACAGCGCGCATCATTCGTCCAGCACCCAGCTGTCCTTGGTGCCCCCGCCCTGGCTGGAATTGACCACCAAAGAGCCCTTTTTCAGCGCCACACGGGTGAGGCCGCCGGGCGTGATGTCGATGCCGTTGGGCGAGACCAGCACGAAAGGACGCAGATCGACATGCCGCGGCGCCAGCCCCTGGCGGGTCATGATCGGCACCGTGGACAGCGCGAGGGTGGGCTGCGCGATATAATTGCCCGGCCGCGCCTTGAGCTTGTCGCGGAAAGCTGCGAGTTCCTTGCGATTGGCGGCGGGTCCGACCAGCATGCCATAGCCGCCCGATCCGTGGACTTCCTTGACCACCAGTTCGTGCAGATGCTCCATCACATAGGCGAGTGAATCCGGTTCGGAGCAGCGCCAGGTCGGCACATTTTCCAGGATCGCCTTTTCGCCGGTGTAGAACTCAACGATCTCGGGCATGTAGCTGTAGATCGCCTTGTCGTCCGAGATGCCGGTGCCGGGCGCATTGGCGATGGTGATGCCGCCTGCGCGATAGACATCCATGATCCCCGGAACACCCAGCGCCGATTCCGGACGGAAGGTGAGCGGATCGAGATAGTCGTCGTCGACCCGGCGATACAGCACATCGATCGCGCGATAACCCTGCGTGGTGCGCATTGCCACGCGGCCGTCGATGACGCGCAGGTCATGCCCCTCGACCAGTTCCGCCCCCATCTGGTCGGCAAGGAAGCTGTGTTCGAAATAGGCGCTGTTGTGGATGCCGGGGGTCAGCACCGCGATTTCGGGCGCGCCATTGCACGCGCGCGGTGCGCTTGCGGCAAGCGAGCGGCGCAGCTTGCGGGGGTAATCGGAGACCTCGCGCACCTTGTTCTTACGGAACAGTTCCGGGAACATGTGCAGCATCGTCTCGCGGTTTTCGAGCATGTACGACACGCCCGATGGCGTGCGCGCATTGTCCTCGAGCACATAGAACTGGTTGGGCCCGGTGCGCACGATATCGACGCCGATAATGTGGGTGTAAATGCCACCGGGCGGATCCATGCCGATCATCTGCGGCAGATAGGCATCGTTCTTGGCGATCAGCTCGACGGGCACCCTGCCCGCCCGCAGGATCTCCTGCCGGTGGTAGATGTCGTACAGGAACGCGTTGATCGCACGCACCCGCTGCTCGATCCCGCGGCTCAGGCGCGCCCATTCGCGGCCCGATATGATGCGCGGTACGATATCGAACGGGATCAGCCGCTCGCTTGCCTCTTCCTCGCCATAGACCGCAAAGGTGATGCCGGTGCGGCGAAAGAAGTTTTCCGCATCGCGCGCCTTGGTCCGCAATCGGGCGGCATCCTGGCTGGAGTACCAGGCGCAGAATTCGTCATAAGGTTCGCGCACCGAACCATCGGCCCGAAGCATCTCGTCAAAGTGCGGCGTTTCCCCTGTCATTGTTTTGAGATGTGACAGCTATTGTGCACTGCCGCAAGACCGGAAATGCACCGGGTGCATCTGCCGACTGAGCACCGGTTCGTGACCGGCAAACTTGCCATCCGCGTCCTTTGCGTGTGTATTCGCCACCAACCATGCGGAAGGACCAGACAGCTTGAAAAGATCGACAGGCCTCGCGCTCGCAGCAGCGCTTTTGCTGGCAGGCTGCGGCCCCGCCGATAAGGCCGCGAATGACACCACCTCTGCCGATATTCCCGAAGCGCGGCCCGATGCGGTCAACGACCGCTTCGCACGGCTGGCGCTGAGCTGCGTGCACAAGGAATATCCCAACAAGATATCGCATGTGATGAACACGGCCGAGGACGCGCAAACCCCGGCTGAACTGACGCCGGCCTTTTATGGCTGTTTCGACTGGCACAGCTCGGTCCACGGCCACTGGCTGCTGGTGCGCATCCTCAAGACCGATCCCGCATCGCCGATGAAGCCCGCGATCATCGCCGCGCTGGATCGCAGCTTCACCGACGCGAACATCGCTGCCGAACTCGCCTATCTCGATGGCGAGGGGCGCAAGGGGTTCGAGCGGCCCTATGGCACCGCCTGGCTGCTGCAGCTGGTCGCCGAGCTCGACGAGAGCGACGATCCCAGGCTCAAGACCTGGCGCGAGACCTTGCGCCCGCTTGAGGAGCGGATCGTTGCCGAAACGCAGGAATGGCTGCCCAAGCTGGCTTATCCCATTCGCTTGGGCACCCACAACCAGAGCGCTTTCGCCTTCGGCCTGATGATCGATTATGCACGGCAGACCGGTAATGCGGCTTTCGAGAAGGCGCTGGTCGACAAGTCGCTCGAATTCCACCGCAGCGACGTGAACTGCCCACTCGCCTATGAACCTTCGGGCGAAGATTTCCTCTCTCCATGCCTGATGGAGGCCGACCTGATGCGCCGGGTTATGCCGCAGGCAGACTATGCCGCGTGGCTGGGCACATTCCTGCCGCAGATCCCGGTGGATGGCTCGGGGGATTGGCTGACGCCCGGGGAGGTCCGCGACCCCACCGATGGCAAGCTTGTCCACCTCGACGGCGTCAACCTGTCGCGCGCCTGGGCTATGGAGGGCGTCGCCAGCGCGTTGCCGGAAGGCGATGCGCGGGTTCCCGCGCTGTTGGCAGCATCAAAGGCGCACGCCACCAGCGGGCTCGCGGCGGTGAGTGCCGACAATTACGAAGGCAGCCACTGGCTGGGAAGCTTTGCGACGTATCTGACGACCAGGCGGGGTATCGGGGGCAGCTGAAGCCATGGACTCCCCTCCCTTTCAGGGAGGGGCTGGGGGTGGGTACGCCGCTACAAGGCGAGCTTAGCTCAATTCCGCCGACCCACCCCTAACCCCTCCCTTGCAGGGAGGGGAACGCGTCTCAATCCACCGTCAGCACCAGCTGGCCGTCGCCATCCTCGACCTTGACCGTCGATCCGTCCGGAATTTCCCCGCGCAGCAGTTTGTCCGCGAGCGCGTCCTGCAGATAGCGCTGGATCGCGCGCTTAAGCGGGCGTGCGCCATACACCGGGTCGTAGCCCACCCGGCCCAGCCACTTCTTGGCGCTGTCCGAAAGATCGATCGTGATCTTGCGATCCTTGAGCAGCTTGGCAACACGCGCGACCTGGATGTCGACGATCGGCGCCATATGCTCCTCGCCCAGGCGGTGGAACAGGATGATCTCGTCCAGGCGGTTGAGGAACTCGGGGCGGAAATGTCCGCGCACCACTTCCATCACCTGCGGCTCGACATCCTTGACCTTCTGATCCTCGGTCATCCCGGCGAGATACTGGCTGCCCAGGTTCGACGTGAGGATGATCAGCGTGTTCGAGAAATCCACCGTGCGGCCCTGGCCATCGGTCAGACGGCCATCGTCGAGCACCTGCAACAGCACGTTGAACACATCGGGATGGGCCTTTTCGACCTCGTCGAACAGCACGACCTGATAGGGCCTGCGCCGCACCGCCTCGGTAAGCACGCCTCCCTCCTCGTAACCGACATAGCCCGGAGGCGCGCCGATCAGCCGCGCGACCGCGTGCTTCTCCATGAACTCGCTCATGTCGATGCGGACCATCGCGTTGTCGTCATCGAACAGGAAGCCAGCGAGCGCGCGCGTCAGTTCGGTCTTGCCGACACCCGTGGGGCCGAGGAACAGGAAGCTGCCCAGCGGA
The DNA here is from genome assembly GCF_003431825.1 of Blastomonas fulva. Taxonomy (GTDB): domain Bacteria; phylum Pseudomonadota; class Alphaproteobacteria; order Sphingomonadales; family Sphingomonadaceae; genus Blastomonas; species Blastomonas fulva. Next base: position 2,172,004 of record NZ_CP020083.1, on the reverse strand, counting down.
CGGTTGGGGTCCTGCAGACCCGCGCGCGAACGCCGCACCGCCTTGGCGACGGCCTCGACCGCCGCGGCCTGACCGATCACCCGCTTGCCGATATGCTCTTCCATCGCGAGCAGCTTCTCGCGCTCGCCCGCGAGCATCCGCTCCATAGGGATTCCGGTCCACTTGCTGACAACCGCAGCGATATCGTCCTCGGTCACTTCCTCGCGCAGCATTGCGCCTTCGGTGAAGGTCGCAGCTTCCGCAAGCTTGCGCTCGAGCTCGGGGATGCGCCCGTAGGACAGCTCGCCCGCACGCGCGAGATCGCCATTGCGCTGCGCCTGGTCGAGCTCGATCCGCAGACCGTCGAGCTCTTCCTTGAGCCGGGCTTCGGCGTGGATCTTGTCCTTCTCGCCTTTCCAGCGCGTGGTCAGTTCAGACGACTTCTGCTCGAGCTCGGACAGGTCCTTCTGCAGGTGCACCAGCCGGTCTTTCGACGCGGCATCGCTCTCGCGGCTTAGCGCCGACGCTTCGATCTTGAGCTGGATGATCTTGCGATCAAGCGCTTCGATCTCTTCGGGCTTGCTCTCGACTTCCATGCGGATGCGGCTCGCGGCTTCGTCCATCAGGTCGATCGCCTTGTCGGGCAGGAAGCGGTCAGAGATATAGCGGTTGGACAAAGTCGCCGCCGCCACCAGCGCGTTGTCGGTGATCCGCACGCCGTGGTGCAGCTCGTACTTTTCCTTGAGGCCGCGCAGGATCGAGATCGTGTCCTCGACATTGGGCTCGCCGACGAACACCGGCTGGAACCGCCGCTGCAGCGCGGGGTCCTTTTCGACATGCTTCTGATATTCGTCGAGCGTGGTTGCGCCGATGCAATGCAGTTCGCCGCGCGCAAGGGCAGGCTTCAAGAGGTTCGAGGCGTCCATCGCGCCTTCGCCCTTGCCCGCTCCGACCAGCGTGTGCATCTCGTCGATGAACAGGATGATCTCGCCATCGGCACCCTTGACCTCGTCGAGCACCGCCTTCAGCCGTTCCTCGAACTCGCCGCGATACTTGGCGCCCGCGATCAGCGAGCCCATGTCGAGCGACATCAGGCGGCGGTCCTTCAGGCTGTCGGGCACGTCGCCATTGGCGATGCGCAGCGCCAGCCCCTCGGCGATCGCGGTCTTGCCGACGCCAGGCTCGCCGATCAACACGGGGTTGTTCTTGGTCCGCCGGGCGAGAATCTGCACGGTGCGGCGGATTTCCTCGTCGCGGCCGATCACCGGATCGAGCTTGCCCTCGCGCGCAGCCTCGGTGAGGTCGCGGGCATACTTCTTCATCGCTTCGTAGCTTTCCTCGGCGCTGGCCGAATCCGCCGAGCGGCCGCCGCGCAGATCGTTGATCGCGGTGTTGAGCGCCTCGGGGGTCAGCCCGGCCTTGGCAAGCGCGTCGCCCGCCTTGGTGCCCTTGGCGAGCGTGATCGCCAGCAGCAGACGCTCGACGGTGACAAAGCTGTCGCCAGCCTTGGTCGCCACCTGTTCGGCGCTGTCGAGCAGCCGCACGGCGTCATTGTCGAGCCCCGGAGTCTGCTGCGCCCCGCCGCCCGACACTGCGGGCACCTTGGCGAGCAAGGAATCGACTTCCTGCACCGCGACGGGGGCATTGCCGCCTGCGCGCGCAATCAGCCCGGCCGCCATGCCTTCGGTATCTTCCAGCAGTGCCTTGAGAATGTGTTCGGGGCTGATCCGCTGATGGTTCATGCGGATGGCCACAGTCTGCGCCGACTGCAGAAAGCCCTTGGCGCGATCAGTGAATTTTTCGAGGTTCATGGGAGTGTCTCCGCCCTATCTGTGCCCTTGCTCCGCTGACATAGTGTTGCATCTTTGCAACGCAAGGGGTGCATCAACCACGCGGTGCAACTTGTGCATTATCGCCATCCTTACCCCTGCCCCACCTGCCGGAGCAGCTGCTGTGCGCGCGACAGATGCGGGCGGTCGAGCATGCCGCCTTCGTGGCCGATCGTGCCGACGCCGGGGTTGGCGGCAAACAGATCGACGATCATCTGCGCATGCGCCAGCTCTTCGGCGCTGGGGGTGAAGGCGGCGTTGATGACATCGACCTGCGCGGGGTGGATCGCGAGCATGCCGCGATAGCCGTCGCGCCGGACCTTTTCGGCGCGAATCCGCAAGCCATCAAGGTTGCGGAAATCGGCTTCTATCGTCTCGATCGCGGTCACGCCTGCGCTCGCCGCCCCGAGCAGACACAGGCTGCGGGCGAGCTCATACGTGAAGCCGTAGCTGCCATCTGGGTTGCGGTTGGTGCTGGCGCCGATCGAATCGGCGAGGTCCTCCGAACCCCAGCTCATCGCGACCACGCGCGGCGCGCCCTTGTAGTCGCCGGTGTGGAACATCGATTGCGCAGTCTCGGTGACCAGCACGATGACCGGGGTCGATCCCTGATCGATGCCGTAGGCGACTTCGAGCGCCGAGAGATAATGATCGAGCAACTCGACATCACCGCGCCCGCTGGCCTTGGGAAGCATGATGCCGCCGGGGCGCGCGGGCATCACCGCGGCAAGGTCTGCCAGCGTGTACGGCCCGTCGAGTGGGTTCACCCGCACCCACAGCCGTTCGCGCCCTTCTTCGCGGCTGGCGAGCATCGCGTGGACCAGAGTGCGCGCCAGCGGCTTGTTTTCTGTCGCGACCGCATCTTCCAGATCGAACAGCACGATATCGGCGGCGCTGTCGGCCGCCTTGGCCATCTTCTTTTCGCTGTCGCCCGGCGCAAACAGCCACGACCGCATCGGATAGGACGGCGGGGAACAAGACGGCAGGGACGTGGCGGCAATCGGCGGCATAGAGGCATCCTGTCCAGCACGGCCCATCATGGCCGTTCAGGTGCCTTTTACCGCCGATCGCCGCCCGTGCAATCGCCTCAGAAGCGGTAGCTCACGGTGCCGAAGACGTTACGCTCTGCTCCGATGAAGCAATCGCCACGCGCAAGGCATGCCGAATAGAAGCTCTTGTCGAACAGGTTGGTGGCGTTGACCGCCAGCGACCACGGTCCCCGGGCCAGCTCGACCAGGGCATCGACCAGCGTATAGGACGGCGTGCGCAGGCCATCCGGGAATGCCGCGCCGAACGAGAGATTGGCGCTGGAATGCCTCACCCCGGCGCCGATGCGCAGATGGGTCTCGTCATCGAGCGCGAACGACTTGGTGCCCCATACCGACGCGTTGTGCTTGGGGACGTTTTCCAGCTGACGGTTGGTGCCGTCGATCCGGGCCCTGGTATAGCTATAGTTGGCGAGCAGTTCCCAGTTACCAGGCAGACGGCGGCTGGCCTCGATCTCGAAGCCCTTTGAGGTCAGCGCGCCTGCCTGGAACTGGTCGAACGGGTCGGGGGTGCTGGGATCGTCGATCGGCCTTCCGGTTTCCTTGATGTGGTACGCGGTCAAGGTCACCAGAGTCGCTTCGTCGGGGTGGAACTTGACCCCGCCCTCGAACTGCCGCCCGCGCTTGGGAGTGAACGGGTTGCCGTTGCTCGCGGTGCCAGCTATCGGATCGAAGGATTCGGTATAGCTGAAGAACGGGGAGACGCCCCGGACGAGCTCGCCGATGATTCCGGCGCGCAACGATGTCGCGCTGACCTTGACCGTGGGATTGCCAGGCGACGACGACCGAACCGTATCGCGGCGCCCGCCCAGCACGATCGACACCCGGTCCCACAGCCGGATCTGGTCTTGCAGATAGAAGCCGAGCTGCTTTTGGGTATTGTCCTCGGACGAGCCACCGAGGAAGCCCGGAAAGGCTGCTGTCGGAATGCCGCCGCCGAAGTTCGACAGCGCGGCGTAATCGATATCGTAGATGTCGATGGTCTCGAGCGCAAAACCGCCATTCTTGCGCACCCGGTTCCAGCTGTAGTCCACCCCTGCCAGCACGACATGCTCGATATTGCCGTCGGTGTTGAAGTTGAATTTGAGGTTGTTGTCGGTCGAAAAGATGTCGAGCCGGGCGATGCTGCCATCGGCATAGTTTCCGATGATCCGCTGATTGGCGTCCAGATACGGATTGGTCGGATTGGAATAGCTGTTGGGGTAGTGCGTCAGATAGGTGAGGTTGCTGTCGATGCTGCGTGCCTTGGCAGAGAAGCTGACTGCATCGCTGAAGCGGTGCTCAAACAGCGCCGTTCCCTGCAGCAGGCGGCCATCGTAGCGGTCCCAGCCAGGCTTGCCGATGAAGGTGCTGTTGGCAAGGCGACCATTAGGGTTGGGCAGCAGCGTTCCGACCAAAGGCAGGAACTGCGACACCGATCCGCCCGCGTCTTCCTGATAGAGCCCGATCAGCGTCAGCCTGGTATCGTCCGTCGGCTGCCAGAGCAACGAGGGCGAAAGCATCACGCGGTCGTCGCGCACGAAATCGACTTGGGTATCGGCGTCGCGCACCCGCGCCACCATTCGTGCGGCAACGGTGTCGGTGATGCCCCCGGTAACGTCTGCGAGCATCTCCTTGCGGTCGAAGCTGCCGTAGCGCACCGCTATTTCACCGCGCGTTTCGAACGATGGGGCCTTTGACACAAGGTTGATCAGCCCGCCGATCGAGCTCTGCCCGAACAGCACCGATGCGGGCCCGCGCACCACCTCGACCTGCGAGAAATTATACGGGTCCGCGCGGATGCTCGCATAGAAGCTGAAGATGTCGCGCATGCCATCGCGGAACTGCAACGGGCTGGAGCCGCGGATGAAGCTCGAATCCACGCGGCCATCGGGGCCATAAGCGTTGGCCTGCACCCCCGCGACATAGTTTAGCGTATCGGCAATCGACAGCGCCCCCTGCGCGAGGAACTGGTCGTCGGTGACGACGGTGATCGGCTGCGGCGTCTCGATCGCGGGCGTATCCGTCTTGGTCCCGGCGGCGCTCTGCTGCCGCGCGCCCGTCACGATGATCTCTGGTCGGGGTGCCTCTACAGCGTCGATCTCCTGCGCCAGCACGGGCGCGCCCCACCCGGTTGCCGCCAGCGCGGTGCCAGCTAAGAACTTGCTAAAGCTTTTGCGAGTCATTTTTAATTCTCCCGAAGTCGCGCCGGGGACCTAATTCAGTTGCAATGTATTCGCAATAGCGTTTATCCCAGCGATTGGGGGGTTTTGGGAAAATCATCAGCCAGGGCGCCGGGCCAGTGCCAGCGAGATACAACGGCCGTGCGGCAAACCCGCGCCCAGCTCGGCACGCATCGCCCGCAGACATACCCAAATGAAAGTATCGGCACCTTGTTTTTCGGGGTTAATTGTGGGGGCTACAACCAATGGAACCGCGTCGGAATTGTACAAAAATGCACGCATCCCCCAAAAGTCGGGGTAGCAAGTCTTTAGAGATACTGCGAAACATAAAAAATCGGACAAGCCGTCGCTGCCACTGGAAGTCAATTCCTTCATACCGGCAGACAGATGGCGAACGGTCGCACGACTTTGCACAGGGGAAAGCACGTGAAATCGTTAGCCAGAGATACTTCTGCGCGCTCCACAGCTTCGTGGAACAGGCCAGTCATGGCCGGTGAAATCCATGCCGACGCCAGAGGGGCCGAAGGCGACCGCAAGACGCGGCTGATCCTGCAGGAACAGCAGGCCAGTCGGTTGCGCTCCTCCAACTTTCCCGGGTTGAAGCTGCGCAACCCCAGCTGGGACATGCTGGTCGCGCTGCTGGCCGCCAAGCGCAACGGCTCCCAGCTTTCGATGAGCGACCTGTGCCTGATGTGCGACGCACCCGAAAGCACCGCGCTGCGCCTCATTCACCAGCTTCGCGAAAAGGGCTATGCCGAAATGGTGCCCGACCGATCGGACCGCAGGCGCACCCGCGTGTCCCTCACCCGCATGGGCGAAGCGCAATTCGATGCCTATCTGGACAAGATGGGCCCGGCCTGATCCGGCCCCAGGTCACTTTACTCGAATTTAAAGGTTTGCGGCTACCTCTCGTCACGATGAGGATGAAACCGCTATGTCTTTCGGAAAAAGAGGACTGACAGGATCTGACGTTCCGGCAACCCCAAAGGTTGACGAGAACCTGCCGCAGCGTGAGGCACGGGTGCACCGGCTGATGAAGGTCACCGTCTTTCACGAGCGCTTTGGCAGCGCCGATGCGGTCATCCGCGATATCTCGAGCGGTGGTCTGGGCGGGCGTTGCAATGCAGCGCTGATCCCCGGTGATGTCGTGGATATCGACCGCCCCGGCCTGGGCCGGTTCGAGGCCGAGGTGCGCTGGGTGCGCAGCGGCCAGTTCGGTGCGCAGCTGACCTCGGACCTGCGCATCGATACCAAGGCGATCGAGAACCTTGCCTTCAACGGCTCCAACTGGGACAGCGAAGTCAACAAGCCGCTGGAAAACCACGTCTTCACACGGTTCAAGCCGATGAAGAACACGTATCGGCCCAGCATCTCGCTCCGCCGCGACCGCTAACCCGGCAGGAACCGCCCTGCCCCCGGATTGCTCCGGAAGCAGGGGGTCGAAACAAGTGATCAGTCGAAGCGCAGGCTCTTGACCGTCTTCACGCCGGCCAGCTGGCACAATTTCCACAGCACGGGTTCGGCCACCGCGCCATCGAGCGACAGCAGCAATACCGCCTCGCCGCCTGCCCGCGCTTCGCGACGACCCAGATGGAAGGTCGCGATGTTTACATTCGCCTCGCCCAGCGTCGATCCCAGCCGTCCGATAAAGCCGGGCTCGTCGCGGTTGACGATGTAAAGCATGTGGCCCGCCAGATCGGCCTCGATCTTGATGCCGTAGATTTCGACCAGACGCGGAGTTGCATTGCCGAACAGCGTGCCAGCAACCGAACGTTCGCCATCCTCGGTGGCCACCGACACGCGAACCAGCGTGTGATAGTCGCCTTCGCGATCATGCCGCACTTCGCGCACATCGAGGCCGCGATCCTTGGCGAGGAACGGTGCGTTGACCATGTTCACGCTGTCGCTGAACGCGCGCATGAAACCGGCAAGCACCGCAGCGGTGATCGGCTTCATGTCGAGCTCAGCCGCAGCGCCCTCGACCTCGATCGAGATGCTCTTGACCCGATCGCTCTCGAGCTGGCCGACCAGACGGCCAAGATTGGTCGCCAGCGCCATATAGGGACGCAGCTTGGGTGCCTGCTCGGCCGACAGGCTGGGCATGTTGAGCGCGTTGGTGACGCCGCCCTTGACCAGATAATCGGCCATCTGCTCGGCAACCTGGATCGCGACATTGACCTGTGCCTCGCTGGTCGATGCGCCCAGATGCGGGGTCGAGACGAAGTTGGGGGTGCCGAACAACGGGCTGTCGGTGGCAGGCTCGGTGGCGAACACGTCGAGCGCAGCGCCCGCGACCTGACCCGAATCCAGCGCCTCCTTGAGCGCCGCCTCGTCGATCAGTCCGCCACGCGCGCAGTTGATGATGCGCACGCCCCTCTTGGTCTTGGCCAGCGCGTCCTTGCTCAGGATATTGCGGGTCTGGTCGGTGAGCGGGGTGTGCAGCGTGATGAAATCGGCGCGCGCGAGCAAGTCGTCGAGGGTGACCTTCTCGATGCCCAGCTCCACCGCGCGTTCGGGCGTCAGGAACGGATCGAACGCGACCACCTTCATCTTGAGGCCCAGCGCACGATCGGCAACGATCGATCCGATGTTGCCCGCGCCGATCAGGCCCAAAGTCTTGGCGGTGAGTTCGACGCCCATGAAGCGGTTCTTCTCCCACTTGCCCGCCTGGGTCGAGGCATCGGCCTCGGGCAGCTGCCGGGCAAGCGCGAACATCAGCGCGATGGCGTGCTCGGCGGTGGTGATCGAGTTGCCGAACGGGGTGTTCATGACGACGACACCCTTGGCCGAAGCAGCAGGAATATCGACATTGTCGACGCCGATCCCGGCGCGGCCGACGACCTTGAGGTTGGTCGCCGCATCGAGGATCGCCTGGGTCACCTTGGTCGAGGAGCGGATGGCAAGGCCATCATACTGGCCGATGATCCCGGCGAGCTCTTCGGGCGTCTGGCCGGTGATGACATCGACTTCGCAGCCGCGCTCGCGGAAGATCTGCGCGGCTTTGGGGTCCATTTTGTCGGAAATGAGAACTTTAGGCATGTCGGAATTCCTTTATCGGAAAGATGTGATGGTCCCCTGCGCAGGCAGGGGTCCATCTCCCAACGGCTGCACCTGGTGCACGCGCAGGAGATGGGTCCCCGCCTTCGCGGGGAACCGAATACAATCAGGAAGCTTTGAGCTCGGAATAGGCCCAGTCGAGCCAGGGCCCCAGCGCCTCGATATCGGCGGTGTCGACCGTGGCGCCGCACCAGATGCGAAGGCCCGGAGGTGCATCGCGATACCCTGCGATGTCGAAGGCCGCGCCTTCCTTCTCGAGCAGTCCGGCAAAGGCCTTGATGAACGCCTCGTCCGCGCCTTCGACCGTCAGACAGACGCTGGTGGTCGAACGCGTCGCCGGATCGGGCGCGAGATGGCCCAGCCACGGCCGCGCCTGAACGATGGCATCGAGCGCGGCGGCATTGGCGTTGCTGCGCGCAACCATGCCTTCGGCACCGCCGATGGACTTGCCCCATTCGAGCGCAAAGATCGCATCTTCGACCGCGAGCATCGAGGGGGTGTTGATCGTCTCGCCCTTGAACACGCCTTCTGCCAGCTTGCCCTTGGAAACCAGGCGGAACACCTTGGGCAGCGGCCAGGCCGGCGTGTAGCTTTCGAGCCGTTCGACCGCGCGCGGGCCGAGGATCAGCACGCCATGCGCGCCCTCGCCGCCCAATACTTTCTGCCAGCTAAACGTGGCGACGTCGATCTTGTCCCAGGGCAGGTCGTAGGCAAACACCGCGCTGGTGGCGTCGGCGAAGCTCAGGCCTTCGCGGTCCTCGGCGATCCAGTCGCCATTTGGGACGCGCGCGCCCGAGGTGGTGCCGTTCCAGGTGAACAACACGTCGTTCGACCAGTCGACCGCGTCGAGATCGGGGATGTGGCCGTAATCGGCACGGATAATGGTGGGGTCGAGCTTGAGCTGCTTGGCGGCATCGGTCACCCAGCCTTCGCCGAAGCTTTCCCACGCAAGCGCGGTGACGGGGCGTGCGCCCAGCATCGTCCACATCGCCATTTCATAGGCGCCGGTGTCAGAGCCGGGCACGATGCCGATGCGGTGGGTGTCGGGGAGCTTGAGCAGTTCGCGCATCAGGTCGATGCAATACTGCAGACGCGCCTTGCCGACCTTCGATCGGTGCGAACGTCCCAGCGATTCGGTGGCAAGCGCTTGCGGCGACCAGCCTGGAGGCTTGGCGCAGGGGCCGGACGAGAAGTGCGGCCGAGCAGGCAGGGTAGCAGGTTTTGCGGCAAGCACATTGGTGCTCGCGCCAACAGTATCAGTCATGTAGTCTCTCCTTACAGAGAGCACGCGCGGCGTTGGGACCGCGTGGCCCGTCCACGGCCCTAGGGATTTATTGCACAACTGGCAATCACCAAATGGCGGACGGGTCCACAATGACGCCGCCCCGTGCAACAAAGGCACAGGGCGGCGCGGGGGTCACTTCTTGAAAATTACCTTGCCGCGCTGCGACACCAGCAGCTTTTCCATCGTCACGGGATGGAAATAGGCCTCGACGTTCTGGCCCTCGGGGGTCACGCCATAGACTTCATAGCAGCCGCCATCGACCTTGGACTTCTTGACCTTCCAGCCGTCTTTGGTGAGCTTCGACTCGAGGTCGGTGCGGCTCTTCCAAGTCGACTGCGGGCCCGAGTCGCACTTCATCTTGCCGGTGGCCAGCGCCGCCGGGCTGGCAGCAAACTGCATTGCGGTGGCGGCGGCAAGTGCCATCATGGCCTGCGAAAACTTCATGGATTGTCCCTCTTCTCTTGACGTCAGCGCGTCATCGCCTGTGTGGCACGCCGCGCTGAACGCCGCTTGAACATAAGGATGATGCGAGCGGTTTCCAGGATGAGCAGCGGAACAAAATGCACCGCCATGCTCTTCCATTCTCCGTCGACATAAAACCAGTGGAGCGCGATCAGCAATGCCGCAGGATAGACCAGCCGCTGCAGCCGCTTCCAGTTGGCGCGCAGTGCGCGCTGCGCGGCGTTGTTGCTGGTCAGCGCCATGGCAATGAAGATGATCAGCGCGAGATACCCGGTCCAGATGCTGAAAATCAGCGCTTCTTCGGCGATCATTGCCCAATCGCCCATGTCATACAGGTAGAACGCCAGATGCAGCACGCCATAGCCGCACGCCGCCACGCCGAGCGCGCGCCGCCGCGACAGCAGCCAGTCCAGCCAGCCGCGCCGCCCGAGGATCGCACGCAGCGGGCTGACCATCATCGCAACGATCATCAGCCGGACCGAAAATTCGCCGCTGGGGTGGACGAGGTCGAACGCGGTCACCGGATCCTTAACGAACCCGATGATCATCGCGATCGCAGGGATGGCAAGCACCACCCAGAAGAGCTCGGGAATCTTCAGGATTCGCAGCATTGCGGACCTTCATTGTTCGGGGCGGAAAGATGCCTCCGCCACCGCTAGACCCGTCTGCAATCCCTTGCAACGCCGGGGTTTCAATCCCTACCTGCTTGTTAACCATAGACGGCACGGCAGGGTTAAAGTTCATAGGGTAACATCGATCTCATGACCAACGCCGCCCCTCCCTTCAGCAACCCCGCAACCGGCAGCATGCTGCCCGGTGCGCAGGTTGATGGTGCCGGCGTGACGCCTGCCAGCCCGGGGACTGCAACCCCCGACCTTGCCGCGCTGCTCGCGGGCAGCGGCCGTCCCCACAGCCGCCCGCGTTATCCTCTGCGCAGGGCCGACCCGCGTTTTTGCGCCAATTCAAGCTCGCCCGAAATGCAGCGCATGGCGCTGGTCGCGGCGCTGTCGGTGCTGATCGCCGGATGCAGCATGCTGCCTGAAGGTCGCGGCGTATCGCGCGCGCCCACACAGCAGATCGCGCGACCAGCAGCCCTCCCTGCCCCAAGCGTCGCCGACACCCGCCAGTGCATCAGCGCACTCACTCAGGCGCAGGTCCGCTTCACCCCCGTGCCCGATCAGGTGTTCGGCGCGGGCTGTTCGCAGCTGGGCAGCGTGCGGTTGTCGACGATTGCGCTCACCGACGCGCCGCGCGGACTCAACGAGCTGGCGATCAGCAACATCGGCCCCGTGCGCTGCGAGCTGGCCCAGCGATTTGCCGGCTGGGCGCAGTTCGGGATCGCGCGCGCGGCAGAGCAGATGCTGGGCAGCCCACTGGTGAAGATCGAGACGATGGGCAGCTATTCCTGCCGCAACATTGCAGGCTCGGTCAAACTGTCGCAGCACGCACACGCCAACGCGATCGATATCGCCGCGTTCGTGCTCGCCGATGGCAGGCGCATCTCGGTCAAGCAGGGCTGGGCTGGCTCCAACCAGGAGCGCGCCTTCCTGCGCACCATCCACGCCAGCGCCTGCAAGCGCTTCGGCACGGTGCTGGGCCCGGACTATAATGCGGCGCATCAGGACCATCTTCATGTCGACATGAGCGGCCAAGGCTATTGCCGATAGCGCGCTGGCCCCTTAATTGCGGGCGATGACAAAGAAAGACCTGACCGAGCCGCGTTTTCGCCAAGCTGCCGAAGACGCCCGCACCGCCGACGCTGCGGTACACGACACCCCCCAGACCCAGGACCCCGCCTACCGGCTGGCCTTTGGCGATACCGACTTTCTGCTGCGGCAGGAGCTGCGCCCGGTTCGCTTCCAGCTGGAGCTGCTGAAGACCGAAATGCTGCTCGAAGAGGCTGGCATCGGATCGACCCTGGTGATCTACGGTTCCGCACGCATCCCCTCGCCCGACAAGACCGAAGGGCTGGTCGAGGCCGCGCGCACGCCGGAAGAAAAGACCGTCTCCGAGCGGCTGGTCGCCAAGGCAAAATACTACGACGAAGCGCGCAAGCTGGCCCAGCTGGCGAGCGAATGCGGCGTCGAAGAGGACGGCAAGCGCCAGTTCGTCGTCTGCTCGGGCGGTGGCCCCTCGATCATGGAAGCGGCCAACCGGGGCGCTGCCGATGTCGGCAAGGAATCGGTCGGGCTCAACATCGTGCTTCCGCACGAACAGGCGCCCAACCGTTTCGTCACCCCGCATCTGTCGTTCCAGTTCCACTATTTCGCACTGCGCAAGATGCACTTCCTGCTGCGCGCGCGCGCGGTCGCAGTGTTCCCCGGCGGCTTCGGCACCTTTGACGAATTCTTCGAGCTGCTCACCCTGATCCAGACCGGCAAGATGGCGCCGATTCCGATCATGCTGTTCGGTCGCGAGTTCTGGAACCGCGTGGTCAATTTCGAGGCGCTGGCCGAGGAAGGCGTGATCTCGCCGGGCAATCTGCAACTGTTCAGCTTTGTCGAAACCGCCGATGAGGCATGGGACAAGATCCGGACGTTCTACGAACTGCCCTGCGGCTGAGCGCTGGACCGGGTTGAGGCATGGTCGAAATCATTGCCCATAACCCCCTGTGGAAAAAGGACTTCATGGCGGAGCGGGAAGCCATCCGTTCCGCCATGGGCGAAAGTCTGATCACGCTGCACCATATCGGCAGCACCGCCATTCCCGGCATCCATGCCAAGCCCGTGATCGACATGCTGGCGGTGGCGACATCGCTGGACGCACTCGAAGAGGCTGCCCCCGCGCTGGCCGCCCTTGGCTATCAGGCGATGGGGGCATACGGCATCGACGGGCGGCGGTATTTCCGCAAGGACGACGCATCCGGGCGCCGGACCCACCATCTGCATGGCTATGCGGCAGGATCGGCGGATATCGAACGCCATCTGGCGTTCCGCGACTATCTGCGCGCGCATCCGGATATCGCCGCGCGATATTCACTGCTGAAGCAGCGGCTTGTCGCCGGGGCTGAAGATTATATCGAAGGCAAGGCACCCTTTGTCCTGGAGACGCAGACCGATGCGCTTGCCTGGTATCGCGGGCGTCCGCGCGCCTACTGACCCAGTTCGACGCTGCGCCTGGCTGCAGCAGCCATCGCCTCTGCCACCAGCCGCTCGAGCGCATCGTCGGCGTCGAACACATTGAGCGCGGCGCGGGTGGTGCCGCCGGGGCTCGCGACCCGCTCGGCAAGCTGCGCCGGGCTCTCGGGCGACTGATAGGCGAGTTCGGCCGATCCACGCACCATGGCAAGCGCGAAGCGCGACGCCTGATCCGCGGGCATGCCAAGTGCTTGCGCCCCCTTGCCCAGCGCATCGATGAATCGGAACAGATAGGCAGGCCCCGACCCGCTGAGCGCGGTGACGAGGTGCATCTGCGATTCGTCGGTCAACCACTCGGCGCTGCCGAGCATGGCAAACAGCGCTTCCAGTTGCTCCTGCTCAGGCTGAGCCAGGGCTTCGGCGAACAAAGCGGTGACCGACTGGCCGATGCCGATCGCCATATTGGGCATGATCCGGGCGATAGCACGCACATGCGGAACAGCGGAGCGCAGCGCGGTGATCTCAATTCCGGCGAGCATCGACACCAGCAATGTCTCCGACAGGTCGAGCGACGCAACTTGCGACACGACATCGGGCAGCATCTGCGGCTTGATCCCCAGCAGCAGCCATTCGGGCGCGGAGATGCTGGCCTCGATTGCGGTCAGGTGGCGGACGCCTTCGGGCAGGTCACGCGGTGACGGATCGACGATGGTGACGCTGGCCGGATCGAGCCCGCGCGCAAACCACCCGCGCAGCATCGCGCCGGCCATGTTGCCTGACCCAATGACGAGCAGCGATTGGGGGAATAGCTTGGACAAGGCCCATCTCCATCTGCGCGAACGAATTGCTCAATCGTAACCCACGCGAACGCGGGGGGCCCGCTTCCTTGGCTACCGTCGCAAAAAGCGGGATTCCCGCCTGCGCGGGAATGACGGATCAGGGGAGCAAATGCCAGCCTCGAAACTGTTGCTGGCCTTTATGCCTCAAGCCTCGCCCTGGGTGTCGATCAGCGCGGCGGCGAGGGCTTCTTGCGGGGCCTTGTCGCCCCACAGGATGAACTGGAACACCGGATAGAAGCGGTCGCACTCGTCGATTGCCGCCTCCACCGCGAGCTGTGCCTGGTCGAGCCCCAGCATCGCGTCGCTACCCAGCATCATGCCGTTGCGATACAGCACCACGCCGCTGTTCGACCAGATGTCGAAATGGCCCAGCCACAATTGCTCGTTGATCAGCGCCAAGGCCTCGCAGATGACCGCGAACTTGTCGTCGGGAACGCGAATGTCCGGCATCGCGAGCAGCTGCAGGACATTGTCCTCGTGCCGCCAGATCGCGCGCAGCTGATAGCTGGTCCAGCTGCCCTTGACCTCGGTCAGCAGCTCGTCCTCGCCCACCATTTCGCACGGCCAGCCCCGCGCCTCGAACAGCGCGGCAAGCATGTCCACCGGGGCGGCTTCTTCCCGGTCCAGATCAAGCTGCTGTTCGTTCAAATGAATTTCCTTTCGCGCCCCTTGGCGCGCCTTTAAATTGCCGGGATGCGCGGCTGCGCGCAATGGCCGCTCGGGCCACTGCTACGCGTGATGTGGTGAAGTCTGTTCAAAAACTGTGGATAACGGGGCGTTAAACCGCGTTCAGGCGGCGGGGCCGGCGCCCTTGTTGGCCATTGCCGCTTCCAACGCGTCGAGCCGGGCCTTCAGGGCCTCGCTTTCCTCGCGCGCCTTGCTGGCCATTTCCTTTACCGCGTCGAACTCTTCACGGCTGACGAAATCGAGCCCGGCGATCCATTCGCGGGTCCGCTCACGCGCGCTTTCCCCCGCCTCGCGGCTCATGCCTGCAACGGTTCCGGCCAGGCCGTTGATGAACTTTGCGAAATCGCCGCCAAATTCGGATTTGTTCTGCATGAAAGTCTCCATCGCAGGCGCATTGCGCCCCGGTTCAATTGTGATGCCATAGCATGTGGGTTGCGCCTGCACCAATCGCAAGCGCCCTTGATGCGGTCAGGGCGCGGGCGGGGCCAGTTGGATCCGCTGGGAATCGCGCGGCACGACCAGATTTTCCGCATTGGGGTTGAGCGTATCGATCTGCTTGTTGAGCACCGAGGCAAAGCACAGCCAGGCGAGATACGGCACCATCAGCCACGCCGCGAGCGGGCGTACCCGGCCAAACACGATCGTCGTGGCAAACGCCGCCACGAACACCGCCACCAGCAGATAGAACGCGCCGGTCACCTGATGCATCCCGAAGAAATAGATCGGCCAGGCAAGGTTGAGCGCCAGCTGGACGAAGAACAAAAGCACCGCAAGCCCGCGCAATTTAGCCCCGCGTGCAGTGACGACGACGGTTACGGCGAGCCCCATCATCACGTACAGCACCGACCATGCCGCGCCGAACGCCCAGCCCGGCGGCTGCGCTTCGGGCTTCTGCAGCGCCTGGAACCAGCGGTTGTCCTCACCCGATCCGGAAAAATCGCTGACGCCGAAGCCGAGCAGCACGACCAGCGGGACAAACAGCAGGGCCCAGCGCAAAAAGCCGAGGCGAAGCTGCATGGGCGAGGCGATTTCATTCATCGAAGCGGAGTCTCCTGCCCTTTTCAGGGGTTTACCTGCATCGGCATATCGGATTCATTTGCGCCGCGCCAGCGGGGTTTACCATGCAAATGCGTACCGCTTCGGGTCAGCAGCAGCGTCCCTTTTGGGCTGCGACCAGAAATTCCACATTGCCACTTGGCCCTGTAATCGGGCTTTGCGTCAGGCCGGTGACGGGCCAGTCGATGCTTTCGAGCCATTGCATCACCCGGTCGCACACCGCGCTGTGCAGCACGGGATCGCGCACCACCCCGCCCTTGCCGATCTGGTCGCGCCCCACCTCGAACTGCGGCTTGATCAGCGCGACCAGCCACGCGCCCGGGCGCGCAAAGGACATCGGCACCGGCAGCACCTTGTCGAGCGCGATGAAACTGGCGTCGCACACCACGATGTCGATGGCCTGCGTGATATGCGCGTCGGTCAGGATTCGCGCGCTGGTCTGTTCGTGCACGGTGACGCGCGGGTCCTGCCGCAGCTTCCAGGCGAGTTGGTTGGTGCCGCTGTCGACCGCGAACACATGTGCGGCGCCGCGGGTCAGCAGCACATCGGTGAAACCGCCGGTGGACGAGCCGACGTCGATTCCGGTCATGCCGGTGACGTCGATGCCGAAATGGTCGAGCGCGTGCGCCAGCTTGATGCCGCCACGCGACACCCAGGGATGATCGCGCCCGCGCACCTCGACAGGCGCATCGGTGGCCAGCGTCTCGCCCGCCTTGGCAATCTTGCGCTCGCCTGCGAACACCAGCCCCGCCAGGATCAGCGCCTGCGCGCGTGCGCGGCTTTCAACCAGCCCGCGCTCGACCAGCAGCTGGTCGATGCGCAGCTTGGGCGCCTTGGCCGAAGCCTTTTTGCCGGGTGCGGAATGGGGGGGATGATCGGGCATGGCAGCCTGCCATACCGGCAGTGCCGTGCTTTTGCGAGCGGCAGATAGTGACGCCAAAAAAAATGAATTACAAGTCTTGCTGTGAACCCCGTGATGATTCACAACAGTCATGCAAGGTATACAGATCGTCAGAAGCGCGGGAGTTTCCGGGTTTTTGCGAATGGCCCTTCACTTGGTTTTCAACATAGCGAAAGGAGGTGATCCGATGTCTCATGGTTCAGCAAAGGGGTCGGTCAAGTCCATTCGGAGTGTTCGCGGCTAACAGCCTTCTGCCCACTGGTCTGGGCAGGCGCTTGTTAAAGCGCGAGATACACTTCGAAGGCGGCACTTCCGGCCGCTGACCATGTGATGGGCCGCGCAGGGGGCTGTGATCCCCGGCGGCCCCTCTCATATTTTCAGCTTCGACGATCCTTACCGATGGCCAGCTTGAGCGTCACCGACGCAGCGGCCCCTCCGATCGCTCCTCACCTCACAATATATCCAGCGCTATCGGGCTTTCCCGTCACCCCCGCGAACGCGAGGGTCCCGCTATTGCGCCGATGTCACGCAGAAGCGGGATTCTGGCGTGCGCGGGAATGACGATGGAAGTGAATTAACCCTCAGCCCAGCTTCTGTGCAACCAGCGCCTTCAGGTCGGCGGCCGAGCGTGCGCCGAAATGCGAGATGATTTCGGCCGCGGCGATCGCGCCCATCCGCAAGGACGTTTCCACGTCCTTGCCCTGCGCCTGACCGGCAAGGAAACCGGCGGCGAACAGATCGCCCGCGCCGGTGGTGTCGACCACCTTGTCGATCGGCTCGGCAGGCACGGCAAAACGCGCCCCTTCATGCACCGCGATCGCGCCATGCTCGCTGCGGGTGACGACCAGAGTCGGCAGCTTGGCAGAGATCGCCGCGACGGCGCCGTCAAAGTCGTCGATCTGCGCCAGCGAGCAGATTTCCGCCTCGTTGGCGAACAGGATGTCGATCTGGCCCTTGTCGAGCAGATCGAGGAAGTCGGCGCGGTGGCGATCGATCACGAACGCATCGGACAACGTGAAGGCGACCTTGCGGCCTGCCGACCGTGCAGCATCAATGGCGGCACGCATCGCGGCGCGCGGCTCTTCGGGATCCCACAGATAGCCTTCGAGATACAGCACCGCGGCGTCCGCAATCATCTTGGGGTCGAGCGCGCTGGCGGGCAGGAACTGCGAGGCGCCAAGAAAGGTGTTCATCGTGCGCTGGCCATCGGGGGTGACCAGGATCAGGCAGCGCGCGGTCGGGGTGTCGTCGCCGGCGCGCACGGGGGTCGCATAATCGATGCCCAGCGCGCGAACGTCGTGCGCGAACACTTCGCCCAGCTGGTCGTCGGCGACCTGGCCGATGAACGCGCACTTGCAGCCCATTCCGGCAAGGCCCGCGAGCGTGTTGGCAGCCGAGCCGCCGCTGATTTCCTGCGCCGGGCCCATCGCCGCGTAGAGAGAGGTCGCGCGATCGGCGTCGATCAGCATCATGCCGCCCTTGGTCAGGCCTTCATTGGCGAGCAGGGCATCGTCGGCGGGGGCCATGACATCGACAATGGCGTTACCGATGGCAAGGACATCAAAACGGGGGCTGGTCATTTCGGGCAGGACTTTCTGATGGCGCGCCCCAGGGACGAGGCAGCGCGGAATGTTGCCGCGCGGCCTATCGGCTTGCACCTGCAGGTTCAAGCCCATTTGCGCGCAATTGACCCGGAAGCCGAATTGCCCGACACGCTAGACACATGCTGACCGCCTTCTTCAAGAGCCTGGCGCAACTGGGCGATCGCGCCATCCTGGGCGCGCTGGCGTGGACGCTCGCGCTGGCCGCGCTGATCTTCGCGCTGACCGGCTGGGGGTTGTGGCAGGGTCTGGCCTGGGCAATGGCCAGCTATGGCGGGCCGCTGTCCGGCTATGCCGAATGGACCGGAGTGCTGGCAGTGGTCGCCACCATCATCGCCTTCTGGTTCTGGTGGCGCGTCGTGGCGATTGCGGTGCTGCAGCTGTTCGCCGACCGCATCGTCATCGCGGTCGAACGCAAACATTACCCGCAGGCTGCCGCCAGCGCGCGCGATCTGCCCTGGGGGCCGTCGCTGGCAATGGCGCTGCGCTCGCTGGGTCGGGCGCTGCTGTACAACGCGATCGCGTTGCCCTTCGCGCTGGTGCTGCTGTTCACCGGCGTGGGTGCGCCGATGCTGTTCCTTGGCGTGAACGCGGTTCTGGTCGGGCGCGACCTAGACGAGATGGTTTCCGCACGGCATCCGGGGCTGGCGGCAGAGCCCTCGCCCCGGACCAGCCGTTTCGTGCTTGGGCTGATTGCCAATCTGCTGCTGCTCGTCCCCTTGGTCAATCTGTTCGCACCGATTATAGCCGCGGCGATGGCCACGCACCTTTTCCACCAGCGCCGGACCTGAAGGGGCGACACCGATGAACCGCATTTTGGCGATTGCCGCGCTGACGCTGGGGCTGGCTGCCTGTGCCGCGCCGCAAAAGGTCACCAGCCCGGCCCCACCTGCGATCCCGGCGCGCAGTACGACGCTGTCCGGCAAGGGGCTCGAGGCGGTGCTCGGCAAATCCGCGCGCGATCTGGAGCGCATGTTCGGCACGCCGCGGCTCGATGTCCGAGAATTCGATGCGCGCAAGCTGCAGTTCGTCGGCAGCGCCTGCGTGCTCGACGCGTTCCTCTATCCCGAAGGCGCAGGCGGCGCGCAGGTGGTCACCTATATCGATGCGCGGCGCAGCGACGGCCAGTCGGTCGACCGCGCCGCGTGCGTGGATGCTTTGAAGAAGTAGCCTTCGTCATTCCCGCGAACGCGGGAGCCCCGCTTGTTCGCCACCGCTAGAAAAAGAAGCGGGAGCCCAGCCTGCGCGGGGGTGACGAAAAGATCAAAACACCGCCTTGGCACTCTTCTCTTCCATCATCGCGGCGCGCACCATCGGCACCGGGGGGCCGCCATAAGAGAGGAACGCGTCGTGGAACGCCTTCCACGCATCGCGCCCGCCCTTGCCGGCAGTCCAGTCGGCGCGCAGCTTGCGGATCATCAGCTTGCCCAGCGTGTAGTTGAGATAGCCCGGGTCATAGGTGCCGCGCAGCGCCTGCTGGCGCGCATTGCCTTCGTCGATATAGCATTGCTCGCGGAACATGGTCAGCGACTGCTCGACCGTCATGCCGCCGGTGTGCAGCCCGATCGCGGAGAGATAGCGGCAGTTGCGCAGCAGCGCGTTGGCAAGCTGGCCGATATGGACTTCGGGATCGCCCTTGCCCAGGCCCGCTTCCCACATCATCTCCTCGGTATAATGCGCCCAGCCCTCGGCATAGGCATAGCCGACGAACAGCCGCCCGAAGAACGACTTGGCGCGGTTGGCATGGAGGAAGTTGAGGAAGTGGCCAGGCCACACTTCGTGCACGCTGGTGAACAGCAGATCCTTCTTGGGCGGGATGTATTCGGCCTGCACCTCGGGCGCCCATGATGGATCGGGCGGCGAGATGTAATAGACCGAAGGCAGGCCTTTCTCGTAAGGCCCTGGAATATCGATATAGGCCGAGTTCTGCCGGTTGTACGGCGGTGATTCCTCGACCTTCGCCTCTTCGGTCCCCGGAATCGAGACCAGATCCTTGTCGACCAGGAACGCGCGCAGTTCGGGCAACTGCCGACGCGCTTCGGCCACCGGACCGTCCTGGGGCTTGTCGAGCGAAAGCTTCGCCATGCAATCGGCCATCGTCGCGCCAGGGGCGAACTGCGCGCAGGCGGTCGCCAGCGCATCCTGGTTGCGCTTGAGATCGGCCTCACCGATCGCCTTCAGTTCGCTGATCGGAAGGTCGACCATTTCGGTCGCGACCAGCATCTGCGAAAACAGCTCGCTGCCCAGCGCATAGCCGACCTTTGCGGTGGCCTTCTCGGCCTTCAACCAGTCGGCCAGGCCCTGCATCGCCTTGCTCGCCTCGGCGGTGGCGGCTTCGAGATCGGCGCGGATCGCATCGTCGCTGACATCGGCAAAGGCGGCGCGGGCATCGCTGGTGAAGAAGGTGGCATAGCCGCCGAACGCATTAACCCCATAGTCGATCGCATAGGGGTCGAGCGGGGTCTTCAGGTTGGCGCGAATCTGCTCTGCCGCCTTGGGCACGCCGCGGGCATAGGCGATGAACGCCTTGGCGCGGGTGTCGACATCAGCATAGGGCCGCGTGACATAGACCGACGGGTCGAGCGTTCCGGTGTAGAACGCCGGGTTGCGGTGCGGCCAGTCCGCCTGCTTGAGCCAGAACAGCTTTCCGCGCACCACCGCGATCAGATAATCGCGTTCGAACCGGTGATCGCCGGCAAGACTGGCCGGGTCCATTCCCTGCGCATCCGCCAGCGTCTTTTCCAGGAACGCGATCTGGTCGGCGAGCCCCTTTTCGGACCAGTCGGGCAGCTTGCCATCGAATTCGTGCCGCCCCTGATAGACCGCGAAATCCGGGTTGCGCGGAAAATAGCCGGTGAGGAAGGTGTCGACGAACTTGCCCCAGTCGGATGCGGTGTCGATGCCCGTGGTCTTTTCCGAGGCGGCGGGCTGATCCGACGGAGCAACGCTGCACGCGGTCGCCATCACGGCGAGAGATGCGGCAGCGAGGAGCTTTTTCGACCAGTTCATACGCGACCCTTTGATGGGAGTTCAGACTTGGAAAATCCTCCACTGCAAGGGGAGCATTTTTCGTCGTGATGCTCCATTGCTGACACCAAGCGCCAGGCTTGGGAAGAGGCATTCTTTCGCAACTGCACAACATCCATCGCACACAGCTGCAAGTTCATCTTGCTTGCCGCCTGCCCCGCGCTGGCTTACCGGACGGCCATGGACAATCCCGCCGCCCCCCACCCCTTCACCATCGCCAATTATCGCGCCTATTGGCTGACCCGGCTGGCGTCGATGCTGGCGCTGTATTGCATGATGCTGATCGTCGGCTGGCAGGCGTACAACATCGCGCGCGAGACGATGGATATCGCATCGAGCTCGGCGCGGCTGGGGATGATCGGGCTGCTGCAGTTCGCGCCGCTGTTCGTGCTGACCCCGCTGGTCGGCTGGATCGCGGACCGGATGGACCGGCGCTTTGTCGCGCGCACCGTGCTGCTGTGCCAGGCCGGTATCGCCGCGACTTTGGCGTGGACCACGGCGAACGACCTGATCAGCCTGCCGATCCTCTACATGATCGCCGCGCTGCTGGGCACGGCGCGCGCGTTTCTGGGCCCATCGCTGAGCGCGCTCGCGCCCAATCTGGTGCCCAAGGCGTCGCTGCCCACCGCCATCGCATTGTCATCGATCGCCTGGCAATCGGGGATGCTGGTGGGCCCGGCGATGGCGGGCCCGCTCTACGCGATCCGCCCCGACCTGCCCTATATCGTCAGCGCCTGCCTCTACACACTGGCGGCGGTGGCGATGATGACCGTCGGCGAGGTTCCGCGCACGATCATGGCCAAGGGCAAGGGGCCGATCGCGCAGATCATCGATGGCATGGCCTATGTTGGCCAGAACAAGCTCGTGCTGGGCGTGATCACGCTCGATCTGTTCGCAGTGTTCCTCGCAGGCTCGACCGCGCTGCTGCCGGTCTTTGCGCGCGACATCCTCAAGGTTGGCGAGCAGGGATTGTCGCTTCTGGCATCGGCGCCTGCGGCAGGTGCGGCGCTGGTCGCGCTGGTGTTTTCCTTCCGCCCGATCCGCACCAATGTCGGCAACAAGATGCTGGCGAGCGTCTTCCTGTTCGGGTTGGTGACGATCGTTTTCGGTTTCAGCAAGATTCTGATCGTCTCGATGGCGTGCCTGTTCGTCGCGGGCGCGGCCGATATGTTCAGCGTGTATGTCCGCCAGTCGCTTATCCAGCTGAACACGCCCGACGACAAGCGCGGCCGCGTTTCTGCGGTGTCGCTGCTCACCGTGTCGGCGTCGAACGAACTGGGCGACGCGTTCTCGGGCATGCTCGCCTGGCTGATCGGCCCCGTCGCGGCGGTTGTGGCAGGCGGCGGCGGTGCTATAGTCATCACCGCGCTGTGGGCCCGGCTGTTTCCGCAGATCGGTGCAGCGCGCAGCTTCGATCCTGCCGAGGAAGAAGCCCACTCCCAATCCCATGCGCCGGAACAACCGGCGCCCTCTGCAGGAGAGACCATATCATGATCGCATCGAGCATCCTCGAGACCATCGGAAAGACCCCGCACGTCCGCATCAACCGGCTGTTCGGTGACGCGCAGGTCTGGATCAAGTCGGAGCGGACCAATCCGGGCGGATCGATCAAGGACCGCATCGCGCTCGCCATGATCGAGGCGGCCGAGGCGGACGGTTCGCTGCAGCCCGGCGGCACGATCATCGAGCCGACATCGGGCAACACCGGCGTGGGCCTCGCGATGGTCGCGGCGGTCAAGGGCTACAGGCTGGTGCTCGTGATGCCCGAGAGCATGTCGATCGAGCGGCGGCGGCTGATGCTGGCCTATGGCGCGACGTTCGACCTCACCCCGCGCGAAAAGGGCATGAAGGGCGCGATCGAGCGTGCACAGGAACTGGTCGATGCGACGCCGGGATCGTGGATGCCGCAGCAGTTCGAGAACCCTGCCAACATCGCGGTGCATGTCCGCACCACCGCGCTCGAGATACTCGCCGATTTCGCGGATTCGCCGATCGATGCGCTGATCACCGGGGTAGGCACCGGCGGCCACATCACCGGCTGTGCCGAAGAGCTCAAGAAGCACTGGCCGAACCTGAAGGTTTATGCGGTAGAGCCGACGCTGTCGCCGGTGATCTCGGGCGGCCAGCCCGGCCCGCACCCGATCCAGGGCATCGGCGCAGGATTCATCCCCGGCAACCTGCACACCAAGCTGATCGACGGCGTGATCCAGGTGGATCCTGCCGATGCCAAGCAGATGGCGCGCCGGTCGGCGAGCGAGGAAGGGATGCTGGTCGGCATCTCTTCGGGCGCAACGCTGGCGGCGATCGCGCAGAAGCTGCCCGAACTACCTGCTGGCTCACGGGTGATGGGTTTCAATTACGACACCGGCGAGCGCTACCTGTCGGTACCCGACTTCCTGCCGGAGTAATTTGGGCTTACCGGTAGAGCGTTCGCCAACCCAATCATCGTCACCCCCGCGAACGCTGGGGTGACGATGCCATCAAGTCCAAGAACGCAAAAAGGCCGGGAGATTGCTCTCCCGGCCTTCGGTTGCGACCCTTAAGGGCTGTTGGTTATTCCGCTGCTTCCATCGGATCAGCCTTGTCGGGCTGGCCGTCGCCATCGGTGTCCCATGCGTCGGCCTTGCCGTCGCCGTTACGGTCCCAGGCGTCCATCGTGCCGTCGCCGTTCGAATCCAGCGTTGCGGGCGGTGCCTGCTCAGCGGTTGCGGGGGCTTCGGTTGCCGGAGCTTCGGTCGGGGCCGGGGTTTCGGGCGCCATGTCCTGGGCCAGGGCGGGGGTTGCTGCCAGTGCGCCAGCGGCGAACAGTGCTCCAAAAAAAGTGTTCTTCATGAGTTCTTCTCCTCGTGATGCGACCCCTCGGCAGGGTCTCAAGATGTTGTGGAGGGCCATCTTCGCTCCGCAACATCAACGAGGAAGCAGGGCACCTGTTCCTGCACCAACCGAGGCCGAATACCGGGCAAGGACGGGTTCCTGCGGCCTGGCGCAAATTTGTGTCTGCCCGGCGCGCGTCCAGAGTGAAGGCTGCGCCAGCCGGTTTTCGGGTGGCGACCAAATTCGCATTCGTTTCGTCGCAAATCGAAATGCAAGGGGCGCTCCCGGTTTCCCGAAAGCGCCCCTGATACCAGCTAGCAGCTGTTTGAGCGGTTATGCGGCGGCAAAAAGCTCGGGTTCGAGCGCCATGATCGCCTCGGATCCCGCTTCGATCTTGCGGCGCAGCGCGCCGGCATCTGGCATGATCCGCTCAGCGAAGTAGCGCGCGGTCTTGAGCTTGGTTTCGTAGAACACGGCGTTGCCCGTGCCTGCATCGAGCGCGGCGATCGAAGCACGCATCATCCGCAGCCACATCAGGCCCAGCGCCACGATGCCCATGATGTGCATGTAGCTGTGCGCACCCGCGCCAACGTTGTTGGGGTTGGCCATGCCGTTCTGCATGAACCACATCGTCGCGGCCTTGAGCTCGCCCGCGGCCTTTTCGAGGCGGCTGGCGAAATCGGCGAGGCGTTCATCGCCCTTGGCTTCGGCGCATTCGCTGTCGAGGATGCCGAAGAAGGTCTGCACCGCGCGGCCACCGTTCTGAGCGAGCTTGCGACCGACAAGGTCCATCGCCTGCACGCCGTTGGTGCCTTCGTAGATCATCGCGATGCGGGCATCGCGGACATACTGTTCCATGCCCCATTCGGCGATATAGCCGTGGCCGCCATAGACCTGCTGCATGTTGGTGGCGATCTCGTAGCCCTTGTCGGTGCCGTAACCCTTGATCACCGGGGTGAGCAGGCTGATGATATCGTCGGCGGCGACGCGCTCTTCCTCGGTCTGCGATTTGTGCGTCAGGTCGACCTGCAGGCCGCCCCATAGGATCAGCGCGCGCAGACCCTCGTTGATCGCCTTGGCTTCCATCAGCATGCGCCGCACATCGGGGTGAACGAACAGCGTGTCGGCCTTTTCGTTGGCATCCTGCGCACCGGTGAGCGCGCGGCCCTGGCGGCGATCGCCGGCGTACTGCACCGCGTTCTGGTACGAAACTTCGCCCATCGACAGGCCCTGCCCGCCGACGCCGAGGCGCGCGGCGTTCATCATGATGAACATCGCGGCCAGACCCTTGTTCTCTTCGCCCACCAGATATCCGGTCGCGCCGTCATAGTTCATGACGCAGGTCGAGTTGCCGTGGATGCCCATCTTGTGCTCGATCGATCCGCACGACACCGCATTGCGCTCACCCAGCGAGCCATCCTCGTTGACGAGGAACTTGGGCACAATGAACAGCGAGATGCCCTTGACGCTGTCGGGCGCATCGGGGGTCTTGGCCAGGACGAGGTGGATGATGTTCTCGGTCAGGTCATGCTCGCCCGACGAGATGAAGATCTTGGTACCAGTGATCGCATAGGCGCCACCGGGCTGCGGCACCGCCTTGGTGCGGATGAGACCCAGGTCCGTTCCACAATGCGGCTCGGTCAGGTTCATCGTGCCGCCCCATTTGCCGCTGATCATGTTGGGAGCGTACTTCTCCTTCTGCTCCTGGCTGCCCTTGGCGAGGATCGCCGAAACCGCGCCGTGGGTGAGGCCCGGGTACATGGCAAACGCCATGTTGCTCGACGACATGAACTCCTCGAACGCGATGCCTACGACATGCGGCATGCCCTGTCCGCCGAACTCTTCGGGCGCAGCCAGCGTGCCCCAGCCCGCTTCACAATACTGGTTATAGGCTTCCTTGAAGCCGTCGGGGGTGGTGACGGTGCCATCCGCGTGGCGGGTGCAGCCCTGCTGGTCGCCGACCTGGTTCAAGGGGAACAGTACTTCCTCGACGAACTTGCCGGCTTCCTCGAGTACGGCGGACAGCACGTCGGGCGCGGCGTTATCGAAGCCCGGGAGGTTGGAATATTTCTCGATCCCCAGAACCTCGGTCAGGATGAACTGGGTGTCGCGCACGGGGGCGGTGTACTTGGGCATGTCAATGTCCTCTCAAACAATGGCGATCAATGTTTCAGGCCAGTTGGGCCCGATCGGGGCGTGGTCCGTGAGGCAACCGCCCGCTGAGTGGTTGGCCGGTCAGGCCTGCTATCGTTAAGCCAGGTCTTCGCGGTCAACCCGCTCGACCATCTTCACGAATTGCGAAAGCTCCTGGATCGAGCTTTCGATATCCTTCTTCTGCTTGCGCATCAGCGCGATGCGTTCCTTGCAGCGCTGCAGCGTGACGCGGCGCTGTTCGCGCCGGCCGTCTCCGATGTCGTACAGATCGATCATCTCGCGGATTTCGCCGAGGCTGAAGCCCACATTCTTGGCGCGCATGATCCAGGCGAGCCGCGCACGATCGCGCTTGGAATAGACGCGGGTCAGACCCTTGCGCTCAGGAGCGATCAGGCCTTCGTCCTCGTAGAACCGCAGCGCGCGCGCGGTCACGCCGAATTCGTCCGAAAGATCGGAGATGGTATAGCTGTCCCGATTCTGCAGATCAGGAGTGTCGATGCGGCCAAGGGTAGAACGGTCGTGCATGGTGCTCGAGCTACATTCCCTTGACGTAAACGTCAAGCAAAATCAGCCAGCGCAAAGCCTGTCGAGCGAACGACCGCGGGCACCGCCGGCGGCCCGGTCCCCCGGCTCGACCAGCGCGAAGGATGCCCCCGCTAGGCTCGCACGATCGCTGCAGACGGCAAGGCATCCGGGCGGAAGGCTGCCCGGCAGCGCGAGCCCGGTGCCATCGAAGTGCGCGGTAAAGCTGCACCCGCGGACCGCATTGCCCTTGGCGCTGCGATCAAGGCTGATCCTGGCCTGCTCGCCGGCAAGGTTGGCCGAGCCTTGCGCCTCGCACTGGCTCGATCCGCCAAAGGTCACCAGCACGCCCACCGTATAGCCACCCTGCCGGTCGCCGCGCGCGCAAAAAGCATCGCTGCCGGTACCGCCGGTGTCGGCAAAGCTGCCCGCAAGATCCATGATTTCGGGATCGACGATCACGCCCGCCTCGATGGCTGCGGCGTCGAGCGGCGTCACTGCTGCCGCGTCATCCCCGGCCTGGGTTTCGCTGCACCCGGCCAGCACCAGGCAGGCAAGAGCAGCGCGCCGGATCACGCAATCCGCTCCAGCGTGCCGTCGGACATCACCTTGCGATAGAAGCACGAAGGCGCGCCGGTGTGGCAGGTGGGCCCAGCCGGCGATGCCACCACCCACACCGCATCCTGATCGCAATCGATCCGCAGCTCGACAAGCTTGAGCACATGGCCCGAGGTCTCACCCTTCTTCCAGAGGCTGGCGCGCGAGCGTGACCAGAAATGGACCTCGCCGGTTTCCAGCGTCAGCGCCAGCGCCTCTGCGTTCATGTGCGCGATCATCAGCAGCGCGCCGCTGGCCGCATCGGTGACCGCGGCGGTGATCAGCCCTGCGGCATCATATTTGGGGTCCAGGGCCAGCCCGGTCTCGCGCGGATTTGACATGGAACCCCGGTTAATCCCGCTTAAGCACCTGTGCAACACGGTTAACAATAAATGACCTGTGACAAATGCAAGACAAACCCCATATGGCTGCCTATAGGGGTGCCGAACCAGCCGGCTGCAACCGAATCGGGCGCGCGACATGATCACCACTCATCCTTTTGAAGACGACAAGCTGCGCGAGGAGTGCGGCGTTTTTGGCGTGGCAGGCGCCGTGGATGCGGCCGCGATGGTCGCGCTCGGCTTGCACGCGCTGCAGCACCGCGGCCAGGAAGCCGCCGGCATCAGCAGCTTTGACGGCCGCTTTTTCCACAACCACAAGGCGCTCGGCCATGTGGCGGGCAATTTCGATTCCGAAGACATCATGCGCTCGCTCAAGGGCGAATGGGCTATCGGCCATGTGCGCTATGCCACCACCGGCGAGACCGCGCTTCGCAACGTCCAGCCGCTCTATGCAGAGCTGGCCTCGGGCGGTTTTGCGATCGCGCACAACGGCAACATCTCCAATGCGATGAAGCTGCGGCACGACCTTATTCGCACCGGATCGATCTTCCAGTCGACCTCGGATACCGAGACGATCATCCATCTGGTCGCGACATCGCGCTATCGCACGCTGCTCGACAAGTTCATCGATGCGCTCAAGCAGGTAGAGGGCGCCTATTCGCTGATCTGCCTGACCGACAGCGGGATGATCGCCTGCCGCGATCCGCTGGGCATCCGCCCGCTGGTGATGGGCAAGATCGGCGACACGGTGATCTTCGCGTCGGAAACCGTTGCACTTGATATCGTCGGCGCAGATTTCGTGCGCAGCGTCGATCCGGGCGAACTGGTGGTGGTCAGCGGCGGCGAGATCCGGTCGCACCGTCCGTTTGCAGAGAAGAACTCGCGACCCTGCATCTTCGAGCATGTCTATTTCTCGCGCCCTGACTCGATCGTCGATGGCTCGTCGGTCTATACTGTGCGCAAGGCGATCGGCGCGCAGCTGGCGATCGAGAACCCAGTCGAGGCGGACCTTGTCGTCCCCGTACCCGACAGCGGCACGCCGGCCGCGATCGGCTATGCCCAGCAATCGGGACTGCCGTTCGAGCTCGGCATCATCCGCTCGCATTATGTCGGACGCACCTTCATCCAGCCTGGCGATGGCGTGCGCCATCTGGGAGTCAAGCTGAAGCACAATGCCAATCGTCCGCTGATCGACGGCAAACGCATCGTGCTGATCGACGATTCGATCGTGCGCGGCACCACTTCGCTCAAGATCGTGCAGATGATGCGCGATGCGGGCGCGGCCGAGGTGCACATGCGCATCGCGAGCCCGCCGACGATGCACAGCTGCTTCTATGGCGTCGATACGCCCGAACGGTCCAAGCTGCTCGCCGCACAGAAGTCGATCGAGGAAATGCGCCAGTTCATCCAGGCCGACAGCCTGTCGTTCGTATCGATCAACGGCCTGTACCGCGCACTGGGGGAAGCCGAGCGGCTGGACAACAATCCGCGTTACTGCGACGCCTGCTTTACCGGCGACTATCCCACCACGCTTACCGATCTGGCAGAGCGCGACCAGCCCAACCAGCTGACATTGCTGGCCGAACGAGTCGCCGGCTGAGGACCCTTCGCGCATGACCGATAAGATTTTCGAAGGCCAGCTGGCCCTTGTCACCGGTGCCAGCCGCGGCATCGGCGCCGCCACCGCCAAGGCACTTGCCGCGCGCGGGGCGCATGTCATCCTCACCGGGCGCACCGCCAAGGATCTGGAAGCCGTCGAGGACGCGATCTTCGAGGCGGGCGGCAATGCCACGATCGCACCGCTGGATCTCAGCGATGGCGAAAGCATCGCGCGGCTCGCGGTGGCGATCGGCGGCCGCTGGGAGGCGCTCGACATCATGGTGCTCAACGCTGCTATGCTGGGCACATTGGGCCCGGTGCCGACCATCGATGGCGGCGAATTCAACCGGCTGATGACCCTGAACGTGCTGAGCGCACAGGCGATGATCGCGCATTTCGATGCGATGCTGCGCAAGAGCGGCCATGCCCGGGTGGTCGCGCTGACCAGCTCGGTCGGCG
Organism: Blastomonas fulva; assembly: GCF_003431825.1. Taxonomy (GTDB): domain Bacteria; phylum Pseudomonadota; class Alphaproteobacteria; order Sphingomonadales; family Sphingomonadaceae; genus Blastomonas; species Blastomonas fulva. The sequence continues at coordinate 2,142,510 of NZ_CP020083.1, read as the reverse complement.
CCGCGCCCCGCGCCTTCTGGGGGGCCTATGGCGCTTCCAAGGCCGCGCTTGAGGTGCTGCTGCAATCCTATGGCGAGGAAATGCGCAACATCGGCAAGGTGCGTACCGCCATCGTCGACCCCGCCCGCACCCGCACTGCGATGCGCGCCAAGGCCTATCCGGGCGAAGACCCTGCAACGGTCAAGGAACCCGAGGCAGTGGCAGAAGCGATCGCTGACCTGCTCGCCAGCGACTTCGAGACCAACCACCGGCTCGTTCTGCAGGGCTGAAGTCCCTCCCAATTGCTGTTTCCCTCTCCCCACCCTCTTGCGGGAGGGGTGGCTGAGGCGCAGCCGGGATGGGCCTGAGGTCCGCTCCTTTTCAGGCCCACCCCGGCCCGGGAAGCCGGGCCTGCCCCCCCCGCACGCGGGAGTGGAGAACGGCTCGGAACCCCGCAGTTCGAGCATTTACCACCCTTCCCCTACGGCGCGCGTAATCTGCGCGCATTATGACACTCCAAAATCGGCAAAGCCACAAATCGGTAATTGCTGCGTCGCACAAAAGTCGCCTGTTGGCGGCAATGGGCGAGCATTCACTCCAATGTCGAGGACATGCTCCAATGCGCTCACCTCTCTCCCATCGCCCCCTGCGGGCGTCGCTGCTCGCGCTCGCCACCGTGCTGGCCGCCAGCCCTGCACTGGCGCAGGAGCAGACCGATGCCGATGCCCGCAATGACGACCTGATCATCGTCACCGCGCAAAAGCGCGAGCAGTCGATCAAGGACGTGCCGATCACCGTGTCGGCGATCAGCGGCGAGCAGATGGACAAGATCGGCATCGACGAGTTCGACGAGCTATCGGCCTATATCCCCGGTTTGAACATCCAGGAGCAGAGCGCCAACAACCCCGGCTTCGTCATCCGCGGGATCACCTCGGACTCGGGCAGCGCGCAGGTCGCTCCGCGCGTGACGATCTATTTGAACGGCATCGACGTCTCGCGGTCGCGCGGGTCGTATTTCGATCTGTTCGATATCGAGCGGATCGAAGTCGTCAAAGGGCCGCAGGCGACCCTGTTCGGCACCGCAGCGACGATCGGCGCAATCTCGGTGGTTACCGCCAAGCCCGAACCCGGCTTCTCGGCTGACCTGCGCGGCAGCTACGGCAATTTCAACCTGTATGAAGGCCGCGCGATGATCAACGTCGGCAACGACAAAATCGCAGGCCGCATCGCTGCATCCTACAAGAAGCGCGACGGCTATATCCGCAACATCGCGGGCGATGCCGGCACGGTTTCGGCCCGCACCGTGGGCCAGCAGCAGGACGACCTCAACGGCATCGACCAGTTTGCCGTGCGCGGATCGCTGCGCATCTGGCCGACGGCGGAAAGCACGATGGACTTCGTGTTCAACTATGAACAGCAGCGCAACCCCGGCACCGCGTTCAAGTCCGGGTCGATCGCGCCGACCGGCGGCACCACCAGCCCGTTCACCTTTGCCGAGCTGGGCGGAGCGCCTGCGGACCTCAGCCGGGCGATCCTGGGCCTTCCCGATCTCGGACTGAACCGCGAGGTCTACGACGCCAGCGTCACCTTTCAGACGCCGATGGACGGCGGCTGGTCGCTCGCCTCGATCAGCGGCTATCGCAAGTTCGACAGCCTCGAGACCTTCGATGCCGATGGCAGCGCGCTGTTCTTCCTGGAATTCGCCGAAGACGCGCAGGGCGAGCAGTTCAGCCACGAAACCCGCTTCGCCTATGACAGCGACCGCCTGCGCGGATTCTTCGGCTTCAACGTGTTCCACGAAGAGGGCACGCAGGCTGTTCCCTTCCTGACTGATGAAGGTACCTATATCAGCTGCGCGCCGTTCCCGGCATTCGCACCGGTGCGCAACAATGTTGGCGCAGCCCTGGGCGTGGCGGGAGCCGCAACCTGTGGCGCGCTCAACAGCGCCAATCCGGCGCGCAACGCGACCGCGATCCTGACGCGCGGCGCAGCGACCGTGCTGCCCTATTCCAGCTCGTTCACCAATGGCGGCAAGAACACCACATTCTCGGTGTTCGCCGACATGACCTTCGATGTCACCGACCGGCTCGAGCTGTCGGCAGGCGTGCGCTATCTGTCCGAAGAGCGCGCCTCGACTTACACCGCCGTCCAGCCGGGCAGCCAGATCTTCGCGTCGCTTGGCGTGCGCGGCGTCTCTCTGCTGGGCGCTGCCGATACAGGCGGACAGGTGTTCCGGGTGAACGACAGCTTCGATGCATGGCTGCCGCGTTTCAACGCGCTGTACCGGATCAGCGACGCGGTCAACGTCTACGCCACCGTATCCAAGGGCCGCCGTGCGCCCGTGCTCAACCTCAGCGCGACTGCGACCGCTGCCGGGGCCGTCCCCAATTTCACGCTGGTGGCCGAAGAAAAGGTCTGGAACTATGAAGGCGGCATCAAGGCCGCGTTCGGCGGGTTCACAGGCTCGATCGGCGCCTTCTACCAGGACTATTCCAACTTCCAGACCAGCTTCTTCAACCAGCAGGGCCAGGTTGTGCCGGTGAACGCGGGCAATGCCGGCAATTTCGGCGTGGAAGTCGAAGGTGCGCTGCGGATCGGCGACAATGTGCGGCTGTTTGCCAACTACGCGTTCATCGACGCCAAGATCGAATCTCCCAATCCGGCATTTCAGGACAACCGCTTCCGGCTGCAGTCCAAGCATACTGCAGCTGCGGGGATCGATGTCACGGTTCCGCTGGGCGAAGGCACCGAGCTGTTCCTGTTCCCGACAGTGACCTATTCGAGCAAGCAGTTTTTCGAAATCCCCAACACCGATCGGTTGAGCGAGAACGGATATCTGCTGGTCAATGCCCGTGCCGGGGTGCGCCTCGGCGATGGCAAATACGAAGTCACTGCCTTTGCCCGCAACCTCACCAACGAAGATTATCTGATCGACGCGGGCAACACCGGCAGCGCATTCGGCACCGCGACCTTCATCGCCGGCGAACCGCGGTTGTATGGCGTGCAGGTGAGCGCGCGATTCTGACCTTCTGTCTCCCCTCCCGCTTGCGGGAGGGGAGAGCCTTTACGGCGTCAGGACGGTGATCCCTCCCATATAGGGCACCAAAGCCTCGGGCACGCGGACAGAGCCATCAGCCTGCTGATAGTTCTCGACGATGGCAACCAGCGTGCGTCCGATGGCGAGCGCCGAGCCGTTCAGGGTGTGGACGAACTCGGTGCCCTTCTCGCCCTCGGGACGGTAGCGGGTGTTCATGCGGCGCGCCTGGTAGTCGCCGCAGTTGGAGATGCTGGCGATCTCGCGATAGGTGTTCTGCCCCGGCAACCAGACCTCGAGATCGAAGGTCTTGCGGCTCGCCTGCCCCATGTCGCCGGCACACAGCAGCATCTTGCGATAGGGCAGCCCGAGCGCCTGCAGGATCGCTTCGGACGCCGCGCACATCCGTGCGTGCTCCATTTGCGAGTGCTCGGGTGCGGCGATCGTGACGAGCTCCACCTTCTCGAACTGGTGCTGGCGGATCAGCCCGCGCGTATCGCGCCCGGCAGAGCCCGCTTCGGAGCGAAAGCACGGGGTCAGCGCGGTCAGCCGGATCGGCAGTTCGGCAGCGGTCAGGATCTGCTCGCGCACGCTGTTGGTGAGGCTCACCTCCGAGGTCGAGATCAGCCAGCGGCCGTCGGTGGTCTGAAACAGGTCCTCGGCGAACTTGGGCAGCTGGCCGACACCGAACACGGCTTCGTCGCGCACCAGATAGGGCGTTGCGCATTCATTGTAGCCGCGCTCGACCTGCGCATCGAGCATGAACTGCCCCAGCGCCCGGTTCATCCGCGCGATCCCGCCGCGCATGAAGGTGAAACGGGCGCCGGCAATCTTCGCCGCGGTCTCGAAATCCATGCCCAGTGCAGGGCCGATATCGGCGTGCTCTTTGGGTTCGAAATCGAACTGCGGCAGATCGCCCCAGCGGCTGACCTCGACATTGCCCGCCTCGTCCAGACCATCGGGAACATCGTCCGCAGGCAGGTTGGGCAGCAGCGCCAGCCGATCGGCCAGCGCCGCATCGCCGGTTCTGGCCAGCTCCTCCAGCTCGGTCAGCCGCGTCTTGAGCTCGGCGACCTCGGCCTTCAGCGCATCGGCCGTGGCAACATCCTTCTGCGCCATCGCCTGGCCGATCAGCTTCGATGCCTCGTTGCGGCGTGCCTGCGCGGTCTGTGATTCGTTGAGCGCCTCGCGCCGCCGGGCATCGAGCGCGATGATCTCGGCCGCCACAGGGTCGAGCCCCTTGCGCGCCAGGGCGGCGTCGAAGGCTTCGGGGTTTTCGCGGATGAATTTGATGTCATGCATGGGGCATGCCTATGCCCTGCCCGCCTGCCCCGATGCAATGCGCAATCGGCACAAAAAAAGGGCGACCTGGCCATGCCGGGTCGCCCGATGAATGCGGTGATCAGGCAGCGGTGACGGTCGCTGCCGGATGATCAGGCCGCATCGCGTTCTTTTGCTGCATCCTTGCGCTTGGCAAAGCGGCGACGTGCCGCCAGCGCGATCGCGCCTGCGCCGAACAGCAGGATGGCAGGCGGTGCCGGCACATCGGTGCCGCCGGTCGAGCTGGTGCCGCCGCTGGAGCTCGACGAGCTGCTCGACGAAGAAGACGACGAGCTGGAGCTGGACGAACCCGACGATCCGGTGCTGCCGCTCGATCCGGTCGAACCCGACGAGCCGCTGCTGGTGCCGCCGAAGCTGGACGAGCTGCCCGTCGACGTCGCACCCGAGGAGGTGCTCGACGAGGAGGAGCTGGAAGAGCTGCTCGACGAAGACGAAGACCCGCTGGAGCCAGTTGATCCCGAAGAACCGCTGGAGCCCGAAGAACCGCTGGAGCCCGAAGAACCGCTCGAGCCCGAGGATCCAGTCGAACCCGACGAACCGCTGGAACCAGACGAGCCACTCGAGCCACTGGAGCCAGACGAGCCACTGGAGCCCGATGATCCAGAAGAACCACTCGAGCCGGACGAACCCGACGAGCCGCTCGAGCCAGAAGACCCGCCCGAAGAGGCACCCGGCTTGCCCGGATACCCCGGCTTGCCGCCGCTGCCGCCCGAGGACGACGAGGACGAAGAAGAACTGGACGACGAAGAGCTCGACGAGGAGGAGCTGGAAGAGGACGAGCTGCTTGAGCTGACATTGCCCGACGAAGACGACACGTTACCCGAAGAGGACGAGACGTTACCCGACGACGACGACACATTGCCCGAGGAGGTGGATACGCCGCCGGTCGAAGTCGAGACACCGCCAGTCGAGGTGCTGACACCACCTGTCGAGGTCGACGTGCTGACGCCACCGGTCGATGTGCTGACACCGCCGGTCGAGGTCGAAATGCCACCGGTGGAAATGTTGCCGCTGGACGTGCTGGTCGATCCGCCGGTGCTGGTGAAGCCGCCGGTTGAGCTGCTGGTCGATCCGCCCGTGCTGGTGAAACCGCCGGTCGAGGTGCTGGTCGATCCGGTCGAGGAGATCACGACACTGCCGCCGCCACCGCCGCCACCGCCGCCGAAGAAACCACCGAAGAAGCCGCCGCCAAAGCCGCCGCCGAAACCACCGCTGCCACCGACGACGACGGGGAAACCACCGCCACCGCCGCCACCGAAGCCGCCCGAATCCTGCGGAGCGGGTGCCGGATACGGATAAGGCAGCGGGATCGGTGCCTGCTGCGTGGTCACAGTCACCACCTGGGGCGCGACCCGCGTCGCAACCGGGGCGACGATGCGCCGAGTCCGCTTGATCTGACGAACCGGGCCTGCCTTGGCCAACTGGCGACCGCGAATCGGCTTGCTGGTCTTGGCCTGTCGATACTGCTTCACCTGCGCAGGCGGCGTATCCGCAACATGGACCGCGCCGCCGCCGATGATCGCACCGCCGCAGGTACAGGCGCACAATTTTGCCAAGGCCATCCGTACAGACATTGTGTTTTCTCTCTCAGACCAGGGAGGCTGCTTGCGACCGTCCGGAACCAAAACCGGGGTCGGGTCAGCATCCCGATATGCTAGGCAAGCCAGAACAAAGCGTTAATCTCAATGCTGTTAACCTTGATTTGACAATCTGTGCGACAAAAAACTGCGCCCATCCGGGGCATACCGCGCGCCCTGTCCCGATTTGGAACCATAATCTGCCGCGGAATTAACCGATATCAAGTCGCAGGCGTGCGAAATGCCGCGCGGCCGAGGGTTGACGGTACGGCAACAACGGTTGCGATCGGGCCCTTGCAGATTCTCCCTGATTCTCCAGCTTTTGCAGCTTGTGTGGCCATTGCGCGCTGGCTATAGGCGCGATCAACATAAGGCCGACGGAATGTGTCCGACCTTGGGCGCGCACCGCCGGTTCTGCTATCCACCGGGAGCATCCAATGGCGTCCATCTCGACGGCGATCGACGATATCGATGTGCTGGCCAAGGCGCGCAAGAATATAGAAGGGGATTATTTCCCGTCTTCCGATGAAGACTATATGAGCGCGCGCCAGCTGGAATATTTCCGCGCTCTGCTGCAGGAATGGAAACGCTCCATCCTCGCGGCATCCAAGGATACCCTTCAACAGCTTCAGGATGGCCCGATGCGTGAGCCCGACCTGAACGACCGCGCTTCCAGCGAGACCGACTGGGGCATCGAGCTTCGCACCCGGGACCGCCAGCGCAAGCTGATCGCCAAGATCGATTCCGCGCTCCGCCGCATCGACGAAGGCGAATATGGCTATTGCGAGGTCACCGGCGAACCCATCGGGCTTGGCCGTCTGGTCGCCCGTCCCATCGCCACGATGACGGTGGAAGCGCAGGAAGCGCATGAGCGCCGCGAAAAGATTTCTCGCGACGACTGATTTTTTTACATTCTGCGCTCCGGTTTAACCAATTGGCGACGATCGCCGGGCTATACCATCGGCACTCCATATCGCGCCCGCATCCGCGTCGCGGCCTGGAGCACCGAATGATTTTGCCTGCAAGCTGGACGCCAGAAAATGAACATGCCTCTCAGCCCGAAATCTCTTGAAACCAAAGAGACCCGCGCCCGGGACAGCCTGTTTTTGCTCGCGGAAATCACGTTCGAAGGATCGGAAGAGCTCCACAAGGTGAAGGTGCGCAACCTTTCGCACGGTGGGATGATGGTCGAATCGGACCTCGAAGTCACCCAGGGACAGAAGCTGGTGGCGACACTGCGCAACATCGGCGTGGTGCGCGGCCAGATCGCATGGGCACGTAGCGCGCGGTTCGGCGTCGCGTTCGATCGCGAGATCAACCCCAAGCTGGCACGCCAGCCGGTGGGTGGCACGACCGAGGTTCCGCGCTTCTTGCGGACGATCGTCGCCACCAGTCCTTCCTACCCCCGCTAACATCGCCGCGCCGCCATCGGGCGCGGATCAATCATTGGCAGCCCCGGGCAGCTCGTGGTTCTGCGCGCCGACGCATTGCGGCGCCAGTCGCTGGTTGACCGGACTGCCGGCAAAGGCGATCGGGTGACGCAAGGTGCGGTAATCCCCGATATGCGGCGCATGCGCATCCATGAAGAACCCCGTCGCTGCCAGATGCGGATCGCTCGGCACATCCTCGATCCGGTTGAAGCGCATGGCCGGGATGTCTTCCTTGTCGAGCAATTCCACCCATTCGTCTGTGGTCTTGGTCGCGGCAACCTCCTCGATGATCGCATACAGATCACCGGTGTGCCTGGTTCGCTCCTCATAGGTTGAAAATCGCGGATCCTGGAACACGCCGGGGCGGCCGCCGATCTCGAAGAAGCGTTCCCATTGCCGGTCGACATAAGGAACGATCGCAATGAAGCCGTCCTTGGTCGGATACGGGCGGCGCCGCGGGTTCATCGATCGGGTGTAACCGAACTTGCCGTCGCCGGGGAAAGTCTGGCCGTACAGATTCTCCACCATGTTGAAGAAGGTGAAGCATTCGAACATCGGCACCGATACGAACTGGCCGTGCCCGGTTCGCTCCTTGTGCACCAGCGCTGCAAGCGTGGCGGTGGTGGCGAACAGGCCGACGGTCTTGTCCGCGACCAGCGAGGGCGTGTACGAAGGATCGCCGCCCGAGCGCTTAGCATACAGGTCCGCCCAGCCCGATGCCGCCTGTACCAGATCGTCATAGGCCTGCCGCTTGGCATAGGGGCCTTCGGCACCATAGCCGCAGCAATGGATGTAGATGATGCCAGGGTTGATGGCCTTGACCGACTCGTAATCGAGCCCAAGCCTTGCCATCCCCGCCATGCGGACATTGTGGAAGAAGACGTCCGCGTCCTTCAGTAATGTTTCCAGCTGCGCCTTGCCGAGCTCGTCGCGGCCATCGATGGTCACCGCCTTCTTGTTGCGGTTCAGCGCCATGAAGATCGGGCCGAGATCGCCGGTCGGTGACGACCCGGCATAGCGCATCATGTCGCCGCTATGACTGCCGCCCCGGTTCTCCACCTTGATGACATCTGCGCCCATGTCCGCAAGCATCAACGTGGCCAGCGGTCCCATCACCACGCTCGACATATCCAGCACGCGCACCCCGGCCAGAGGCCCGGTCGCTGCAATTTCACTTGTCTTCCAGATCGATTCCGCCATGCAAGGCTCCTGCTTAGTCAATTGTCAGATATTGTGTCACTAATTTACAACAGTTCGCCGCACACCCACCGAAAACATCCAGATTCGGGACGATTCGGGAGACACTTCGCAATTGCAGCATTGCGAATACCCCCGATACTGGGGTAAATTGATGTTTCGAGTTCAGGGGTGGCTCGACGAGGGAATGCGGGTCGCACCGTTTCCGTTGGGGGCAAAATGGTACTGAGCTTGTTTGAAAGCGCCGAACAGCGGCGCAAGGATGATCGCGAACTCGACACGATCCACAAGAAATATGGCGACACCACCGTCGACGTATTGGATGCGCGTGCACGCGACGAAAGTCTGACCGATCGCGAGCGCAAGCATTGGTCGCGGTTGCTGCGCAAGGCGCGGCAACGGTTTCGCGATTGACCGGAGGGTGAGGCAGGCATCTGCCTCACCGCCTCTGATCGAAACGTCGGCCGATCATCGTGCTGGCAATGTTGACCTGCTGCAAATCGATCGCGCGCCCGGCGATGCCCCAGCCCCAGGCATCATGCATCCGCCGCTCCATGGGATTTCGCGCGGAATAGCCATAGCCACCCATCAGGTTCACCGCCTTGCCGGTCACGCACCGGGCGACGTGATTGGCGAAGCTTTTGGCGGATGAACTGTCGAGGATCGACGGCAGGCCCTGGTCCGAATTCGCCGCCGCACGCCAGATCAGCAGCCGCGCGGCCTTCTGCGCCAGCTCCGTTCGCGCGAAACGCCACACCGCATAGCGCAGCGGCAACTGCTCATCCGAAAGACCGAAATCCATCTCCGCATCCCTTTAACCGATCGGTTAACTAAGGGATGCGGGAGAATGCGCGCCGGGTCAATCACCAGTTGTGACAGCCTGCCCCGAAGCGCCCACCAATGCGTCAGTCCCCGGTGAGGATACGGTCGACCAGCTGCTTGACCGTGGGCACAAAGCCGTTCGAATAGAACGGGTCGGTGCCGAAATTGTAGGCGGCGTGCCCTGCGAACATCAGGTTCTTGTCGACATCCTCACCATGCGCGATGTTCTGCAGCGCCTTCTGGATACAGAAGCTTCGCGGATCAGCGAGATAGCCAGTCGAGTTGTTGTCATGGTCCTTCCACGACGAAAAGGCGCAATGCGACAGACAGCCCATGCAATCGGTCTGGTCCTTGCGGATCTCGGCTCGCTCTTCGGGGGTGCAGAACACCAATGTGTTGTCGGGCGTCTTGAGCGCGGTGGTGAAGCCTTGCGCGTCCCAGCGGCGCGCGCGCTGCAGGTCGGTGGGCGTGACCCAGAAGTTCTTGCCCTTCACCCCGACATCGAGCTGGGACGTGTGTTCACCTGCGGTCTCGGTCGAGAACGGGATCTGCCGCTCAGAACGGGCCTCCAGGCTGCGCAGGAACGGGTTGCGCACCGCGCTAGAGTAAAACCCGGTGGGGCTGAACTTGTGCAGCAGGACATCGCCCGGCTTGATCTTGGTGAGCTCGTCCTTCCACCCCTTCGGGATCGGGCTTTCCTGGGTCAGCAGCGGACGGGTGCCGAACTGGAACGAGATCGCGCCCAGTTCGGGATTGTCGATCCAGTTCTCCCAGTCGCGCAGGAACCAGACCCCGCCCGCCATCACGATTTGCACGTCTTCCGACACGCCCTCAGCGCGCATCGTCTCGCGCAGCGCGGCGACGCGCGGATAGGGATCCTGCGGCACGCGAGGGTCCTCAGCGTTGGACAGGCCGTTGTGCCCGCCCGCCAGCCAGGGGTCTTCATAGACCACCGCCGCCATCAGATCGGCATATTTGTGGTAGGCGCGCTTCCACAGCGCGCGGAAGGCGCGGGCCGAGCTGACGATCGGCAGATAGCTGACATTGTACTGCGCCGCGATCTCGGACAACTTGTAGGGCATGCCCGCACCGCAGGTGACGCCTGCGACCATGCCACGCGTCTGTTCCAGAATGCCGTGCAGAATCGGCTGCGCGCCGCCCATTTCCCACAGCACGTTGATGTTGATCGCGCCTTGGCCCCCGGAGATTTCATACGCCCGGCGGACCTGCTCGACACCGCCTGCGATGCCGTAGCGGATCAGCTCCTCGTGGCGCTCGGCGCGGGTGCGGCCGTGATAGATCTGCGGGATGACGTTGCCGTTTTCGTCATAGCTGTCAGCGTTCACCGCCGAGACGGTGCCGATGCCGCCTGCTGCCGCCCATGCGCCGGAGCTTGCATGGTTGGTGGCGGAAACACCCTTGCCACCCTCGATCAGCGGCCAGACTTCGCGTCCGCCATAGACAATCGGCTTCAAACCCTTGAACACGTAATAGCTCCCACATTAGCGCAGTCGTATAAGCATGCTGCGCAGCAAATGCCCAATAAAAACGCTTCCGGGACGATCGCGTTGCCCCCGCGGCTCAGCGTTGCGCGCATCCCTTGATGCTGGCGGGATCCGGCGCCGGGCCCACCGCTTCGAACCGCGCAAAATAGCCTGCGATATCCGGCTTTTCGATGAATTCGACCAGCTTGTACCCCACCGCCTCGAACTCGCAGAACAGCAGCTTGGGGGGAATGCCATGGCGGTTGGTCGGCCGATCGACATCGACCACGATCACCTGCCCACCCTTTTTCAGCGCAGGCCGCATCCGCCAGATGAACGCATAGGGCTCGGTCACCTCATGGTACATATGCACCATGAAGATGCGGTCGAAGCTCTTTTCCGGAAGCCGGGGATCGTCGATATCGCCGGGCTTGATCGAGACATTGTCCAGCCGTTCGCGCTCGACGCGGGTGCCCAGTCGCTTGAGCGCTGAATCATCGATATCCTGCGCGAGCACCCTGCCCTCCCGGGCCACCCGTTCGGCCAGCCGCACGGTGTAATACCCGTTGCCCGCGCCGATATCGGCGACGGTCATGCCCGGCGCAACGCCTGCCAGATCCATGACGGTGCTGGCCTCATTGCGATCGTCGCGCGCTTCCTCGTTGGAAAACTCGTTGCTGACCACGCCTGCCACCGCCCGATCGGCCCGCGGAAAGGCGCGCGCGGTTTCTGGCCGGTCGCTCTGGTCACCCGATGCCGGCTGGCAGGCGGCAAACCCAGCCGTTGCCAGCAACAGCCCAGCCCACCGACCGAACCGGTCAGTCGACATCTTCGACGTCCACCTTCTCGCCGGTCACCTTCTGCGACAGCGCCGCTGCCATGAACGGATCAAGCGCGCCATCGAGCACATCGCCCGGCGCGGTGGAGGTCACCCCGGTGCGCAGATCCTTCACCAACTGATAGGGCTGCAGCACATAGGAGCGGATCTGGTGGCCCCAGCCGATCTCGGTCTTTGCGGCGTATTCGCCTGAAGCCTCGGCCTCGCGCTTCTGCATCTCGGCCTCGTACATCCGGGCCTTGAGCATGTTCATCGCGGTAGCGCGGTTCTTGTGCTGCGACCGGTCGCTCTGGCTGGCGACGATGATACCGCTGGGCACATGGGTGATGCGCACCGCCGAATCGGTGGTGTTGACGTGCTGTCCGCCCGCGCCCGATGCGCGATAGGTATCGATCTTGAGATCGCTTTCCTTGATGTCGATCTCGAAGCTGTCGTCGATCACCGGATAAACCCAGACGCTCGAGAAGCTGGTATGACGCCGCGCCGAGCTGTCATAGGGCGAGATCCGCACCAGCCGGTGCACGCCGCTTTCGGTCTTGGCAAAGCCATAGGCGTTCTCGCCCTTGATCAGCAGCGTCGCGGACTTGATGCCCGCCTGTTCGCCCGCGTGATAATCGACCAGCTCGACCTTGTATCCGCGCCGCTCGGCCCAGCGCGAATACATCCGCTGCAGCATTTCGGCCCAGTCCTGGCTCTCGGTGCCGCCTGCGCCTGCATGGACTTCCAGATAGGTGTCGTAGCTGTCGGCCTCGCCCGCAAGCAGCGCCTGCACCTTGTCGCGCTCGGCGCGCTCGGCCAGCGCCTTCAGGCTCGCAAGCCCTTCGGCGACCGTCTCATCATCGCCCTCGGCCTCGCCCAGCTCGACGAACTCGATCGCATCGGACATTTCCGCGGTGATCTCGTTCACGGTGCCGATCGCCTGTTCCAGCCGGCGCCGTTCGCGCATCACCTCTTCGGCACCCTTGGGGTCGTTCCACAAGGTCGGGTCCTCGACGCGCGCGTTGAGCTCGTCGAGCCGGCGCAGCGCGCGGTCCCAATCCAGAAACTTGCGGACCAGCGCCAGTGCGGCGTTGATGGTGTCAATATGGGCCTGCCCTTCGGCACGCATGGGGTCACTCCTGATGTATTTGGTCCCGCGCTCTAGCTGAAAGCCGGGCAATCGCAAAGCCCTGCGCGGTATGCGTGATTGATCTTGGCCCGGCAGCCCCTAGATTGACTGGATGCACGGCACCCCCGGCCCGGTAACGATCGATCTGACCATGCTGATGCGCGCCTACGCCATCGGTATCTTCCCGATGGCCGATGCCCGCGACGATGTCGATGTTTTCTGGGTGGAGCCGGAAATGCGGGCGATCCTGCCGCTCGACAGCTTCCACCTGTCGAAATCCCTGAAGAAGGTGATCCGCTCCGACCGCTTCACTGTCACCTGCAACCGCGCCTTTGGCGAGGTCATCGCGCTGTGCGCCGAATCCGCCGACGGACGCGAGCAGACCTGGATCAACCGCACGATCGAGGCGAGCTTCATCGCGCTGCACAACCAGGGCCGCGCGCACAGCATCGAATGCTGGCAGGGTGGCGCGCTGGTCGGGGGGCTGTACGGTGTCGAGATCGGCCGGGCGTTCTGCGGCGAAAGCATGTTCAGCCGCGCCACCGATGCCAGCAAGGTAGCGCTCGCCTGGCTGGTCGCCAGCATGCGCAAGGGCGGGCTTCGCCTGCTCGACTGCCAGTTCATCACCCCGCATCTCAAGTCGCTGGGCGCGGTCGAGATCCCGCAGGCTGATTATCTCAAGCTGCTGGGCGATGCGATCAGCGAATCGCCGTTCGCGCCGCCGCGCGTGCAGCGCCCGCATCCGGTGATGCCGGGGACTTATTCGGTATCGGTCGACGGTGTCGTTGGCGCCGGAGCCGATTCGGGGCTGGTCGCCGGATTTTCCGCATTGGCAGGGGCGGATGCCGCGGGCCTTGCCGCAGGTGCGCCCTCTTCTTCCAGCGGTGCATCCTCGCCTGGATACTCCATCGCGCAGTTCTTGACCCAGACATCATAGATCGGGTGCTCGACGACGTTGAGCGACGGCGATTCCTTGAACACCCAGCCGGAGAAAACCCGCTTCCAGACCGGATCGGACGAGCGGGTTTCGCGGTGCTGGACCAGCAATTGAACGAACGCGCCGGTTTCGGGGACCGGCTCCCACGGCGCGGTGCGCTCGCACGCCGACAACCGGACGATCGCATCGCCGATGCGCCGCGATTCGCCGGGCTTCATTTCGAGATCCCGGGTTTCGCCGTTGCGCTTGTTGAGAAAGGCGATCGTCGCGACGCGCTCGGCCATCGGCGTAGCTTCGCCTTCGACAAGCGCAACCGGCGCACGAACCTGCGCCTTTGGCGCAGCCTTGGACTGAGCCTGGGTCTTGCTGCCCGGCATCAGCCGATCGCCGAACTTCGACCAACCGTAAACGCCTGCCCCGAGGAGCGCGGCGACCAGAATGACGATGGCGATGATTCGCCCGCGCGTCACGCCTCGGGAGTCCACGCTTCATAGTCGCCAGTCGCCGCAGCGCGCACCCCGCCCCGGTCGAGCGAGCCTGCAGGGCGATAGGCACCGGTGGTTCCAGTCAGGTTGGGGACATAGTCCTTTTCCCATATGCGCGGGGGCGGCAGATGGCTTTCGGGTACCGCATCATAGCTGTTGTGCAACCAGCCATGCCATTCGGAAGGCACCCGGCTCGCATCATTGGCGCCCTTGTACAGCACCCACCGGCGCTCCTTCTGGCCCTTTTTGGGCTTGGAGCGGAAATAGGTGTTGCCCTGATGGTCCTCGCCGACCTTCTCGCCGTTCAGGGCGCTGAACAGATGCGTGCCGACGGTTGCGCCGTCCCACCAGGTGAAGATTTTTCCCAATAGTCCCATGGCAGCCCGCTTAATGCGTGGGAGCGGAAAGGGGAAGATGGTTTTGCATCGCTTGCGCCCGCTTTATTGTCCGGTCTGCCGCGTGCCGGGCGAAATTTTACAGACGCCAGATGTGAGTGAAGCGGGACAGCATGGCCATCCCGCTTCCGTCCACAGGTGCGACCCTTGGGGATCAAGGTCGTGGGGGGCCTGGCGCCCCCGGGCGAATGTTCAGCCGGCCAGCGCCATCTGCTTGTCGCTGACAAGCCGGTGCATGGCCTTTTGCAGCTTTTCGAAAGCGCGCACCTCGATCTGGCGCACGCGCTCGCGGCTGACATTGTAGACCTGGCTCAGCTCCTCGAGCGTCTTGGGGTCATCGACCAGACGCCGTTCGTTGAGAATGTGCCGCTCGCGCTCGTTCAGCGCCTGCAGCGCCTCGCCCAGCATTTCGTGCCGCATCGATGCTTCCTGCGCATCGGCGACAGCTACGTCCTGCAAAGGCGCATCGTCGGTCAGCCAATCCATCCACTGGCCGTCGCCATCCTCGCGCATCGAGACGTTGAGCGACGCATCACCCCCCATCGCCATGCGGCGGTTCATGTTGACAACTTCGGTTTCAGACACGCCCAGCTTGGTCGCGATAGTCGTCACGTCGTCGGGATGCAGATCGCCATCCTCGAACGCACGCAGGTTGTTCTTCATCCGGCGAAGGTTGAAGAACAGCTTCTTCTGCGCGGCGGTGGTGCCCATCTTGACGAGGCTCCAGCTGCGCAGGATGTATTCCTGGATCGATGCCTTGATCCACCACATCGCATAG
Organism: Blastomonas fulva; assembly: GCF_003431825.1. Classification (GTDB taxonomy): domain Bacteria; phylum Pseudomonadota; class Alphaproteobacteria; order Sphingomonadales; family Sphingomonadaceae; genus Blastomonas; species Blastomonas fulva. The sequence goes on along the minus strand of NZ_CP020083.1, from coordinate 2,127,105 downwards.
GTCGCGAGGCGGAAGCCACGATCCGGCTCGAATTTCTTCACCCCCTGCATCAGGCCGATATTGCCTTCGGAGATCAGCTCGCTGACCGGCAGGCCATAGCCGCGGTAGCCCATCGCGATCTTCGCGACGAGACGCAAGTGCGAGGTGACCAGCTGCGCGGCAGCCTCAGGATCCTGATGTTCCTGATAGCGCTTGGCGAGCATGTATTCCTGCTCGGGCTTGAGCAGCGGATATTTCCGGATTTCGGTGAGATAACGGTTCAGGCTCGCCTCTCCGCCAAGGGCGGGGATGGTGGCCGGGACACTTCTGGTCGCGCTCATGTTTTCCCTTTCTGCCAATCCGTTTTTCGGGCCTCGAAGGAGCGCCCGTCTTGGGGATCGCATTTCGACTTGCAACCTAAACACGCAATCTATCCAAAAGTTCCGCCATGTCGGCCGGAATCGGACTAAAAAAGTCGCATTCAGATTTCGTCACCGGATGTATAAACCCGAGCCGCTGCGCGTGCAATGCCTGACGACGGAAATCCACGGCTTTGAGCAGGTCCCGCAAGGGCTTTGGCGGCTTGGAATAGAGCGGGTCGCCGAGCAGCGCATGGCCGATGCTGGCCATATGGACGCGCACCTGATGCGTGCGCCCGGTTTCCAGCTGGCACTCGATCCGGGTGGCCCCGCTCAGCCGCTCCTCGGTAGTGAAATGGGTGACCGCGTGCTTGCCCCGCCCCTCCCCCACCATCGCCATCTTCTTGCGGTCATGATCGCTGCGCCCGATATTGCCGCGGACCGTGCCATCGGCTGGGCTTGGCCGTCCCTGCACGATCGCGACATAGCGCCGGTTGATCGAATGTTCGGCGAACTGCGCCGCCAGCCCCAGATGCGCGGCATCGGTCTTGGCGACCACCAGCAGCCCCGAGGTGTCCTTGTCGATCCGGTGGACGATTCCCGGCCGCGCGACCCCGCCGATGCCCGAAAGCTGGCCTGCGCAATGGTGCAGCAGCGCGTTGACCAGAGTGCCATCGGCATGCCCCGCCGCCGGGTGCACGACCAGCCCTGCTGGCTTGTCGATCACCAGCAGATCGGCATCCTCGTACACCACGCACAGCGCGATATCCTGCGCCTGGGTGTCAAGTGGCAGCGCTGCCGGGACCGCTATGGCATAACGCTGGCCCGCCGCCAGCTTCACCGAAGGCCGGGTGACCGGCTTGCCCTCGATCGTGACCGCGCCCTGGACGATCAGCGCCTTGATCCGTTCGCGCGACAAACCGGGTTCGGCCAGCGCCAGCCCCGCGTCGATCCGCTGGCCGTCGACCCCGCCAGGGATTGTGCCGGTCAGAGGCTCGCTTGCGGGCGTGTTGGTTTGCGCGGCATTCATCGCTATGCTGTGGCCGATGCAGATCATGCTTTCAAGCGCGCTCCACGCCCAGATGCTTGCACTGGCCGAGGTGGCGCACCCCCACGAATGCTGCGGGCTGCTGTTCGGCGACGACGGTGCAATCCGCCGCATGCAGCCTGTCGCCAATGTGTCGGACACGCCCGACCGCGCGTTCGAGATCGATCCGGCTGCGCTGATCGCGGCCGAACGCGCGATGCGGCAGGGGGGCGAGAGACTGATCGGTCATTTTCATTCGCACCCCAATGGCCGCGCCGAGCCGTCCCCCTGCGATGCCGCCAGCGCCGCAGCCGACGGCCGGCTGTGGCTGGTGATCGCAGGCCGAGCCATCACCGGCTGGCGCGCGCAGTCTGCAGGCGCATTGCTGGGCAGGTTCGATCCGGTTGATCTGGAGCTTGCCGACTGATCCTGCGGATCGCTTCTGGCCACCCCATCTTGCGCACCGGCTGGCGCGAGGTCGCGCAGCTGCCGCATTAAGGCTTGAACCTGTGCGACATTTTCGCCACATCGGCGGGGCGCGGCCCACCGGCCTGCGCACGCTTTCCTGTCCCTTCCTCCCAAAGGCCAGCCCCAGCCCATGTCCAGTCCTGCAGACCTGTCTGAAATCGACCTCGCCAGCCTTTTGTGTTCGCGGCTCTGCCATGATCTGCTGAGCCCGATCGGCGCGATGAACAACGGCCTGGAACTGCTCGCGGACGAGACCGATCCGGAAATGCGCGCGCGCTGCATCGAGCTGCTGACAGACAGCGCCCGGGCCTCTGCCAGCAAGCTCAAATTCTTCCGCCTGGCCTTTGGCGCGGCGGGAGGCTTTGGCGACAAGGTGGACGTCAATGAGCCGCGCCAGCTGATCGAGGGGCTGGTCGCAGACAAGCCGCGGGTCGAGCTGCAATGGCATGTACCGTCCGATCTGCTCGCCAAGCCCGCGGTCAAGGTGCTGCTGAACCTGGCGCTGATCGGCCTCGACGGCCTGGTGCGCGGCGGTCAGCTGATCATCGCGGCGGAAGAAAATGGCGGCACCTGCGAAATCGCGGTCAATGCGACCGGCCCCAAGGTGGTGATCGATGCTGCGGTGGCCGCTGCGCTGTCGGACGATCTGGCCCAGGCCACGATGAGCCCACGCACGGCACCTGCCTATATGATCAAGCAGATCGTGCGTCGCAACGGCGGCGATATCCAGCTCGCCGCCACGCCGGAATCGCTGGTCATCGGGGCCATGCTGCGCGTCTGAATCCGGCGCGCGGCCCGATCAGCCGCAACCTGATCTTAACCATATTCAGCGCAAACCGGAGCTCAAGCGCTCGCGGACGGTGGATATGGACGACCTGATACAGGAATTTATCGCTGAAACCCGGGAAACGCTGGACGCGCTGGCCAGCGAACTTGTGCTGTGGGAACAGAACCCGCACGACAGCACCCGGCTCGACAGCATTTTCCGCTTCGTCCACACGGTCAAGGGCAGCTGCGGCTTTCTCAACCTGCCCAGGTTCGAACGGCTGAGCCATGCCGCAGAGGATGTTCTGGCGCAGGTCCGCGATGGCAAGCGCGAGGCTTCCGCCCCGCTGGTCGATGCGGTGCTCGGGATCATCGACCGGATCGGCGAGCTGATCGTGGTCATGGAATCGGGCGAGGCCCTGCCCGATGGATCGGACTCAGACCTGATCGCTGCGCTGGATCGCGACCACAAGGCGCCGGAGCCTGCCACACCCGAACCTAGCATTCCCGCCAATGACACCGGCTCTGCCGCACGCCGACAGGCGGCCATCCGATCGATCCGCGTGCCGCTCGACCTTATCGATCATCTGATGAACGGCGTGTCGGACATGGTGCTGGCGCGCAACGAGGTCGCGCGATGCCTGCGCGACGAGCAGAACGGCCCGGTGCTCGAAAACGCCTTCGAGCGGCTGTCATCGTGCATCGCCGACATGCGCGATGCCATCGGCCAGACCCGCATGCAGCGGATCGAACGAATCTTCTCCCCCCTGCCGCGGCTGGTCCGCGATCTGTGCGCCGATCTCGGCAAGCAGGTCGATCTGCGCACCTCGGGCAGCAATGTCGAACTCGATCGCGAAATGATCGAGATGATCCGCGATCCGCTGACCCATATCATCCGCAACTCGATCGATCATGGCATCGAATCGCCCGCCGCGCGCAGCCTTGCGGGCAAGCCCGCCACCGGTCGGCTGAGCATATCGGCGCGCCAGTCGGGCAACCAGATCCTGATCGAGATCGCAGATGACGGGCGCGGCATCGATACCGACAAATTGGTGGCGCGCGCCCAGACCGCAAAGGTCCGCAGCGCATCGGAAATACACGCGCTGAGCGAACGCGCGCGGCTCGAGTTGATCTTTGCGCCAGGCCTTTCCACCGCAGACCAGGTGACCGCGATTTCCGGGCGCGGGGTCGGCATGGACGTCGTGCGCTCGAACATCGAGCGGATCGGCGGCTCGATCGATCTGGAAAACAATCCCGGCAAGGGGCTGCGCGTCATCCTGCGCGTGCCGCTGACGCTTACGATCATTCCGTGCCTTACCGTGCGCGCGGGCGGCCAGGAATTCGCGATGCCACGCTCGGCGATCCGCGAGATCCTGTTCGACAACAACGATCAGGTGCGCATCCAGCAGGTCGGCGGACGCGATCTGGCCTATATCCGCGGCGAGTGCCTGCCGCATGTCGCGCTCGAAACGCTGCTGGGGCTGGAACGCGCCACCAACCCCGCTGCGCGCCACCGCACGATCATCACCGTCAACGCCTCGTCCGAACTGCGCTACGCGCTTGCGGTCGAGGCGGTGATCGATCACGAGGAACTGGTGGTCCGCCCCGGCGCGCCCGTGATCATGGCCGACGGCCTGTACGCAGGCACCACCCTGCCCGACAATGGCCGCCCGATGCTGCTGCTCGATCCACTGGGCCTGGCGAACCGGGCGCAGCTCAATGAATTTGCGCGGCCCGACGAAAGCCAGCGCGGCGAGGCGCCCGATGCCGCCGAGATCGATGGCGGCTCCGCGCTGTTGTTCCGCGAGGCCGCGGGCATGTTGCGGCTGATGACGCTGGCGGCGGTCGAGCGCGTCGAGGATGTCGATGCCGCGCGGCTGGCGCTCGCCGGTGGCCAGGTGCGGCTGAGCATTGATGGCGAGAGCCGTCCGGTGTTCGGGCTCGACCAGCCCCCGCAATCGGGTCATGCCAAGCTGCTGCACCTCAGCGATGGGACCCGCCATGTGCTCTATGCGGTCGACGACGTGATCGATATCGTCCGGCTGCCCGCAAAGGTCGAACCGGCGAGCGCGCCGGGCCTGGTGGGTGGTATCGCGCTGATCGGCGATCAGCAGATCGAGGTGATCGACCCGCACTGGGTGTTCAGCAACATGATGGGCCCCGCGCCGTCCTCCGATCGGCCGGCATGCTGCCTGATCGGCACCGATGACCCCTGGACCCGCAACATCCTTGCGCCGCTGGTTTCGGCAGCCGGCTATCGACCGGTCTTCGGCGCTCCGGGCGACGGACAGCCCGGCGACGCCGCAGTGAGCATCATCGTCGGAGATTCCGCCGAAACACCCGCCGCGCTGAGCGGCGAGATCATCCGGCTGCGCGATACGCTGTCGGGCGATCCGCAGGATGCCGACACGATCTATCGCTATGACCGGGCCGCCCTGCTGGGTCGGCTGATCAACGGGCGCAACGGAGCGCTGGGCACATGAAAGAACTGTATCTGATCGCGGTCATCTCCGGGGAAAAGGTCGTCATCCCGGCAGAACAGGTCGACAGCGTGGTCAATGTTCGCGAATCGGTGCCGGTGCCTTCGGCTGCGCCGTTCATCGCGGGGTTGTTCGCGCTGCGCAGCCGGGTGCTGACGCTGATCGACTGCCAGTTCTTCGTCACCGGCGAGCCTGCAGACCTGACCCCCGGCCAACCGGCGATCGTCGTCAACATCGGCGGATGCCATTACGGCCTGCTGGTCGATGCGGTGATCGACGTGGTGCAATCGGTCGTGGCCCCTGCCCCGCTGCCCGGTCAGCTGCCTGCCGGGTGGAGCGATATCGGCCGGGCGCTGCTCGACTTCGACGGCAGCACCTATCTGCTGATCGACCCCGATTACATGGTCAATCCCGCGCTGCGCCGCGCAGCCTGATCTTGCGCGTTTTTGCGGTGAGCCGCGCCCGCCGATCACCGCTGTTAACATGCTGCTTACCAATCAGGCCTAATGTTCAGTGCGGCAACATTGCTGCGAGGAGGCCGCGCCCATGAAAACCTGTCTGGTTGTTGACGATAGCAAGGTAATCCGGAAGGTCGCTCGGCACATTCTGGAGACGCTGGACTTCACCGTCTCCGAAGCCGCCGATGGCAGCGAGGCGCTGGACCAGTGCCGCGACGTGATGCCCGATGTGGTCCTGCTCGACTGGAACATGCCGGTGATGAGCGGGATGGAATTCCTGTGCGCGCTGCGCAAGGTCGAGGGCGGCGCCGGGCCAAAGGTCGTCTTCTGCACCACCGAAAACGGCCGCGGCCATATCCAGGCGGCGATCGACGCAGGCGCGGACGAATATGTCATGAAGCCGTTCGACCGCGAAACGCTGCACAGCAAACTGCAGATCGTGGGCTGCGCCTGAGGACCGGCGCGGGGGGCTCCACCACATGACCGGCCTTGATCCCGTGGCATCTGCCCGGCGCCTAGCGCCGCTGGTGCCCGAAGCGTTGCCCGTCAGCCGTGTGCTGATTGTCGACGACAGCCTCGTCATGCGCTCGATCATCCAGCGGATCGTCGAGCAGGCACCCGGCTTTTCGGTCTGCGCCAGCCTCGCCTCGGCGCAGGCCGCGCTCGATTTTCTCGCCACCGAAGCTGCCGACATCGTCCTGCTTGATATCGAGATGCCCCGCCGATCGGGGCTCGATGCGCTTCCCGACCTCATCGCGGCCAGCAAGCAGGCGCGAATCCTGGTGCTGTCCTCGCACTGCACCGATGGCGCTCCCGCGACGCTGAAGGCGCTGGCGCTGGGAGCGAGCGACACGCTGTCCAAGCCCGACCATCAGTTCTATCCGCAAAGCTTCATCGCAGCCTTGCACGAGAAGTTGCGCATTCTGGGCGATGCGGCGCGGTTCTCGCGCCAAGCGATGCCGCCAGTGGCGGCAAGGCCCGTTGCTAGTCATGGAACGCTGGACTGCATCGCCATCGGATCCTCCACCGGTGGCATCAGCGCGATCCACGAACTGCTGCGCGGGCTCGACCCTGGCATTGATGCGCCGATCCTGGTGACCCAGCATCTTCCGCCCGACTTCATTCCGTTTCTCGTGCGCCACATCGCCGATCTGGGGCTGCGCCCGGTGCATCAGGCGCAGGACGGTGCGGTGCTGCAGCGCGGGCATATCTATTGCGCTCCTGGCACCGCGCATCTCGGCCTGCAGCACAGCGGCGGCCAGACGCGCATCGCGCTGATCCCCGAATGGCCCGGCACCGCCTACAAGCCTTCGGTCGATCCGATGTTCGCTGCGGTCGCCGAGTGCTTTGGCGCCAATGGCGCGGGCGTGATGCTGAGCGGCATGGGCGCTGACGGCCTGTCGGGCGCGCGGCTACTCGCCGCAACCGGCGCGCCGATCTATGTTCAGGATGCGCAGTCCAGCACCGTCTGGGGCATGCCCGGCGCCATCGCGCGCGACGGTCTTGCCAGCGTCATCCTTCCTCCCGCCGGAATTGCCCGGTTCATCGCCGATTGCTGGCTGGAGCCGAAATGATCCATTCCCAACCCGCCACCAATGCCACCCGCATCCTTGCAGGTCTGCTCGAAGCGCGCACCGGGCAGCAGATTGCGCCGAGCCGCTACTGGCGTATCCAGACCGCGCTGGCGCCGATGCTCAAGGCGCAGGGCATTCCCGATCTCGACGCGCTGGTCGCGGTGCTGTCCGATCCGGACAATGAAAAGCTGTTGCAGGAATCGCTCGATGCGATGCTCAACAACGAAAGCTTCTTCTTCCGCGACACCGCGATGTTCGCAGCGCTGCGGTCGGAGGCGTTTCCCGCGCTGCGTGAGCGCCGCGCCCAGCGCAAGACGCTGCGCATCTGGTGCGCAGGAACATCGACCGGGCAGGAAGCCTATTCGGTCGCCATGCTGTTCGATTCCGAGCGCGAGAAATGGGTCGACTGGAAGATCGAGATCGTCGGCACCGACATTTCGGCATCGGTCATCAGCCGCGCCAAGCTGGGGCGCTACAGCCAGTTCGAGATCCAGCGCGGGCTGTCGGTCGATTACATGCTGCGCTATTTCACCCAGGACGGCGAGGATTGGGTGATCGATCCGCGCCTGCAGGCCATGGTGACGTTCAAGGAAGACAATCTGCTCAAGCCGCGCGGCGACCTGGGCCGGTTCGACATCATCCTGTGCCGCAACGTTCTGATGTATTTCGCCACCGAGACCCGGCACATCGCCTATTCCAAGCTCGAAAGATCGCTCGAGAATGACGGCATGCTGATGCTGGGCGCAGCCGAAACGGTGCTGGGGCATACCGATCTGTTCTCGGCGACGCGCGAGTTGCGCGGACTGTATTGCAAGGCAGTCACCGGCAAGACCGGCCAGTCGATCTTTCCTGCGCCGCTGGGCTGACATTTTCGCACAATCTCTTCGCAGTTGCAGCATAAAGGCTGTTCTGACGGGGCATTTGCCCTATGCCACGCCGCATGACGCACGATTCGCCCGCGCCTGACCTGCCCGAACGGGGCTTTGGCCGCCTCGACTGGGCGGTCGCCATCGCCATGATGCTGCTGTGGGGCTTCAACATCATCGCGATGAAATCTGCCGTCGACAGCGCAGGCGCGCTTCCCGGCGCGTTTCTGCGCCAGGCGATCGTGGCGGTGGTGTGCCTGCCCTTCTTGCGGATCGTGCCGGGCCGGATGCGGTTGATCGGGGTGCTGGGCGTGCTCAGCGGCGGGCTGTTCTACGTCGCGGTCGGGCTGTCGCTGCAGGTCAGCACCAATGTCAGCGCGCTGGCCATCGCAGGCCAGCTGGGCGTTCCTTTCTCGCTGATCCTCGCGGTGATCTTCCTCAAGGAAAAGATCGGCATTCCGCGTCTGATCGGGATCATCCTTGCCCTTTTCGGGGTGGTGCTGCTGGTGTTCGACCCCAAGGTGGCGGGCGAGATGCCCGCGATCGCCATATCTGCCTGCGGGTCTCTGATCTGGGCGATCGCGACGCTCATCCAGCGCAATCTCGGCGGCATCGGCGTGCTCAACATCAGCGGCTGGCTGGGGCTGATCGGCTCACTGGTGATCCTGCCCTTCGCGCTGCTGCTCGAACCGAACGGCATGGCGATGCTGCCCAACCTCAGCATGGAAACCTATGCCTGGACGATCTACGCCGCGCTTGGCTCCAGCATCGGCGGGCATGGCGCGATGGTATGGCTGCTGCAGCGGCACTCGGTATCCACCGTCAGTCCGCTGACCATCCCCACGCCGGTGATCTCGGTCGCCTTTGCCACCTGGTGGTTCGGCACCCCGCTGACCGCGCTGATGATTGCAGGTGGATTGATCGCATTGCTCGGCGTCTCTATCGTGGCGATCCGCAACGCGCAAAGATCGCGGATGCTGGCCGAAGCACGGCTGATGAAGGAGGGCACCAGATCTTGATCGATACCCCGTCGCCTAACTTCGACGAACGCATGGCTCCGATCAGCATGCTGGTCCTGCATTATACCGGAATGCAGGACGCGCCGTCGGCGATCGACTGGCTCGCCAATCCCGCCTCCAAGGTCTCCGCGCATTATGTCGTCACCGAGGACGGCCAGATCATCCGCATGGTCGACGAGGCCAACCGCGCCTGGCATGCGGGCCGTGCGCACTGGCGCGGGATCAAGGACGTCAACAGCGCCAGCATCGGCATAGAGATCGTCAACCCCGGCCACGAATTCGGCTACCGCCCCTTCCCCGAAGAGCAGATGTCGGCGCTGATCCCGCTGGTGGCGGAGATCGTCGACCGCCACGGCATTCCGCGCGCCAATGTCGTGGGGCACAGCGATGTCGCGCCCGCGCGCAAGCAGGACCCCGGCGAGCTGTTCGACTGGCAGAGGCTGGCGCGGGTGCGGCTGGCGCTGCCGATTCCCGATGGCCGGCTGGTCGATCCGTACTGGAGCGACGGCGCGTTTCTGCTCGCGCTCGAGCGCTTCGGCTACGACATCTCGGACGGGCGCGCCGCCACGACCGCATTCCAGCGCCGCTGGCGCCCGGGCACGATCACCGGCGAGATCGACGGCGAGTGCCGCGCGATCCTGTTCTCGCTACTGCTCGACCGCGACGCGGGGCGGTACCGCTGATTGCGCTCTGCGCAAATCGCCGCTAGGGCCGCTGTTGCCAGAGGGTCGGGCAGCCGCGGGTTACGCAAGTGACGCGAGGAAAGTCCGGGCTCCACGAAACAAGGATGCCGGGTAACGCCCGGCGGGGGCGACCCCAGGGACAGTGCAACAGAAAGCAGGTTGCCCAAGGCTTCGGCCCGGTAACATTGAAAGGGTGCGGTAAGAGCGCACCGCGCGGCCAGCAATGGTTCGCGGCACGGTAAACCCCATCCGGAGCAAGACCGAATAGGGGCGGATTTGGTGATACGGTTTCTGCTTGCAGAGGCGCGTCCCAGGGGTGTTTCGGCCCCTTGCCGCCCGGGTTGGTTGCTTGAGCGGTGCAGCAATGCCCCGCCTAGAGGAATGGCTGCCCATGATCGGCAACGGTCAGGACAGAACCCGGCTTACAGACCCTCTGGCAATTTTATCCTGGAAGAATTGGGCGCAGGGGCGCTCAGAGCGAGGCGAGCACCAGGTGCGAGGGCACCATCTGCTCGACCGCAGCGGGAGAGCCTTCCAGCTGGTCCAGCGTGCACTCGGCAAAATCCTGCGCCGCATCGTCACCGGCGTAGGCCTGCGAACCCAGCACGAACGTCGCCATCATCGCGATGGACAGCATGGCGGAGAACATCAACTGGCGGCTCATTGCTCGGATTCCCTGATACGTCTTGATATGCAATCTATGTTGCATATGCGAAATAGATAGCGATGCAATCCTTTCAAGACCCTTAGCGTTCGACAAACGACATTTGCCGTCGATGAAGGGCGGGGGCGTTGCCGAAGGCTCTTCGGAACACCCGATGCCCCGCCTGCCCCTGCCAGGCACGCATCTCAGAGAGCGGACAAGCGTCGCCACCAAACCCCTAGCCCTTCCCCCCCATCATAGCTAAATGCCCACCGATGGCAGGCAAACGATCTTCTGACTGGGGCTTCCCCCGCTGGCGCGGCTATGGGTCGTCGCGCGAGGCGCAGACGGTGCGGATGTGTGACCGGCATGGTTGCAACGAGGCGGGGAACTGCCCCGCGCCCAAATCCCCCAACAGCCCGGACCGCTGGTATTTCTGCGAAAAGCACGCTGCGGAATACAACCAGGGCTGGGACTATTTCGCAGGGCTCGACAAGGAAGAGGCCGCCGCGCGCGCAGCCGAGGAAAAGCGCGACACCTCGGGCTATCGCGAATCGGTGTTCAACGAATGGGCAGGTTCGGGCGATGGCAGCCGGTCGCGCGACGAGATGCGCGCGCTCGATGTGCTGGAATGCCACGCGCACAGCGAATTCGACGAGATCAAGAAGGCCTATCGCCGCCTTGCCAAGGCCAACCATCCCGACACCAACCAGAACGACAAGGAGGCCGCCGTGCGCTTCCAGGCGATCCAGGCGGCCTATGCGGTGCTGCGCAGCGCCGAGGAAAGAAAGACCTGGAAAGGCGTGTAATCGCCGCACCGTCCCCCTATCTTTCACTCATGAAAACCGAAATCCGCAGCCACTGGTCGCACGCCGTGCTCGTCTGCAAGAAGTGCCAGAAACGCGCCAAAGCCAGCTTCGGCCGCGAAGAAACCCCCTCGCTCGCCAAGGCGCTCAAACGGCGCTTGCCTGGCGGCAAGGGGCGCAAGGCTCGGCTGGGGGTGATCGAGGTACCCTGCCTCGACATCTGCCCCAAAAACGGCGTGGTGCTGATCGACACCCGACATCCCGACAGCTGGCGGATCGTGCGCGAGGATGCCGATATCGACCGATTGGCCGAAGAGCTTTCCACCTGAACCCCACCACAGAGAAAGGGCCCCTTCCGTTTCCGGGAGAGGCCCTTTGTCGTCGTGCAGTGCTTGGGGTTTAGCGGCAGCTGACCCGGCTGCGATCGATGGCCCGGCCAGCGGCTGCGCCACCCAGGCCGCCGACGATGGCGCCCAGCGTCTTGTCGCCGCGTCCCGCGATCTCGTTGCCAAGCAGCGCGCCGACACCGGCGCCGACCAGCAGGCCGGTGGTTCCGTTGCTGCGCTGGCAGCGATAACGGCCGTCGTCACCGCGCCAGTAGCGGCCCTCGTAACGCGCCTGGCGGCGTGCATCGCGGCGGCCTTCACGATAGGCGCGGCGCTCGCCGCGATCGAACTGGGCGACTTCCTGCGAAAGGAAGCTGGTGGGGACCGGCAGGGCCACCGGGCTGGCGGGGGCCGGGTTCAACAGGGCAGCGGCGCTGGCAAGGGCAAGGTTCAACATGATGGTATCTCCACTGATTGCTCCGGGCGGTTCGTCCCGGCTCGAACTAACAACATTCATCCCCGCCGCCGGTTTCATGAACAGGATACAACATAGGTGAATCCGGCCATTCCGGGGTCGAACCGACCCGCTGGTGCGGTGAACCGATAATTCGCTTGCAACCATGCGCTGTCTTATCCATATAAGACACATGCTGAACATTCTTTCGATCCTCATCGGGATCATCGCCCTCCTGCTCGCCATTCCGGCCTTTCTGCCGCTGCTTGGCGCCCTGAACTGGCTGATCGTCCCGATCGCCCTGCTGGGCGTGCTGCTGGGCTTTCTGTCGAGCAGCAACACCGGACGCAATCTGTGTCTGGTCGTGCTGGTGATCTGCATTATCCGCCTATCGCTGGGAGGCGGCATCCTCTAACGCGCCGCGATGAGCGGTGAGAGAGAACGCCTGAAAGGCCTGCCGGAAGCGATCGGCGCATACACGATCTGGGGCTTCATGCCGCTGTTTTTCAAGCAGCTGCAGGGCATTTCCCCGGTGGAAATCGTCGCGCACCGGGTGGTGTGGTCGGTTCTGCTGATCACTGCGATCCTGTGGGCCAGCCGTCGTCTTGGTGAATTCACGTCCGCCTTGGCAGTCCCGCGGATCCGCCGTTACATGATCGCGAGCACGTCGCTGATCGCCGCCAACTGGCTGATCTATATCTGGGCGATCACCAACGAGCATATCCTGGCAGGCAGCCTGGGCTATTACATCAACCCGCTGATCAACGTGGCGCTGGGCGTGGTGTTTTTCCGCGAACGGATGAATCGTACCCAGATGGTCGCTATTGTGCTGGCGGCGGCAGGCGTGCTGGTGCTGGCGAGTGAATCGCTGGCGTCGATCTGGATCAGCCTGTCGCTTGCCGCCTCGTTCGGCCTGTACGGCATGGTGCGCAAGATGGCACCGGTGGGGTCGCTCCCCGGCCTTGCCTGCGAAACATCGCTGATGCTGCCGTTCGCGCTGGGCTATGTGTTGTGGGCGGGGCTGCACGATCCCACGCCGGGCTTCGGCTATTCGACGCTGACCGACGCCTATCTGATCGCAGGGGGCGCCATCACCACCATCCCGCTGCTGCTGTTCGCCAGCGCCGCGCGCAAGATGCCGCTGTCGACGCTGGGCTTCATCCAGTTCATCGGCCCGACGATCCAGTTCGTGCTCGGAGTGTTCGTCTATGACGAACCCTTCACCCGCGCGCACGCGATCTGTTTTGCACTGATCTGGGCGGCGGTGGCGCTGTTCTGCGTCGACGGCATTCGGCGCTCACGCGAGGCACGGCTGGCGACGGTGGAAGAACCTGCTCCAGCCTCCTAGGATCGTCATTCCCGCGAAAGTCGAATCCCGCTATCGCCGATGCTCCCATAAAAAAACGTCACCCCCGCTTTCGCAGGGGTGACGTGGTTGGATGTCGGGTGTCAAAGCAACGGTAAAGGTGCTCAGTTGGCCCCTACCAGGCCCTTTTCCTGCATCAGCGCCTGTAGTTCGCCGGCTTCGAACATTTCCATCATGATGTCCGATCCGCCGATGAACTCGCCCTTCACATAGAGCTGGGGGATGGTCGGCCAGTCGGAAAATTCCTTGATGCCCTGGCGGACTTCCATGTCCTGCAGCACGTCGACGCTTTCATAGTCGACGCCGAGATGGTCGAGGATGGCGATCGCTTTGCTGGAAAAGCCGCACTGCGGAAACAGCGGCGTGCCCTTCATGAACAGCAGGACGTCGTTGGCTTGAACGATCTCGGCGATGCGGGCCTGTGCGGTGTCGGTCATGGGTTCAGCTCCGTGGATATGCAGATGGTGCCAATATGGCCTGGCGTTTAGCTGGGGAGCGCCGTGGTCAGTTGCAAGGCGTGCAGTTCACCGCCCATGCGTCCGCCCAGCGCTGCATAGACCGCGCGCTGGCGGGCAATGCGGCTCATCGGGCGAAAGCTTTCGGCCACGACATGCGCGGCATAATGGTCGCCATCGCCCGCCAGATCGGTAATCGAAACCTCGGCGTCCGGGATACCGGCCTTGATCAGCGCCTCGATGTCGGCGGCAGCCATGGGCATGGTTCAGTTCGCCTCTTCGATGTACTGGCGGCGCGCCTCGACCATCTTGGCCTCGAGCGCGGCACGGACGCCCAGCTCGTCGATTTCAACGCCCGCCGAGACCAGATCGCCCAGCAGCTTGCGGATCACGTCCTCGTCACCGGCTTCCTCGAAATCGGCCTGGACGACCGACTTGGCGTAGGAATCGGTTTCGGCAGGCGTCAGGCCCATCTGCTCTGCCGCCCAGTTGCCCAGCAGGCGGTTGCGCCGCGCGGTGATGCGGAACTGCAGGTCTTCATCGGCTGCAAACTTGGCTTCGAACGCGCGTTCGCGGTCATTGAAAGTGGTCATTTCGGCCCCTTATTGTCGTGCAGAAGGTTGGTCATGCAGAATAGCCTAGCGCATACGCACAGCGCGCGTCGGCGGCAAGCGTCAAACCGCATGACCAGGGCGCAGATGCGTTACATCGTCACCACAAGCTTGCCGATCGCCTCGCGATTTTCAAGCCGGGCGATCGCCTCATGCGCGGTTTCGAAGCTGAAGGTTTCCGAAATGCGCGGGGAAATCTTGCCCGCCGCCCACAGGTCGAACAGCTCTGCGATGTTGGCGGCGTTGCGCTTGGGCTCGCGCGCGGCAAACGCGCCCCAGAACACACCGCAGACATCGCAGCTCTTGAGCAGCGTCAGGTTAAGCGGCAGCTTGGCGATCCCGGCGGGGAAGCCGACCACTAAGAAGCGGCCTTCCCAGGCCATCGCGCGCACCGCAGGCTCGCTGTAGTCGCCGCCGACCGCATCATAGACGATGTCCGCGCCATTGGGGCCGACCGCATCCTTGAACGCGTTCGCGAGCGCCTTGGACTGGTCCTTGTCGAACGGCTGTCGGCCATAGACCACCACTTCGTCCGCTCCGGATTCGCGTGCCGCCTGTGCCTTGGCCTCGCTCGAGACGCCTGCAACGACGCGTGCGCCATAGGCCTTGCCGAGTTCGACAGCCGCGAGGCCTACGCCGCCCGCCGCGCCCAGCACCAGCAGGGTATCACCCGGCTTGATGTGGCCGCGATCCTTGAGCGCGTGGATCGATGTGCCATAGGTCATCAGCAGCGATGCGCCCTGCTCGAAGCTGAACTGCTCGGGAAGCCTGTAGGCGCCCGCAGCCGCAACGACCTTCTTCTCGACAAGCCCGCCAAAGCCGGTGCCCGCGATCACCCGGTCGCCGACCGACCAGCCGGTGACGCCCTCGCCCACCGCCTCGACCACGCCTGCAATCTCGCTACCCGGCGCGAACGGGCGCTGGGGCTTGAGCTGGTACATGTCCTTGATGATCAGCGCGTCGGGGAAGTTGATCGAGCAGGCCTTGACCGCGACCAGCAGTTCACCGGGACCCGCGACGGGCGCGTCGACCTCGGTCATCTGGAGCGTTTCGGGTCCGCCAACGGCGGTCGACAAAAGGGCTTTCATATGAGGCTCTCTCCGTTTGTTATTGGTTTTCGTCACCCCCGCGAAGGCGGAGGTCCCGCTGTTCATGCGATCGTTGCGCCGAAGCGGGATTCCCGCGTTCGCGGGAATGACGATGTCAAGCTGCTACAGGCACCATCCAGGGGCGATCCGCGCTGACCTTCTTTTCATACGCGCTGATCGCATCCGCCTTGCCCAAAGTCAGCCCGATCTCGTCGAGCCCCTGCATCAGGCAGGTCTTGCGGAACGGGTCGATCTCGAAGCTGAACCTGTCCTGGAACGGCGTGGTCACGGTCTGGCTTTCCAGATCGATGTGGATGGTGTCGGTCTGGGCGACCTCCATCAGCCGATCGACAGCCTCCTGCGGCAGCACGACGGTGAGGATACCGTTCTTGAACGCGTTGCTCGAAAAGATGTCCGAAAAGCTGGGCGCGATCACCGCGGTGATGCCGAGGTCGATCAGCGCCCATGCGGCGTGCTCGCGGCTCGACCCGCAGCCGAAATTGTCGCCCGCAATCAGGATCGGCGCCCCGGCAAATTCGGGATCGTCGAAGATGTTGCCCGGCTCGGCACGGATCGATTCGAACGCGCCTGCGCCCAGCCCTTCGCGGCTGATCGTCTTGAGCCACTGCGAGGGGATGATGATGTCGGTATCGACGTTCTTGCGGCCAAACGGGATGGCCTTGCCCTCGACGCGATCAATCGGTTGCATGCGGGCCCTCGGTGGCTTCGGCGCCCGGCTCGTCAGGTTTTGCGGGGGTATCGGTCTTCGGCTTCGTGAACTGCTTGCCGACATACAGCAAAGCTGCTGCCAGCGCAGCGGAACCCACCGCCGCGCCCGCCATGGCGCTGTTAGACCAGCCGTCCTTCTTGTCCTTGCTCACTGCATTTACTCCGCCGCCTGGGGAAACGTCGGCAACTTGCCCACGTCTGCCGGCTCATGTTGAATGATCACTGTTGCCTTGAGATTGTCTGCCAGTTTCTTGAAACGGTCAAGCGATGCCAGAGTATCGGCGCGGTCGACATTGAAGGTCGGCACGCCGTTTGACGCGTAGTTCTCGCTGAAATGCGCGAGATCTCCGGTCAGCAGCACCGGGCCTTTTTCCTTGAGCCGCACCAGCAGGCCGCTGTGCCCCGGAGTGTGCCCGGGCAGCCGCAGCATGGTCACCGATCCATCGCCAAACACGTCCTTGTCGGTCGTCGCCTGCTCGACCTTGCCGCCGCCCGAAATCCAGTGCGCGAACGGCGCGGGGTTGGCGCCGTAAGAGGCAGGATCGGTGGTCAGCACCGTCCAGTCGCCCTTGCCGACGATCAGCGTGGCACTCGGGAAGTCCGCGACCTGCCCGCTGTGATCGAAGTGATAGTGGCTGAGGCCGACATATTTGATCCTCGCCGGATCGACTTTCAGCTGCGCGAGCTGCTCCTTGATCGTCAGCGTGACGGTCGCGTCCATCGCTTGGCTGTCGTCGAGCGGCTTGCCCTTCATCGCCGATGGCAGCCCCGTGTCCCACAGCAGATAATCGCTGCCATGGCGGATCAGGTAACAGCTGCTGGTCAGCCGCTTGGACTGGCCGGTGTAGGCCTTTGTGTCGGAAAAGGCGTTGAGATCATTTGCCGCGACCGTGCCGCAATCGAGCCGCCACAGCTGCACTTCAGGCTGCGGTGCCTGCGCCAACGCATGGGTGGAAAACACAAGAGCCAGTGCGGCTCCGGTGGCTGCGGTCAGTGTCTTGGCCATTTCATTCCCCTGCTGTCGTGCGCCCGGTCGCGCAGCGTTCAAATCCCCAGACCAAATCCCTAGACCAGTGTCCGCACATCGCTGAGCCGACCTGTCACCGCCGCTGCCGCCGCCATGGCGGGGCTGACCAGATGGGTGCGCGCGCCGGGGCCCTGGCGACCGACGAAGTTGCGGTTCGAGGTCGAGGCGCAGCGCTCGCCTGCGGGCACCTTGTCGGGGTTCATGCCGAGGCACGCCGAGCAGCCCGGCTCGCGCCACTCGAAGCCGGCGTCGATGAAGATGCGGTCCAGACCCTCTTCTTCGGCCTGGCGCTTGACCAGACCCGAGCCGGGCACGACCAGCGCGGACTTGATGCCAGGCGCATTGCGGCGACCCTTGAGCACGGCTGCGGCGGCGCGCAGATCCTCGATCCGGCTGTTGGTGCAGCTGCCGATGAAGATGTGCTCGACCGGCA
This sequence comes from Blastomonas fulva, assembly GCF_003431825.1. GTDB lineage: Bacteria > Pseudomonadota > Alphaproteobacteria > Sphingomonadales > Sphingomonadaceae > Blastomonas > Blastomonas fulva. The sequence goes on along the minus strand of NZ_CP020083.1, from coordinate 2,109,489 downwards.
CTTCGCTGAGTGGCGTTCCCGCGGTCAGCCCCATATAGGCCAGCGACTTTTCCGCCGCCGCACGCTTCGACGGATCGGCAAAGCTTTCGGGATCGGGAACGTGCCCTGTGATCGGCACGACGTCCTCGGGGCTGGTGCCCCAGGTGACCGAAGGCGCGATTTCGGCAGCGTTGATCACCACGCTCTGGTCGAACACCGCGCCGTCATCGGTCCTGAGCGTCCGCCAATAGGCGACCGCCGCATCCCAATCGGCACCCTTCGGTGCCATCGGGCGGCCTTTGAGATAGGCGAAGGTCGCATCATCGGGCGCGATCAACCCGGCGCGCGCGCCCGCTTCGATCGACATGTTGGCGACCGTCAGCCGCCCCTCGATCGACATCTGCTCGAACACACGGCCACGATATTCGATGACATGGCCGGTGCCGCCGGCAGCGCCGATCTGGCCAATGATGTGCAGGATCAGGTCCTTGGGGCTGACGCCCGGGGGCAGATCGCCCTCGACGCAGATTTCCATCGATTTCGACCGCTTGAGCTGCAGCGTCTGAGTCGCCAGCACATGCTCGACCTCGGAGGTGCCGATACCGAACGCCAGCGCGCCCAGCGCACCGTGCGCCGCGGTATGGCTGTCGCCGCACACCATGGTGCAGCCGGGCAGCGTGAAGCCCTGTTCGGGGCCGATCACGTGGACGATCCCCTGCCGCACGTCGGTCGCATCGATATACGGAACGCCGAACGCAGGCGCATTGCGCTCGAGCGCCTCGAGCTGGGCGCGGCTTTCGGGATCGGCGATTGCGATGCGCTTGCCCGCTGCATCAACGCGCGGCGTGGTGGGCACGTTGTGATCGGGAACCGCAAGCGTCAGATCGGGCCTGCGCACCTTGCGCCCTGCCATGCGAAGCCCCTCGAACGCCTGCGGGCTGGTGACTTCATGGACAAGATGCCGGTCGATGAAGATGATCGCGGTGCCATCGTCGCGCTGGTCGACGACGTGCGCGTCCCATATTTTTTCATAGAGCGTCTTTGCTTGGGCCATCACCAGAAACCTTCGTATCTTGGGCGTTTGTGCCCGTCGCTTGGCAGATGCGCCGGGCCAAATCCAGCGCGTATTTGGTTGCGGCTGCAACCGCCTGCACGAGCCCTCTTCAAACCGGCGGCGATTGCGCCTATTCTTGTGACCATGCAGGCTCTTATCAATCTCGGCATCGTGATTGCCACCACCGCGTTCATGGAATTCGTCGCCTGGTGGAGCCACAAATATGTGATGCACGGCTGGGGCTGGGGCTGGCACCGCGACCATCACGAACCGCATGACAATGTGCTCGAGAAGAACGACCTCTATGCGATTGTCGGCTCGGCGATCTCGATCAGCCTGTTCGTCATCGGGGCATGGTTGTGGGAGCCGGCGACATGGATGGGCATCGGCGTGATGATCTATGGCGCGATCTACACGCTGATCCACGACGGCCTCGTCCACCAGCGCTATTTCCGCTGGGTACCCAAAAGCGGCTACGCCAAGCGCATCGTCCAGGCGCACAAATTGCACCACGCGACCATCGGCAAGGAAGGCGGGGTCAGCTTCGGCTTCGTGATCGCCGAGGACCCGGTCAAGCTGAAGCAGGAATTGAAGCGCCAGCGCGAGGCGGGGATCGCCGTAGTGCGGGAGTCTGCCGGGGCGTATTGAGCGGTTAGTTCGAAGAAGCGACGCCTCTCCACTCCCGCTTGCGGGAGGGGCAGGCCGGGTTTTCCGGGCCGGGGTGGGCCTGAACTGGCGTTGGCGCGGGCCCACCCCGGGCTTCGGCCACCCCTCCCGCAGGCGGGAGGGGAGAAAAGCTGGACCACACCGCGATCCCATCAAGGGAGAGGCGGAGAGATTACAGCATCCCCGTATCCGTCGGCAGCCCCAGCGCCACTCGCCCGACCAGCTCATACACGCTGCTCGCGGTCGCGATGTGTTGCGTCGCGACATGCGCATCGCGGAAGCGGCGCTGGAGCGAGCTCGTCAGATAGACCGCGCTGCCGCCTCCGATGGTGAACGCGGTCTTGGCGACATCGGCGGAGGTTTCGGTCGCATGGGTCGCTGCCAACCGCAGCTTGGCGCGTTCCTCGGGCAACAGTTCGCCGCGCGTCGTCGCGCCCTCCCAGCATTCGGCGATGCTCTCGCGGAAGAAGGCTTCCGCCGCCGACAATTTCGCCTCGGCGCGCATCAGGTCGGTCTGCACCACGGTGCGTTCGGCCATGGTGCGCTGGCCGCCCTGCGGCTTCTTGGCGCGGGCGAGCGCCTTGATCTCGTGCATCGCACCCGCCGCATTGCCCAAGGCCACCGAGGCGACCCCCATCGCGAGCAGCCCGAACACCGGGAACTGGTAGAGCGGCCCCTGCTCGACCGGCTTGTCGGCGATCAGCGAGACGCTGCGCGCCTTGGGGACGATCGCATCCCTGACCGCGATATCGCCCGAGCCGGTGCCTTTCATCCCCATCACATGCCAGGTGTCGAGCAGTTCGACTTCGTTTGCCGGGAAGATCATCATCCGGTGATACGGCGCGCCATTGTCGAAGCGCTGCAGCTCCCCGTCCTTGAACACCATCGCGCCGCCGCACAGCCAGTCGCAATTGGCGCTGCCCGATCCCCACTGCCAGCGACCGGTGACCTTGTAGTGATCGCCCATGTCGTCGGCGCGGCCCATCGGCGCAAACACCCCGCCGGTGATCGAGTGCGGATCGGCATAGACCTCGGCGGCGACATCATGCGGCAGATAGGCGGCGTTGATCGCAGTGGTCGCGCCGATCATCGCGCACCACCCGGTGCTGGCTTCAGCGCGGGCGATCGCATGCAGCACGCCCACCAGATCGAGCGGCGCCATCTCCAGACCGGCGAGGCTCTTGGGGCGGACCATGTTGAAGACCCCGGCGCGGGCAAGGCTCTGGGCAATGTCAGCAGGCAGTCGCCGCGCCTCCTCGATCTCGTCACCGCGCGCGGCGATGCCGGGCAGCAGCATCGCGACCACATGGCCCAGGGGATCGACGCTCTCGAGTGGCTTCATGAAAAAATCCCTATCCTATCCCACTGCCGTCATCCTGAACTTGTTTCAGGACCCATTTCTCGTGATCGACCATCCTGACCCGGACGTGGCATGGGCCCTGAAACAAGTTCAGGGTGACGAAGGAAAACACGCGTGCGCGCAGGTCCATCACAACCGCATCAAGCTCGCCAGATTGTTCTTCTGCATGTCGCTCGACCCGCCGACGATCGGCATGCCGAGCAGATCGCGGACGTGGCGTTCCATCTCATAGGCATCGCTGAGCGCATAGGAGCCCATCACCTGCTGGCAGATCAGCGCGATCTCGACGCCCATGTCGGCAACGAACAATTTGGCCATGCTGGTCTCGACCGAACACGGTCGCCCTTCATTGGCCAGCCATGCGGCGTGGTAGAGCATGTGCCGCGCCGCCTGCCATTTGGTCCGCGCGGTCACCAGCTTGTGGCGGATCGCCTGATGCTGGCTGATTGGTTTGCCGAACTGGACGCGCTCCTGCGCATAGCCCCAGGCCTCGTCGATCGCGGCGCGGGCGATGCCGAGCGCCACCGCGGAAATCTCGAGCTTCTCGACATCGAGCGCGCGGCCCGCGAGCAGCTTCCAGCCCTTGTTCCACATCGCCTCGCCCCCGACGATCGCGGATACCGGCAGCCGCACATTGTCGAAATACACGTCCTGGCTGTGGGTGTAGCGCAGGTTGACGTGCTCGATATCCTGCATCGTCACGCCGGCGGCCTTGGTCGGCACCAGCACGAACGACAGGTTCTTGTAGCGGTCTTCAGGCGGACCCGAGCGCACGAGGCAATAGATGTAATCCGCCCAGTCCGCGCCGGTGCACCAGCGCTTAGCTCCGTTGATCACGATATCGTCGCCCTCGCGCACCGCGCGGGTCTCGACGCTGGCAAGGTCGCCGCCGACATTGGGTTCGGACAGGCCATAAGCGAAGAACAGCTCGCCCTTGGCCAGCCTCGGCAGGAATTCGGCCTTCTGCTCGGGCGAGCCGTTTTCGCTGAGGTTCATGCCGCCGTAGAAGCTGGTGTGGATGAAGGGACCTGCGAGGCACGGGCCGCCTGCCGCCAACTCCTCGATCACCGCGATCGCCGCGACAAGGTCCTGCCCTGCCCCGCCGAACTCCTCCGGCACGGTGAGAGCCGTCAGACCCAACGCATTGAGTTTGCTGTAGACATCGCGCGGCCAGCGCGCCGCCTTGTCCCACGCCTGCCGCGCCTCGCGCGGGGCGTGCTCGGCAAGGAACCGCTGCAACGTCGCGCGCAGCGCGGAGACGTGATCGGGTTCGTCGGTGAAGGTTTGCAGGGTCATTCGCCTGTCCCCTCTCCGTCACCCTCGCGAAGGCGGGGGTCCCGCTTCCGCACGGCGGTGGAGCAATAAGGCGGGATTCCCGCGTTCGCGGGAATGACGAACAAGGTCACCAGCATCCCCCTCATTCCCCGGTCAAATTCGGAGCACGCTTCTCGGCCATCGCCGCGACCGCCTCGCGCCGGTCGCCGAGATAGTTCGAGACGCTCTCCCACCCGATCGCCGCATCCATCATCTGCGCGGCGAGTGCGCGCAAGGGTATGTTGGTCACCGTCTTGGTCCAGCGCACTGCCCATTTGGGGTTGCCCTGCAGCTTGGCGATGATTTCGCCCAGCTTGGCATCGAGTTGAGCCCCCGGCACAGCATGGTTGATCAGCCCCAGCGCCTTGGCTTCGGTCGCGGTCAGCATGTCGCCGGTCATCAGCAGTTCCTTGGCGCGGGCATAGCCGATCAGCTGCGGCCAGATCATCGCGCCGCCATCGCCCGCGACCAGCCCCACCTTGACGTGCGGATCGCCGATCAGTGCCCTCTCGTCGGCGACGATGATGTCGCACAGCAACGCGATCGTCGCCCCCAGCCCCGCCGCCGCACCGTTCAACCGGCACAGCAACGGCTTTTCCATCTCGAGCAGGCTGGTGACGATCCGCTTGGCATCCCAGGCAATCGCGCGGAAGCTCGCCGGGTCGTCGATCTGCTGCTGGAACCACGCAAAATCGCCGCCGGCGCAGAACGCGCGGCCCCTGGCGGTCAGCACGATGATGTCGCTTTCGCTGTCGCGCTGCAGGTCGGTGAACACCCGCGCCAGCTCGTCGTGCATCGGGCCATCGACCCCGTTGACCGGGTGGTCCGAAGTGATGATCGCGCGCAGCACCCGCCCGTCGCGTTCGAAGGTGAATCGGGTATAGACCTGGTCTTCGATGCGGAATTCGTGCGCCATCACGCGTCTCCCAGCCGGACCAGCCGCCGCCCGAAATTGGCGCCGGTAAACAACCCACAAAACGCTTGCGGAAGCTGGTCGAGCCCGTCGAACAGCTCCTCGCGGTACACGAGCTTGCCGTCGCGGATCATCCCGCCCATCTCGGCCTGCGCTGCGGCGAATTGCGGGATGTCATCGAACACCACCAGCCCGCGCATCGTCAGGCGCTTGGCGATGAATTCGGCGGTGTTGGTGATGCCGACGCGCTGGTCGTGCGGCACGCTGTAGTCTGCGACCTGCCCCGACACCACGATATGACCGTTTAACCGCATCAGCGGCAGCACGGTGTCGATCATCGCGTTGCCGACATTGTCGAACAACAGATCGACGCCCTTGGGCATCGCAGCGGCAATTGCGCCCGCGAGATCATCGGTGCCCTTGTAGTCGATAGCGGCATCGAACCCGCATTCACGGGTCAACCAGTCGCATTTGTCCTGCCCGCCTGCGATCCCGACCACGCTGGCAGCGCCCCAGGCCTTGGCCAGTTGCCCCGCTGTCGCGCCGACCACGCCTGCCGCCGACGTCACCAGCACATGCGCGCCCTCGCGCATGGCGCCGACGCGCTTCAGCCCGAACCAGCTGGTCATGCCGGGAATGCCGAGGATACCCAGCCATAAAGAGCGTGGCAGGCCGTTGTCAGGGAGCGGCATGATATAGCCGCGGCCATCGCCGATGCTGTGGCTCGCCCAGCCGCCGCCCGCGGTCACCCAGGTCCCGACCGGAAAACGCTCGTTGCGGCTCTCTGTCACCTGTCCCACCACGAACCCGTCGATGCGACCGCCCGGCGGGATCGGCGGCGCATAGCTCGCCCCGGTCGCCGACAGCCTAGACCGCACGCCGGGGTCAACCGAGACGATCCGGTGTTCGATCAGGAACTGATGCTCGCCCAGCGCGGGGATTTCGCTGTCGGCAAAGGTGAAGTCTTGCGGCTGCGGCAGGCCTGCAATCGGGGCTTTGAGCACGACGCTGCGCATGGTTGCCATTGGGGTGTCCGCTCCTGGTTTTTGCCTGATTTCCGCAAGAATTGCAGAAGCAGCGCAAGACGCAAAGCGGAAATGTCGGCGATTTCTTTGGCAAGCATGGCAATCGCCTATGCCCTAGCGTCATGCCCCCCGCGCTTGGCCCCAGCGCTGGGCCCCCCGCGTTAGCCGGGGCGCCGCTCGCTTCCCAGTTCGGCCAACAGCGCGCGGTCAGCCTCGGGCACCAGCCCTTCGAGCACGCGCCAGAAGCCGGTGACAGACTCCTGCCCTGCGCGCCGGTACGCCTGCGACAGCCGCGTGCGCAGCGCATCGAACAGCTCCGCTTCCAGCGTCGCGCCCGCCTGTGTCAGCCTCAGCAATTTCTGCCGGCGGTCGGTCTCGCCGCTGCGGGTCTCGATCAGGTTGCGGCGTTGCAGCTCGGTCAGCACCCGGCCCAGCGATTGCTTCGTGATCGCCAGCGCGCGCAGCAGCTGGCTCACCGTCAGATCGGGGTTGCGCGCAATGAAATACAGCGCGCGGTGGTGCGCCCGGCCCAGCCCCTGCTTGGCCAGCTGGTCGTCGATCGACTTGGTGAGCCGGGTATAGCCGAAGAACAGCAGCTCGACGCCGTGCCGGATTTCATCCTCGCGCAAAAACAGGGCGGATGCTGAAGGGGAAGATGGGACAGGCATGTTGACCTTGATTGCCAGCACGATTAGGTCTTGGCAAGCCCGTGTTGCAGCAAGGCCAGCGATCGGGACCAGACGACCACCCATAATCCTTGCAGTTTTCAGGGGATGACATGCTGCCCTTCGCCGTTGAGCCGACTTCAAACCCCACCCCCGCCGATGCGCGCGATGCGGCGCTCGCCGATCCGGGTTTCGGCAAATTGTTCACCGATCACATGGTGGTGGTGCACTATGACGAGGACAAGGGCGGCTGGCACGACGCGAAAGTGACCGCGCGCGCGCCGATCCCGATGGATCCGGCCTCGTCGGTGCTGCATTATGCGCAGGAAATCTTCGAGGGCATGAAGGCGTATCGGCTGAGCGATGGCAGCACCGCGCTGTTCCGCCCCGATGCCAACGCCCGGCGCTTCAACGAATCCGCAGCGCGCATGGCGATGCCCGCGGTGCCGCCCGAACTGTTCATCGAATCGGTCGAGCAATTGGTGCGGATCGACAGCGACTGGTTTCCCAAGGTCGATGGCGGCGCGCTGTATCTGCGCCCGTTCATGTTTGCGAGCGAAGTTTTCCTCGGCGTGCGCCCCGCGAAACAATATCTGTTCATTACCATCGCCTCGCCCGTCGGCGCCTATTTCAAGGGCGGCGTCGCCCCGGTGACGATCTGGGTGTCGCAGCATTACACCCGCGCCGCACCCGGCGGAACGGGCGCAGCCAAATGCGGCGGCAACTACGCTGCCAGCCTTGTCGCGCAGGCCGAAGCCACCGCGCAGGGTTGCGACCAGGTCGTGTTCCTCGATGCTGCCGAGCACAAATGGGTCGAGGAACTGGGCGGCATGAACCTGTTCTTCGTGTTCGAGGACGGCTCGATCATCACCCCGCCGCTGACCGGAACGATCCTGCCCGGCATCACCCGCAACTCGATAATCGAACTGGCGCGCGGCCAGGGCCTGACCGTGCGCGAGGAGCCCTATTCGATCGACCAGTGGCGCAGCGATGCCCAGAGCGGAAAGCTCCGCGAAACCTTCGCCTGCGGCACCGCGGCGGTGGTGACCCCGGTGGGAACGGTCAAATCACCGCAAGGCAGCTTCACCATCGGCGGCAACCAGTCGGGCCCGGTGACTGCGGCGCTGCGTTCGGCCTTGGTGTCGATCCAGCGCGGCGATGCCGCCGATCCGCACGGCTGGGTCCACCGCATCGGCTGATCGCGCGAGCACGCCTGCTGCCCTGCACCGCCAGCGCCACCAAAAAGGCGCTTGGCGGCCCGCGCCTTTTCCGTATATAGGCGCCTCCCGCGCTGCCCCGGCCCACACCGCCCGACAGCGCCGCGAGCACGGCATTGGGGTGTCGCCAAGTGGTAAGGCACCGGTTTTTGGTACCGGCATTCGCAGGTTCGAATCCTGCCACCCCAGCCACGTTCAGCTGCAAGCTATTGGAAAACAATGATTCGCCTTCTCGCTCCGCATTTGGCGCCCGCCAACTGTGTGACCCAAACTGTGACCTATCGTGTGTCGCAGGGTCGTACGAGTTGCATGAACCATGTCCAAGAAAGATACCAACTTCAGACGATTTCGCCGTCGCCTGGCGCGAACTGGAACGGGTCGAGGTCTTAACGATATGCATGACTGATGCTCGTTGATACCGGATCGGACAAATTTTCCCCGTTTGACACTCGCGGAGCCCTGGTCCGCTTGACCGACAAACCAACTGATTTGCCCAGCGGCAAACGACTGGCCATGAAGCTCGCCAAATCGGCCGCTGCATCCTTTGAGACCGCCCAACTGGCCGACACGCAGCCGGTGACGCGTCGCGCCTTTGGGTTTCAGATCGAAGGGCCGCTCCCGCGCAATAGCGTCTCTTGGCAGTCCAGAAAGGCGCACCGGCGTGACCATCCCAACGATCGCCCGCCGCTTCCCAAAAAAATCGTGCTGGACGCTCTTGCGGACCTGTGGTGAGCAAGGCGCATGTCCGCCCTGCCCCCGACGATCGTGACGCCTGCGATTGAGCCTGCCAAGCTCAACGCCAAGGAGCTCGAAATCCTGCGGTTGCTGGCCGAAGGGCATACCGTGAAATCAATCGCTGCAGGACTCAACCGCTCGGAAGCCTCGATCAACGAACGCCTGCGCGAAGCGCGGCGCAAGACCGAGGTAGGCAGCAGCCGCGAATTGGCCCGCTTGCTGGACGCCCAGAAAATCTGGGACAGGAAAATCGATCTGTCATCACAGTCACCCTCTACCGATAGCTCGGACAGGCCGCCGCACAGGCACGGCCCATGGTCGAAAGGAAAGATGATGATGCTGATTGCCCTACCCCTCGCCGCCGCCGGGCTGTTGATGACCTCGATTGGTGCGTTCGAAGATGTCGTGGCACCGGGTTCCGAGGCGGTGGTCCCCGCGGGCGCCTCGCCTCTGGTCGGCACCTGGTCGCTCGATGTGGCGCAAATCCCCTCCGCAGAACGCCCGCGTGCAGTCACCATCGCGTTCCGTGAGGCGACGGAGGGGCATTGGAACACACGGGTCGAGATCATCGCTCCGGATGGATCACGGATGACGGCCGAGTCCACCGCCCGTCTCGACGGCGTGGCGGTTCCCGTGACAGGGAATATGGGTTTCATCGACAGCATCTCGTTGCGCCAGCCCGAGCCCGCCACACTGGTGATGACGCTCGCAAGGGACGGCAAGCGGGTGTCGACACGTGTCTACACCTCGGCGAAGGACGCCCAGACGATGACCGAGACGATTGTCTGGGCCGCGGAAGGGATGCCCGACATTGTGACGACGACGTTCAACCGCACGAGCTGAGACGCAGAACGCCCGGGTCCACGGGCCGGGCGTTCTCATCTCCCGCTGTTCCGGGCCGTCAGAGCCGCGGGGGCTACCGTCTTCAAACCGGGTTCCCCTACTGGTTCGCAACCGCATACCCCTTGGTGACGGCACTGCCGCCGATGCGCAGCCGACGGCCCCCAGATTACATCTCGGATCAAGCAGCACGCCGCACAAAATGGATGCCTGCATGCCGTGTCGATGGTAGTTGCATGATAGCTTTCGCAGCTGAGGACCCCGCCATCACCGAAGAACGCAGTCAATCGCTAGACAGGCCGCAGCGGCGGTTGCTGCGCCGGATTTTCAACGGCCGCACCGTTCCCGTCTTCGTCGATGGGCGCCCTTTTCTGACCTACAAGGAGGCAAGCCGATACCTCCTCTCACTTGCGCATGACGACCGCCAGAAGGCCTTTCTGGACATGAGAAGCGGCGCGGCGATGGGATCCGTGATCGAGAAGTAGATCGTGCGGCCACGCAGACGCGTGCCATGATTCAGCCTGACGCCGGCTTCACTGAAAGCGCAGCGTGTTCTCGAACCCCTCATTTGCCCTGGTCATCTTGGCAAGTTTCCTGAGAATGGCTCGAACATATCGTTCGAAACGCCGATCGTCGTAGATGCCCGTGACCACATACTCATCCTGTGCCAGCAATTGCTTGAGACGATCGGCGAATGCGACCTGATCATCCTTGTCGGCAACCATCCTCAGGCTTCGGCACACCCATTCTTCAGCCGCTGCCTTGTCATAGTCGTCCCGAGCCTCATACCCCCGCCTGTCGGCCGCCGCCTGATCAAGACGCGCCGCATCGATGCGGCATTCGAGCCATTTGCGGACCTGTTCGCCGTTCCATGCTTTCGACAATATGCTCATCCTGTTTTCCTGCCCGGCAGGGCAGCCTCTGGCTAGTTGCCATCCGCATCGACCGTGAAAACCATCGGCTTTCCGCGAGACGCAGGGTCCCAGCCGGCATCCAGCGCTGCCTGAATTCCCCTTGATACAATCGCATCGCTGATCTGAAGGCGGCCTCGCTGCATTCCCTTCAGCAAGCGTTTCGGCGGGGGAAATTCCAGCAAGGCTTCGCGCTGGGTATGCTTCTGCAGCAAGGCAACCGTCACGCCTTTCCAGCCTTCGGAATCGCACCACTGCGGCTCGCTCCGCACCTCCCACTCATAATGAAGCCCGCCGACGTCGACGATACCGGAAAGTCTGTTGATGTTGGTCATGCTGCCACGCCTAGCAGGTCTGTGACCATTAACCATCGGGCAGGTGAGCGATTTCACGAAGTGCTCGCCGTTGGGCTCACGATCCACTAACCATCGTACATGGCAGAAAAATTCGAACGACATCGACAACCATGGACCAGCGCAGAGATTCAGAAACTCCACGCACTGGCAAAAAAGGGCATGCCGTTGAAGGCCATGGCCAAAGCGCTGACCCGTAGCGAGGAATCGGTGAAGGACCGCGCGAAGGCTGACGGATTACCCATCAAAAAGCTGAGATAGCGATGAGCGAAACATTACATGAGCTGCAGCTGAAAATGGATGCTGCGGCACGGGCACTGGACTTCGAGGAAGCAAAAAGATGCCGTTACAAGATCAGTCTGATACGCGGCGGCGCCACAGCTTCTGAAGCCGAGGAAGCCGATTTGCTGGGTGTGGAACGGCAGCAGCCGGGTGCTATGGGCTTGGGAACCAGCCAGCAGCGCGTGACGCCCCCTGAAGGCTGGAAGCCGCCGCCAAAGCCCGATCCGATGACATCCGGCAAAACCGCTCCCCGCAAACCACGCAGATGACACCATAGCGGGCAACCCATCATTATCTTGAGCAACCGGCCACAATTGGTAAGACACCTCCAAGAAGGAGTTTGTGATGGCACGACCCATAAGGAAGCGAGCCTTGAGCTGGCAGAAGGGCGCGAGCGGCTCTATCAGAAGCTCGCCTGGCAGCTTTTCGCGGAACTCGCGCCCGGGCGCCATGCCGTGGGCGACCGCTTGCCTGCGGAACGCGAGCTTTCCATCCAGTGCAACGTCAGCCGCCCTGCGGTGCGCGAGGCGATGATCGCGCTCGAGGTGCAGGGAATGATCGAGGTCCGCACCGGATCGGCGGGCTATGTCCGCTCCTTGCCGTCCGAAACCGATGCGCCAGGTTTTACCGTGACCGGATTCGAGCTGATGGAAGCGCGCCTGCTGCTCGCAAAAGCGCGCACAGCCAATATCCAGCCGGTGGTCGAGGAGCACCGCGCGATGCTGAATGCCCTGCGCGCGCGCGACCCCGCCGCAGCGCGCACCGCCATGCGCGGACACATGGCATCCGTCATCGACCATCTGCTGTTCGCGGCCGAGGAGGAGGCCGTCGAGGCCGGTCGCCGCAATGTCGCTACCACCCGCGAGCGCTCTGCGCGCGCCGTCAAGCTCTGAGGATTTCCATGCGCCCGCTTCACCTGCACCCCGACCGCCTGTTCCCCGCCGACCCCGAAGTCCGGGCCATCACCCGCAGGCTTTACGATCATGTCGCAACGCTGCCGATCATCAGCCCGCACGGGCATACCGATCCGCAATGGTTTGCCCAGAACGCGCCCTTCGCCAATGCCAGCGAACTGCTGCTGCAGCCCGATCACTATGTCTTCAGGATGCTCTATAGCCAAGGGGTGCCGCTCGAAGCTCTTGGGCTGACACCGGTGTCTGTCGATGCCGCCCGCGCGGTCGATCCGCGCGAGGCCTGGCGCATACTGGCGAGCCATTATCACCTGTTTCGCGGCACGCCTTCGCGCATGTGGCTCGACTGGGTGTTCGCCGAGGGCTTCGGGATTGACGTGCAGCTCACCGCCGAAACCTCCGATCTGTATTACGACCGCATCACCGGTGCGCTGGCTACACCCGAATTCCGCCCACGCGCCCTGTTCGAACGGTTCAATATCGAGGTGATCACCACTACCGAATCGCCGCTCGACACGCTCGATCATCACCGAACGATTGCCGACAGCAACTGGAACGGCCGGGTGCTGACGGCCTATCGTCCCGACCCGGTCGTCGACCCCGAATATGAAGGCTTTCGGGACAATCTGGCGCGCTTTGCCGAACTGACCGGAGAGGATACGTTCAGCTATGCCGGATATCTGGCCGCGCACCGCAAGCGCCGGGCGTTTTTCGCCAAGCATGGCGCGACATCGACCGACCATGGCCATCCGACGGCCCTGACGGCGGATCTGTCCCGGGCAGAGGCCGATGCGCTGTTCGCGCGCGTCATCCGCCCAGATGTCTCGCCGCAGGATGCCGAGCTTTTCCGCGCGCAGATGCTCACCGAAATGGCGGGCATGAGCGTCGAGGATGGTCTGGTCATGCAGATCCACCCCGGGGCGCTGCGCAACCACAACCCGCAGGTCTTCGCCCGTTTCGGCCGCGACAAGGGCGCCGACATGCCGATGCGCACCGACTATGTCCATGCGCTGCGCCCGCTGCTGGCGCGGCACGGCAACAACCCCGATCTCACCATCATCCTGTTTACGCTCGACGAGACGGTGTATGCGCGCGAGCTCGCCCCGCTCGCAGGGCACTATCCCGCGCTCAAGCTCGGCCCGGCCTGGTGGTTCCACGACAGCCCCGAAGGCATGCGCCGCTTCCGGCTGTCGATGACCGAGACCGCGGGCTTCTACAACACCGTCGGCTTCAACGACGACACCCGCGCCTTCCTCTCGATCCCCGCCCGGCATGATGTCGCCCGACGGGTCGACTGCGGTTTCCTTGCGACCCTGGTCGCCGAACACCGGATGGAGGAATGGGAAGCGGCAGAACTGGCACACGACCTCTCTTATGCGCTGGCGAAGAAGGCGTACCGGCTGTGAGGCTTTCACTCGAAACGCTGGACTCGCTCTCCCCGGCCGTTGCCCGCCCGGGCTATGACTTTGCACGCCAGCGGGCGGGCATCGTGCATTTCGGCATCGGCGCGTTCCATCGCGCGCACCAGGCGGTCTATACCGACGATGCCATGGCGGCGGGCGACGGCGACTGGCGGATCATCGGCGTGTCATTGCGCTCCGCCGATGTCGCCGAACAGCTCAATCCGCAGGACGGCCTGTTCACGCTGACCGAGAGGTCTTCGGACCGGACGGTCACGCGGCTCATCGGCAGTGTCGCGAGTGTCATTGTCGCGCCGCAGGATCCGCAGGCGGTGATCGAGGCGATCGCTTCGCCCGACACGCACATCATAAGCTTTACCGTGACCGAAAAGGGCTATGTCCGCCGCCCCGATGGATCGCTCGATCGCGCCAATCGCGCCATCGTGTCCGACGCCAGCGCAGCAGGGCCCCCTCAAACCATATATGGCTTCGTCGCAGCCGGCCTTGCGCGGCGCAAGGCAGCCGGGCTGCCGGGCCTGACGCTGCTGAGCTGCGACAATCTGGCCGACAACGGCGCGCGGCTGGCGCGGCTGATGAGCGACTATCTGACCGACACCGACCCTGCATTGGCCGAGTGGTTTGCCCGGACTTGCCGCTGCCCCGGCACGATGATCGACCGGATCGTGCCTGCGGTGATAGACGACGATCGGCAGCGTGTCGCAGCCTCGGTCGGTCTGGATGACCGCGGCGCGGTGATCACCGAACCGTTCAGCCAATGGGTGATCGAGGACGACTTTGCCGGGCCCCGCCCGCGCTGGGAGACGGTGGGCGCGCAGCTTGTCCCCAATGTCGGCCATTACGAGGCGGCCAAGCTGCGGATGCTCAATGGCGCGCACTCGGCCCTGGCGTATCTGGGTCTCGCCCGCGGTCATGAGTTTGTCCATCAGGCAATCGCCGATCCGGAACTTGCCGGGCTGATCGAGACGCTGATGCGGAGCGAGGCCGCTCCTACCCTGCCCCCGGATTCGGGCATCGACCTTGGCGCCTATGCCGATGCGCTGATCGCGCGTTTTGCCAACAGTGCGCTTGCCCACCGCCTGATCCAGATTGCGATGGATGGATCGCAGAAGATCCCGCAGCGCTGGCTCGAACCTTTGGCAATCAATCAGCAGGCGGGACGCAGCACGCCCGCCACATTGCAGGCGCTTGCCGCGTGGATACAGCATGTGTCTGGCGCTGCACGACCGGTCGACGACCCGATGGCCGCGCAGCTTGCCGATCTCTGGGCCAGCCATGGAGCAGACGGGATTGCAGCGGCGCTGTTCGGCACCGGCGGGGTGTTCCAAGCCAGCTGGACGCCATCGGCCGAGTCCGCGCAGGCATTGCAAGCCCATCTGGACGCTGCCCGCAACTGAGCGAGGAGGCTTTTGCCATCGCCGGGCGGGGATGCCTCAAGCATCGGATCGACATCTGAACGCAACGCATGGGCGCAATAGCGGTCGGGACAACAAAAACTATCTTGCCAACCAAAATGGTAGAGATTAGTCATGTCTCCGCGGGCCATGCTGCATGCAGCCGGTCCGCACCAGATTTCACAGGAGTTTCGCCCCATGCCTCCTAGCAAACCCGCGCGCGCCGATACCGGTCCGCAATTAGCAGTCCCGCTTTCCGCGATTGCCGAAGCCATCGCCAGACTGCGCTTCGGCGCGGTCGTGCTGACCGTGCATGACGGCAGGCTGGTGCAGATGGACGTGACCGAACGCCAGCGTTTCTCCTGACGGGCACACGCCGCGAATGCCGAGACCGGGACAACGGAACGGCATTTTCCTGAAGCCCCGACCCCCCATCCACCAACCACCAACCACCAACCAAATTGCCGTGCCGACCGGACAACCGGAAGCACTTCCACCCCTGGGAGTCCTGCCGAATGTCCATTACCCTTGCCGCGCGCGCGTCTGTTGTCGCGCTTGCCGTCGCACTAGCGTCACAGTCGCCAGTGCTCGCCTCTGATCGCGATGTCGCCGAAGCCCCGGGCGATACAGCAGACGCCGAGGCCGAACAGCAGCCCGAAACCGTCATCATCGTCTCGGCCCGCCGCCGCGAGGAATCCTCGCAGGACGTGCCGATCGCCTTGTCGGTGGTTGATGTGACCACGCTCGACAACACCGGAAGCTTCAATGTCAGCCGCCTGACGCAGCTTCAGCCCAGCCTGCAGTTCTATTCCTCCAACCCGCGCAACTCGGCGATCAACATCCGCGGTCTGGGCGCGCCATTCGGCCTGACCAATGATGGCATCGAGCAGGGCGTCGGCATCTATATCGATGATGTCTTCGTCGGCCGGGTCGCGGTGGCGACGCTCGACTTCCTCGACATCGCGCAGGTCGAGACACTGCGCGGGCCGCAGGGCACGCTCTACGGCAAGAACACCACCGCCGGCGCGATCAACATCACCTCGAAGGAACCGAGCTTCGATTTCGAAGGCCGCGCCGAGGTCACCGCGGGCAATCTCGAGTTCCGCCAGGCCAAGGCATCGGTGTCCGGTCCGCTGTCGAGTACTCTGGCGGTCCGCTTCGGAGTTGCGACCACCGACCGGCGCGGCACGATCTTCAACGTCGCCACCGGCACGCACGTCAATGAGCTCAACAATCTGGGGCTTCGCGGCTCGCTGCTGTGGAAGCCGAGCGATTCCCTCAGGGTGACACTTGCAGGCGACTACAACCGCCAGAACCCGGAATGCTGCGCGCAGATCTATGCGCGCTACGGCAGCACCCAGCGCCCGGCCAACCGCCAGTTCCCCGCGCTGTCGGCCGCGTTCGGCTATGCCCCGCCCAGCCTCGATGCCTTCGACCGGGTGACCGATGTCGATGCCGAATTGAGCGCCAGGAGCATTCTGGGTGGAGCATCGCTCAAAATCGAATGGGATGTCGGCCCTGGCACTCTGACCTCGGTCAGCGCTTGGCGCTTCTGGGACTGGACCCCGTCGAACGACCGCGACTTCACCGGCCTGCCGATCACGCTCAAGGTCAACAACCCCTCGCAGCAGGAGCAGTTCACACAGGAGGTGCGCTATGCCGGATCGCTAGGCGACCGCATCGATTTTGTCGCAGGCGTGTTCGGCTTCTACCAGACCATCGACACCCAGGGGATCCAGGAACAGGGCACCGCCGCCAGCCGCTGGCTGCTTGCGCCCACCAGCGCGCTCGCGGGCAACCCGGCCGTGCTCAACGGGTTGGTCGCCAACAACACCATCGGATTCAAGAACACCAGCGTTGCCGCGTTCGGTCAGCTCAGCTGGAAGGTCACCGATGATCTCACGATCCAGCCGGGTGTCAGGATCAATTACGACAAGAAGACCGGGTCCTATGACTCGGTGGTCACAGGCACAGCCTCGAACGGCACTCGCCAGCTGGTCAGCTTCAACGGGCCATTCGCCAACGATCCGTGGATTGTCGCACAGCGCGGGGTGCTGGCGCCGCAGTTCTTCGAGCCCGAGTTCTCCGACTGGAACCTGTCCTATGACCTGACGCTGTCCTACCGGATCGCCCCCGATATCCGCGCCTACGCGACCTATGCCAGGGCCTTCAAGACCGGCGGCATCAACCTTTCGGGCGTTCCCAACGACGCGGCGGGCAATCCGCTGCTCGCGGCAGGTTCGGTGAAACCCGAGAAGGTCGACCATTTCGAGGTCGGCCTGAAAACCCAGTTCTGGGA
This sequence comes from Blastomonas fulva, assembly GCF_003431825.1. Lineage (GTDB taxonomy): Bacteria > Pseudomonadota > Alphaproteobacteria > Sphingomonadales > Sphingomonadaceae > Blastomonas > Blastomonas fulva. The sequence goes on along the minus strand of NZ_CP020083.1, from coordinate 2,092,153 downwards.
CCGCCGCGCGACGCTCAACCTCGCGGGCTTCTGGACCGAGATCCGCGATTATCAGGCGACGGTCAACAACGGCCAATTGGGCGTGCTGCGCGGCTATCTCGCCAATGCGGGCAAGGTGCGGGTGCGCGGGATCGAGGCGGATTTCAGCGTGCGTCCGACGGATCGGTTCAACGCCTATGTCAGCGGCGCCTATACCGATCACGAATATGTCCGTTTCGTCGATGCACCATGCCCGCCCGAGCTCGCGGGCGGCACCACGGTGACCGGTACGCAGGTGCCCGGAGCGCCAGGCGTCCCCGGCGCGCTGAGCCCGGCAAACTGCGACATTTCGGGCCAGTGGCTGCCCGGCATCTCGAACTGGGCGTTCTCTTACGGCTTCGAGTACAACGAACCGGTGTCGGTCTTCGGGCTCGACGGCTTTGCCTATGCCGGGTTTGACGGCAACTATCGCTCGAAATTCTCCTCCAACCCTTCGCGCTCGATCTACACCGACATCAATGGCTATGCGCTCAGCAACTTCCGGCTGGGCTATCGCACCGATGACGGGCTCAATCTCTTCGCCTGGGTGCGCAACGCCTTCGACGTCGAATATTTCGAGCAGCTCGCGGCCAACACCGGCGGCAATACCGGGCTGATCGCCGGACAGCCGGGCGACCCGCGCACCTATGGCCTCACTATCGCCTCGAGCTTCTAGGCGCGCCGACCCGCACGTCGGGCCCGGCACGAATCCTGGTCCCGGCAAATCCCGGCAAAAGCGCCGGGTCCGGAACCGGGGCGGGCCAGACTCGTAACAGTCCTTGCATGCGTTGGGCAGCAAGGATTGGAGCGCCAGTGAACCGGCTACATGACGATTACTGGAATTTCCGCGGCTCGTTCAAGATCGCCAAGCTGATCGATATCGGAACCCATATGTCGCTGGTCCGCCGGGCCAGCGGGCGGTTTGTGGCGCTCGACAGCTATGCGCTGGATGACGCGGATCGCGCCCAGCTGATCGAGGTAACCGATGGAGGGCGGCTGGTCGATGCGATCATCAATGTCCACCCGTTCCACACGCTGCACTGTACCGCGCTGATCGATGCGTTGCCGGGCGCACGGCTGATCGGAACGCGGCGGCACCTCGCGCAGTTGCCCGATCTCCCTTGGGATCAGGCGGTGATCGAGGACGCCGCCACCCAGGCGGAATTTGCGAGCGACCTGGAGTTCTCGATCCCGCAGGGCGTCGACTTCATCAGTGCCGACGAAAAGGTGCATGTCGCCTCGGTCCTGGTGCGCCACCGCGCCAGCCGGATCGTCCATGTCGACGACACGATCAACGTGCTTCAACCCCCCGGCATCCTGAGCGCGGTGCTGCCCGAAGCCAAGCTGCGCTTTCACCCGATGCTCGCCAAGGCGCTGCAGAAGCGCAGCGGTGCCGCCGATGACTACGCCGGCTGGGCGCGCGAGCGCGCGCAAAGCTGGGCCGATACACCAGTCGTGTGCGCGGCGCACTCGGCGGTACGCCAGCTGCCCCCCGGCGGCTGGGAAAACGAATTCCTCGGCGCGCTGAAGGATGTCGAGAAAACGCTCGACAGCCACCGCGCCACCTACGGCTGACCCGGCCGTACCACCCCCGTCCATTGGAGACCAAAACTATGAGCGAACGCAGTTTCGAGACGATCAACCCTTTGACCGAAGAGCCGATCGAGACCTACACCTACATGACCGACGCGCAGGCGAACGACGTGATCGAAGCGTGTCACAGCGCCTTTCTCGACTGGCGGATGCAGAGCCTGCAAGAGCGCGCCAGGGTGATCGGCCGTATTGGCGATGAATTGCGCGCGTCGAAAGACGAATTCGCGCAGTTGATGACAGACGAGGTCGGCAAGTTGCTGCGCGACAGCCTGCAGGAAGTCGACCTGGTCGCATCGATCTGCGAATACACCGCCAAGCAGGGCCCCGAAGCGCTCGCCGACCAGAAGCGACAGGTCCAGAATGGCGAAGGCTATGTTACCCATGCCCCGCTGGGCGTCATCTACGGCATCCAGCCCTGGAACTTCCCCGCCTATCAGGCGGTGCGCTATTCGATTGCCAGCCTGATGGCGGGCAACGGCGTGCTGCTCAAGCATGCTGAAAGCTCCACCGGCAGCGGATTGTTCCTGCGTGATGTGTATGAGCGCGCAGGGCTGCCCAAGGGTCTGTTCGGCGTGCTGGTGATCGATCATGACCAGTCGGACCGTGTCATCGAACACAAGCGTGTGCGCGGCGTGACGCTGACCGGCAGCGACAAGGCCGGCCGCGCGGTCGGAGCCAAGGCAGCGTCGGTGGTCAAGAAGACCGTCCTCGAGCTCGGTTCGAACGACGCTTACATGGTGCTCGACGATGCCGACATCGATCTTGCGATCAAGACCTGCGTGCAGGGCCGCATCTACAACAACGGCCAGACCTGCGTGAACGCCAAGCGCTTCATCGTCACCGACGCCAATTACGACGCGTTCGTGAAGGGCTATGTCCAGCAGTTCGAAGCGCTGAAGATGGGCGATCCGACTGCCGAAGACACCCAGCTTGGCCCGCTGGTCTCGAAGCGCCAGCGCGACTCGCTGCACGATCAGGTCGAAAAGAGCGTCGCCAAGGGTGCGCGCGTGCTGACCGGTGGCGAGATTCCCGATCGCAAGGGCTGGTTCTATCCCGCCACGGTGCTGGTCGATGTCGAACCCGGCCAGCCTGCTTATGACGACGAGCTGTTCGGCCCCGCCGCATCGATCATCCGCGCCAAGGACGACGAGGACGCGATGCGCATCGCCAATGACAGCCGCTATGGCCTGGGCGGCGGAATCTTTTCGCGCGACACCGAGCGGGCGAAGGAGCTGGCTGCCAGGCATTTCGATACCGGCATGGTGTTCATCAACAACTTCAACGTCGCTTCGCCCGACATGCCGTTCGGCGGGGTGAAGGATTCGGGCTATGGCCGCGAGCATGGCGATGAGGGCTTCAAAGAGTTCGTCAACGCCAAGGCCATCCTGGTTGCATGAGCGAGCAGGACAGACTGCGCTGTGACGTCGTGGTGATCGGGGCCGGCACTGCCGGCCTCGCCGCCGAAAGGGCTGCGCGCGCCAATGGCGTATCGACGCTTCTGATCGACCCGGACTTCAGCGGGACGACCTGCGCCAATGTCGGGTGCATGCCGTCGAAACTGCTGATCGCGGCAGCCAAGGCACGCCACGCGGTTGATCGCGCCAGCCAGTTCGGCATCGATGTCGGTGAGGTCAGCGTCGATGGCGCAACGGTGATGAAGCGGGTGCGCAAGGAGCGCGACCGCTTCGCGGCATCGACGCAAAAGTCGATCGAGAAAATCCCTGACGCTATCCGCATCAGGGGGCGGGCTAGGTTCACCGCACCCGGCAAATTGCAGTTGGACGATGGCCGGTCGATCGAGGCGCGGACGATCGTCATCGCGACAGGCTCGCGCCCTGCTCTGCCCGATGCGTTTGCCGCGCTGGGAGACCGTGCGCTGACCAACGAGACCGTATTCGAGCTCAAGGCTCTGCCAACGCGGCTCGCGGTGATCGGATCAGGTGCGATCGGACTGGAAATGGCGCAGGCCTTCGCCCGGCTGGGGGTCAAGGTCGCGCTGTTCGACAAGTCCGAAACCATGGCGAAGCTGCGCTGCCCGCGCGTGCACGAGGCGCTCAAAGCGATCATCGCGCGCGATATCGATCTGCACCTGGGTGTCGATGCCACGCCTGAACCGGCCAAGGACGGCGTCACCATGCGCTGGAGCGGCAAGAGCAAGGGCAAGGCGGTGTTCGACCATGTGCTGGTCGCGGTGGGCCGCCCGCCGGTGTTCGACGGGCTGGCCATCGACAAAGCCGGGCTCGATCTTGATGACAAGGGCGTGCCGTGTCACGACCGCGCGACGATGCGCTGCGGCGACAGCAACGTCTTCCTCGCAGGCGATGTCGCTGCCGATCTGCCCCTTCTGCATGAAGCATCGCATGATGGCGCGATTGCGGGACGCAACGCGGCGGCCTATCCGGCGCCGGTCCCGACCGATCGCTATGTGCCGTTCAGCATCACCTTCACCGATCCGCAGGTCGTGACCATCGGAAAGGCGGAGGAGGATGGCGCGGTGAGCGGCACCGCCGACTTTACCGATCAGGGCCGCGCGCGGGTGGAGGCGCGCAACGAAGGCGCTCTCACCCTGTACGCAGCCGCACCCGACGGTGTGCTGATCGGCGCGGATCTGGTTGCCCCGGCGGGGGAGCATCTGGGCCATTTGCTGGCGTGGGCAATCCAGCAGAAGATGACCGCGACGCAGGTGCTCGAGATGCCTTTCTATCACCCGACGATCGAGGAAGGGCTCAAACAGGCGCTGCGTACCGTTTGCGCCGCGACGCCGATCAATATTCCGGAAAATCAGGACGCTGGTTCGCCGGCTGGGGCATAGCGCCAGCGGCGCCCGGCATCATTCCACCGTGGGAAGGCACACCTCGAACGTGCTGCCTTCCCCGGGCGCGCTGTGTTTCAGCCGGATGGTGCCGTCGTGCAGCTCAACCAGCTGCTTGACCAGCGCCAGCCCGATCCCGAGGCCGTCCTGCTTGACCTTGCCCTTGACATCGGCCTGCTCGAAGATCCCGAAGATCCGGTCCTGCTGATCGGGCGCGATGCCGATGCCGTTGTCGCAGACCTCGATCCAGGCGGTCCCGTCCTCGACCCGCGCAGTCACCCTGATCTCGCCTGCCGCCGGCGTGTATTTGGCGGCATTGCTGACGAGGTTGCCGATGATCTGCGCCATGCGGGCGTGATCGGCGTCGAGCAGCACCGGTCCCGGCGGAAGCTCCACATGCAGATTGTGCCCTGCCTCGTCGATCGCCGGCCGCGATGTTTCGACCGCGAACGCCAGCACGTCGTTCAGGTCCACCCGCTCGCGCTGCAGCGATATCTTGCCCTGCTCGATCCGCGAGATATCGAGCAGATCCTCCACCAGCCGGGTCATATGCGTCAGGTAGCGGCTCATCGAGGTGCGGATTTCACCCTCGACCGGCTGTCCTTTCTTGCGCTCGAGCATGATCAGCCCGGCGTTGAGCGCCATGATCGGGTTGCGCAACTCATGCCCCAGAACGGCGAGAAACCGGTTCTTCTGGATGTCAGCCTGTTTGAGCGATTCGGTCAGCGCGGCGAGTTCATCGCGCTGCGCCGCCAGTTGCCGGCGCTGGGTATAGAGCTCCAGGAAGACGCGGGCCTTGGACCTCAGGATATCGGCCTCGATCGGCTTCTGGATGAAATCGACCGCACCGGCCTCATAGCCCTTGAACCGCCGCGTGCCGTCTCCTGCGCCTGCGGTGACGAAGATGATCGGGATGTGCCGCGAGCGTTCGCTGTTGCGCATGAACTCGGCCAGCTCGAAGCCGTCCATGCCGGGCATCTGGACATCGAGAAACGCCAGCGCATAGTCCTTGACCAGCAGCAGCTCGAGCGCCTCCTCGCCACTGCGCGCGGTATCGCAGCTCAGCCCCTCGCGGCGCAGCAGCGCATTGAGCGCGATCAGGTTTTCCTCAAGGTCATCGACCAGCAGGATGCGGACCGGTTCTTCAGCCATCGACATCACGCTGCCTCCTGCCGCAGGTGCAAGACGATCTCGTCGATGCTCATCGCCTTGGCCGCCGGGCAGGCCGCCAGCGCGGCAAGCGGCATGGTGGCAACTTCGGCGGTCTGCGGGTCCTGAACGATGGCAGTCCCGCCCGCCGCGCCGATCGCGCGAAGACCCTCGGCGCCATCATGATTGGCGCCGGTGAGAATGATGGCTGTCACGTCGCGTTCCAAAGCATCTGCAGCGGTTTCGAAAAGCACGTCGATGGCCGGGCGCGAGTAATTGACGGGTTCATCCGAAGACAAGGCAATCGACATGTTTTTCTCGAGCAGCAGATGATAGCCGGGAGGAGCAAAATAGACCGTTCCTTGCTGGAGCATTTCCTTATCCTCTGCCTCCTTAACCTCCAAAAGGCATCTTGCCCGCAACAATTCGACCAGAAGATTGTCATTGCGTTGCGGAACGTGGAGGACGACCAGAATCGGGCATGCAAAATGCGGCGGCAAGGCGGTGAGGATCGACGACAGCGCCTGCACCCCGCCGGCCGACGCACCGATGACGATCGCCCGGGTCATGGACCGGTCCGCTGATAGATTTTTTCTTCGCGCACGAAATCGGCAAAGGCATCGGCGTGCGAGGAGAATCGCAGGCTCTCCTTCGACCCGAGCCCCAGGAATCCCCTGCGCGCGAGCGAGTCGCGAAACAGCCCGACGGCACGGTCCTGCAGTTCTCGGTCGAAATAGATCAGCACGTTGCGGCAGGAGATCAGGTGCATCTCTGCGAATGCGGCATCGGTGACCAGGCTGTGGTCGGAAAAGACGACCTGGCTGCACAGCGACTTGTCGAACACTGCGCGCCCGTAATTGGCGGTGTAATAATCGGACAGCGATGAACGCCCACCCGACGCCTGATGATTTTCGGTGAAAAGCCGGATCCGATCAAGCGAATATACCCCGGCTTGCGCGGCCTTGAGCGCGGTCGGGTTGATGTCGGTGGCATAGAACATCGTCTTCTTGGCCAGTCCCTCCTCGTGGAACAGGATGGCGAGCGAATAGAGCTCCTCGCCGTTGCTGCACCCTGCGACCCAGACCTTGAGCGAGGGATAAGTATGCAGGTGCGGGATGACCTTCTCGCGCAGCGCGCGGAAATAGGACGGATCGCGAAACATCTCGCTGACCTGCACCGTGAGGAAATCGAGCAGGCGCGGCAGCAGCGTCGAATCGCGCAGCACCGCCGCCTGGATCTCGGAGATGCTGCCATAGCCCAGCTGCGCACGCGCCTGCAGCAGCCGACGCTTGATGGATGCGCGGGCGTAATGGCGGAAATCATAGTGATAATGCTGGTACAGCGCCTCCAGCAGCAGCTGGATTTCGATGTCCTCGATCGAGCTGGTCACTAGCGCGGCATCCATACCCGCACCAGCGACAACAGTTTGTCGACGTCGATCGGCTTGGCCATATAGTCGTTGGCCCCCGCATCGAGGCAATTCTGCTGGTCGTCGGGCATAGCCTTGGCGGTCAGCATGATGACGGGCAGCTTGGCCCATTTCGGATTGCTGCGCATCGCGCGCACCGCCGTCAGCCCGTCCATCACCGGCATCATCACATCCATCAGCACCAGGTCGATCGGTTTGTCGGCCCCGTCGGCACCAGCCTCCAGCATATCGAGGGCCTCCTGGCCGTTGCGCGCGATCTTGGCGATCACCCCGCGCGGTTCCAGAACGCTGGTGAGTGAATAAACGTTCCGCACATCGTCCTCGACGATGAGCACCCGCCGCCCTTCGAGCGCCGCATCGCGATGCCGGGCCTTTTCGAGCATCCGGCGCTGCTCCGGCGGCATTTCGGCGACGACCTGATGGAGAAACAGCGAGACCTCGTCGAGCAGGCGTTCGGGCGACTTCGCGCCCTTGATGATGATCGAACTGGAATAGCGGCGCAGGCGCTGCTCTTCCTCTGCGGTCAGATCGCGCCCGGTATAGATGATCACCGGCGGATAGGCGCGGTCGCTATCCTGGCTGAGCTCCTCGAGCAACGAGAAGCCCGAGGCATCGGGAAGCGCCAGATCGAGCACCATGCAATCGAACGGTTCGCTGCGCAGCAGCTCGAGGCACTTCGCCACCGTCCCCACGCCCACGGTTTCGACATCCTGCGATTTGAGCAGCTCCGACACCGCGTCGCGCTGCACCTCGTTGTCCTCGACGATGAGGACGCGCCGCATCGACGATGCGAGCTTCTGCTGCAGCCCGGCGAGCACCTCGGCCAGCCTTTCACGCTGCACCGGCTTTTCCAGATAACCGATCGCGCCCAGCGCCAGCGCGGTCTGGCTCTGGTCGGCGCCGGAGATCACGTGGATCGGGATATGCCGGGTCTCGTCCTGGTGCTTGAGATGATCGAGCACGGTCAGCCCCGACTGGTCGGGCAGACCGATATCGAGCACGATCGCGCTGGGCTGGTAGTCGCGTGCGATGTCGATCGCCTCCTGCGCGGTCCCTGCGACGATGCACTGGAAGCCCAGCTCGTGCGACAGGTCGCACACGATCGAGGCAAAGGTCGCATCGTCCTCGATCACCAGCAGCAACCTTTTGCCGGTATCGAGCACGTTGCGATCATCCTCTATGCTGGCCGGTCGCGGCTTGGCAGCCGGACGGCGCCGGGCGGGTGGCGGGCTGGCCACTGCCGGCTGCGGCGCGGCGCGCGCCTGGTCGCGCACCCGAACCTTCGATGGATCGTAGGTCGCAGGAATGGTCAGCGTGAACCGGCTGCCTGCGCCGACCTCGCTCTCCACGGTGATCGCGCCGCCGAGCAGCCGGGCGAGCTCGCGCGAGATCGACAGGCCGAGCCCGGTGCCGCCATATCTGCGGCTGATCGATCCATCGGCCTGCTGGAATGCATCGAAGATGCTGTCCTGCTGCTCCTTTGTGATGCCGATGCCTGTATCTGTGACCGTCAGCGCGACGCAGTCCTCGCCAGCCGACGCCACGGTCAGCTGCACGCTGCCGCTTTCGGTGAACTTGAGCGCGTTCGACATCAGGTTCTTGAGGATCTGCTCCACCCGCATGCGATCGGTGAGGATCGACCGCGGGCAGTCGTCGGACAGCTCGAGCGCCAGCGTCAGCCCGCGCTCGTCGGCGATCGGCTGGAAGACCTTTTTCAGATCGCCCAGCAGCCGGTCCATCGGCACCGATGCTGGCTGGATTTCGATATGCCCCGCCTCGATCTTGGAGAGGTCGAGAATGTCGTTGATCAGGTTGAGCAGATCGTTGCCCGACGACTGGATCGTCTGCGCGAACCGCACCTGCTCTGCCGACAGATTGCCATCGGGGTTGTCGCCCAGCAGCTTGGAGAGGATCAGCAGCGAGTTGAGCGGGGTGCGCAGCTCGTGGCTCATGTTCGCCAGAAAGTCGGTCTTGTACTGGCTCGCCTGTTCCAGCTCGCGCGCCTTGAGCTGCAGGGTGGCGCTCGCGCGCTCTAGCTCGTCGCGCTGGGTCTCGAGCGTCTGCGCCTGTTCTTCGAGCTGGCTGTTGGTCTGTTCGAGCTCGACCTGCTGCAGTTCGAGCCGCGCCTGCGATTCGCGCAGCGCCGATCCCTGCTCTTCGAGCTCCTCGTTCGAGACCCGCAACTCTTCGGATTGCGCCTGCAACTCGCTGGCCTGCCGCTGGGTTTCCTCGAGCGCGTCCTGCAGCCGTTCGCGGAACCGTGCGGAGCGCAGCGCAATGCCGATGGCCCCGGACGCCTCCTCGAGCAGGTCGAGCACGACATCATCCACCGGTTCGAAAAAGCCGAGCTCGATCACCGCATTGACCGCATCGTCGGCCTTGGCCGGGGCGATCACGAGATGCCGCGGCGCCGAGCGACCGAGCGACGATCCGACCGTTAGATAGCCCGGCGGCACATCATTGAGCACCATGATCCGGCCATCGACCGCGACCTGCCCCATCAATCCCTCGTTGAGCGTGAATTCCACCGGGACGTCGGCATCACCGGGCACGCCGAGCATATTGGCCCGCCGGAAGCTGCCACCCTCGCCCTTGAACAGCGCGCCTGCCGGGCTGCCGGTCCGCTCGTGCAGGAACGACAGGATGGCTGCGCCGAGCTCCGCGATGGTCTTGTCCCCCATCATCGCCTTGCCGAGGTCCGCCTGCGCCGCCTGGAGCCACTGCTGGCGCTCGCGGCTGCGGGTGTTGCGGATGAACAGGATGAAGATGGCGATCGTCAGGGCAATGCCGCTGAGGCTGGTGATGACAGCACTGACGACCGCCGCCTGCGAGGCGGCGGCCATCGCGACGAGACGAGATTCGCGGACACGCTGCTCCTCGCGCGTCATGCTGGCGACCTGTTCGCGGATATCGTCCATGACATTCTTGCCGCGATCGGTGTTCAACGCGGCCACCGCGGCCTCGACACCGCCCGTACGCCGGAGCTCGATAACGTCCGCCATGATCTGCATTCTGGCCATGACCCGGTTTTTCAGCGCGGCGAAGGTCTCCTTCTGCACCGGGCTGGCACGGGTGAGGCCGTCAAGCTTGCGCAACTCGTCATCGGCCCGCGCGACTCCCTCCGAATAGGGCTCGAGATAAGCGTCGCGCCCCGTGAGCAGATAGCCGCGCTGCCCCGTTTCGGCATCGAGCATGGCTGACAGCACATCGTCGAGCGTGGTCAGGACGACATGCGTGCGCCGGATCTCGCGCTCGCTGGCGCGCACATTCTCGATGTTCAGATACGCCACGGCTGCGCTGATCACGAAGAAGGCGACGCCGATCACCAGCCCCACGACTGCCCATCGGCTCGCAAGACTTTGGGCATGCGACGTAACGCTGGCTTTTTTCACTGTGTCTCTTCTCGCAATCCGTGTTGGCCATGGCTTAGCCAAGAGCGGTGACCATATACAAGGACGCAAAGACCAGATCTTGCGTCCGGCACGGTTCTGGACCTTGCCGACGTCGCCGATGCCAAATCGCAATGGGCAAGGCTCTGCATGTGTGCAGGTGTCCTTCAATACACGGATTGTGCTGGCATGCGGGCAATACCACGGCCAATGGTGCTCCTGCGCGCAAAGGCGTGCGATGGTACCAAGGCAGAATTTCCTTCATGTTAGACACGATTACGCAGTTCGTCGACATCTACAGTGCGCAGATAGGGCTTGCCTTGCTCCTCGCCATATTTGCCGCGTTCATGACCGAGCGGTTTCCGCCTGTCGTTGTTGGCGTCACCGGCGCTGCGGTGGTCATGGTGCTGGGGTTCGTGTCGGTGGCCGATGTCCGCGCCGTGTTTTCGAACTCCGCACCGCTCGCGATCGGCGCGCTGTTCGTGCTGTCGGGAGCGTTGGTGCGCACTGGCGCAATCGAGGCGGTGATGGGGCTGCTGCTGCGCCGCGCCGAGAGCAAGCCCAGGCAAATCATGGTCGAGGTGTTCGGCGGAACGCTTGCCGCTGCCGCCTTTGTCAACAACACCCCCGTCGTCATCATCATGATCCCGATCGTCAAGAAGCTGGCCAAGACGCTGGGCACATCGGCCACCCGGCTGCTGATCCCGCTGTCCTATCTGTCGATCCTGGGCGGGACGCTGACGCTGGTGGGGACATCGACCAACCTGCTGGTCGATGGGGTGGCGCGAGGGCTCGGCCAGCCGGCCTTTGGCGTGTTCGAGATTACCGGCGTGGGTCTGATCACCGCGCTCACCGGCGCGCTGACGCTGCTGCTGCTGGGCCCCAGGCTGCTGCCCGACCGCCCCGAAAACGCGCCCGCCGACAGCGAGGCGCATGAGTGCCTGTCCGAACTGACGGTGCTTCCTGATTCCGAGATGATCGGCAGGGCGATCGAGGACATATCGGCGCTGAAGCCCGAGCGCGCGCGGATCCTGGGGCTCAAGCGACAGGGCAGCTTCCGCCGCAAGGGCTTCGAAAGTGCGTTTCTCGAGGTTGGCGACCGGCTGGTGATTGCAGCATCACCGCACGAACTGGCAGCGTTCGCCGCCAGCAGCGGGTTCGAAACCGGGCTCGCCGGGCTTGGGGGAGGTCTCGCGCTGCACGGCGATGAGCGGCCCGAAGACGTCACGCTGTACGAGGCCACCATCGCGCCCACCCATCCCAGCATCGGGCGGCATCTCGACGAAATTCCCATGCTGTCGCGGCTGCGCGTGCGCATACTGGGGATTTCGCGCGCGCGGCACCTGCCGGGCCCCGATCTGCCCACTGCCCGGCTGCGCGCCGCCGACACCTTGCTGATCGCCGCGCGACCGCCCGAACTGGCGCAGCTGCAGGACAACATCCACCTTGCCGGGGTCTCGACCGCCAAGGCGACCCCCTATCGGCGCGCCAAGGCTCCGATCGCGGTGCTGACGCTGCTGGCGACGGTGCTGGCAGCCGCGCTGGGTGTCATGCCGATCGAGGGCCTTGCCATCATCGGGGTGGCGGTGGTGCTGATCACCCGCACCATCGATCCTGCCGAGGCCTGGGCCGCGATCGATGGCAGCCTGCTCGTCCTCATCTTCGCGATGCTGGCGATCGGCACCGGGTTCCAGAATGCCGGCAGCGTCGATCTGATCGTCGGCGCGGTGGCACCGTTGCTGACCAGCGCGCCATTGTTCCTGCTGATCCTCGCGGTCTACACGCTGACCTCGCTGCTCACCGAGGCGGTGACCAACAATGCGGTAGCGGTGCTGCTGACCCCGATCGTGATCGGCATCGGCGCCAATATGGGGATCGACCCCCGGCCGCTTGTGGTGGCCGTGATGCTCGCCGCCTCGGCAAGCTTTGCCACCCCGATCGGCTATCAGACCAACACCATGGTCTATGCCGCTGCCGACTACCGGTTCTCGGACTTTCTCAAGATCGGCATCCCGATGAACGTCATCGTCGGGCTGGCAGCGTCGATCTCGATCTATTGGCTATTCTGAGGCCATCTGGAATGCGGTATGCCGACCAGGAGCGGCAGCTCACCTGCCTGCCCATCAGGAAAAGCGATGAACCCGATCTACCGTGACATGCCCACCACGATCTTCGAGGCAATGTCGATGCGCGCACGGGCGGCAGGCGCGATCAACCTGGGACAGGGTTTTCCCGACGGGCCACGCAACGATGCGGTCATCGATGCGGCGTGCGACGCGCTGCAGCAGCGGTCGAACCAGTATCCGCCGATGGTCGGCATCCCCGAGTTGCGCGGCGCGGTGCCGGATTGGTACCGGCGTCACCAGCAGCTTGAGCTTGGCCCCGACGAGGTCGTGGTGACCTCCGGCGCGACCGAGGCGATTGCGGCGGCCTTGCTGGCGGTGATCAGCCCGGGCGACGAGGTGCTGCTGTTCCAGCCGCTGTACGACGCCTATCTGCCGCTGGTGCAGCGCGCAGGCGGCGTCGCGCGGCTCGTCACCCTCGACCCGTCGGGCTGGCGGATCGATGCGGAGGCGCTCGCCGCGTCGATCACGCCGCGCACCCGTGCATTGGTGTTCAACGATCCGATGAACCCGATGGGGACCTGCGCGCATCCCGATGACTTGGCGCTGCTGGCGCGGATCTGCGCCGAGCATGACCTGATCGCGATCTGCGACGAGGTGTGGGAGGCCTTGGTCTATGATGGCGCGCAGCACAGGTCGCTGATGCAGTATCCGGGCATGCGCGAGCGGACGGTGAAGATCGGCTCTGCGGGCAAGATCTTCGGGCTCACCGGGTGGAAGGTAGGGTGGATGTGCGCCGCCCCGCCGCTTGCCCGCATCCTCGCCAAGGCCCATCAGTTCCTCACCTTCACCACCCCGCCCAATCTGCAATGGGCGGTGGCCCAAGGGCTGGCCAGCCAGGACGACTGGATCGCGATGGCCCGCGACCAGCACCAGGCATCGCGCGACTTTTTCTGCGACGGGCTGCATGGCCTCGGTCTGGTGACCGTACCCTCGGCGGCGACCTATTTCGTCTCTGTGGACCTGGCAGCATCCGGCGTGGCAATGGACGACGTGGCGTTTTGCGATGCGATCATCGACCAGGCAGGCGTGGCGGCGATCCCGATTTCGGCCTTCTATGCAGAGGCGGCGCCCGGGCATCTGGTGCGCTTCTGCTTCGCCAAGGAGCGTGCGACACTGCAGGCGGCGCTGGACCGCCTGGCCGCGGCCCTGCCCCGCCTGGGATAGCCCGATCGGCCTATTGCCGCAGATCGTAGCTCTGCCGCATCACGAAGGGCTCGCCTGCGCCGCGCGTCATCTTGGTGATCCTCAGCCGGTTGCCGTCGCGGGTGACGATCTTGCGTGCGATGACAGTGCGGTCGTTTTCGCGGCTGGTGCCATCCAGCACGACGGTCGCCGACAGGCCATCTGCCGACATGCGCGCTTCGACCACCTGCCAGGCCTCCGGCGTATTGCGGCCATTGCTGATCTGGAGCACCTGCTGCGACGCATCGAATGTCCAGCTTTCCGAGGACTTGACGATCTTGCCCGGGCCATCGTCGAAGGTCCAGGCGAGCATCTGGCCGTCGCTTGTCATCATCGTCGGCAAAGTGGTGCGCGTGTCCTTCCTGTAGTCGCGATAGTCGAGCGTACCTGTCCACGCGCCGCCCAGCGCCTTGGCGACCAGTGCCGCGCTGTCGGACCGCGCGGGCAGCGCGCCCTGCGCGACGCCGATCGTGCGGTCGCGCCCGGCCTCGAAATCCGCCAGCGTCGGCACGACCAGCTGATCGACCGCAACGCCCTTGCCCGGAACGAAGTTCGAGATCGCCGTGCGGTTCCATGCTTCGGGAATGCGCACCTTGATGCCGCTGGCGGGAAGCGTCATCAGGAAGATCGATCCTGACGTCGGCCCCTCGGCGCTACCGGCGCTGGCTTCGCCGATCACCGTCGCCCCGGCCTTGTCCTTCAATTGCGCGATAGTGCGAGTTGCGCCCGAGCCGTTGCGCGGACCGCTCAGGATCGTCAGGCGGCCATCAAATCCAAATGCGCCGATCGGTTGCTGCAACAGGGTGGTATCGCCATCGTTGAGCGCCGCGTCGCGCTGTTTGGGGATTCGGTCGAACCAACCATCTGGGGTCTGCTCGAAATCGGTCAGCGGAGGCGTGAAGCGTGCCGAGGGATCGCCCCACGTCTCGAAATATTGCGGCAGATCGCCATAGCGCACCGCCTTGTATCGCACCGGCTTGGACCAGACGAACGGCTGATCGATCAGGTATCGCCCCAGCGCGACCGAGACATCCTCCGACCCGCCGCCGTTCTTGCGCAGGTCAAGGATCAGGTGCTCCGTCCCGGCCTCCTCCATCGCAGCGAAGAACCCGCTGAGAAAGGCGGTGGCCTGCACCGGGTTGCGATAGTTGACGAAGGTATCGATCCCCAGCCGCGCGACCTTGCCGTTCAGCCGCCAACTAACACTGTTATAGAATTCGCCGCGATACTTCGCCCCCGGCCCGGCAAGGCCCGTCCATTGCGCAAAGCGGATCGGCCTGAGCGTTGCGGTGGACGCGTTCTGGCTACCCACCTGCTTCCATTCGATCTGCCAGGCCTCTGGAAAGCCGAACAGCGAAGGATAATTCTCGTTGAAGTCATCGCCCATCAGGTCGCTGTCGTCGGCCAGCTTGGCGGCGATCGCCTGATCGGTCGTGCCATCATACGACACCAATGGCGCGAGCTTGAGCAGCAGTTGCGGCACCGGGGTCCCGTTGATGTTGAGAATCTCGCTTCCCACCGGGGGCGCACCCGTCTGCCCATCGTTCGACACCACGATCATCCGCCCCTCGATCAGCTGGAAGCGCAGCGGCAGATGGGTGGGGTTGGCGGTGCGGAACGCGGTCATCGCGCCGGACATTTCCGCCTTGGTGTGGTCGCAATGGATCGCCGCGAGCAGCCGGGCAATCTCGCCATGCAGCGCGAGGTCGGTGATCGGACGGCTGGTGGCGGATTCGAGCCTGGCGAACGCGGCATCGATTTGCGCCTTGGCGCTGTAGCGGTAAAGGCCGGGATGCACCGTCTCCAGCGCGCGGCGGAACAAGGCAATGTCGCGCGTCGCCTCTTCGGGGCTGAGCAGACGCACGGCATAACGCGGCTGGGCGATGGCGGCGGCAGAGGGCTCGGCGGGGGCGGCAGCAAGGGCAACGGGTACGCTCATCAGGACGGCGGCGGCGGCTAGGGTCAGGCTTCGCATCAGGAACACTCCAAGGGTCGGTTACGCAGCCTGTCCTGACCGGAACGCCGACCTGGCGCGCCTCAATACTCAGATTTCCTGCGGTATTTGTGATTTGAGCCGCCACTGGCTGGGGCTCATCCCCGCCATGTCCAGGAACGCGCGGTTGAAACTGGCCTTGGAGTTGAACCCGGCATCAAATGCCAGCGTCAGCAGATCGCGCGGATCATCGCCGCAGGCGAGCACCCGCTGGATCTCGATCACCCGGTGACGGTTGATGATCGCGTTGAAGTTCTCCCCCGCCGCCGCTCCAAGGCCGCGCGAAAGATAGGTGGTGTTTGTGCCAAGGATCCGCGCCAGCCCCGCAAGCGTCAGCCCCGGGTCGCGCCACAAATGCTCGGCCTCGATCCGCCCCAGCCACAGCCTGCCCTGCGCAGCCCAGTCGCGCCCCGGCGCGGCGCTCTCCAAAGGCTCGGGCGGCGCGGCAGGGGTTGCCTGCGGAAATGCCGTGTCGGCGTTGCGCCATCCGCCGATGCCCAGATAGAGCACCAGCGCCGAGAACGCGACATAGAGCGGAAACTGATCGAAATAGTCGCGCGCGGGGTCCAGCCATTTGGCGAGCAGGAATCCCGCCCAGACCAGCGTGATCAGCGCCAGCGCCGCAAGGAAGTTGCGAATCCAGCCGGGATCGAAATCCACCCCGTCGGTGCGGTTGTCGTCAAGCCACATCCGGTAGGCACGGTACTGCCGGTAGGCCGCGATGCTGTAGGCGGCGATGCTCACCAGCGCGGCAATATCGAGCAGCGGGTCGATGAAAGGCTCGTGGGCAACGCCGTTCCACCAGTTCTTGGTGGCCAGCGGAAACGGGAACACCACGGCATAGGCAAGGAACTGCGCAGCAACCGGGACGAAATGCGGCCAAATCCGCACCGGCACCGCGCCCACCAGCATGGCGGTGTAGAGATAGATCAGTGGCCCGAAGGCCAGCGTGTACGACAGCGGCGCAAAGCTCAGCCACGGCCATTTTTCGTAAAAGCCGGCATAGCCGATGATGTACGGCGTCATCAGCGCCGCCACCGCGATGATCAGCAGCGCAAGCCAGCGATTGGCCGCACGGTTCTGCCGCGCGCGCAGCAGCAACCCGGCGAGCAACAGACCCTGCGCGGCGCAGATCAGCAGCGTGATGCTCATCGGCCCGAATGCGATCATCGCCCGGCGCCTACCATCCCATGCTGCCGGGGCCGCCCTTGAAGGGCCCCGCATAGGCCGAGGTGATCCAGCCGCCGTAGAATGCGCCTGGCTGGGGCACCACCGTTTCCCCGTTCACGGTGCAGCGGTCGAACGGCGCGGCATAAAAGGCGATGTGATCGCGCAGCATCGCAAAGCTGGCGCTGGGGCTTGGATAGCTCCAGCCGACCCGCGGGAGCACGACGCCGCCTGCCACCACATCCCAATACACCGCAGCGCCCTTCCATTCGCAGAACGAGCTTCCCTCCGCGCGGCGCAGAACGCCCGGCGTGATCGCCTCGGGCGGGATGTAATAGCTGGGCGGATGGCTCGTCTCGAACGTGCAGATGCTGCTGCGCGTCTCGGCGATCAGGATGCCGCGATGCTCGATGCGGACATGCGCATCGCACGGCTCGGCGATCGCGGGGCGGGGGAAGTCCCAGACGCTGCGCAGGCCGGGGCCGACAGGATCACGCTCTGGCCTCATGCGGCAGACCTTTCTCGTTCGCGGCGACCGAACGCCACCTAGTTTTCGGATGTCGCCGCGACCGAATCGCGGTGCGGTGCCTCATAAGTCGCCCAGTTGGCGGTTTCCGACGGCACCGGCGGATCGCCTGCCGGGCCGGCGACATCGTCCTTCGACCCGCAGCGCAGCTGGTGCAGGTGCACCTTGGCGATCATGTTGGCGGAGATCGGCGCGGTAATGAACAGGAACAGCGAGATCAGCAGTTCGTGCATCGTCCAGCCGCCCTGATCGAAGGTGAAGAACAGCATCGAGCCGACCAGAATGCCGCCGAGGCCCAGCGTCGTCGCCTTGGTCGGTCCGTGCAGCCGCTCCATCAGCGTCGGCAGCCGCACCATGCCCCAGCTGCCGATCAGCGCGAAGCTTGCCCCCAGCACCAGCAGCGCGCTGATCGCGATATCGACAAAAAGACCTGCCCCGCTCATTCGACGATGTCTCCGCGCAGCAGGAACTTGCAATAGGCGACCGTTCCGATGAACCCGACCATCGCAAGCAGCAGCGCGGCCTCGTAGAAAATGTCGTTCACCGTCGCGATGCCGATCACGATGATCAGGCCGATCGCATTGATCACCATGGTATCCAGCGCGACGATCCGGTCGCCCACCGATGGGCCCTTGAGTAGGCGCCACAGGTTGAGCGCCAGCGCCAGCGACAGGCAGACAAACGCAAAGAGCACGGCATAGGCGATCATCTGAAGACCCTCTTCAAGCGCGCTTCGTACCGCAGCTTGATCCGCGCGATTTCCGCATCGGGATCGGCCGCGTCGAGCGCATGCACCAGCAGATACTTGCCGCACGCCGACACGTCCGAAGACACGGTGCCGGGGGTCAGGCTGATTGTCCCGGCGAGCACGGTGATCGCCTCGGGCGTGTGCAGATCGAGCGGGATGGAGAGCCAGGCGGGGCGCAGATCGCGGTTGCGGCGGAACAGGATGATCGCGGCAATCTCGAAATTGGCAACAACGATGTCCCACAAAACCAGTGCGATATAGGCAAGCCCCGCGCGATACCTGACATCGGGCCGCCCCGGCCAGAAGGGCGCGGTGAAGATGGGCAGCAGAATGCCGATGACGATGCCGAGCAGCAGTCCCCCCACGGTCAGGGTGTTGGCCATCAGCAGCCAGACGATGACCAGCAGGACCGACAGGCCGGGATGCGGGATCAGGCGGCGCATGTCACGGCTCCCCCAGAACGGCGCGGACCGCCGATGCGCTATCGAGGATCTGGCCCGCAGCGGCGGCGCCATAGGCGGTGCCCGCCCCCGCGCCGATCGACCAGGCGGCGAGCAGCGCGAGTGTGATGACGGGCGCGACCATGTCCGCGCTGGAAACGACCGCGGGCTCGGCGCCATCGGTGGGGGGGATATCCTTCCAGAAGATCGCGCTGCCGGTGCGCGCAAAGCCGATGACGCCGATCAATGTGGTCGCCAGGATCACGCCCCAGGCCCAGCCCCAGGCACCTTGCCAGCCCGGCGTATCGACGATCGATTCGAGGATCAGCAGCTTGCCGATAAAGCCCGACAGCGGCGGCAACCCGGTCGCGGCGATCGCGGCGGCCATGAACATCAGACCGACCGTCTGCTGCTGACAGAACGCAGGGCCAGCGCTCGCGGTATCGGCAAAGCTCGCCCGGCGACGCGCGACGACATCTGCGACTAGGAACAAGGCTGCGCCTGCCAGCGTGGAATGCACCAGATAATAGATCGCCGCGGTCAGCGTGTCGGCCTGCCATCCGGCCACCGCGATCAGCAGCGTCCCGGTCGATCCGATCACCGCATAGGCGGCCTGCTCGGAGAGGCTGCGGGCAACGAATACTCCGGCAAAGCCCACGATCGCGGTGATCGCGGCAGCGGGCAGCAGATAGGGCGCGGGCGCCCAGGCGGCAGCGCCGGCACCATCGCCGAAGATCTGCGGCACCACCCGGATGATCGAATAGACCCCGACCTTGGTCATGATCGCAAACAGCGCTGCGACCGCAGGCGTGGTGACCGCATAGGTGCGCGGCAGCCACAGGTGCAGCGGCGCGATGGCCGCCTTGAGCGCGAAGACGCTGACCAGCAGCAGCGCGACCACCCGCAGCAGCCCCTGGTCATCGGGCCCCAAGGCTGCAACCCTGAGCCCCATGTCTGCCATGTTCAGCGTGCCGGTGAGCGCATAGAGCAGCCCCAGCGCGATCAGGAACAGCGACGATCCCACGATGTTGACCACGACATATTGCACGCCAGCCTTCAACCGGGCGGGCCCCTGGCCGTGCAGCATCAGGCCATAGGATGCGATCAGCAGCACCTCGAAGAACACGAACAGGTTGAACAGGTCGCCGGTGAGGAACGCGCCGTTGAGGCCCAGCATCTGGAACTGGAACAGCGGGTGGAAATGCCAGCCCTTGCGGTCCGCTCCGGTCAGCACGGCATGCACCAATGCGATGAGCGAGACCGTCGCGGCCAGCGTCAGCATGATCGCCGACAGCCGGTCGACCACCAGCACGATGCCGAAGGGCGCAGGCCAGTTGCCCAGCGCATAGGTGCGGATGGTGCCCTCCCCAGCCTGGACCAGCAATGCCAGCGCCGCGATCAGCATCGCCGCGCAGGACAGCAGCGAAATCGCCGTGCCCAGCGTTCGCTTGCGGCGCATCACCATCACCGCAAAGGGCGCGGCAAGAGCCGGGATGACGACGGGCGCGATCGCCAGATGCTGGATCAGGCTCATGCGCGCGGTCCCGGCGTGGTTTCGCCGCTGGCGGCGTGAGCGGGCGTGCTCGGCGCATCATCGCCATCGACCTGATCGCTGCCGGTTTCAAGAAAGCTGCGCAGCGCCAGCACCACCGCAAAGGCGGTCATGCCGAAGGTGATGACGATCGCGGTGAGCACCAGTGCCTGGGGCAGCGGATCGGTATATGCGGTCGCCGTTTCGGACAGGATCGGCGGAGCGTTGACCGTCAACCGGCCCGAGGCGAACAGGAACAGATTCACCGCATAGGAAAACAGCGTCAGCCCGAGCACGACCTGAAACGTGCGCCCGCGCAGCACCATATAGATGCCGCCTGCCACCAGCACGCCAATGGCGCTCGCCACGAGAAATTCGAGCGTCATGGCGCGTCATCCTGCTGCTGCGCTTCGACCTGCGCGGCGTGCGCGCGGGCAGCGCGCTGAGAGATCTGGCTGAGCTGCGCCAGCGCCTGCATCACCGCGCCGAAGACGACCGCGAAAACGCCGATGTCGAACAGCAGCGCAGTGGCGAGCTCGACCTCGCCGACCAGCGGGATATGGAAATAGCCGAACGCGCTGGTGAGAAAATTGGCGCCGAACACAAGCGAGCCCAGCCCCGTCGCCATCGCCACCAGCACGCCGGTGGCGATCAGCATGTGTTCGCCAACCTTGCGCCGCGCATCGGTCCAGTCAAAGCCCGAGGCGAGATATTGCAGCAGGAACGCGATCGCCACCACCAAAGCGGCGATGAACCCGCCCCCGGGCTGGTTGTGTCCGCGCAGGAAGATGTAGATGCCCACCGCCAGCACAAGCGGCAGCAGGATGCGGGTTGCCATCACGAACATCAGCGGATGGCGCTCGGGCGAATGCGGCATGTCCTCCTGCCACAAGCGCAGCCGCGCCGCCGCCGCGCCGCGCGCGGTGGTATCGAGCAGCGCATAGATCGCCAGCCCTGCAATCCCCAGCACGATGATCTCGCCCAGCGTGTCGAACGCGCGGAAATCGACCAGGGTGACGTTGACGACATTGGTGCCGCCGCCGCCCTTGTAGCTGTTGGCGAGGTGATAGCTCGAGATCGGGTCATTGGGGTTGCGGGTCAGCATCGCCCAGGCTGCGCCGCCCACCCCCAGACCGCCGCCGATCGCGAGCACGGCATCGCGGATCCGGCGCGGCTGGCTGGAGAGCAGCGGCGGCGTCTTGGGCAGCAGGTTGAGCGCCAGCAACAGCAGCAGGATCGTCACCACCTCGACCGAAATCTGGGTGAGCGCCAGATCCGGCGCGGAGAAATGCACGAAGGCGAGCGTGATCACGAGGCCGATGACGCTGATGTAGATCAGCACCACGAAACGCTGGCGCTGTGCCCGCAGCACCGCGATGGTCGCCGCGATCAGCAGCGCCCAGGCGATGATCGCCACCACCGATGCCGGCTGGCCGGGGCGCGTTCCGGTCAGGCTGCCGCCGCCGGCCACAGCGCCCTCGATCACGCTGGCCACCACCACGGCAAAGGTCATCAGCAGCATCCGCTGCAGCGATGGGGTATGCGTCGCGACGATCAACGTGCGCACCTGCGCATCGGCAAAGGCCATCGCCCGGTCGAACATGGCCTTGGCATCGAGATGGCGGACCGATTCATACGCGCGCAGCAACCCGGCATGCCGCCACAGCAGCAGCGCACCGATGGCAACGGCGGCCATGCTCATCGCCAGCGCCAGGTTGACACCGTGCCACAATGCCAGCCCCAGCGGCGGGGCCGTATCGCCGATCACCGCGCCGGCGACCGATGCGACCAGCGGCCCTGCCAGCGCCATCGGCACCAGCCCGAGCAGCACCGCCAGAACCACAAGGAAGGCGGGTGAGGCCCACATGCCGACGCCCGGATCATGCGCGCGGGCATGCGGTTCGGCATCGCGCGGCGCGCCGAAGAACAGGTGCACCGCCAGCCGCAGCGAATAGGCGACTGACAGCATCGCGGCGATCGTCGCCACCACCGGCACCAGCCAGGGCAGTCCGAACAGGGCGATGTGCAGCGTCTCGTCGAGCATCATCTCCTTGGAGATGAATCCGCCCAACGGCGGCAGCCCCGCCATCGCAGCGGCGGCGAGCGTCGCCACGATCGCCGTGATCGGCATCACCTTGGCAAGCCCCCCCAGCCGCCGGATATCGCGCGTTCCCGTTTCATGGTCGACGATCCCCGCCGACATGAACAGCGCCGCCTTGAACGCAGCGTGGTTGAGAATGTGGAGCACCGCGGCAACCGCCGCCATTTCGAGCGAAAAGCCCAACAGCATCACCAGCAGGCCGAGCTGGCTGATCGTCGAATAGGCCAGGATGCCTTTGAGATCGTGCTTGAACAGCGCCACCCAGGCACCCAGCAGCATGGTGATGAGCCCGACGCTGGTGACGATGACGGTGTACAGATCGGTCCCCGCCAGCACCGGCCACAGCCGAGCGAGCAGGAACACGCCTGCCTTCACCATCGTTGCCGAATGCAGATAAGCGCTGACCGGGGTGGGCGCTGCCATCGCGTGCGGCAGCCAGAAATGGAACGGGAACTGCGCCGACTTGGTGAAGCAGCCGATCAGGATCAGCATCAGCATCACCGGATAGAGCGGCGAGGCCTGGATGATGTAGCCGCGCTGCAGGATCGTCATCAGGTCGAACGATCCGGCGATGGTGCCAAGCAGCACCATGCCCGCAATCAGCACCAGCCCGCCGCCGCCTGTGACCGCCAGCGCCATGCGCGCGCCCTGGCGCGCCTCTGCCTTGTCGCGCCAGAAGCCGATCAGCAGGAAGGACGACAGGCTGGTCAGCTCCCAGAATACCAGCAGCAGCAGCACGTTGCCCGACAGCACGATGCCCAGCATCGCGCCCTGGAACAGCATCAGGCTGGCAAAGAAGCGCCCCGTCGCCTCGCCGCTGGCGAGATAGAAATGACCGAAGATCACCACCAGCAGGCCGATCCCCAGGATCAGCCCGGCGAACATCAGCCCCAGCGGATCGAGCATCAGCGAGACATCCAGCCCGATGGCCGGGACCCAGGGCGTCGACACCGCGGGAACCTCGCCGCCGATCACCCGTCCGGCAAGCCCCAGCACCAGCGCCAGCCCCAGCGCGCTGCCCGCTGCCGCCAACCCGCTGTGCACCGCTCGCCCCGCCCCGCTGCCGATCGCGATCAGCAGGGCGGCGAGAAACGGCAGGATAACAAGCGTGTAAAGCGTCAACGGGACTGCCATTGCCGGGCCGAAATGCTCCTTAGGGGGATAAAGCCTGAGGGTGGGCGATATCGCTGTTCGCTTTGTCCTAGCCGCAGGCAGCCGCGACAAACAAGGAAAACTGGTCAGAAAACGACACCGGCAACGCGTGGCAATGCAGCCTTTGACCCTTATTGCGCCATCCAACGCGCTAGCTGGGTGTCCGGATTCGATCTGAACGATGGACGATCGAGCGCCTCGACCATGCGCCCGTCGATCACCAGACACAGCCGGTCGGCGATGCGCGCGGCATCCTCGATATCGTGCGTCACCATGACGATCGGAAGATCGGACAGCGCGCGCACCGCCTCGATCGAGCGGTGCAGCTGACGCCGGGTGGGGTGATCCACGGCAGAGAACGGCTCGTCGAGCAGCAGGATGTCGGGCTTGCGAGCGAGCGCGCGCGCCAGCGCCACGCGCTGCTGCTGCCCGCCCGAAAGCTGCGCGGGGCGCCGATCCTCAAGCCCTTCGAGCTGCATCTGGGCAAGCAGCCGCTGCGCCTCGGCTTCGCGCTTCTGGGCGCCGATGTCGAGCATCGCCTCCATCACGTTCTGCCGGGCAGTCATGTGCGGGAAGAGCGCATAGGACTGAAACACGAACCCGACGCGGCGATCGCGCGCGGCAAGATCGATCCCGGCGGCGGTATCGGCCCAGACCTGGCCGTTGCACACCACTTTGGCCTCGGTGGCGCGATGCAGCCCGGCGATGCAGCGCAGCACGGTGGTCTTGCCCGCGCCCGACGGCCCGACCAGCGCGACCGTCTCGCCGCGCGCGACCTCGAGCCAGAAATCGAGCGGAATGGGGGCGTCCTGGCGCAGGGCGATGGCGAGCGCTTCAGCCATGTCGGCGCCCCCGATGCGACAGCACGAAAGTCATGCTCACCGTGGCCAGCGAGATCGCCATCAGCACCAGCGCCATGCTGTTGGCGCCCTGCATGTCGAACCCCTGCACCCGGTCATAGATCGAGAGCGCCAGCGTGCGCGTTTCGCCGGGGATCGACCCGCCGACCATCAACACCACGCCGAACTCGCCGAGGGTGTGCGCAAAGCTCAGCACCGCACCGGTGAGCAGCCCCGGCCAGGCCAGCGGCAGCTCGATCCGCCACAGGCAGCGCCAGCTGGAATGGCCGCAGGTCGCCGCCGCATCGCGCAGGTCCTGGCCGATGGCCTCGAACGCCCGCTGCGCCGGTTGCACCGCAAATGGCAAGTTGACGATCACCGAGGCGATCAGCACCGCCTCGAAGGTAAACACCAGCCCGTCTCCGAACAGCGCCTGCCAAGCGCGACCGATGGGGGAGGATGGCCCCATGCCGGAGAGCAGGTAAAAGCCGATCACCGTGGGCGGCAGCACCAGCGGCAGCGTCACCAGCGCCTCGATCACCGCCCTGCCCCGAAACCGGGCGAATGCCAGCCAGCGCCCCAGCAGCAGCGCGATCGGCATCAGGATCAGCACCGTCATGCCCCCCAGGGCCAGCGAAAGGTTGAGCGCCTGCCAGTCCATGCGCGGTCAGTTGGCTGCGCTCGGCAGCGCAAATCCGTGACGATCGAGGATCGCGCGCGCAGGCGGCTGGTCGATATAAGCGTAGAAGCGCCGCGCGGTTTCGTCCGCCGAGCGCATCAGCACCATGCGCTGGCGCAACGGCGCGTGCAGCTCCGCCGGGATCAGGGCAAAGTCCGCGCGCGCGCCGAGCGCCGGATCCTGCACCAGCGACCAGGCGATGATCCCCCCCTGCGCGCCGCCATCGATCGCGAACTGCAGCGCCTGCGAGACATTTTCACCCAGGACCAGATGCGGTTCGAGCGGTTGCCACAGCCCCGCCTGCTCCAGCGCCTCGCGCGCACGCCGGCCATAGGGCGCGTGGTCCGGATTGGCGATGGCGAAGCGGCGGATGTCGCCCCGGGCCAGCGCCTTGCGCAGTCCTTCCAAGCCTTCGTCCACCTTCAGTGGCGAGGCCTTGGGGGCGACCAGCGCGAGCCGCCCGACTGCATAGAGCCGCCCCTGATCGGTGGTCCTGCCCGCCTTGGCGAGATCGAGCACATACTCCTCGTCTGCCGAGAGAAACATGGCAAAGGGCGCGCCCTGCTGAAGCTGGCGGTAGAAGTTGCCCGACGATCCGAACAGCAGATCGACCTTGCGCCCGGTGTCGCGCTCGAAGGCCGCCGCGATCTCGGTCAGCGCCAGCCGCAGATCGGCGGCGGCGGCAATACGCGGCGGCGGCGCGGGCCTGTCGCACGCCGTCAGCGCCGCACAGGACAACGCCACACCGGCCAGCACCATCATCCACATTCGGCCGATCAGGACCCGCATCGTCGTACCTCGCATCAAGCGATATGCTTTGCGGCATACATCGCTGGCTGGCAAGCCGTGAGTGCGGCGGCAGCATTGGAATTGCGGGCGCAGCGATGCTAATGCGGAGGACGATGACCAGTCCGTCCCCCTCCCCGCTCAAGATCAAGGCACAGGTCTATCTCGATGGCGCAATCGCGATAGGACCGGGCAAGGCGGCCATGCTCGACGCGGTGCAGCGCGAGGGATCGATCGCCGCTGCCGGACGCAGCATGGGGATCAGCTATCGGCGTACCCGCGATATGATCGACACACTCAACCGCTGTTGGGGAGAGCCCGTCGTGCTCACCGAAAAGGGCGGCAGGACCGGCGGCGGATCGCGGCTGACCCCGCGCGGTCAGCAGGTGCTTGCCGCCTATCGCGCGCTCGAGCAGGCGCTGAACCAGACCGCGGCGCACCATGCGACCGCGCTTGTCGGCCTGCTGGGGCGGGTCGAGCCGGACATCTGATCCTGCAGGGCCGATGAAAGCCCTTGCTCCGCTGGCCGGGCGGGATATCGTCCGCGCCTGACTGCAAGATCGCCACCCCAAGGAGTTCGCCCGATGCGCATGATCCACCCCCTTCTGTCCGCTCTTGCCCTGGGCATGGCGGCACCGCTGGTCGCTCAGACAGCTCCTGCAACGGCCCCTGCCGCCGCGCCTGCGCCTGCGCCCGCAGCCTTCACGCTGCCCGCTTTGCCCTATGCTCCGGATGCGCTGGAACCGGCAATCGATGCGCAGACCATGACCATCCACCATGGCAAGCATCACCAGGCCTATGTCGATAATCTCAACAAGGCGGTGGCGACAGATGCCGCGCTGAAAGGCATGACGCTCGAGCAGCTGGTCACCAAGGCCGGGACATTGCCCGCCGCCGTGCGCAACAATGCCGGCGGGCACTGGAACCACGGCTTCTTCTGGAAGACCATGGTGCCGCCTGCGCAGGCGGGAACCGCCTCGCCCGCGCTCACCAAGGCGATCACCGCGCAGTTTGGATCGATGGACCAGTTCAAGGCGGCGTTCAAGGCGGCGGGCACCGCGCGGTTCGGATCGGGCTGGGTGTGGCTGATCGTCAAGCCGGACGGCAAGCTGGCGATCACCTCCACCCCCAATCAGGACAATCCGCTGATGGATGCCGCCGAGGACAAGGGCCTGCCGATCCTGGGCAACGACATGTGGGAGCATGCCTATTATCTGAAGTACCAGAACCGTCGCGCAGACTATCTCGACGGCTGGTGGCAGGTGGTCAACTGGGGCGAAGTTTCGCGCCGGTTTGCCGCAGCGTCGAAGCGCTGATCCTGGGGCCCGGCGGCAGAAGGCAGAGGCGCGTCAGATCCCGCGCCGGGCTGCCGGTGCGGACCTGATTGCGCGGGCTGATCCCCCGCCGGACTTGGCCCCCGCATTGGCACTGGCACTGGCACTGGCACCCGTACCTGCGCCGACCTGACGCCGGATCGACGCCCATTGCTTGGCGCGATACAATTCGCTGTCCGCATCGCGCATCAGCGCCTCGAGACCTTCGCTGTCCTTGGGGCCATGCGCGGTGCCGACGCTGGCGGTGATGACGATCTGCTGATTGCGATACTGATACGGCAGCGACAGCACGGTCTGCACCGCACGCTTGAGCGCGTCGCTGTCGCTTGCCGTTTCGATCAGCAGCGCAAATTCGTCGCCGCCCAGCCGGGCGACGCAGCTGGCGTCCTGGCAAAGGTTGCGCAGGCGCTCGCCCGCCTGGACCAGGATCGCATCGCCGGCGGCATGGCCGAACGCGTCATTGGCCTGTTTGAAGCCATCCAGATCGATCATCACCAGCGTCACGCGCCTGGCGCCATCGAGCGCTGCAGGCGCGGAAGCGAACTGCGCGCGGAACGCCCGGCGGTTGGCAAGCCCGGTCAGCGGATCGGTTTCCGACAGCATCTTGAGCTCGTGGCGCAACACCAGGCCACTGACGATCTCGTTGAAGCTGTTCACGATCAGCATCAGCGTCAGCGCCGAGACGATGACGAAGCAGACCCCCATCGCCTGCACGCCGATATCGGGCGACTGGACCATGATCGTGAGCATCGGCGTCAACGCCACGATCACCACCCCCATCGCGACCCTGGGCATGCTGGTCAGGCACACGGCCCCGGCAAAGGTGATCATGAAGATGAACACTGGCGCCAGCACCCGCCGCGTCTCCGGCGTGTCGAAATAGGCATCGACCGTCCACAACCCGCCCACCAGGCCCATCCCCAGCGCGATCCAGGTGGTGGATTTGAGGTAGCGGCGAACCTTGTCGATGGCGACCGGCACGCCGCGGCGGCGGTACCACACCAGGCAGCGACAGCATCCCAGCACGATGAACCCGCCCGGCAGCAGCAGGTGGTACATGATGTCGAACCCGCCGCCCGAGGCGGCACCGGCCACTACGGCGACGAGAGCGATCGAAAAATACAGTATCGGGACGATCGATCCAAGCCGGGTATATTGCAGCAGGGCAAGTTCATCGCGGATATGCGGCGCAAGATTGCCACCATCGGTCGCAGCCCTTGCCCGCTGCCATGCGGCGCGGATGAACATTGTCAGACGATCAAGAATGAACCATTCCCCGGGCACTTTAGATTTCAGTGTTTTGACTATGGCTTGCCCAAGGTAAAAGCCGGGTTAACTGGCGGCGGCGCGATCGGCCTGGCCCAAGAGTGTGATCCGGTGGCAACGGTTCGGCGCACGAACCAAAACGTCGCTTGCCCAGACTTTCCCCACCCCCTAGAAAGCGGAACAATCATCCCGGCGGACGACCCAGCCCCGGTGCTCGCGGATCCTTACAGGCATGAACAGATTTGTCAGCGCGGGGGCCATCTTCAGGCGCGACCCTGGCATGGGTTACGGTCTGGCGATCGTCACCTTCGCCGCCGCCCTGCTGTTGCGCATCTATCTGCGCGATACATTGCCGCCGGGCTTTCCTTTTCTCACCTTCTTTCCCGCGGTCATCGTCACCGCCTTTCTGGCGGGGCTGCGGCCGGGACTTTTGTGCGCGACGCTCTCGGGGCTTGCGGCATGGTATTTCTTCATTCCGCCACTCAACAGCTTCGGTCTTGATGGCGCGAGTGCGATCGCGCTGGGCTTCTACATCTTCATCGTCGCGGTCGACATCACGCTCATCCATCTGATGCACAGCGCGGCAGACGATCTGCGCGGGGAAAAGCAGGTGACGCAGGCGCTGTATGACCAGCAGCGCACGATGTTCCAGGAACTGCAACATCGCGTCGCCAACAACATGACCTTCGTCGCGGCGCTGCTGCATCTGCAAAAGCGCAAGGTCACCGCCGACCCGTCCACCGCCAGCAGCGCGCTCGACGAAGCGCAAAGCCGGATCGAGACGATGTCGCGCATCCACCGGCGGCTTTATGATCCTGCATCGGTCGACTTACCGGTGGCGCAGTATTTTCAGGAAATCTGCTCTGACCTGCTGCAGGCGACCGGGGCCAAGAACATCGTGTGCATGGTCGACATGCCCACGATCCGGCTGGACATCGCGCGGCTGACCACGCTGTCGCTGCTGGTGACCGAACTGGTGACCAACAGCCTTAAGCACGCCTTTGCCGACAACGGCGGCACGATCACGCTGAAGCTGGAGCAGCTAGACCCTGCACGGCTCGCGCTGACGGTCAGCGACAATGGCAGGGGCCTGCCCAAAGGAGTCGATCTGGCCGACAGCAAGGGGCTGGGCACGCGCATCGTGCAGTCGCTCGCGGCGCAGCTTGGCGGAGAACTCAAGCCGGTCACCGGGGCGGGCGCAGGCGCAGCCTGGCGCGTGGTGTTCGCCGCCTGACGGTCAGTCGGCGATCGCCGGATCCAACGCCGCCACCGGCGGGATCGGGTCGGCCAGCGTGATCTGGTCCAGGATCACAGCGGTTTCATCGCGTACCTTGAGCATCAGCGCACGCAAGCGGCATTCATCCTCCGCCAAGCAATTCTTGCACTTTTCATAGGCATAGCGGCTGGCGCAGGGCACCAAAGCAAGCGATCCGCTGGTGATCCGCACGATGTCGCCATAGCGGATGTCGACCGGCGCGAGCCCCAGGGTGTAGCCGCCATCCTTGCCGCGCTGCGAATGCACCAGCCCGGCGCGCGCCATTTCCGAAAGGATCACGGTCAGGAACTTGGGCGGGATGTTCTGCGCCTGCGCGATATCCTCCAGATGCACCAGCCCTTCGCCGTAATGGTCGGCAAGGTGCTGAAGCGCACGGATGGTGTATCGGACTTTCTGGCTGAGCATGTCCGCATTGGCGTACGCGGCACCCGGCCGATTTTCAATGCTTTTGGTAGAGTGACCGCGAAATCAGTAAATTCCGCCCTGCTGCTGCAGGAATTCGCTGTCGCTGCGCGGGCGTGCTGCCGGACCGGCGCGCTTCTGCACCGCCTTGACCGCTGCCATTTCCTCCTGCCGGATGGTGCGGCGTGGCTCGGTCTCGGGCTTGAACGCTTCCCAGATCACTGCGGCCTTGGCCTCGTCGCCTGGCCAGGCGCCATAGACCCTGCGGCCCGACCGGCGATCGATGCGGACCATGCGCGTGCCCGCAGGCGCGCGGAATTCGGTCACCGGCATGTCGGGCAGCACCTGTTTGGCGAACTGCTTGAACACCGGCGCGGCCAGCCTGCCGCCCTGGGCATAGCCGCCCATGCTGCGCGGCTTGTCGAAGCCCAGATAGATGCCCGCCACCATATCGGGGGTGCCACCTACGAACCACACGTTGGTGGGTCCGCTCGAGGTTCCGGTCTTGCCGAACATCGGGCGCTTGAGGTCGGCAAGGTTGGTCGCGGTGCCGCGCGTAATCACGCCCTCGAGCATGTGCACCACCTGATAGGAGGTGATCGGGTCGATGATCTGGCGTCCGCGCGGGGTATAGCGCGGCATCGGCTTGCCATCCCATTTGGCCATGTTGCAGCCCTCGCAGGTGCGCGGATCGGAGCGGAAGATGACCTTGCCGCGGCGGTCCTGGACATAGTCGATCATCGTGGGCTTGAGCTCGCGGCCGTGGTTGACCAGCATCGAATAGGCGTTGGTGATCTTCATCACCGTGGTGTCGCCCGCACCCAGCGCGATCGAGAGATAGGGCTTGTAGTCGCCGATGCCGACCGCCTTGATGGTTTTCACCACATTGGTCATGCCCGCATCATTGGCGGCGCGCACCGTCATCAGGTTGCGCGACTGTTCGAGGCCCCAGCGCATCGTCTGCGCGCCCGCGCCCGCCGATCCGCCGAAGTTGCGGAAGCATTTGTTGCCGAGGCTGGCCGACTGATAGACGCAGAAGGTGCCATCGACGATCTGGGTCGCGGGCGTCATGCCGTTGTCGAGCGCGGTCGCATAGACGAACGGCTTGATCGTCGAGCCCGGCTGGCGATCGGCCTGGGTCGCGCGGTTGAACGGGCTGATTTGCGAATCGAAGCCGCCCTGCATCGCATAGACCCGGCCCGAGCGCGGGTTCTGCACGACCATTCCGCCCGAGATTTCGGGCACATTGCGCAATGCGTAGGTGTCGCCCGCCATCGGCGCCACGGCGATGATATCGCCCGGCTTCATCGAATCGAACGCGGTGCCGCCAACACGCTTGCGCGGCATGGTCGCGGTCGAGCGCGGCAGCACGCCCTTGTCGCCATTGGCAAAGCCGATTTCGGCGGCACTTGCGGACTTGTCGATCACCACCGCAACGCGCCAGTTTTCATAATCGATGTCGATATAGGTCGAGGCGAGCGTGGAGGCCCATTGATCGCTCATCTCGATGGTGTTGAGCGGGCCGCTCCAGCCGCTGCCGCGGTCATAGCGCAATAGCGCATCGCGCAGCGCCTCGGTGGTGGCCTTCTGCATCGCAGGGTTGAGCGAGGTGCGCACCCACAGCCCGCCGGCATAGACGCTGTTCTTGCCGTCCTCGGCCTTCTCGCCGAACTTCTCGACCAGCTGGCGGCGGACTTCCTCGACGAAATAGCCGCCGATCTTCTCATAGCCGTCACCCGTTCGCGCAATGGTGCCCAGCGGTTCGGCTTGCGCCGCAGCCATCTGCGCTTGCGTGATCCAGCCATTGGACTGCATCGCGCCCAGCGCCCAGTTGCGCCGCTCCAGCGCGCGTTCCATGTGCACTTCGGGCCGATAGTTCGACGGCGCCTTGGGCAGGATCGCGAGATACGCGGCTTCGTGCAGCTTGAGCTCGCCGACGTCCTTGCCGAAATAGGCGCGCGCCGCCGCCTGCACGCCATAGGCGTTGCGGCCGAGATAGATCTCGTTGAGGTAGAGCTCGAGGATTTCCTGCTTGGTCAGCACATCCTCGATGCGATAGGCCAGGATCGCTTCCTTGATCTTGCGAGTGATCGAATATTCGTCGCCCAGCAGCAGGTTCTTGGCGACCTGCTGGGTGATCGTCGATCCGCCGCGGGCGCGCTGGCCCGACCCGATCTTGGTCACATAATCGAACACCGCTGAGGCAAGGCCCGGATAATCGAGACCGTTGTGCGAGAAGAAGTTCTTGTCCTCTGCCGACAGGAAGGCCCGGATCAGCGGCAGCGGATAATCCTTGTATTGCAACTGCACCCGGCGCTCGCGCGCATAGCTGTTGATGATCTCGCCATCGACACCGCGCACCATGGTGGGCAGGTCGGGTTCGTAATCGATCAGCGTATCGGCAGACGGCAGATCGCGCGCGAAGATCACCCAGATCAGGAAGATGCCGACCAGCGCGGCAGCCAGCAGATAGGCCGCCCAGCGCACCCAGCGCTTGGTCCACGCATCGCGCATCGAGGCCAAGGCCCCGTCTCCGCCGCGCCGCACGCTATAGGCGATATCGCCGTTCTCACCCTCGCTCATGCCAGCGCGGTTAGCACATCATTCCTGAATAATGCCAGAGCGGATTGGACGGCACGAGACGGGTCGGGCCAGAGCGGCAGATCAGCCTGCTGCCCGCCAATCATTCCTTGTCATCGTCACCCCCGCACACGCGGGGGTCCCTCGTCCTTTCGTCACGGCGAGCAAAAGCGGGATTCCCGCCTTCGCGGGAATGACGGAAGCGGGATATAATGCCCTCAGCGCGACGCCAGCTTGCGGGCGAAGAACACCGTGATCGCCTGGCTGACCGACTCCGCGATCCGGCGGCGATAACCCGACGAATTGAGCAAAGCGACATCGTCGGCATTGCTGACATAGCCTGTCTCGAGCAGCACCGAAGGGACATCGGGGGCCTTGAGCACCATCAGCGAGGCGAAGCGGTGGGAATCGGTGCGGAAGTTCATCTTGTCGTCACCCTCGCGCCGCAACAGCCGGGCAAAGTCTGCCGACAGGTTCATCGTCTCGCGCTGGGTGAGATCGATCAGGATCGACGAGACATCGGAGGGTGCATCGGCCAGGTTCACCCCGTTGAGGATGTCCGCCTTGTTCTCGCGCGCCGCAAGCCGGGCGGCCTCGCGATCGGAGGCAACCTCGGACAATGTATAGATCGTCGCGCCACGCGCGGTCTGCGAGGCCGCGGCGTCGGCATGCACCGAGATGAACAGGTCCGCCCCCAGCCTCCGCGCGATGCCATAGCGTTCCTGCAGCACCAGGAAGCTGTCGCTGTCGCGGGTCAGCGCCACCCGCACCCGCCCGCTCTTGAGCAGTTCGTCGCGGATGGCCTTGGCGATCTGCAGCGTGACCTTGCTTTCGTGCGTGCCATCGTGCGGGCTGATCGCGCCGGGGTCATGCCCGCCGTGCCCCGCATCGATCACCACCAGCGGGCGGGACTTGTCGTTGGGCCCTTCGATCCTGGGCAGCGGCGGCGCCTTGGCGGGCTTGGGCAACGGGATGCGCACGCTGTAGCGGCGCGGCGGCGGCTCCGCGCGAAACTGCGCGGGCGGCACGAACGACTGGCGCGAGGCGGAAAGCACGCCGCGCAATTGCGACGAGCCCACCTCTGCCACCGAGAGCGTGAGGCTGCGGCCATCTTCGGAGAAGGTGCCCGAACTGATCATTGCGGGCCGATCGAGATCCAGCACGATCCGGGCGGTGTCGTTGTCATACTGTGCCATGCGCACGGTGCGGAACAGCCCGGTCTGGTTGAGCGCGCGCGATCCTGCGGTCGCGCCCTTCACATCGATGGCGATGCGGTCGGGCCCGCTCAGCACGAAGCTGCTCGCGCTTTCGATGACATCGTTGAAGTGGAGCACCACCTGGTTGGCGCGCACCTCGACATCGGACACCTCGCCTGCCTGCGCGGGCAGGGCACATGCCATCGACGCGCAGATGGAGGTGAGCCACAGCATGCGCCTCTTATGCCCCCGGCGCGATTGTCCGGTCCAGTGCAATTTCATGTTCCCCGGATTCCTGCCTGTGTGCTTGATGAAGACAGGATTAGGGTTAAGCGGGAAAAACCCTGTGAAACGATCTGGTTAACAGGAATTTCAGCATGATTGGGCGGGATGCTGCATGATCAGATGGCGCGCATGCGATTGTGCGTTGCAATATTAGTCGGCTCCCCGCCTTGACGAGCTTTTTGTTGCTGTATTCACAAAGCGATGCTAGCAAAGCTATGCGGCTCATTGGCTTAACACGCCATGCCCGCATTCAATGACAGCATTGCGGACGCATTTCGCCCCCGGTGCCGTATCATCAGGTTGACGCTTTATGGGTTTGAATACCGCCTTTTCCGCGACCCCGCTTTCGGGCGGTTGGCTGCGGAAAAGTGTTGCGGCCAGTGCGCTTGACGCCCTGCGAACCTGTGAAGCAGACACAATCCTTCTTGCAACAACCAGTTTGCGCAACGCCCCGGATCTCCGGGGTGGCAGCGCCCTAACAAACAGAAGCGCAGCGACCCGGCCGGTTCCGCCCGGTGCGCGCGCACGGAGAATATTGAATGACAACGCGCATGTTGATCGATGCGCGCCACCAGGAAGAAACCCGGGTGGCGGTGCTCAAGGGAAACCGGATTGAGGAATTCGATTTCGAATCTGCCGAACACAAGCAGATCAAGGGCAATATCTACCTTGCCAAGGTAACACGGGTCGAACCTTCGCTGCAGGCAGCGTTCGTCGACTATGGCGGCAACCGCCACGGCTTCCTCGCCTTTTCCGAAATCCATCCCGACTACTATCAGATTCCGCGCGAGGACAAGATTGCCCTGCTCGCGGAAGAAGCCCGTCACGCCAAGGAAGAAGCCGACGCGCTTGCTGCCGAGGAAGAGGCCGATGATGCCGCGGGTCATGGCGAGGACACCGACTACAATGACGGCCTGTCCGACGACGGCCTGATCGAAGCCGATGACGAGCCCATCGTCGCCGAAACCCTGTCGGGTGACAGCGATGGCGAGAGCGAAGGCGAAGGCGACAGCGAGTCCGACTCCGAAGGCGAAAACGCCGAGGACGCGCGCGAGAGCGATGGCGAAGGCAACGGCAACGGCCGCAATTCGGGTCGCCGCAAGCGTCGCGATGGCCGTGGCGGCAAGGCCAAGGCCAGCGACGAGGCGCGCACCAACCGCATGGCGCTGCGTCGCCGCTACAAGATCCAGGACGTCATCCAGCGTCGCCAGGTGATGCTGGTGCAGGTCGTCAAGGAAGAACGCGGCAACAAGGGCGCCGCGCTCACCACCTATCTCTCGCTCGCAGGCCGCTATTGCGTGCTCATGCCCAACAGCGCGCACGGCGGCGGCATCAGCCGCAAGATCTCGAACGCGTCGGACCGCAAGCGTCTGAAGACAATCATCGCCGAGATGAAGCTGCCCACCACGATGGGCTGCATCGTGCGCACCGCCGGCCTTTCGCGCACCAAGCCCGAGATCAAGCGCGACTTCGACTATCTCGCACGCCTGTGGGACGAAATCCGCGAAAAGACGCTGAAGGCGTCGGCGCCCGAGATCATCCACTCGGACAGCGATCTGATCAAGCGCGCGATCCGCGACATCTACAACCGGGATATCGAGGAAGTGCTGGTCGAAGGCGAAGCGGGGTACCGCGCCGCCAAGGACTTCATGAAGCTGCTGATGCCCAGCCATGCGCGCCGGGTGAAGAGCTATGCCGACCCGGTGCCGATGTTCCAGCGTTACGGCGCCGAGGACCAGCTGTCGGCGATGTACGAACCGGTCGTCCAGCTCAAATCGGGCGGCTATCTGGTGATCAACCCGACCGAAGCGCTCGTTTCGATCGACATCAACTCGGGCCGTTCCACCAAGGAACACGGCATCGAGCAGACCGCGCTCAGCACCAACCTCGAGGCCGCTCGCGAAATCGCCCGTCAGTTGCGCCTGCGCGACATGGCTGGCCTTGTCGTCATCGATTTCATCGACATGGAATATGGCAACAACGTCCGCAAGGTCGAGAAGGCCATGCGCGATGCGCTGAAGAGCGACCGTGCGCGCATCCAGGTCGGGCGCATCTCGGGCTTCGGCCTGATGGAAATGAGCCGCCAGCGCCTGCGCACCGGCGTGCTCGAGGCATCGACCCGCACCTGCCCGCATTGCGACGGCACCGGCCTGGTGCGGACCGCATCGTCGGCGGGCCTGTCGGCGCTGCGTCTGCTGGAAGAAGAGGCCGCGCGCGGCCATGGCAGCCTGATCACGCTGCGCACCAGCCAGGAAGCATCGATCTACGTGCTCAACAACAAGCGCCGCGATCTCGCCGAGATCGAGGAACGCTTCGGCGTGCGCATCGAAATTCTGCCCAATGGGGAGAATGAAGGCGCGAAGATGGAAGTCACCGCCAGCGGCCCGCGTCCGGAAAAGACCGTCACCTTCCAGCCGATCATCGATGACGATGACGACGAGGAAATCGAAGACGAGATCGACGAGATCGAGGAAGAGGAAGAAGCAGCGCCGCGGCGCGGCCGGGGTGATCGCGGAAATCGCGGCAACCGTGGCGATCGTGGCGACCGCTCCGAGCGTGGCGAGCGGGCAGACCGTCCGGAACGTGCTGATCGCCCCGAACGCGCAGATGGCGAAGAGCGGACCGAACGCGCGCCTTCGCAGCGCACGGCCGAGGAAGGCGAAGGCGGTCGCTCCAAGCGGCGCCGCCGCCGTCGCGGCAAGCGCGGCAAGCGCGATGGCGACACCGCTCTCGACGAGAACGGCCAGCCGGTTCAGACCGAAGCCTCATACGACAATGGCAACGAGGCGGATTTCGCCAGCGAAGCCGGCGCCGAGGCAACGGGTGAAACCGACGACCAGCGCGAAGACACCGGCACAGACGACGCGACCACTGCCACGGACGATGGCGGCGAAGCGAAGCCCCGCCGTGCGCGGCGCGGTCGTCGCGGTGGTCGTGCCCGCAAGGGCGGCGAAGGTGATACGGGCGGCGATGCAGCGGACGAGGCATCGAGCGATGCCGAAGCCGGCGGTGCATCGGCCGACGAGGCTGCACCCATGATCGAAGCGTCACCGGCCAATGCCGATGTCGCGATCGCGGATGCTGCACCCGAGACCGAAGACGCCGCTGAAGCGCCTGCCGAGAAGCCCAAGCCCAAGCGCAAGTCTCGCGCCAAGAAGCCGGCAGCCGAAGCAGAAGCTGCGACCGAGGTTGCCGCAGAGCCCGAAGCTGCTGCAGCATCCGAGGCCGACACGGAAGCGGCACCGGAAGCTGAAGCCAAGCCCAAGCCCAAGCGCGCACCCCGCAAAAAGGCTGCGCCCAAGGCCGAAGCGCCGTCCGAAGCGGTGACAGACACCGCACCTGCGGCCAAGGCTGCGGATGATGCGGACGCACAGCCGGTAGCTCAGGCGGCTCCTGCGGCAGGCCAGCCCGCTGCGGAAAGCAACGAGCCGACGCGTCGCGGCTGGTGGCAGCGCACCTTCGGCAACTGAGCCTGAGGCACAAATGATCGATTGGCGGTCGTTCCCGGACATATCCGGGAACGACCGCCGATGATCGCCTTTCAATTCATGATTTCAGCCCATCGGGCCGGGCAAGGCGTCAGCCCAGCGCAGCGCGCGCGGTGCCGAACGCCTGGGCGATCGCGCCCATATCCTGTGCCAACGCGCGTTCGGCAGCATCGGCGGGCAGCGCGGCCAGCGCCACGATCTGCGGCATGGAAATCCCCACGCGCAGCGTCCCGCGGACCTTGCCCGCCATGTCCAGCCCCTGGAACCGCGCGCATTTGACCGGCTGACCCAGCCGCACCGACGCCGCCATCATCGCCATCTGGATCGCGGTGGCACGTTCGAAATCGATCGCGCCGCTTTCGCCGCTGAGGTCTATCGTGGTCAGCGTGCGCATCTCGATCGGGTGGCTGCCCGCCTGCTCGCGATCCCCAATCGGATAGGGCAGCACCCGCGCCCCGCCGATGCGCTCCACCAACTGCAGCGATGCGGTGCGGAACAGTTCGATAATCCGGGCGACATCGCTGAACGCTAGCGCCTGGAAGCGCTCGAGTTCGAACAGCGCCGCCTCGAGACGCACCGTGAGCCCGGCATTGCCGCCATCGGGGAGCTGATCGGCACCCGCCCAGCGGGCTGGCAGTTCTGCACGGCGGAAGATCGTCGCCATCCCCTCGCCCAGCGGCGCGATGCGCGCGGCGATCACCTGCGGCACCAGCGCGAAGCCCGAGAACGGCGCCCCGCCCATGAACTTGGATCCGGTGAGCAGCACCACTGCGCCGCGCGTCAGATACGCCGCGATCGCCGCGCTGGTGATCCGCGCCTGGCACGCGTCGACGACAAAGCCGATGCGGTTCCCATAGCGCGCGATCAGCGCGTCGATGTCGTCGAGATGCGGCAGGATAAGCCCCGTCTTCGACCCGTGCACCACGTGCAGCAGCGGGAACTGATCGTTCGCCAGCGCGCGCTCGATCTCGCTGCGCATGCCAGCGACGATAACGCCGCTGTCGAAGGCATCACCAAAGCCGTTGCGTACCGAAATTTCGGTGAGCGACACAGGCGCCAGCCCCGGCACCGGCGTGCCCTTGGTCGTCGGTACACCCAGGGCGGTCTGTGCGGCGAAATACTGGCCGTGCGCGCTCAGGATGCAACCGCTGCCGACCTCGTCCGCGCCCAGCAGCACATTGTGGATGCCGCCGCGCGCGCGCCCGGCAAAGGCCTGCAGCGCGATGTATTCCAGGTCGGTGCCCGATGCGGAAAAGGCGATGTCGGTGCCCGATGGCAGGCTGTAGGCCCTGGCGAGCCGCTCGCGCACTGCATCGAGATGCCGCGCATAATCGGCGCCTGCCATGTCCGGGGTGATGCCGTTGTGCGCGACGAATGCGGTGAGGTGCTCGAACGCCGACGCAGAAATGTCGTTCGCGGTCGATGACGCATAGGTCACCGTCTGCCGCGGGAACGGCGAGGAGTGATATTTGTTGGTGCCATCAGCATGCGCCGGGACGATACGCTCGTCTCCGCCCAGCGTCAGAAGGTGGCTTACAGCCTTGTTTGGTTCGTGTTCCATCAAACGGTACTTTCGCTGCGCCCCCGAAGCGGATATGGGCGCGCCTATAGGGGTGTTGGCCGCAATGGCAAGTTGTCTTGGGTCATTCGCCCTGCCTGAAGGAACCCCGGCCCGGGCTGCTGGCCCCCGGATGAACAACGAAAGTGTGCCTTTTCAGTGACCCAATACCCTGCCCCGCTCACCATCGATGCCAAGACGCGCGAAACGCTGAAGGTCCTGTTCCTCGCCAAGCATGCGCTGGGCGATGGCTCGCTACACCCCGAGGACGGCAACCACGCGGTCTACCACAACGAGGTGCGCACCATCCTGGAAGGGCTATTCGACAACCTGCAGGTGGGCAACCAGTACGCGATGCTGTTCGATCCGCCTGAGGTCGACTTTGTCTTCTCGCTGCTCAACCGCGGCGGGTTCGTCAATTCCGAGATGCTGGTGCCCTTGCTTTGCAACCGCAGGAACCTGCCCTATCTCGGCGGCAGCCCGATCCTGCGCGGCCTGTCCGATGACAAGCATCTCTCCAAGCTGGTGGCGCGCGCGCGCGGCCTGCCGACGGCGGACTGGGCGATCTATCGCAAGGGCGGCCCGGTCGACGAGAAGCTCTGCCCGATGGCCGAGCGCATGGTGATCAAGCCCAACGCCTCGTCGGCGAGCTGGGGCGTGCGCGACGCGGGCGACTGGGCCGGCGTGCGCGACGCGGTGGCCGCGATCCACGAGGAAGGCCATGACGCGATCGTCGAGCCGT
This sequence comes from Blastomonas fulva, assembly GCF_003431825.1. Taxonomy (GTDB): domain Bacteria; phylum Pseudomonadota; class Alphaproteobacteria; order Sphingomonadales; family Sphingomonadaceae; genus Blastomonas; species Blastomonas fulva. The sequence continues at coordinate 2,052,366 of NZ_CP020083.1, read as the reverse complement.
TCCTTACCGGCAGCGATGTCGAGGTGCCGGTGGTGACCATCCACGGCAAACCCGTGATCCTGCCGATGATGCTGTTCGAGCAGGCCGATCCGACCCATCTGCGCACCTATTGGGAAAAGCGCGATCTGGTCGAACGTGCCAGCAAGTACGAACTGGTCGACTTCGATGGTTCGCCCTTCGAGGCCGCCATCGCCGGGCACACCGCCAACCTCGCGCAGGAGTTCGTGCCGTTCGACTATGGCCGCTACGAGTTTCGGCTGGACCAGGACAAGGGCGAACTCAACTTCCTCGAGGTCAACCTCAACTGCAACCTGTGGTCGCAAAAGGTCTTCGGCCGCTCCGCCGTCCGCGCCGGATGGACCCAGGAACAGCTGATCGAGACGATCGTCGCAGAGAGCCTGCGGAGCCATGGGCTGATGGGGTAATCACCCCAAGGCGCGCAACACCGCCTCAGGCTCTCCCTCGATCACCGCAAGATAGGCAAGCAACGCGCTGTCGGCGCGCGTTCGTCCCTGTTCGAGATCGCGCAGCCGGGCGATGTTGATCCTGTAGGTGTCAGCAAAGCGTTGCTGGCTGAGCCCTGTCCGCGCGCGGACCGACCGCACCCTGCGCGCGGATGCCAGCCGTGCAAGCTCCTCTTCCGTGAGTGGCAGATTGTCCGGGTCGCTCAGCGCCTGTGCGGTCAGATCGGCATCGGTCATCGCATCAAGCCGCGCTGCCGTGTCGGCATCCAGAACGGGTGGGTGCGCAGGATCAAGCTTGAAACGTGCCATATCGTCTTTGTTCCTTTCCATTGCAGCGCCTTGCGGAGATGATGCGGATCGAGTTTGGCCGCTCGGTATACACCACCGCGAACAGTCGCTGCTCGATCATGCCCACGGTCTTGCGGCGCTCTTCGCCATCCTCGCTGCGTGACACGTCGAAATCCACGCGATCCGCATCGAGAAAGACGCGCACTGCATATTCGAAGCCGATGCCGTGCTTGGCGACATTCGATGACGCCTTGTCATCGTCCCAGTCGAATTTCAGCGCCGGCCCCATCATTCGACTATACGGCTTTTCCGTATAGTCGTCCAGCGTGCAACATCACAAGCTTGGCAAGCCGCACCTTTTTCGCACCCGCTCCCCTTCTGCCGTTGAGCCTGCGCGCTAAAGTGTCTATCTAGGCGCTGGACGCACAGATTGACGAGGGATTTCCATGGCTACCTTTACGCTTCCGGCGAACAGCAAGATCACTGGCAAGGGCCAGGCGTTTCAGGCGAAGACCGGGGGCCGGACCAAGAAATTCAAGGTCTATCGCTATGATCCCGACAGCGGCGAGAACCCGCGTTACGACACGTTCGACATCGATCTGGACGATTGCGGCCCGATGGTGCTCGACGCGCTGATCAAGATGAAGTCCGAGCAGGACTCGACGCTGACCTTCCGCCGCTCGTGCCGGGAGGGGATCTGCGGCTCGTGCTCGATGAACATCAACGGCCGCAATGGCCTGGCCTGCACCACCGCGATCGAGGATTGCAAGGGCGAGGTGCGCATCACCCCGCTGCCGCACATGGACGTGATCAAGGATCTGGTCCCCGATTTCAGCCATTTCTACGCGCAGTATGCCTCGATCCGCCCCTGGCTGCAGACCGTGACGCCGGTGCCCTCGGGCAAGGAGCGGCTGCAGTCGCCCGCCGACCGCGCCAAGCTCGACGGCCTTTACGAGTGCATCCTGTGCGCGTGCTGCTCGACCAGCTGCCCGAGCTACTGGTGGAACTCGGACAAGTTCCTGGGCCCCGCCATCCTGCTGCAGGCCTATCGCTGGCTCGCCGACAGCCGCGACGAGATGACCGGTGAGCGGCTCGACGAGCTGGAAGATCCCTTCCGCCTCTATCGGTGCCACACGATCATGAACTGCGCCAACGTCTGCCCCAAGGGCCTCAACCCCGCGCGCGCGATCGCCGAGATCAAGAAGATGCAGGTCGAACGGCACGTCTGACCGGTTTGATTGTCCCTCTCCCGGTGGACGCAGACTCGCCTTTGGTTCTGGACGGCGTATTGCCTGATGAATTTGCCCTCGGACCAGACCCGGACCACCCGGGCTGGATGCGGTGGGAGCTGCGAGAAAAAGGCCGCTACAACAGCACTCTGGGGCCGATGTCGGTGATGCAACGCGCGGACGGCACCGTCGTCGTGCGCACCGTCCCCGGCCACCTGCAAGGCAACCTTGCCGACAACGTCCATGGCGGCGCGATCCTGACCCAGGTGGATATCTCGATGTTCGTCTGCGCACGGCTCAACGGATCGCTGCGCGAAGGCCCGGGCGTGACGCTTGACCTCAGCACACACTTCGTGGGCGCCGGCAAGGTGGGCGTACCGATGGACTGCGAGGTCGAGATCATCAAGGAAACCGGGCGGATGCTGTTCCTGCGCGGACTGGTCAAGCAGCAGGGCATCAGCATCTGCGCTTATACCGGCACGATCCGCAAGATGCCGGGTCGCAAGATCGGTGCACGCAGCGGATCACCGTCATGACCGGCACGCTCGCCCGCTATGACGCGCTGGTCACCGCAGGCGAACTGCGTCCCGATCCCGACCAGCGCGCCGCCGCGGTACGATTGCAGGCAATGCAGGATGCGCTACAGGCCGTGCCGCCGCGTGGATCGCTGCTGTGGCGACTGATGGCGATGCAGCCCCAGCCGCAGCCGGTGCGCGGGCTCTACATGTTCGGCGGCGTCGGGCGCGGCAAATCGATGCTGATGGACCTGTTCTACGAATCGGTCGATATCCAGCGCAAGATCCGCGTCCACTTTCACGAGTTCATGCAGGACATCCACGCGCGGCTGCGGGTCGAGCGCGACAAGATGCAGGGCGATCCGATCCCGCCAGTGGCAAAACAGTTCAGCGACAATTACCGGCTGATCGCGTTCGACGAGATGGTGGTCAACAACTCTGCGGACGCCATGATCATGTCGCGGCTGTTCACCGCGATCATCGAATCGGGCGTCACCGTTGTCGCCACCTCCAACCGCCCGCCGGACGACCTCTACAAGGACGGGCTCAACCGCGAGCATTTCCTGCCCTTCATCGCGCTCATCAACCAGCGGCTCGACGTGCAATCCTTGAACGGCCCGACCGACTACCGGCTCGAGCGCCTTTCGGGCACCAATACCTGGCACGTCCCCAACGGCCCCGCCGCCACAGCTGCCCTGCGCGAAGCCTTCTTCCGGATGACCGATTACTCGCCCGATGATGCCGCGCACGTGCCCAGCGGCGAGGTTGCGATCAGCGGCGGGCGCAGCATCCACGTGCCCAAGTCGCTGAAGGGCGTTGCGGTATTCTCGTTCAAGAAGCTCTGCACCGAAGCCCGCGGCGCGCCCGACTATCTCGCCATCGCGCGGCGCTACCACACCGTGTTCCTGGTCGGCATTCCGCAACTCGGCCCCGAAAACCGCAACGAGGCCGCGCGCTTCGTGACGCTGATCGACGCGCTCTACGAGATGAAGGTCAAGCTGATCGCGTCTGCCGATGCCGAGCCGATGGACCTTTATTCGAGCGGCGACGGAAGGTTCGAGTTCGATCGCACGATCTCGCGGCTGATGGAAATGCAGTCGGACAGCTACCTCGCGCTGGGGCACGGCGAGCGGGCTGGGGCGGGGTAGCGTGCGTTAAGCGGACGGCTGGTTTTGGGGTACGCTGGAACAGGGTCTGGAGGCTGGCGCTGGGTGGGAAACGGAAACCCTGCTTTCGGGTTCACCGAGCCGGAAATCAGCCTTTCGGATTAATGATCGGCGCGCCCTGCTTCTTGGCTGTAATCCGATCATGGACAACTCCCGTCTCGATGAGCTCCGGCCTCGAATCTGCCCATACTTCATATAGCGTGGAGGCGAGTTGAGCGACGCCCGATATGTCGTGCACATGCTCACCCTTCAGCTCATATGAATAGCGAGCATCGACAAATAGCTTCGAAAACCCAGGAAGATCTCCGGCGAGTTCCTGACCTTGATGGCGCTCGGCGTAGCGCGCCGCGATTTTCGCCCTAGTCGGCGAATCCAGTTGCTCAAAAAGTCGTGTGTGGTCGTGTCCGCGAGCGTCTTTCCCTTCTGCAACCAGCAAACCTTTGAGGTAGATCTCAACCACGAATGCAAGCAAGACGAGGCTAGGTTGGAAAAGGAAAGCCTGCCCCTCCCCGCGAAACTCCAGACATCTAAGCGCGCATTCGTGATAGGCTCGACCATGACGAAAGATCTGATCCGTCATCGGCACCGGTCCTCGTTCGCGAACTCGTTCCCTCGTCCATGCTAGGACGTCTTCGGGAATGCCGGCTGGCTGGTTTGTCACGATCGCCCCTCCTAATCGAGTTTACATGCACCTAGGGACGCCATGGTCGGCCACCGTCATAAATTAAGGACGGCTCTTGGTTTACCCCGACATCTGCTGAAAGACTATCATGGGGTCGATTGCTGACTGACAACTTTTTTAGCGGCAGTGCTCCATGGCCGCCACCCCCTCCGCTCAGCCTGAGCTTGTCGAAGGCCCCGCTATTCCGCCAGCGTGGGCGCGGGTCCTTCGACTTCGCGGGCTGAGGCCCGCGGCTCAGGATGAGCGGAGGTGGTAAAGCAAGGTCTGAAACCGGGCGTCCTTCTGCCCTCTCCGCCGCTTGCCTGCCCGATTGCCTGCGAAGGCAGGCATCCATCTCCTGCCCTCGCACGCAAGCACGACGGTCAGGTTATGGGCCCCTGCCTTCGCAGGGGACCGGGACATTCAGGCCGTGTCGCGATATGAGCAGGCCGCTCCCGCTCAAAAATCACCCTCCCCCCTCACAGCTCAAACGCCACCCCCTGCGCGAGCGGCAACGCGTGCGAATAGTTCACCGTGCTGGTCTGGCGACGCATATAGGCCTTCCAGCTGTCCGATCCGGACTCGCGGCCGCCGCCGGTTTCCTTTTCGCCGCCGAATGCGCCGCCGATTTCCGCGCCCGAAGTACCGATGTTGACGTTGGCGATTCCGCAATCGCTGCCCGCTGCGGCGACGAACGCTTCGGCCTCGCGCAGGTCGTTGGTGAAGATCGACGACGACAGGCCCTGCGTTGCGGCATTGTTGAGCGCGGTCGCCTCGTCCAGCGTGTCGTAGCGCAGGCAATAGAGGATCGGCGCGAAGGTTTCGCGCAGCATCGGGCCGGTCTGCGCGGGCATCTCGACAACCGCCGGGCGGACGTACACGCCCTCTCCCGGTCCATCGATCCGCTCGCCGCCGTGCACCGTTGCCCCCAGCGCGCGGGCATCGGCGAGCGCCGCCTGCATCGCTGCAAACGACGCCTCGTCTATCAGCGGTCCTGCCAGATGCGCCGGATCGCGCGGATCGCCGATCGGCAGCCGCGATGCTGCCGAGATGATCCGCGGCACGAACGCGTCGTATGTTCCGCGCTCGACGAACAGCCGCCTGAGCGAGGTGCAGCGCTGGCCCGTCGTTCCCATGAAGCCGAACGCACAGCCGGTGAGCGCGAGGTCCATGTCGGCGCTCGGCGCAACCACCGTCGCGTTGTTGCCGCCGAGCTCGAGCAGGCTGCGCGCAAAGCGCTTCGCCGCCGCCTGCCCCACGATCCGCCCCATCGCGGTGCTGCCGGTGGCCGAGACGAGCGCAATCGCCGGGTGATCGACCAAGGCTGCACCCGCCTTCGCATCGCCCAGAACGAGCTGGGCCAGCCCCTCGGGCGCGTCCGGACCGAAGTCCGCTGCCACACGGTCGAACAGCGCCTGCACCGCGATCGCGGTCAGCGGGGTCTTTTCCGAAGGCTTCCACACCACGCTGTCGCCGCAGACCAGCGCCAGCGCGGCGTTCCAGGCCCAGACCGCAACCGGGAAGTTGAACGCGGTGATGATCGTCACCGGCCCCAGCGGGTGCCAGGTCTCGCTCATCCGGTGGCCAGGGCGTTCGCTGGCGATGGTGAGACCGTGCAGCTGCCGCGACAGTCCGACTGCGAAATCGCAGATGTCGATCATCTCCTGCACCTCGCCCAGCCCTTCGGACAAGGGCTTGCCGCAATCGAGCGTCACCAGCATGCCGAGCTCTGCCTTGTGGCGGCGCAGTTCCTCGCCGAGCCTGCGCACCAACTCGCCCCGGCGCGGGCCGGGGACCGTGCGCCACTGGCGAAACGCAGCAGC